>WRAO01000013.1 GCA_009780175.1 Oscillospiraceae bacterium
ATGCAGATGAAACATCTGAAACCCCGACTTGCTAATCCCCGCAAGCCGATCCCTCACATTCCCGCAGATATGCAAAATCACCGGCCCCCCGCCCTGTTGGAGCGCAAACGCGGCCTTTTTATGTATCGGTAGAATAAACTCGTTATACACATGGGGACTCACCAAGTCCGAGGTCGTGTGCTCCGCCCATGTCACAATATCAGCCCCCGCGTCAAACTGCTCCTTGGCAAATTTGATCGGCACCGCCGAAAGTTCGTTGATGAGATCCGTCGTCTTCTTCGGCTCCAAGATCATGTCGATGGTCAGATTCTCCACGCCATACAGGTTATACGCCAAAGTCCAAGGCCCCATCACCTTGCCCATAACCGGCACTCGCCCACCGTATTTCTTCTTGAGAATCCGGATCGCCCGGAGCATCTTTTGAAACTCCGTACGTTGGATAAACTTGGGCGGAAGCTCAAAATCGTCCACCCGCCGAATCGGCTTCGTAAGCACCTGCGGCGTACTGCCCGCGTCCCGCCAATCAATCTGCGCGCCGAGAGCGGCGCTCTCCAGATGAATCGAAAAATACGGCATCACCGAGTCAAACTGAAAGCGCTCATGTCCAATCGCGGCCAACGCCGCCATTTTGCTGGGGTCCAAATGCGCCTCCGGAAAATAAGCGTTCGCAAGCCGCATCCCGTCCAGGGTGGCCACTGATGTCGGAGAAATTGCCGGAAATACGTCAAACTCTTTGTGGTGGATGGCGGCCATCACCCGCTCGTATGGCGTCATTTGCATTTTTGCCATGGCATAACCTCTTCAGCCGAAAAAGCTGTGGTGGGTAGATTCAATTGCGTGCAAAGCGGATATTCGTCTATCCTTACAACGAGCATATCACATCTCGTCACATAAGAAAATAGAAATCGCTAGGAAATCCGTTCGGAGTAAGAAGCATTTTGTCCCCCCTGCCAAAGGCGGGGAGGACAAAACAAATCATTCAGCAATCAATGGATGAACGCTCGCTATCTCTTGACCCGATCGAAGATCGCGCCGGACGGATAAATCCCTTGCGCACCCAGCAACTGCTCCATGCGAATCGCCTCGTTCCACTTCACCGTGCGCTCACTCCGCGCAACCGAGCCGACTTTGAGCTGCCCCGCGTTGGTCCCAATCGAGAGATGCACAATCGAGCAGTCCTCCGTCTCACCCGAACGAGCGGACACAACAGGCAGATAACCAACCGTCTTCGTATACTCAATCGCGTCCAATGTCTCTGTAATCGTGCCGATCTGGTTCATCTTGATGAGCACCGCGTTACATGCACCCCGCTCCACGCCCTCTTTCACGCGAGGAATACTCGTGGTAAACAGATCGTCCCCAATCAACTGGATCCGCTTGCCGAGCTTCTGAGTCAGCAGCACCGAGCCCTCCCAATCGAGCTCCGAAGCGCCGTCTTCAATCGAGATGATAGGATATTTATCTACCCAACTACACAGCAGATCGACAAATCCCTCCCGTGTAAACTCGCGGTCTTCCAGATGGAAGGTATAGGTCCCCTTGTCCTTTTGATAAAACTCGCTCGAAGCGATATCCAGCGCAATCGCCACATCTTCTCCCGGCTTGTATCCGGCAAGGGCAATGCCCTCCGTAATAAGCGCAAGACCCTCTTCATTGCTCTTGAATCCCGTCGGCCAGAACCCGCCTTCGTCCGCTGTAGACAGTGGTTTCCCCGCCTTCGCGAACACCTTCTTCGTGGCGTTATACACGTCCACAACCATCTCATACCCCTCAGCAAAGCTGCCCGCGCTCATCGGCACAACAAGATAATCCTGAATATCTACCGACCCAACCGCATGCGCACCCCCGCCGATAATCTGCACCATAGGCACCGGCAAGGTCCTCGCGTTGCACCCGCCCAAATAGCGGAACAATGGCTGCTTCGCCGCGTTCGCCGCCGCCCAGGCCACCGCCATAGAGCAGCCAAGAATCGCGTTCGCCCCCAGATTGCTCTTGCCCGGCGTCCCGTCCAAGGCGATCATCTTGTCGTCAATCGCGGCCTGATTCGTGGCGTCCATCCCAACAATAGCCGGCGCCAACACCCGCTCAATATTGCCGATCGCCTTGCTCACGCCCTTGCCGCCAAACCGCTTCTCATCACCATCCCGAAGCTCCAGCGCCTCGTAGATGCCAGTGGACGCGCCAGACGGAACCGTCCCGCGCCCCATCGCGCCGCACTCCAAAATCACATCGACTTCTACCGTCGGATTGGCGCGCGAATCAAACACCTGCCGCGCCTTTACTTCTTTAATGTTATATCCAGACATCGCCATACCCTCCTAAGCGTTCTTCGTGTTCTCGAAATAAGCTTCAACGTGTGCCAAAATCAGATCAATCATCACATGGCGGTCCGCCGGCTTGCTCTCGATAATCGCATACGCAATCGTGCGCACCAGCTCTTTATCTACCGGCTCCGTGAGATATTCCACCGGCGACTTGCCATCCACCCGCGCAATCATCAGCAGAGGCAGGAGCTTAATAAAGCTCTGTTCCAGCGCGCCCTTATCCATATAATCCATCTCGTTGAAATACAGGTCCAGAATATGCCGCAGCATGCTGAGATAAGCCGCCCCATACTTGCAGTTGTAGATAGACTTGAGAACCAGATGGTTCGACAAAAACCCAAGGTCAAAAGACGGATGCCCATAGTGCGCCACTTCAAAGTCCATCAAATACACTTTGCGGTCGTTAATCATCACGTTCTTCGGGCTATAGTCGCCATGGACCAAGGTAATCGCGCTGTCCATCAGTTCTTCAATGATGGGCTGTGCATAGTCAGTCAGTTGCGGGTGCTTGTTCAAGATAAACTTGATATACGGCGAGATGCGCAATTCGTAAAAAATAGCCTTGTCCGCGAAAAATTCCGCGATTTCTCTGTCCTTCGCGCACTCGTTGTGGACAATGCAAAGCGAACGCATCACCTTCTCCGCCACAACGAAGTCGAGCCGACCAGTCATCAGGTCACTCTTCCACATAATGGCCTCTTCCGGTGCCGCTTCGCGCCCAAAAATGTAGTTATCGTGGTCATAAAAGTACACTTCCGGGGTGTTTTCGGGTACGAAACGGTGGTATATCTCGTTGCTTTTCATCTCAATCTGCATCCGATTCGGGTCGCATAACCACTCTTCTTTGACCTTAAGCTTCGCCAATGCCTGCTTCACGATCATCTCCCGTCCATCGACATGGACAAAAGCCACCGTGCCGGATACGCCCCCGCCGCAATACTTGATCCAGCAATGCTCTCCCGCCTTCATATGGCCCTTGTCCAGCAGATATTGCCGCAATACCTCTTCATTGGATATATCAAGCATATGTATGTCCTCCTTCTATTCACGAAAATCTGGTTTCCTCCATCATAACAAACAGGTAACGGCGGATTCAACGCCATTCCTATGTACAATGCGCAGTTATTTACTTTCCCTATCCCCAAATTCTGATTTTTTTGCACACAAATATTTTTCGCCCCACCAAATTATCGTACATCTTCCTTTTTCAGTGCATTTGTGCTATCATTTTCACGAAACCTGTGCCATCGGCACAACATCGCACACAACAAGGGGTGTCCACCATGATCCATGCAGACTTTCTAGATCAGCTTTTAGAAAAATACGCCTCCCATTCCACCGTCCACATCACAGACGAACACACCCGTATCGTAGCCTCCACCGATTCCTCCCGCGTCGGGACAAACAGCAGCACCGCGCAATACGTCATCCAGGTCATGCACCCCGCGATCATCGAGCGCGGCGAACAGGACGACTGGATGGTCTACGGCACCCCAGTATTCCTCAACGGCGAACTATGCGGCACAGTCGTCGTCCACGGACACACCGCCTCTTCCGCGCAGCAAGGCGTCGCCGTGCGGGCCGCACTAGAGGCCGCACTGGAATACGATCTCTACAGCCGCACGCTCTCCAACAGCGACGAACGCGGCCAAATCGCGCGCCTCATGCTCTCCGACCAGGTAGACGCCGACAAACTCATCTCCATGATGAACCGGCAGGAAATCGACCCCTCGCTTTTGCGCTCTGTGATCTGCATCAAACTGCAATTCCACCAGACCAGCTATTTCAATATCAACCTCAAGCTCGGCTACCAAGCCAGCACCGAACTGATCCGCAACGAAGCGGTAAAATGCCTAATCGCCAACCGCTACCTCAACACCCAAGACCTCGTCTTCATCTACGACCGCGACACAATTGTCGTAATCAAATCCTTCATCCCCATGGGAGATCATTCCCGCATCTACCTCGCGCTGGACAAAATCTGCCAAGACCTCATCCAGGACCTCAGCACCTTCACCGCCTTCTCCTTCAACACGGCCTACGGAAACATCTGCACTACGCTCTCAGACTTGAAAAAAAGCTTTGAAGAGGCCCTCGAAATCATCCACATCGGCAAAAAAACCGGGCGGAGCGAATGCCTCTATCTCCTCGAAAACATCCTGTTCGACAATATCTATCACCATCTGCACCCGCAAGTCCTCAAAAAACTCCTGGAACCCAGCCTGAAAAAGCTGGAGAAAAAAGACGGCACTTTGCGCACAGAGCTGCTCGAATGCGCCGAACACTTCATCGACCACTGTACAAACATCTCCGTCGCCTCGGAAAAAAGCCTGCTGCACCGCAACACGATCCGGGCGCGCCTGGAAAAGCTATACGATCTCACCGGACTCGACCCCGCAAAAAGCTTCTCCGACGCCTTCATCATCAAAATGCTCATCGCCCATCTGCGCCAAAAAGGCGATGACTAATCCCCAACACCCACAGGCTCCCTTCCCAAAGGAACTGTCCGCGAAGCTGCCTAATGATTCTCCCCCACCAGCACATGTCCTCCCGTATCCGACGAATCCTCCGTCAGGCTTCGCCTGCCATAACTGCCGCCTGGGGAGGGCAAGGCGAAGCCGCGACCGATTGGTTCGGCGGAAGGAATACCGATAGGTACTTCCTTTGAACAAGGAGACTTTCTTGCACCCACACACAGAACCCCCCATCGGCAATGCCAATGGGGGGGTCTATCATTTCGCCTAGATAAGCTCCAAATCCGGATGCTCCGCCACATAAGGCAGGAGAGAATCGGAAACTTCAATTTCGGTAAGCTGCAGCGTATTTTTGATTGTCACGATGCGCAGATTCTTCTTATCCGTCCCCGGTCTCAGAAGCTTCACGGCAATCCGCATCGCCTCGTCATAGTCGGCGGCGATGATGGGAATCTTCGCGTCATCCCCAGACAAGGCGGCAATGCCGTTTGCGTAGGTTGACTCATAGTCGATCTGCTCAAACATCTCGCGCAGGCAGACGTCAAAGTTACCGATACCGATCATATTGCCATGGCTCTCCTCGGTAGCGCCGAGCACGACCATCCGGTCAATGTCGGGCACGGGCAGGGGGAACTCGTCAATATTGAAGCTCTTCCCGATGACGTGGCAGTCTACTCCCGTACCGGAAATGTTCTTGCCGATCTCCTTGACAACCAAAATGTCGATCTCCGGGATCATGATGCGCGGATAGTTTTCGCCGGCGATTTTGAGCAAATCCGCTTCGCGTTTTTGGATATTCTCACCCGGAATCGCTTCGATCAAGTAGGTTTCATCATAGGCATTTTCTACCGCCGCGACGCCGAAACCGATGTTCGCCTTTTCCATGATGATGTCTACCGCTTCCAGCATCGTCTGCCCGAACCATTTGAAGCCGCTCCCGTGATAGGTCGAGCAGCCGACATGGTTACCAAAACCGATAGTGAGCATTTTGCAAAGCCCGCTCTGCGCAGGGCCGGAGAAGTGCGTGTGGAATTTGACGCGGTTGATCGGGATGACGAGGTCTGCCGCAAGGGCCACATTATCAAACCAGACGTCTACTCCGCGGGTCTTCGTTTGGCCGAGCAGGGTAGAGTCTACTTTCGTGATAACAGGCACACCCATGGTTTCTTCTGTAATGCCGTATCCCGCGAGCATTTCACGCTGACCATCTTCCCGACCGCCGCCGTGGCTGCCCATAGCAGACACGATGGTGACCACGCCACCGGCTTCTTTCACGAAGTCTACCACAGTTTTGACAATCAGAGCGATATTCTGCACCCCGCGGCTGCCGACACCGACTACTACATTTGCGCCCGGCTTAATCTTGGCGCGAATTTCTTCTCTGTCCAGTGATTTTCGCAGGGTATCCGCGACATCTTCCAGACGGTCTGCCGGGATGTTTTGACGGACCTTGTGCATTTTCGGAAACGCGTATGTATAATCTTCCGGAAGCAAAATTGGCATATGTCTCACTCCTAGTTTTGATTTTGTCGCTCCATGCAGCGCAAAGAGCTCCCATTACAAAAAAGTATAGCACAGGAGATTTCCGTATGCTACGCCGAAACCAGTACATTTGCGCATAAGAAATTTAAGATTGCCGCAGTTCTTTGCGCTTTTTGCACTACGCAATTTCAACAATAAAAGGCGCGAGAAAAGAACAGGGGTACTATTTTCGTACCCCTGTTCCTCTCTCGTACAAAACTAAAAATACTTTTTGTCCTTTAACTCCTTGATGGCATCCTCTATTTTCTCTCTACTATATTTTTGCCCTTTGATTTTTTGAACACCAGCAATAATACCTTCGAAACCAGAATTCGGAAGCGCTCTTTGAACGTAGAGGGCCGTTGTGAGAAGCTCTAATTGAGCTGGTCTCTCCGAACTAAAATTGAAAATTACATTTTGGGCATGCGAAGAGATTGCAGATATTTCCACAGTGTCATTAACCGACAGTAAATGTCCCTGATCTCTTTCATCCATTGCCAAATCACCACGACTACAGCGATATCGTAGTTCTGCATCTAAATCGGCACTGTAGGGGCCGTAGAAATGAATACGATAGTCGAATCCAAGTGGTTCGTTTGCTTCTTGAATGAGGTATACCATTTTCTGTATGGCTTTTTTACAGGGAGCTTCATGGGTCGTCTCTTGTATTGATTTTATTATACTTAATACGCTACTCATACTGTATACTCCCTTCTAACTTGAATATTCAAGGTCTTTCGCATTAATCCAACTCTTTATTCTCTTAATATCTTCTTTATCAGCGTCGGCATATAGTCTGCAAATATAAATGCTGTCTGTAATCCCCTTTAAAATCAAGGAGTGATGCATTACACTTTTAGCCTCTCCGGTATGCTTGTCGATCACCCTTATTTCATTTTCGTCGCCATCTTTCGAAGAGTATACGGGAGGTAAAAGTTTATGCGCTTTTTTGTCAACGTCATCAAACTGAAAAAAGACATCTGGAAACTCGCGCTCCAATCCCTCCTGCAGAGACTTGGTAAGTTTTTTCTCACTTCCTGTTGCATGGGCGGGCGTTTCATAAACACATGTCATACATTTTCTTTCTAAATATCGTTTTGCATGTGGTGTTTGCTTTTGTTTCATTTCGTGTAACACATAGGTGTCATCCCATTTTAGGTAATTATTAATTTCTTCAGGGAAGACACCATTTGGCAAAATTTCCTTCATACCTGCAACAAGCAGCCTGTCAAGGCATCTGCGAGTTTTGTGGAAATACACTTGAATAAACATAAAATAACGGGCAAGAACAAACTCTTCAAACGCTTGAACCCCTCCGCTACAGATTGCCAGAGATAAAATGTTTTCCTCTTTACTCCTATATACAGTTAAGATTGATACAAATCGATTCAAATCATACTTTCCGTATGTCACACCACAATACAAAGAGTCTCTGAGCAAATAGTCCATTTTATCACAGTCCAACTCGCCATCCATAAAGCTTTTTAAAAAAACAAAATCGGGCCAAATATATTCATCATGTATTGCCGGTTTTTCTCCATATATCATCCAAAGCAACTGTGGTGTAATAGGCCTTATTTTATATTTTTCGATCAACTCATCTGTTGAAAGTTTAGATTTTTCTGCCAAACTCTCCTGTAGCTTATTGCCGATTTCTACAATATATCCTGAAATCACAGTATCTCTTATGATCTCTTTTGTGTAATACTCATGCTTAAGTCCATCCGCAAAGAACCCTTCTGCCGCATGTGAAAACGGAGGGTGCCCCAAATCATGAGTTAGCGCAATTAGACGTAATATTTGACGATACCACGCTGTACGAATTTCATTTTCAAAAGGATCCTCACTAAACAAATTCGATGTATCTGAAATCACAGAATCAAACACTCTTGTAACCAAGTGCATAACTCCGAGGGAGTGTCCGAAACGAGTATGCTCAGCTCCATGATACACCAGATATGTAGTGGCAAGTTGGCGTATATTTCGCAGACGTTGAAAGGGAGCAGAATTTACAATTTTTAGTTCATCATCACTGATGTAAATAAATCCATGAATTGGATCACGAAATTGTGGCATCCTCTTTTTACCATCCGCTATACATAATATTTTTATATTACTTTGTTTTTTCTATTTTGGCAATAGTTTTGCACGTTATTCGCATATAAAATAACAAAACCGCTGCCAACCGGCAGCGGTTCGTCTTTATCCCTCGTGGTGGAAATTACTGGACTTGAACCAGTGACCTCTCGCGTGTGAGGCGAGCGCTCTAACCAACTGAGCTAAACTTCCCTATGGGTAGCCCCACGAAGTTTCCTCCGTGGGGCTGGTGACGTGTACGGGACTCGAACCCGTGATGCCGCCGTGAAAGGGCGGAGTCTTAACCGCTTGACCAACACGCCATATGATTGCCCTTGACCTTTTCACCGATTCGGGTGGGTCTTCGCCCGAATCGGAAGCGAACGACGGCTTGACGGAGTGCAATTTTCGCCAAAGGGCAACGCCCGTCGGCGGAAATGGAACGTAGCAAGCCGGTAGTGAGCTGGTAGCGGCAACTGGATTTGAACCAGTGACTCTCCGGGTATGAACCGAATGCTCTAGCCAGCTGAGCTATGCCGCCGTATCGAAAAGAGACGAACACCATTATACCCGACGTCTCTCCCTTTGTCAATCACCTATCTAAGAAAATCGCAAAAATACCGAAGGAGCCTCCCGCAGAGGCTCCCTCTTCCTTGATAAACCGCCCAAATGTCCTACCGTTGCGGCAGAAACAGCAAAGGGTCGACTCTCACGCCGTCTTCAATGATCTCCAAATGCAGATGGTGTATGACCCCGCTTTTCGCGAGCGCCGTAGCCCCCACGGCCCCGATCGGCGTCCCCATCGCAACCCATTGCCCCTCCGTCACCACGGGAATCTCCGCCAGGTTGGCATAGAGGCTCTGCATCCCTCCGCCGTGATTGATGACCACCGTCGTACCGAGCAAGTCATCATGGAAAATCCGCTCCACAGTCCCCCCAGCGACAGCCAAGACCTGCTCACCGAGATAAGCGACAATGTCGACGCCTACATGGATGCGCCAGTCGCCCATCGTCCGGTCAAAGATGAGGGTATCTTTGCAATGTCCCACCTCCACCTCCCCCGCCACAGGCCAGACAAACTGGAGCGGCGCGGATTCATGGACAGCCGGCTGCTCTGCCGGTGACACTGCTGGTTCCGGGGTGGGTGTCGGTGAAACGTCCGGCTCTTCCGTGCCAAAGAAGAATGTCTCTCTATCCGGCGGACGCGGGGTTGGGGTCGGTCGCGGCGTCGGCGTAGTACTCAAGCCGGGAGACTGGGCGGCTGTTGCGCCAGTTCTTCGACCTCCCCCATCACAGGAAGGATCCCGGTATCTGTCGTGTCCGCAAGCATAGCCCAGGCTGACGCGCCGATCACGGCGACGCACAGGAAGAGGGCTATGTAAAAGCCCCGCCCTGCCAGAAAATCTCCAACCCGTCTGGAAAAGCTCTCATTTCGATTCATCTTCCTACCTCCATAAAAAATGGTCTCTACGGCTATTTTTGCCAGTAGAGACTGTTTTATACATCGGAGGGTGGAAATTTTTGCAGGGGCCTCTTGCCATCCATTGGTTTTTTCTATATTTGCCATAGGGGGGGCTAAATAGGCCCTGCAGGTCTGTTGCTTCGTGTCGCCGAAGGCGACCTGCTTTTTGTCTTGACAGAAAGTAGGCAAAAACAATTCAAGAGAAACTGCGTTTCTCTTGAAAATCTCTTCCTTTTAAACTTTTGACTCGTGCGCGTCCAAGTCATGTGCTTCCGCCTCGCCCGGCGGAAGGGCGTACAGTACGAAACCCACCGCACAAGAGCGTACACGCCCTAAAGCGACATAAACCTCCGCCGGCAGGCGGAACCACACAACTCGAATGCGCAAAATGGGGGGTCGCCAGGGAGCAAAGCAAGCCGCAGGCTTATAAAAAATAGAGCTATCCCAAGAAGAAAAAACAAACGGGCGGGGAGCCCCCCGCCCGCACAAATTATCTTAAATTAAAAAACGCATCCATCCCCGGATACTGCGCCGCGTCAAACAAATCCTCCTCGATGCGAAGCAGCTGATTATACTTCGCCACCCGGTCACTACGAGACGGCGCACCCGTCTTGATCTGCCCTGTATTCAACGCAACCGCGAGGTCCGCAATCGTCGTATCCTCCGTCTCACCGGACCGGTGGGACATCACCGACGTATACCCCGCCCTGCTCGCCATCTGGATCGTATCCAGCGTCTCAGTCAGCGTACCGATCTGGTTGACTTTGATGAGGATCGAGTTGCCGACACCCTTTTGAATCCCCTGGCTCAGTCGCTCTACGTTGGTAACAAAAAGATCGTCGCCCACAAGCTGAACTTTGTCGCCCAGTCTGTCCGTCAGAAGCTTCCAACCGTCCCAATCATCTTCCGCCATACAGTCTTCCAGCGAAATAATCGGATATTTCGCCGCAAAGTCCGCCCACATGTTGACCATCTCTTCCTTCGTGAGCGTCTTCTGCGCCTTGGGCTTGAGATAAGTGCCGTCTTCCTGAATCCACTCACTGGTCGCCGCGTCAATAGCGATCATGAAGTGATCTCCCGCTTTGTACCCAGCTACTTCGATGGCCTCCATGATGAGCTTAAGCGCCTCTTCATCATCCGCGAGATCCGGGGCAAACCCGCCCTCGTCGCCGACAGCGGTAGACCCGCCGCGCTTCGCGATGACCTTCTTCAGATGGTGGAATACCTCCGCGCACATCCGCAGCGCCTGTTGGAAACTCTCCGCGCCGACAGGCATGACCATAAACTCCTGGATGTCCACATTGTTGGACGCGTGCGCACCGCCGTTGATGATATTCATCATCGGCACCGGCAGCGTCTTGGCATTCACGCCGCCGATGTAGCTGTAGAGCGGCAGTCCCAACTCCTCCGCCGCCGCGCGGGCGACTGCGAGAGAACAACCAAGAATCGCGTTCGCCCCAAGGCGGCTCTTGTTCGGCGTACCGTCAAGGTCACAGAGCATTTGGTCAATGGAAACCTGCTCCAAGGCATTCAGCCCCACCAAAACCTCCGCAATCTCTTCATTCACGTGCTTAACAGCATTGCCCACGCCCTTGCCGAGATAATAGGCCGCGTCTCCGTCTCTCAGTTCAAAGGCCTCATAAATCCCCGTAGACGCGCCAGACGGCACCGCCGCCCGACCGACCGTTCCGCTCTCAAGCGTCACTTCCACTTCCACTGTAGGATTCCCGCGGGAATCCATAATCTCCCGCGCCAGTACTTCTGTAATTTCCAGATAATCTCTCATAGTCGCATCTCCCTTTTACTCCATTATTTAGAAATCAGGCTTTTGCCTGTCATCTCTTCCGATTGTCTGAGTCCCATCAATTCTAGCATAGTCGGGGCAATATCCGCAAGCCGCCCCTCTTCCAGCGCAACATCCGCCCCCACGATCACCAGAGGAACCGGGTTCGTAGTGTGAGCCGTCACAGGAGAACCGTCCGGATTCCGCATCCGCTCCGCGTTGCCATGGTCCGAGGTAATGAGCGCGATGCCGCCCAATTCAATGGTCGCCTCCACCACTCGCTTGACACAGGCGTCCACCGTCTCCACGGCTTTGATCGCCGCATCCAAAGCACCCGTATGTCCCACCATGTCGCAGTTGGCGAAGTTGAGAATAATCACATCATACTTCCCGCTCCGAATCCGCTCCACCGCGGCCTCCGCCACCTCAAACGCGCTCATTTCGGGGATGAGATCATAGGTGGGATAGTCCTTCGGACTCGGAATCAACACCCGGTCTTCACCGGCATAGCTCTCCTCCACCCCGCCGTTGAAAAAGAAGGTCACATGCGCGTATTTCTCCGTCTCCGCGATACGGAGCTGGGTGAGCCCAAGGTCCGCGATATAGGCCCCGAATGTACCCGTAATCTCCTCCGGCGGAAAAGCGATCGTCACGTTCGGCATAGTCTCATCATATTGCGTCAGGCAGACATAATGGACCGGAAAATAGCCAATTCCGCGCGGAAACCCCGCAAACTCAGGATCTACAAAAGCCCGTGTAATCTGCCGCGCCCGATCGGGCCGGAAATTGAAAAATACCACGGCGTCTCCCGCTTGAATCACGCCCTCCGGGTCGGAGACGATGGGTTTTACAAACTCATCCGTCACGCCCTCCGCATAGCTCCGCTCCACAGCGGCCACGGGATCTGCATCTTGGATCCCCTCGCCGAAGACCACGGCGTTATACGCCTCTTCCACCCGCTCCCAACGCTCATCTCGATCCAAGGCCCAGTAGCGGCCTATCACAGTGGCGATCTTGCCCACACCAATCTCCCGGCACTTCTCTTCCGCAGCCCGAAGATATCCCGCCCCGCTCTTGGGCGGCACATCCCGTCCGTCCAAAAACACGTGGAGATAGACCTTGGTCAGCCCCTCGCGTTTCGCCATCTCGAGCAGCGCCCAAATGTGCGTCAGATGACTATGCACCCCGCCATCCGAAAGGAGCCCTAGGAGATGCAACGCCCCGCCGTTCACCTTCGCGGCAGACATCGCGGCCCTCAGCGCGGAATTTTGATAAAGGCTCCCATCCCGGATCGCGGCGGTAACACGCGGCAAGTCTTGATACACCACCCGCCCGGCTCCGATGTTCACATGGCCAACCTCGCTGTTCCCCTGCTGCCCCTCCGGCAAACCCACATCTTCGCCTGAGGCGAGGAGACGCGTCGTCGGATGTTTGGCAAACAACTCTGTCAAATACGGCTTCCGCGCCGCGTGGATCGCACTGCCGGACACATCATCCGTCAGCCCGTATCCGTCCATAATGATTAAGGTCGTTGGTATTTTCAAAAGCAACTCCTATTCTTTGTATGCGGGACACGATGTGTAGCCTAGTACGATTCACAAATCAACACAAAGTACGATTATCGCTAAAGCTATTTGTAATACACACAACAGGCTTGGCACTAGAACCGCTAGTTTCCATTCCGCAAGCCACGCAAGGTATGAGTTCTGAGTTCTATCTGCTTTCTCTCCTAGAAATTCTGTCTTTATGATTTTTATCTCTACACCAACAAAAAACATTTTCGATCCCTCTATCAAGCAGAACGCCAATAAACAAAGAGATAGGCCTATGCCAGCCACAGGGAATACCCATAATGCAACCCCCGAAAGATCAATGCCATCCAAGCCTTCAAAAACACTCACTGAAATCGGAAATGTCGATACAAAAAAGATAATTACAAAAAATTGAATCATTCTCTTCCAAAAATTATCGTTCCTAAATTTCCATTCATCATAGTATGTTCCTAAAAGAATTCTCCTCTTTTCATCTTCCGTCATAAAATAAGCCTCCTACTCTTCCAACTCCTGCGCCGCCATAATAATCTTCGCAAACTCCGCCGGGTCCAGCGAGGCCCCGCCGACTAATCCACCGTCAATATCCGGCTGGGCGAGTAGTTCAGCGGCATTTTTCCCGTTCATACTGCCGCCATATTGAATCGTCACACTCCGCGCGATTCTGGCTCCATACATCCCGCGAATCAAGGCTCTAATCGCCGTGCAGACCGCCCCGGCCTGTTCCGCCGTCGCCGTCTTCCCGGTCCCGATGGCCCAGATCGGCTCATAAGCAATAATCAGCTTCTTCACCTGCTCCGCGGTAATGTCTGACAGAATCGTCTTGATCTGCAAGGTCACCACCTCGAGCGTCACGCCCATCTCCCGCTGCTCCAAACTCTCACCAACACAGACGATGGGGATCAACTTATTCGCGAGCGCGGTCTTGACCTTGGCATTAATCAACTCATTTGTCTCCCCATGATTTTGCCGCCGCTCAGAATGGCCGACAATCACGTATTTCGCCCCCGCGTCGGCGAGTTGCGCGCCGGAACATTCGCCGGTAAACGCCCCAAATTCCGCCGCGCTGATGTCCTGTGCGCCCACGCACACTTTACCGTCTTTGAAAGCGCGGACCGCGCCGGGGATCATCACCGCCGGCACACAAACCGCCACTTCACACCATTTCGCACGCGGCACCAGCGCCTTCAACGCTTCCGAAAAAGTCTTGAGCTCCGATGGCAGCTTATTCATCTTCCAGTTCCCGGCAATAATCGTCTTTCTATACTTTCGGTTCATGCGAATCTCTCTCCTACTATCTCTCTATCTCCGTCACCTTATGTAGGGGCGCACAACATGCGCCCGTTCCCTCCAGGCTCCTTTCTCAAAGGAACTGTCAGCGAAGCTGCCTGAGGATTGCCCTTTTTGATACCCGCCGCTCACGCCCGTTCGGCAACCATCTCTACTCGATCTTCCAAACACGCGACACCGGGCATAGTCCGCCCCTCCAAAAACTCAAGCGTCGCCCCGCCGCCGGTAGAGACGTGGGTCATCCGATCAGACAGCCCAAACTGCTGCACCGCCGCCGCGCTGTCTCCCCCGCCGATAATCGTAACCGCCCGGCTTTCCGCGAGCGCCTCTGCCACAGCCCTTGTCCCTTTGGAGAAGGCCTCAAACTCAAACACGCCCAATGGACCGTTCCAAAGCACCGTCTCGGCCTTTTTCACCTCGTCCGTAAAGGCCTTGATCGTCTCCGGCCCGATATCCAGGCCCATCAGATCGTCCGGAATATCGGAGGCATCGCAGAGCACCGGAGTGGCGTCCGGCGAAAACTCTGCCGCCGCCATCGCATCCGTCGGGACCAGAAGTTTAACCCCCTTCTCCCTAGCCCTTGCTACCATCTCCCGCGCATAGTCCAGCTTGTCCTCCTCGCAGAGGCTCTTGCCGACCTTACCGCCCATAGCTTTATTAAACGTATAACTCATCCCGCCACCGATCAGGAGCACATCCGCCCGCTCGAGCAGGTTTTCGATCACGCCCAGCTTATCCGATATCTTCGATCCGCCGAGGATAGCCACAAAAGGCCGCTTCGGCGCCGTAAGCGCCGCACCCAGCACTTCCAACTCCCGCGCCAACAAAAATCCGCTAACCGCGGGCAAATGATCCGCCACCCCACAAGTCGAGGCGTGGCAGCGGTGCGCCGCGCCGAATGCGTCAAACACGAACACATCCGCCAAATCTGCAAGCGCTTTCGTAAACGCCGGGGCGTTTTTCTCCTCCTCCGGATCAAAGCGCACATTTTCAAGCAGCAAAATCTCGCCGGGCTTCAACGCCGCCGCCCTGGCTCTTGTATCTTCCCCAACCACATCTTTCGACATTTGCACCGGCATCCCCAAAAGCTCACTGAGCCGCTTTGCGACAGGGACCAGACTAAGTTCCGGTTTCCACTCGCCCTTGGGCCGCCCGAGATGTGAACAACAGATAATGCTCGCACCATGATCGAGGAGGTATTGGATCGTGGGCAAACTTGCTATAATACGCTTGTCGTTGGTGATCTCCCCGGTCTGCTTGTCCAAGGGTACATTAAAGTCACAACGAAGCAACACTTTCTTTCCAGAAACATCAATGTCGCGAATCGTCTTCTTATTGTAGCACGGCATAGAGTTCTCCTTTTCTCGCATTTTTTGTCAATTTTGTCGCAAATCTGTCACTTTAAGCGGTTCAAAATTCAAAAAACATACTTTTCACCCCATTCTACTCCTCGTGTCGTAGTTTTGCAATGCTTAAATTGAAAAAAGAAAAAAAATGTGATACACTACTGGAGCGGCTTGTCCCAGGGCCGCCTTACAACGATCTGGAGGCGCGTATGATGAACACGCTTTATCTCGTCATCCCCTGCTACAACGAAGAAGAAGTCCTCCCCGAGACTGCCAAACGGCTCGAGGCAAAGATGACCGCGCTCATGGAGAGCGGGCAAATCAGTCTCAACAGCCGCATCGTCTTCGTAGACGACGGCTCAAGAGACAAGACCTGGTCGCTCATCTCAGAACTCCACGAGGAAAAGCCGCTCTTCTCCGGCATCCGTCTCTCGCGCAACAAAGGCCACCAAAACGCGTTGTTAGCCGGTCTGCTCACCGTAAAAGACCAAGCGGACTTCACCATCAGCCTCGACGCCGACCTTCAAGACGACCTAAACGCCATCGACGGCATGGTCCAGAAATACCATGAGGGCTGTGACGTCGTCTACGGCGTTCGCTCCAACCGCGACACAGACACATGGTTCAAGCGCTTTTCCGCCGAAACCTATTACCGCTTCATCGCCGCCTTCGGTGGCGAGATCGTCTTCAACCACGCCGATTACCGCCTCCTCTCCCGCAGGGCATTAGACGCGCTTGCCCAATACCAAGAGTCTGCCCTCTTCCTGCGGGGTATTATTCCCATGCTGGGCTACAAAACTGGCACCGTCGAATATTCCCGCGGCGAACGCTTCGCCGGAGAAAGCAAATATCCCTTCAAAAAAATGCTCGCCCTCGCGATCGACGGGATCACCAGCCTCTCCATGCGCCCCCTCCGGCTCATTATGACCACGGGCGTACTCCTCCTGCTCGCCGCCCTGGTGTTGGCGGTCGTATTCGGCATCCAGCACGGCTTCGGCATGTCCTTCTGGAGCTGGCGCATGCCGACCATTGCCATCTTCGCCGTCGGCGGGCTTAATCTCGTCGGTATCGGCATCGTCGGCGAATACGTCGGCAAAACCTACATGGAAGCCAAACGCCGCCCCCGATTTTTCGTGGAGCGGGTATTGCATGACAAAGGCGAAGATATTATGTAGGGGCGGCGGCAGTAAGGCTCCTTTTCCAAAGGAGCTGCCCGCGAAGCGGACTGAGAATTGCCCTTGTCTCGCCCGCGCCCAATAAATCCTCCGGCAGGCTTCGCCTGCCATAACCGCCGCCCCAAAAGGGCAAGGCGAAGCCGCAGCCGATTGGTTCGGCGGAAGGAATACCGATAGGTCCCTCCTTTGTAAAAGGAGCCTTTTCCCACCACAAAAAACAGATCGGAGGCACCCCCCCATGATCTACCGCCCCCTCGGCAAAACCGGCAAAGAGATCAGCGCCATCAGCTTCGGCGGCATGCGCTTCCGCGCCGAAGACTACAACAAAGACCACCAAATCTGCGCAGACATCCTGCTCCGCGCCCACGAACTGGGCATCAACTACTTCGACACAGCCCCCGGCTATTGCGATAACCAGAGCCAAAAAATCGTCGGCCTCGCCATGCGCCAAATCCGCGGAACCCGGCCCTACGTCTCCACCAAATGCGGCCTCTGGATGGCCAAAACAGCGGACGAGGCCTACGTCAGAGTACAAAAAGCCTGCGACACGCTCTCCGTTGACAAAATCGACTTCTACTACATGTGGTGCGTCCGCACGCTTGACGAATACCGTCAACTAACCACCCCCGGCGGCGTCTACGACGGCCTCGTCCGCGCCCAACAAGACGGCCTGATCGGGCACATCTGCACCTCCGTCCACGTAGACAGCGCAGACATCGGCGACATCGTAGCGGACGGCAAAGCCGAAGCCATTCTCCTCGGCTACAACGCCCTCAACTCCGCCTATCGGGGCGAAGGCCTCAGAGCCTGCCAAAAAGCCGGCCTCGGCGTAGTCGTCATGAATCCCCTCGGCGGCGGCCTAATCCCCCGGCAAGCGGAAAAGTTCGACTTCCTCAAAAACACCCCCGATGAAACCATCGTCCAAGCCGCGCTCCGCTTCGTAATCGGTCACGAAGCCGTCACCGCCGCCCTCCCCGGCCCAGGCAGTATTCAGGAGTTGGAGGAGTGCGTCTCCGCGGTCGAGAACGCATACACCGTCACCGAAGAAACCCGCTCCCGCGTCGCGAGCCACCTAAAACAAGAACTCAACGCCCTCTGCACCAGCTGCGCCTACTGCGAACCCTGCCCCTCCGGCGTCCCCATCGTCAAACTGCTGGACGCCTACAACCAATATCTCCTCGGCAGAAACGTAAAAGAGCTCCCCAACGCCCTGGAAGAATTCTGGGGCATCTCCGCCGAAGACGCCGCACAGTGCACCGCCTGCGGCCTCTGTGAACCGCTGTGCACGCAGAAACTCCCCATCATCGAGCGCCTGCGCGAAATCGCAGCCTGGACCCGATAGGAGGCAATTCCCATGGCATGGATCCTCCTCGCCCTCATGTGCGCCGCCTTCGCCATCGGCGCCCTGACCATATTCACCTGGGCGGTTCAACTCGGCTTCGCCCTACTGGGCCTCCTATTGGGATACACGATCATGACATCCATGCGCACCCGCCGCCAGCCCGAAGGCAAACAGGCGGGAAAACGCAAGCGGTGAGCAAGGGCAGCCGCCCTCCTAACTAACTGGTCGGAGAAGAAAAATGAATACTATATTTTCAAACAAGTTCGTCGCTGATGAGAAGAATGTTGCACTCTTGCAAGAGACGATGTGGGGACCAAACGGAATCCGGCAAGCCGAGGAATTGGCTTCGCATTTTCCCATCACAAAGGATATGAAAATCCTTGATTTAGGCTCCGGAACGGGCTTGTCTGCCATATACTTGGTGCAAGCATATGGTGCCGAAGTTTTTGCCACCGACTTATATGCCGACCCGACCGAGAATCATGAGCGATTCCAATCACTCGGCATCGCTGACAAAATCGTTCCGATGCTGCTCGACGCAACGCAGCCCTTGCCGTTTGCAAAGCGTTATTTCGATGTGATTTTTTCGGTCGGCGCGTACAATATGTTTGGCGACAACGAGGAAATGCTGCCAAAGCTTATTCCCTACGTGAAAAAAGGCGGCTACATTGCGGTTGCCTTCCCCGGATTGAAGTATGAGTTTGGCGATAATGTTCCGCCGGAAATGCAACCGTTCTGGGCCGTTCCTGAGGTTGCAAAAACTGTCCGCGGCATTGAATGGTGGAAAAACTTGTTTCGCAAGGCAGAGGGCATAGAAATTGTAACCCACAGCGAAATGGCTTGCCACGATATAGCATGGAGTGAATACCTTGCAAGCATTGACCCTTGCAGCGAAGACAAATGGACCTTGGATATGATGCAAGCAGAAGATGGAAAGTATTTTAATACCATCCAGCTGATTGCCAAAGTTATCTAATGTATACGTAGTTGGTCGAGAGGGGTGCAGCATGCGCCCCTCGTCTGTTGTGGCAGGAAACATTGTCTTAATTGACAATGCGAGACTAATATGTTATACTGAAATAACATATTAGTAAGAAAGTGTGGCATGTCTGGTGAGTGTTCGTCACTAAGGTATCTATTTGCGTCACCGTAGCGGGATTTTTTCCGCTCACTTCGTGTACCCAAATGCCTTATATGACGACCAGAGAAGTGTTCTTCTAACACATTCTTTTGTTTGTTTTGTAGCGCAGTGGGTAACTGCGCTTTTTTATTTGCCCAAATGCCATTTGGTATACGCTTGTCTTACGAAAGGAATAAAACCATTGAATAACCATTATTTCGCGCTCGAATTTAATACTATCATAGAAAAACTGAAAGAACATGCCCTGTCCCAAAACGCAAAAGACGCGCTCGCCGCGTTATCTCCTTATCTGAACGAGGATATGTGTGTGCGTAAAATGGCGGAAACCACTTCTGCCAAAAAACTGCTGGATATGATAGGCACACCCCCCTTGCCGATCATGGACAGCTTAGACGAAACCATTGCCCTGGCAGACGCGGGTGGTATGCTGATTCCGGAACAACTCGAACGCGTTGCCAGATTTGCCGAGTCCTGCAAACGTATGGCGGCATATTTATCCAAAGGCAAGGCCACGGAAGAAGCCGTCGCCATGTACGGCCAAAGTATTGAGAGTTTGGCACCTCTGCAGACGGAAATCGAATCGTGCATCCAAAACAACACGCTGTGTGACGATGCCAGCCCGAACTTGCGGAATATCCGCCGCAAAAAAGACCATGTGGAAACACAAATTAAGGAAAAATTGAATCACATACTAAAAAGCCGCAAGCAATACCTGGCGGATGGATATATCACAGTCCGCCAAGGCCGCCATGTACTGCCTGTACAACGGAAATTCCAGGCGCAGTTTGGCGGGACAGTGGTTGAGGTTTCAGGAAAAGGCTCCACCGTGTTCATGGAGCCGACAGCCATAGAAAAGCATCAGGCAGAACTAACCGCGCTCTATATCGAGGAAGATGCCGAAGAGAGGCGCATCCTGTACACGCTCACTGCCGCAGTTGCGGAATACGCCCCTATGCTCCGCCGCAATATGGAGGCGATGGAGATTTTAGACGTGCTGTTCGCCAAAGCAAAACTCAGCGCCAGCATGAAGGCCGTCCCTGTGGAGATCGGCGGAGCGCGGAGGCTGGACATCAGAAAAGGCCGCCATCCATTATTGGAAGCGGATTCTTGTATCCCCTTAGATTTCGAGATGGACGAGGAAACCCGCAGCGTGATTATCACTGGCCCCAACACAGGCGGCAAAACTGTCGCGGTGAAAACGGTGGGTCTGCTCTCTCTGATGGCGCAGTGTGGACTTCACATCCCCTGCGAAGCGGGCAGCTATATTGCCATGCACGATAACTACTGGTGTGATATTGGAGACAGCCAGAACATTTCCCAAAATCTATCCACCTTTTCCGGGCACATGACAAATATCATCAGCATTTTGGAAAAGGCCAGCCGTGACAGTCTTGTGTTACTGGATGAACTAGGCAGCGGCACCGACCCCGCCGAAGGGATGGGGATCGCTGTCGCGGTGCTGGAAGAGCTCAGGCAGCGCGGCTGTATGTTCCTCGTTACAACGCACTACGCCCAGGTTAAGACCTATGCCGAACAGGCGGGCGGTGTGAAGAGTGCGCGTATGGCTTTTGACCGCGAAAACCTCCGTCCGCTCTATAAGCTGGAAATGGGAATGTCCGGAGAAAGCTGTGCGCTGCACATTGCCCAGCGTCTGGGGTTTGCGCCCCATCTTTTAGAACGGGCGCATCAAGAGGTCTACGGCGGTCCAAGCAAAGAGGACGCACCATCACCATCGGCAATGAAAGCCCCAAAAAGCGCCCTTGTACGTACGCAAACCGAAAAGGCAGTCACCGACTTTTCAGATAAGTTTCGCATGGGCGACAGCGTAACCGTCCTCCAAACCGGGGAACTAGGCATCGTATATCGCTCCGCAAACGAACAGGGAGACGTGATCGTACAGATAAAAGGCGTAAAGCAAGCCATGAAACACAATCGGATTCAGCTCAAAGTGCCGGCCGCAGAACTATATCCCCCGGACTACGATTTCTCTATCATCTTTGACACCGTAGAACACAGAAAGGCCCGTCACCAGATGGGGAGAAAGTTTGATCCCACAGTTAGCATCTCCTATAGCGAAGATGAATTTATAAAATAAGCACTTCCCCCAGCAAAACGATAAGACACGGTAGCCCCGGTCAAATAGAAAGATCAATATAGCGAGAGCAAAAACCCAATTCCGACACCCGTCGAGAAAACTAGTGTCCAATCGCTAGCGAATTTCGCTACCCTGCGCACAAGATATGGTATATCCTGATGACATATCTACAATATGTGCAGAAATTGAGGTGGATTGCTTGCAACTCGTGAAAAAACACGGCCTCTATCAAACCGACCAGATTTTTTTCCTCGAGCTCGGCGACGTCGTGCCGAATCCCGCCCAACCCCGCAAATATTTCGACGCCACCGACCTCAGAGAACTCGCCGACAGCATCACCCGCTACGGCATACTCCAACCCCTCACCGTCCGACGGCAGGGCGCAAACTACGAGCTAGTCGCCGGAGAACGCCGCCTCCGTGCCGCACGGCTGGCAGGACTTATGAAGGTCCCCTGCATCATTCTCGACGTAGACACGGAGGAATCCTCCCTCATCGCCCTCGTAGAAAACCTCCAACGCCGCGACCTCGACTACATAGAGGAAGCCGAAGGCCTCAGCCAGCTAATCCAGACCTTCGACATGAGCCAAGAAGAGGCCGCCCGGCGGGTAGGCAAGAGCCAGTCCGCCGTGGCAAACAAACTCCGCATCTTAAAACTCCCCCGCGACATGCTGGAACGACTCAAGCAGAACGGACTTTCCGAGCGCCACGCCCGCGCCCTCCTCCGCCTCGGCAGCAACCAGGAGCGGTATGAAGTGCTGGACCACATCATCCACCACGAACTCACCGTAGCCCGGACGGAGGAATACATCGACACCTACCTCGCCGTTCCCCTCGCTTTGCCAGGCACTTTAGTCGAGACAGAACCGAAAATCCAGCCCCCAAAGCCGCTTTATGTAATCAAAGACGTCCGCCTCTTCCTCAACACCGTCCACCGGGCAATCTCCATTTTAAAGCAGTCCGGCCTCGACGCCTCAGTCGAACAAGGCGGCACGGAGGCAGAAGCGGTGATTACCATCCGGATCCCAAAGCCGAACAGTGTATAATCCAGCTGCACCTGCCACCTCCTTTGAAAAAAAGACTTTGCCCTAATGCTCCTTTTCCAAAGGAGCATTAGGGCAAAGCTGACTGAGGATTCTCACAAATAAAGGGCGGATTTGGAATCCGCCCCTACTCTACAATCACTTCCGCCGGCCCCAACTTCGCCAGCACATCCGTAAAATACCCCGGCAACTCCGAAGTGAGCGTAATCCGCTCCCCACTCTCCGGGTGGTCAAATGTAACCGTACGCGCATGCAAACACTGCCCCGAAATCCCCCGCTCCGGACGCCGCCGTCCATACGCAAGGTCCCCCAGCACCGGATGCCCAATACTCGCCAAATGCACCCGAATCTGATGCGTCCGCCCAGTCTCAAGCTGACAGCGAACATGCGTATAATCCGGATAGCGCGCAAGGACAGTATAATGCGTCACCGCATCTCGCGCGACCTTCGCCGTAACGCTCATCCGCTTCCGATCCTCCGGATGGCGCCCAATCGGCCGGTCAATCACGCCCTCGTCCTGCCCAATCCGACCAATCGCGACCGCCTCGTAAATCCGCTCCATCGTCCGGTCCCGAAGCTGGTCCGACAGAGACTGATGCGCCCGGTCCGTCTTCGCCGCAAGAATCAGGCCCGAGGTATCCTTGTCCAACCGATGCACAATCCCCGGTCGCAAGGCCCCCCCAACCCCAGACAGACTATCCGCGCAATGAAACAGCAGCGCATTGACCAAAGTCCCGTCCGGATGCCCCACCGCCGGATGCACCACCATCCCCCGCGGCTTGTTTACCACGATGAGCGAAGCGTCCTCAAACACCACATCGAGCGGAATATCCTGCGGCAGCGCCTCAATTTCTACCGGCTCCGCAATGGCGGCAACAAAGTGATCCCCAACCCTGGTCACGTAGTTCTTCTGAATCGCCCTGCCGTCCGCAAAGCAAATCTCACCGTTCACCATCGCCCGCTGAACCGCGCTTCGGCTCATATCCTCCAACCGTTCCGCGAGAAAACTGTCGATCCGCACACCGGCCTCGTCGAGGCTGACTATGATTTCTCTATTCATCCGCAACCTTCGCCTTCTCTTTCCGCCGCTCATCGAGGATAAAAGCAATCACAAACGCAATCCCGCCCAAGACGATAAAAATGTCCGCCACGTTGAACACAGCGAAGCGCATAAAAGTCGGCTCAAACATGTCGATCACAGCGCCATATACCAACCGATCCACCCAGTTCCCAAGACCACCGGCCATCACCGCAACGATCGCCAGGCGTTGCACCGGGCAGGGAAACAGGTTTTTTGCGATCAACACCCCAAGCACGCCAAAAATCAGCGGTGTGAGGACCAGAAATATCCACGGGTGCTCCGCCAAGAATCCAAACGCCATCCCTGTGTTTTGCACATAGTGAAGCCGCAGCACGCCGGGAATAAAAGCCCGCACCTCGCCCAGAGCAAAGTTGTTAACAATCCACAGCTTCACCACTCGATCCGCCGCGAAAATCCCAAACCCAAACAGCAAACTAATCAGCATATTCCCACTCCTCTCAAACAAGGGGCGGCCGGAGTCCGGCCGCCCCCCCCACTTATTCACTGTTCCGATCCGCTTACTCGTCATCCTCGTCGAGATTCGTTCCGAACTGCAGATTATTGAACTCAAACTTCGGCCGTTTCGTAGTCGGCGAGCTCTCATCGTCCCAGAACATGTCGGTATTGATTTCGAGTTCTTCCTTGTCTCCCAAGGCGCTGGAAATGCTGCGGGTAATGTCTATTTTTTCCGCCGCTCTGTCGTCCGTCTGAATAGACGGTGGCGTCGGCGATACATCGCGGTCAAACATCTTGAGAAAGTTAACTTCCTCTGCGGGCGTCGGCTGTTCGTCAAAGGGATCTCGCGCCAGACGGACCTGCGCGGTCACGTCCTCCACAAACGGCGAACGATCTTCGTCTTCCGTAAAGTTCTCCGCCATACGGCTCACTTCCTCCGCGAGGTACGCGCCGACATTGGCCTCCAGTTTGTCGTCCAAAACAAAGTCCGGCGTCTCTGTCACAACAGGAACAACCGGCACAACGACCTCCCCTGCCTCCGATACCTGGACAGGAATCGGCGTCACAATCGCTTTCGCCTGCTCCAAAATCGCCGGATCCGGAGACGCGACCGGAGCGGGAATGGGAATCGCGAGTTCTTTCAGCTGCTCCAAAAATGCCTGCTCTTCCGCGATGAGGTCCAGCACGCGCGCGCTGAACTGGCTGGTCTTCCGCTCGGCCTCTTTCAACCGGGCCTCTTCCATCACCAGAGCCTGGCGCAGCTCTATCGTACGCTGCTTCGCCTGCTCATTGATATCCGCCAAAATGGCGTCGCCTCTCACCTTCGCGTTTTCTACGATCTCATTGCCCATCTTCTGCGCCGTAAGCAGTGCCATCCGCATAGAGTCTTCCGTCGCGCGGTATTCCTCTACCTTCTCTACCAGAACCTTGAGTTTGCCCTTCAAGATGGCATTTTCTTTATAAAGCGCGGAATAGTCCGTAAAGACCCGCTCCAAAAAGTCGTCCACGGTTGACATGTCATAGCCGCCGAAGGTGGCTTTTTCAAACTTTTTACTCTGGATATCTTGGGGCGTCAACATCGATCATTCACCCTTTCCTGGTGGCCTATCCTTAGAAATACAGCCCGTTGCTTTCCAACTCATCAATCAAATCGCCCAGCAGATCCACATTATAGGGCGTGATGATATAAGTACTCACCGCTACCTTCTTAATCTTTCCATCCTGCGCGTAAGCCACACCGGAGAGAAAGTCAATCAGTCGGCGCGAAATATCCTTGTTCGTCACCTCGAGGTTGAGCACAACCGTCCGCTTTTGTCTGAGATGATCCGCAATCTCAGCGGCATTCTCAAACTTCTCCGGCTTCGCCAAAACGACTTGAAGTGCAGTCGTCGCATGGATGTTGACGACCTTACCCGGGTCCTTCGCCGGCGCGTTCGGTGTGAAATATCCACCGCCGCGCGGACGCACATCCATCTGCGGCGGCGCATCAAAGTCGCGTTCTCTATGCTCTCGCGGCTCCCGCACTTCCCGATACTCCCGATCCCGGAAGTCGCGGTCGCGGTCCCGATCTCTATCCCTGTCGCGATCCCGATCTCGGTCCCGGCGCGGCGCAGAGCGTGATTCCATCGGAACCCGCTCTACCTGCCGGGCAGGCGGGAGATCGTCAAATTCGTCGTCATAATAGTCGTCCGTCGGGCGCGCGAGGCGTTTTAGCTCATCCAATATCCCCATACTCGTGTGTCCTCCTGCGAGTTATTCTCTATTTCCAAACAGGGTGCTGCCCACCCGAATCATATTCGCGCCTTCTGATATGGCATCGAAAAAATCGCCGCTCATACCCATTGACAGAAAATCCATAGCCACATTATTATACATTTCCCTTCTTATGTCAACAAAAACATTGTACATTCGCGCAAATAAGTCCCTAGTTTCAGCCGGATCGGCCTCCAAAGGCAGCATCGTCATAAGCCCCCGCACCCGAATATTGCGATTATGGACAGCCTGATCGAGAAACTTCCGCAACTCCGGCGCGTGTACCCCGAACTTGTCCGGGTCTTCCCCGATGTTCACCTGAATCAAGACATCTTGGACGAGTTGAAGCTCTCCCGCAACCCGATCAATCGCACCAAGCAGAGACAAGGAATCTACAGATTGAATCAAATCCACCGCGCCGACCACTTTACGCACCTTGTTCGTCTGCAAATGCCCAATAAAATGGACCGACGCGCCAACATAAGCCCCGGCGGCCTGTTTTTCCGTAAGCTCCTGCACACGGTTTTCGCCGCACGCGTCCACCCCAGCTAAAATCGCCGCGCGGACGGTTTCCGCACTCTGCGTCTTCGTCGCGGCAACCAGCGTAATATCCGCTCCGGACCGCCCCGTCAACCGAGCCGCCCGCTCTATCTCCGCGCGCAGCTTGGATACATTGTCACTCAGTTTGGATGCATTATCTTGGATGCACATCAGCGAAACACTCTCCCATCATAGAGCTCCCTCGCCCGCACGATGATGCTGTTGCCCTCTCGAAGCGCCGCCGCTTCCGTCGTCCGCGTCAAATCGGGGCGCACGAGAAAGAAATCTTCCCCTTCGTAAACGATCTGCACAAACTTCCGCTCCGCGTTGCCTAGCGTGAGCGTAAACACATAGATCGGTCGCGCACCGTAAGCATTCGGCGCCCCAAAATGCAAGGCCTCCCGCGGCACACGGATCCCAGAATACGTCTGGAAGACAATCCTAGCCTCCGCCTGCCTCAAACCAAGCGTCTCCGCCATCGCCGTATTAGCGGCAAACACCGCCACGCGATACCCGTCCTCATAAGGCCCCACCGAGTGGACCCGCATCGGGATATCCAATCCCGGCAATCCCGAAAACCGCACGATAACCCGGTTCGGAACAGGACCCACCAGCCGATCCGCAAGCTGCTCCACTTCCGATTCCGGGATAAGCGCAACATAGTACCAAGTCGTACCGCTCACAAGCTTCCCAGCACCCGCCATCAAGCCCGTACCGCGCCGCTCTAAGAGTTCCTGCACCACCTGCACGTCAAACCGATGCAAATCATCCGGACGCAAATATTCATACCCATCCAGCCGTACACTGAAAAGACCAGACTGATTGGCAAAAATCGGCGTCACATTCGCGGCAGAGGCCGCGCCCTGTAACCCCGCAAGTTCCGCCCCAAGCATCTCAATTCGTTGCACAAGCCCCTCGCGGTCACTCGCCATCGCCAAAGACCGAAGCGCAACCGTCTGATCCTCAAGCTGTTCCAGATTCCCCATGCGCGTAGCATAGCCCAACTCCCGGATCTGCTCCCGCACCTCCGCCTCTTGCAGCGCCACTTGATGCGCGCCGCCGTCTGTAGCAAGCAGCACCTCCAAGTGGGCAATCTCCCGCTCCAATTGTCCGCGCCGAATATCCCGATCGCGGTCCGCCACTGTCGCATAAGCCACCATATACGCCATCCCGACAGAAACCCGCTCTCCCTCCCGAACCAGGCTCGACACCACCGGATGCGAAACAGTAATCACCGTCTCATCCCGGATAATAATGCCCGACGCAAAAAAACCCTCCTCCGTCTGCACGACGATCGCCGGGGCTGTCAGCAGCGGATTGCGCATCGACTGCACAAGAGATACCCCAAAATAGGCCACCAAAAATCCGCAGAGGAGAATGGATATGAACTTTGTCACAGCGTTAGTCCGTTTCATGCATTTCGTCCTTTGTGGGCGCACGCGTTGCGCGTCCGCTTATCCCCTCCGCGGACGGCCAATAGCCGCCCCTACAGGGCAAAATCAACCGCCTTCGCAGGCACAATGGTGGAGATGGCATGTTTATAAATGAGTTGCTGCTTCCCTTCCGAATCGAGCACAACGGTAAAATTATCAAAGCCCGTAACAAGACCTTTGAGTTGGAATCCGTTCACAAGAAAAACCGTCACCGGGCTCTTCATCTTGCGCACCTGATTGAGGAAAACCTCTTGTAAATTCACCGCTTTTTGCATGTCTTGCCGCCCTTTCTGCTCCCCAGCATAAAAAGCGGCGTCTAGTAAAGTTTAGTTTACCATAATTATCCGCTTATGTCTACTGTAATATCAAGTTTTACGCCGGGAGTCCGGCATCCAAGCGTTTTTCCGCAGGTAACCCCTTGATACAAGCACGGCTTTACCGTGCCGTCGTAGATCAAAATTGAGGGGCCCCCACGAGGCAAACCCCCGTGGGGAGCCACTGTAATATAAATCCTCATCATATTACACCGACTTCGCGGCAAAACTCTGTCGAACTGTGAGCCGCGGCCTCCAAGTCCGGCTCTTTGTCCCAAATAATCCAACGCACCGTCTCATCTCGGCCAATCCAGCTCAGTTGCCGCTTCGCATACCGGCGGCTCTCCTGCTTGATGCGCGCAACAGCCTCTTCCGCCGAGAGCTCCCCCTTCACCGCCCAGAGCATCTCCTTATACCCAATCGCCTGCATCGCCGTGCTCCCAGCCGAAAGCCCGCTCTGGATCAACCGCTCCACCTCCGCCTGTAAGCCCGCCGCCACCATCCCATCCACCCGGCAGTCGATCCGGCGATACAAATCCGCCCGATCCCGCGCCGTGATAGCGATTTTCACCGCCGCATAGCGCGGCGGAATCCGCTTCGTCGCCTCATTGTGCGCCGTCATCGTCTGCCCCGTAAGCCGATAGACCTCAAGCGCCCGCAAAACCCGCTTCCGATCATTCGGATGCAGCCGCCCCGCCGTCTCAGGATCAATCGCTTGCAATTCCTGCCAACAAGCCTCAGCATCGTAGGAGACGCTGCCCGCAACGCCTCGCCCTTGTAGAGGCGCAATGTCCTCCGCAGGGGCGAACTGCGTTCGCCCGCCGTCCTCCATCCCACTCCCCACCCGCTGCGGCGCAAACTCCCGCCCAGACAACAGCGAATCAATATATAACCCCGTCCCACCAACCAAAATCGGCACCTTACCCCGCGCCAAAATATCATCCACACACCGGCTGGCCTCTTCCACATACCGTGCCACACTATAAGCCTCGTCCGGCTCCGCAACATCAATCATATGATGCGGCACCCCACCCATCTCTAGGGCACCGGGCTTCGCCGTCCCAATATCCATCCCGCGATAAATCTGCATCGAATCCGCCGAGACGACCTCCCCGCCGATTGCCTGCGCCAACCGCACCCCCAGCCCCGTCTTTCCCGCCGCCGTAGGCCCGGTAATCACCACTACCTGCGCCGCCATAGACTACCCCCGCCTCACTTGCTTGTCCAACTGCGACCGGGACAAACTGAGCGACACCGGCCGCCCATGCGGACAATACTGCGCCTCGCCAGACAACACACGCGCAGCCAATTCTTCAAGTTCCGCCAGATCACTCCGCCGCCCCGCCATAATCGCCGCCTTACAAGCCATCGTGTGCAGCACCTCGTCCCAAACGCCGGACGGATCCGGCGTCCGCCCCAAACTAAGCCCCTCAGCCAACTCCGCCAAAAAGCCAGCCATATCGTCCAAATCAATCTCCCCCGGCACCTGCCGCACAGCCACCGTCCCCGGCCCCATCTGGTCAAGTTCAAACCCAAAATGCTCCAACAGCGCCCCTTGCTCGGTCAGGGTAACGGTGAGTTCCGGCCCAAGGTCAACCAAAATCGGCGCAAGCAAGGTCTGCGGCATAGCCATATAACTCTCAGCTTTCAACCGATCAAACAAAATCCGCTCATGCGCGGCGTGCTTGTCGATAAACAGCAACTCATCTCCCTGCTCAACAAGAATGTAAGTCCCCAGCGCCTCCCCAATCACGCGATGAGGCATCTCCACTATGTAGGGCGCAACATCCTCATCGCTCCGCTCCGCACCAATGGGAACCCCAGCCTCCACGGGTGCGTGCGGGAACTCCGTTGCATCCGCCATATTGGGGCAAACTATGTTCGTATCGTCGCACGCCTCTTTTTCAAACACATGGTTCGCATCCGCCGCGCAGGGGCGAACTGTGTTCACCCGCTGTGCATCCCCCGATGACTCCTGTGGTAGTGTCGGACGAACACAGTTCGTCCCTGTAGGCGTCTCCGGCAACAAAACGTGCGTTTGCTGAATCGCCGCAACACTATCCCGCAATCCACCATCACGCGCCCGCAAAGGCTGCGGATAACTTCCCATATCCTGCCGAAACAACGGCGGCGACACCGGCGCCTCCGCCTTCGTCGCAGACGGCGCAGCAATCGGCGTCACAACCGCCCCGCCCAGCACCCTCTGCGTATCCTTCGACAGCGCGATCTCCGGCATATACCGGCTCTGCTCCAAAGCGTGTAGCACAGCGTAATATACCCCGTCAAACACCCGCTTCTCGTCAACAAACTTGACCTCCGTCTTCGCCGGATGCACATTCACATCCACCGTCCCAAGCCCAAGCGTGAGATAGAGCACCGCCCCCGGAAATTTCCCGCTAAACTGCACATTCTTATAAGCCTGTTCCAACGCCGCCTGCAACAGCTTCGACCGCACCAAGCGGCCATTCACATAAAACCACTGATGCCCCCGGCTCCCTCTCGCATGGGCCGGCGCGGTCACAAACCCCGCAACCTCTACATGGTCCCCCTGCCCGTCCACCTCGACCAGCCCCACAGCAAACTCACGCCCCAAAAGCGTATAAATCGCCGACCGCACACTCCCGTCCCCCGGCGTATGATACTCCTCTTTCCCATCCCGGATATACCGAAAACTAACCGCCGGATGCGAAAGCGCCACACTCACCAGCATCGCCGTAATCGCCGCCGCCTCCGCCCTGTCCGTCTTCATAAACTTCAGCCGCGCCGGCGTGTTGAAAAACAAATCTCTCACAATCATCGTCGTCCCCACCGGACACCCCGCCGGACGAACATCCAACACCTGTCCACCCTCCACGGTAACAGCAGTCCCCTCCTCTGTCCCTTCGGCCCGAGTAAGCAGATCAATCCGGCTCACAGCCGAAATCGCCGCAAGCGCCTCCCCGCGAAACCCAAGTGTCCCGATAGCTTCCAGATCGCGTCCCGTGCGAAGCTTACTGGTCGCATACCGCAGAAAGGCCATGGAAGCATCCTCCGCCCCCATCCCCTTCCCATTATCCGTCACGCGGATATAAGTCATCCCCCCGCCTTGTATCTCCAAGGTGATCGCCGTAGCCCCCGCGTCAAGCGCGTTCTCGATCAGTTCCTTCACCACGCTGGCGGGCCGTTCCACCACCTCCCCCGCGGCGATCATGTCAGCCACATGGGGGTCTAGTTGTTTGATAATCGCGATTGCCATAGTTGTCGGTTCCTTCTTTTTGTCATAATAAATCTATTTTATAAGCCTGCGGCTCGCTACGCTGAGGCGACATACTTTTTTGCATTACGCAAAAATATGCAAAAAAACATGCTCTGCAAAAGGTGGTTCTAAATACAAAGCCACTACTAACAGCAAAGCAAGTGGCTCATTTGCAGTGATTCCAATGCTTTGCGAGGGGCTGGTGATAGCGGAGCCCCGCAAGACGATACACCGGAATTTTATCATATTGCGCCTACTCTTTCAAGACACAGAACGAATACCGTCGCCAAATGCGACGGTATTCGTCATTCCGTTTCACTTTCTTTTTCCTCCCCCTATGTTTGCCTACATTGAACGCGTCTAGAGCAAGCTGGTCTGTGCCGTTCAGCGGGTTGCAAATAGTGGTGTCGCCGTTGGAATGGCTTCGCCTTCTATGAACATTCGCTTTAGACTGTTTTCGACGCAAAGAATCTCGTCTTTGCGCTCCCGGCGTTCTCTGTCTTCGTCCAAGCCTATTACCACGTTTGCAAAAATATTTTTTCGGCACTTCGAAAAAGCAGTTCTGAAATCGACACTATTTGACCATATGTATGAGGGTTTATCACGAGGGAGAAAAGCGGTCAACGCTGCTGTTTAACTACAAAAGGAAATGTATGATTAAGCTGTCTCAAAACGATTGATTGAACAAAATCCAGCATTTTAGCTTTAGCTATTTTTCTTATTGCCAAAACCCAAAGTACACGTACTTTACGCTTAAAATACGCCCGCTTTGCGCTCACCTTGATCCTCAGCCAACTGCATCCGGCGTACATATACCGACTGATACACACAAACCATAGTTGCTGAGGTCAAGAAATTCCTTGAGTTGCTCTTCTGCAACACCTATCCCGGCCTCCGCGGCCAGCCGACGGCTTTCCATCCGAAACTCAGGTATGATCCAAACGCCCGCCTCTTTATAAGCATACTCATTAGCATCCTCTAACGCCCGGGCATATCTACCGGTTGTTAATGCCTGCGCGAAACGCTCTGGATCTAGCAAGTCGTTTAGAGCGCTAGCGAGAACGCTAATGTTTTCAACATCTATTTTATCTCTGTGATAAAGTTCAAATATTTTTTTGTGATAATCCACCATCGCCACACCGTTTTCGGCAGCATAAAACATACCTTGAATACACAGGTCACTATGCTTACCGTAATTATCATCAGGGCGAGGGTGTGCCTCACATGGATGCCAAAGCATTTCTATATTCGAGTACTCGGGCAATAAGTCCATTAAATTTCTAAACGCTCTATTACAGAACGGGCAAGCATAATCAAAAAAAAACAGTTCGACTTTGGTCATATAGCATTACACGCTCCTCTTTGCGTTTGCAGTTTTTTAGCAACAGCCTACTTCGCCACACTTCCAGCAATATTAAGCGCATCCCACGCTTTGGAAAAGGGCGGCGCATAGCATAAATCTAGCTGGGCAAGTTCCCCTGTGGTCATTTTATTGTAAATACAGGCGGCAAGAGTGTTCACTCTAAGCACGGCACCTTTTTTCCCAGCGATCTCGCCGCCAAGAATTACTTTTGATTCCGCGTCATAAATAAGCTTAATAAAAATGTCTTCCTGTCCCGGATAATAGCCTGATTGGTTTGTATCATGGATAAAAGCAGTAGCATATTTAAGCCTCATAGAGTTCGCCTGGGTTTCTGTAATCCCGGTACGCCCCGCTTCCATGTCCATTACTTGTATGCACATAGAATCAAGAGAGCCCATAAAGCGAATATTCCCGCCAGCCATGTTCTCACCGACAATGCGCCCTAATTTATTGGCAACCGTAGCTAAAGGGGAGTAGCTGTGGCCGTCTTTGACAACATTGTATATGCTTGCACAATCTCCCGCGGCGTAAACATCATCCACACTTGTTTGGCCGTGTCTGTCTACCAAAATCATTCCTTTCTCCATTTCGATACCGGTGTTCTCCAAAAATGCTGTATTAGGTGACGATCCGATAGAATGAATGATTAGATCCGCTCTATAAGAGCCTTTATCGGTAACGACTCTTTTGGCATCGGCAGTTCCGGTTATTTCTAACGCTTCTTCGCCAAGTCTTACCGTTACAGAATGTTTTCGCAACTCTTCTTCTAAAAGCAATATAATCTCGCCGCTAAAATAACGGCTTAAAATTCTATCCTGTTTCATAATAAGCGTTACATGTTTGCCAAGATGGCGTGCGGCGTGTACCGCCTCTATTCCGATTGGCCCCGCACCGATTATCACAATATCTTTTATATCCTCGGCAAGCAGAAGCGAATTGATTGCAAGACCATCTCCCATACTTCTCAATGCAAAAATATTGCCCAAATCCATACCCGGGATAACAGGTGTTTTCCCCACCGCCCCGGTCGCAATCATCAATTTATCATAAGCATCTGTGAATTCCTCGCCGGTTTGCAAGTTCTTTACCGTGACAATTTTGTTCCCTGCGTCAACTGCCTTTACTTCGTGTAAGGTTTTCACACGAACACCTACTTTTTCCATATCCTCCACGGTTTTGGCGAGCATCATTGTCGCATCCTTGAAAAAGCCTCCGGCAAAATAGGGAAGTCCGCAAGCGCCGAAGGAGATATACCGCGATTTCTCATAAACAGCTATATCAAGCGAGGGGTCTACTCTATTTGCTTTGGCAGCGGCGCTCATTCCGGCGGCGCTCCCTCCGATAATGATGATTTTCATAAAGTTCCCCTCCTTAATAATATACGGAAAACCTTTCCTCAATAGGAAGCACGCTTTTTTCCTCCGGATGTGCGGTCGGGATACCAAACGGCATCTGAGCGATCAGTCTCCAGCTATCCGAAATCCTCCAAACTTCTTTTACAGCCTGATCGATCAAAGGGTTGTAATGTTGCAAAGAGGCGCCAAAGCCCTCAACTTGCAAAGAGGTCCAGATCATATATTGTAACATGCCATTTGACTGTTGCGCCCAAGCAGGGAACTGATCGGCATAAAGCGGAAAGCTTTCCTGTAAGCCTTTCACAATTGTTTCATCATCAAAATATAGAACCGTTCCATACCCGCCTGCAAATGAGTTAATTTTATTTTCTGTTTGCGCCCACTTCTCTGGCTTTACGATTTTCACCAGCGCTTCTTTGGTCAAGTCCCAAAGTTTTTGGTGATGCTTTTCCAGCAACAATATAACCCTTGCGCTTTGGGAATTAAACGCTGAGGGCACGTGTAAAATCGCATCCTCAATCACTTCAGAAATGCGCTTATCCGAAACTTTGGCCTCGGAACTGATTTTATAAAACGAACGCCTTTCTTTGATCGCCGCATAAAAATCCTTTGACATAACCAATCACGCTCCTCTTGAAAATAGGAACCCATCACACACTAGCGAAGTGTCTCAACCTTAAATCCGAAATACAGGACATGGCATAGCCATACCACCGCCAGCGCAATCCGCGCAAAAATTGGGGCGGATAGTAAGATCATCATCGTGAAACTAAGGCCCATAAAGAAGGTGATGGCTGCAAAAAGGACCAACTTGGTTTTTAGGGTCATGCCCCGCTTTTGAGCAAAGCTCTCCAAATTTTTGCGATAAAATCGTGTAGAGAGAAACCACATATGCAGCCTGCGAGAACTCTTGCCGAAACAAATAGCGGCCAATAAAACTAGAGGAGTTGTAGGTAAAAAGGGCAGCACTGCGCCAAGGGCGCCCAAAGCCAAAGACAGCATACCAACGGCGACATACAGAACCCGCCCTAGTCCTCGGATGGGATGTTCTGTCTGGATTTCAGACTTACTTTGATTGGGTATATCTAGTTTCACTGCATATCTCCGATCCGGACAGTATTGCAAGGGCGCGGCAGGCATTGCCGGCCACGCCCCGTACGCTATACGCTCTATTTCAGCAGATCAAACCGATCCGCGTCCATGACTTTGTTCCATGCCGCGACAAAATCATACACGAATTTTTCCTTCGCGTCATCACTTGCGTACACTTCCGCAATGGCGCGGAGTTGTGAGTTGGAGCCGACGACTAAGTCCACTCTCGTCGCTGTCCATTTCTGCGCGCCGGTTTTTCTGCAAACGCCGTTGAACACATTTGCGTCATCGGTGGGTTTCCACTCTGTAGCCATGTCCAAGAGATTGACGAAGAAGTCATTGGTGAGCGTCTCCGGTGCAGCGGTCAGCACACCATGCGGAGAGGCGCCGTAATTGTTGCCGAGCACTCTCAGCCCGCCGAGAAGCACGGTCATTTCCGGTGCGGTTAAACCTAACAACTGCGCCTTGTCAACCAACAGTCGTTCCGGCAGGGAAGTAAATGCCCGTTTCAGATAGTTGCGGAAGCCGTCATAGATCGGCTCTAGCACTGCAAAAGAGTGGACATCTGTCTGTTCTTGGGACGCGTCCATCCTGCCCGGTGTAAATGGGACGCAGATGGTAAGCCCCGCTTTTCTCGCCGCCAACTCAATCCCGATAGCGCCGCCCAGAACGATCAAATCAGCAAGTGATATGGTCCCTCCGTCCGTCTGGAAGGTGTGCTGTATCTGCTCATATTTATCAAGTACCGCCTTTAACTGCTCTGGCTGGTTCACTTCCCAAGAAACCTGCGGCTCCAGCCGAATGCGCCCGCCATTCGCACCGCCTCTGCGATCAGAACCACGAAAAGAAGCGGCGCTTGCCCATGCGGTTTGGATTAACTCTGATACCGTTAGACCGGAGCCAAGTATTTGGCCTTTCAGCTCCTCGATATCCAACTTATTCACAACGGGTTGCGTGCGCTCCGGAATGGGGTCTTGCCACAGGAACACTTCTTTTGGCACATCCGCACCCCAGTATAGGGTGGAAGGCCCCACATCTCTATGGGTGAGCTTAAACCACGCCTTTGTAAATGCGTCCGCAAATTTGTCCGGGTTTGCGAGGTAGTCTTTCGCAATCTTTTCATAGACCGGATCAAATTTCAGGGATAGATCGGCCGTGGTCATCATGGGTCTATGTTTTTTGTTCGGGTCGTGTGCGTCCACGACCATATCCTCGTCCTCTACGTCTTTTGCGAGCCAAATGTAGGCCCCGGCGGGACTTTTTGTGAGTTCCCACTCATACTTGAACAGCACCGTTAAGTAGCCCATATCCCACCTGGTCGGGTTGGGCTTCCAGGCGCCCTCAATGCCGCTTCCGATGGTGTCATCCGCATTACCCGTACCGAAATCGCTCTTCCAGCCGAGGCCCTGCTCTTCGATGGGCGCGCCTTCCGGCTCACGTCCGACATGGGCCGCGGGCGCCGCGCCGTGGGCTTTGCCGAATGTATGGCCTCCGGCAATCAGCGCAACGGTTTCTTCATCGTTCATTGCCATACGGGCGAATGTCTCCCTGACATCCATTGCAGATTCGGCCAGGAGCGGTTGCCCGTCCGGCCCTTCTGGGTTCACGTAAATGAGCCCCATCTGTACAGCCGCCAGCGGACTGTCGAGGTTTCGTTTGCCTGAATATCTCTCATCACCCAGCCACTCTGTTTCAGAGCCCCAATAAATATCTTCTTGCGGTTCCCATACATCCTCACGACCGCCGGCAAAGCCGATAAGCTTAAGACCCATGGATTCAATCGCGCAGTTGCCGGCTAAAATCATGAGATCCGCCCAGGATAGTTTTTGCCCATATTTTTTCTTGAGCGGCCAGAGCAGTCTCCTGGCTTTATCCAGATTGACATTATCCGGCCAGCTATTCAAGGGGGCAAACCTCTGCGTACCGTCTCTTGCTCCGCCGCGGCCGTCCATGGTGCGATATGTACCGGCGCTATGCCATGCCATACGGATAAAGAACGGTCCATACGTCCCATAATCTGCCGGCCACCATGCCTGCGAGTCTTTCATTAGGGCAAAGATATCATCCTTCACCGCTTGGAGATCGAGTGTTTTGAATGCCTCGGCATAGTTGAACGTGCTTCCCATGGGATTGCTTAGCTCGGAGTTCTGGTGCAGGACGCTTAGATCCAGTTGGTTGGGCCACCAGTCTTTGTTGGTCGTACCTCTTGTGAAATCGGGCCTGCCTGTATTACTTACGCTAGCTGTATTACTTACGTTACCTGTTACTGGACATTTGCTCATATCATTGACCTCCCTCTGTATCTGTTCGCGAACGTTTCCACCCCTTGTGGAATAAGGGTTCCATTAGATTGTCTGCTCAGGAAAGGGATTTACAAAAACTCTTGCTCCCATTTGAATGTTTCATGGATATTTGCAAACGAAGTAGGAGGCGGCTCTATGGTCACAAAGCTTGGTGCGGCACCTCTGTAATGTCTCATTTAACATTAAGATATTCCCCCTACAGCTCTGTTTTCCACATTCCATGAAGGTTACAGTAGGCGTAGACCGCTGTCGGCGTGTCGTATACAAAAGAAAACTCCAAGCTTGGTTCGCTGCCTATTTCGAGACATTTCCGCTGACCGCCACGCACAGTTTCTACATATACGAATGCGATATAATGCTCAGCCACCATCGGGTGTAGAACGCTCCCGACCTCAACTTTGAGCTTGTCTCCTGCCAGTGCCACAGCCGGTAAATGCTTTTCTTCACTTGCTTCCACGGTGTTGGGGATAAGCTCGGTCATGTTTCCCCCGCAACAAACCAAGGGGACGCCGTGATCGTCTATCAGTCCGACTAAGTTCTGGCAGCGCTCACAGAGATAAAATTTTTGTTTTCTACACATGGTTTGTTCTCCTCCTTGTTTATTCAACACGTACTTTTGGGGGTACCTTGTAGATTTTTCCAAGTAATCGTTTCGCTTGGTACGAACGCAACACCTCCATTTTCTGTCGGAACCAGAGCAATCATCCGCAGCCGTATATGGCGGATTCCACCCGCCTCCGACCACTGCGTCCAGTCCTCTAAAAAACAAACGCAAGGACAACTAAGCTGATTGCCATAACAGCCATCCCAGCAAACAACCACTTCATCACCAAATGATGCTTTCCATATTTTTGAGCCGTAGGCAGCAGTTGATGGATAGCCACAAACACCATAACCCCGCCAACAAATGCAAAGATGATCCCAAATGCCCCTTCCATGCTATCAAACATATTCCGGAGCAGAAACCATGCAGCCAAAGCGCCCAGCGGCTCCGTTAGTCCCGCTCCTGCGGAAACTAAAAACGCCTTCCCCTTACTGCCTGTCGCATGATAAACAGGGGCTGCTATCGCAATACCTTCTGGAATATTGTGAATCATGATGGCAATGGCTATAGCGATCCCCATAGCCGGGTCATGCAGTGCCGCTATGAACGTGATGAGCCCTTCTGGAAAATTATGTATTGCGACTGCGATGGTAGACGATATCCCCGTGCGCTTTAGTTCTCCTTTTTCCTTGTGCGCCGCTTGCTCCTGTTGTGGAATAGACTCCAACAACGCTTCAATTTCCTCGTCGTGGGGGATGAGCCTGTCTACCAGAGCCATCATTGAAATTCCGGCAAAAAAGATACGGTTAAAATCAAATATCCCATTCCATCGCCAAACGCATATTCCAGTGATCCGAACGCCTCTAAAAATATCTCCGCAAAAGAAATATAGATCATAACACCTGCGGAAAAGCTGAGACAGGCGGATAAAAACTTTTTGTTTGTTACTTTGGCGAACAAAACCACAAGACCGCCTATGCCTGTGGCAAGCCCCGCAATCAAAGTCAGTAAGAACGCAAAAAGTACGTCATTCATAAGCACACTCCTATTCATCTTTTGAAAAATGATCTCTCCCAACGCCGCAAAGCGGGCAGAGAAAATTATCAGGAACAACTCCCCATTTTCGCGGGATGCTAGCGTGTGGATACACCTTTCCATCATCACGCCTTCGTTTGTTCAATTTGTCAATGAATTGCGAAGAAATTTTTCGAATTTTGTGCATTTGCTAAAAATTTGAAAATCTTGACGATACTTCAGGAAACCAGTATAATCCTGCTATAGATTAACTGGAGGTGGCCTTCTTGAAAAAGACGATACGTTTCGGAACACTTTTCTTAGCGATTATGTTGATCCTGCAAACCATAAGCCCGTCTATTGTCGGAGCGGCTGACAGTTCCATTGATCGTGCGCCCCTGCAGGCCCTCATTGCACAGGCCGAGAGGTTTGACGGGCGCGACTACACCAACGCAACATGGCGCACACTTACTCTGGCCCTAAACGACGCGAAGGCCGTCCTGACCAATCAAGGCGCGACACAGGCAGAGGTAGACAGGGCATACGGGGCATTACAGACGGCAGCAACTATGCTGGTGCCAATTGCGTCATTTGGCAATCCCTTCGCCGATGTTGGGCGCAACGATTGGTTTTACGGTGCGGCTCTGTACGCAAACGCAAACGCGCTTATGCAAGGCACAACGGCAACAACCTTCCAGCCACTCGGCACACTCAGCCGCGCAACGGTAGTAACTGTACTCTATCGCATAGAAGGGGAACCGCCTGTAGTATTTGAGGCCATTTTTGACGATGTCCCAGCGGATCAATGGTATAGCGATGCCGTTATTTGGGCGGCAAAGCTCGGCATTGTGACAGGTGTCGGCGACGATCGCTTTCACCCAAGCGGACCTATTACCCGCGAAGACCTTGCGACAATACTTCGGCGTTATGCCGCGTTCAAAAACTATGATGTGACCGTCCCAAGCTCTCTTAGCTTAGGCAGCTTCGCAGATTACGCCCAAGTGAACAGTTGGGCATCTGAGGCCGTGCGCTGGGCCGTTTACTACGAGTTGATCCGTGGCAGCGGCGGGCGTTTGAATCCACGCGGCACAGCAACCCGCGCCGAGTATGCCACAATCTTGCAACGGCTGATTGACAACTTTGAGTTTGACCGTCAACCTGCAACGCCACAACCTGAACAACACTATATTGCGTGGCAGTTCATTACGTATTTAGAGCCAAATTTTATGGCGCCAAAACAAGAGAGCTACCCCGCTCAGACAGTGAATGTCCTCCAGCGGAGAGAGGATGGATGGGGACAGATCACAACCGCAAGCGGCGACCGATGGGTCTATTTGCGAGCCGATATGCGTTACATAGAGAGCACCGTTTATCTTTACGACCACCCGAACGGCAGCCGCGGGGATCGAATCGAACCACAGGTTGTAACAATCCTCGCGCAAGAGAGCGCCTGGTATCAAATCTCAACATGGCTTGGACCGAAATGGATTTACTTAGGACTGGGGCCGCAGCCCGGCGGCGGAAGCCGCATTGCCCTGACCTTCGATGATGGGCCGAGTGGATATACCAGCCAGCTACTCGACGCGCTCTACGCCCGGAATGTGCCCGTCACCTTCTTTGTCTTAGGCCAGCAAGTCGCCGCTTATCCGTCTGTGGCACAGCGCATTGTGCAAGAGGGCCATGAGCTTGCGAACCACTCCTATCGGCATCCTGACCTTTCCAGAATGAGTGCCGCCGGGATCAGAGACGAACTCACCCACTGCCGCAATATCATTTATCAGATCACCGGGAGATACCCAACCCTCCTGCGCCCACCCTACGGATCCCATAATGCGACAGTGCAGTCCGTGGCGAGGGAATTTGGCTATCCGCTCATTCTGTGGTCAGTCGATACGCGGGACTGGGAATCGAGGAATGTGAACGCGATCATGGGGCACTTTGTCGCTCCGAACGGAACGGTGCGAATCCGAGAGGGCGACATCATTCTGATGCACGATATTTACGGTACCACGATAGACGCCGCCATTAACGCGATTGATCTATTGCTTGCCAACGGGTTTGAATTTGTTACAGTTACAGAATTACTTGCGGAACGGCACGGCGGAATCACACCCGGCAAGGTGTATAACAGATAGCGGGACATGACAGATGCATAAAATCAGAAACGGCACAGCGATTCGCTGTGCCGTTGTTCTCCGCGGTGATTTACAACTCTTACAAAACCCTTACCACACCGCCCCTTAGTTTTTCATATATTTTGTCGCATGATGTTCTTCAGCCCCTGCGGGCAGCGGGGCTGAGTCCGCTACACCCTTCGCCGCAGATGGCAGCCGCGCTAAGAACGTCATCGAGATCGTGAAACGGCACGATGACTTTGCAAACAGCTATTTTTCTCTGCAAAAAACATGTATAGCATAGCCCCATCAAGATAAAACAATTATCCCTCACAACCATTGTAAATTCCACAAAAAAATGCTAAACTACAAGCAATACCTAAACTGCAGGGGCGCACAGTGTGCGCCCGTTTATTCCGGAGGAACCCCCCTTTGTCAAAACGAGAAAAACGCATCGAAGTCCCCGCAGCGGACATCCAAACCCAACGCGAAATCGCCAAAGAAATCGCAAAAATCCATGCGGCGCGGAGCACCCCTCCGCTCGCCTTTGTGGACACCTACGGCTGCCAACAAAACGAAGCCGACTCCGAAACCATCCGCGGCACCCTCCGCGAAATGGGCTATATCTTCACAAGCTCCGAACAAGAGGCGGACCTCATCATCATCAATACCTGCGCCGTCCGCGAGACAGCCGAAAACCGCGTCTGGGGCAACATCGGCGCGCTCGTGCATACCAAAAAAGCAAAACCCGAGCAAATCATCATCCTCTGCGGCTGTATGGCCCAGCAAGAATCCGTCGCCAAGCGGGTCGAGACATCCTTCCGCCACGTAGACCTCGTCTTCGGCCCCCACGCCCTCTGGCGTCTGCCCGAACTGCTCCAGCGCCTCATGACCGCCCAAGGCCGCCTCATCATAGACATCTCCGACACAGACGGCGTCATTGCCGAAGACCTCCCGCAGGAGCGCACCGAAGGCCCCGCCGCCTGGCTCACCATCATGTCCGGCTGCAACAACTTCTGCAGCTTCTGCATCGTCCCCCACGTCAGAGGCCGCGAACGCAGCCGCACCCCCGAACGCATCCTGGCGGACGTTCGCCGATTAGTCGCCGAAGGCGTCAAAGAAATCACCCTCCTCGGCCAAAACGTCAACTCCTACGGCAAAGACCTCGACGAGCCCATCGACTTCGCCTCCCTCCTCACCCAAATCAACGCGGTCGAGGGCGATTTTCTCATCCGCTTCATGACCAGCCACCCCAAAGACGCCACCGAACGCCTATTCGAAACCATGGCGTCCTGCGAGAAAGTAGCCAAACACATCCACCTCCCCCTCCAATCCGGCAACACCCGCGTCCTCGCCGCGATGAACCGGGGTTACACCAAAGAACAATACCTCGCCCTCATCGCCGCCGCCAAACGCCACATGCCAAACATCGTCCTCACCAGCGACATCATCGTCGGCTTCCCCGGCGAAACCGCAGCCGAGTTCGCGGACACCCTAGACGTCCTAGAGCAAGTCCAGTTCGACGCCCTCTTCACCTTCATCTTCTCCCCCCGCTCCGGCACCCCCGCGGCGGAACTGCCAGACCCCATCTCCCGCGAGGAGAAGCAAATCTGGTTCGACCGCATGCTCACCCTCCAAAACGAAATCTCCCTCCGCCGCCACCGCGCCTACATCGGCACCCGCCAGCGCGTTTTAATCGACGGCAAGTCCGACGACGCCCGCTACCCCCTAAAATCCCGCACCGCAGGCGGCCGCCTAGTCCGCCTAACCGGCCCCGACTCCCTAATCGGTCAATTCACCGAAGTAGAAATCACCGACGCCTCCACCTGGTCCCTAACAGGCCAACTATAGCCCTCCGTTCCCCCGTCCTTTTCGCAACGCGAAAAACTTTTTGCCGCAGCGAGTGCGCGACAGTGTGCGACCGGAGGCAAAAAATAAAATCCCGTTCGATTTCAGGACATGCGCCTGAAATCGAACACCATTGCCCGCCGCAGCGACCCGGCCCACAGGCCGGTTCCCTTGGAGACAAAGCCCAGCGAAGCGGGTTTGTCTCCAGATTAAAAAACCGGAGGTTTTTTACATGACTCCCATGATGCGCCAATATCGGGAAATCAAAGCCAAATACCCCGACACCGTCCTCTTCTTTCGCCTCGGAGACTTCTACGAGATGTTCGAAGACGACGCGCGCCTCGCCTCCAAAGAACTCGACCTCACCCTCACCACTCGCGACAAAGGCAAAGCCGAAGATGAGCAAATCCCCATGTGCGGCGTCCCCTATCATTCGAGCGAAGCCTACATCGCCCGCCTCCTCGCCAAGGGCCTCAAAGTCGCCATCTGCGAGCAGATGCAAGACCCCGCCGAAGCCAAAGGCCTCGTCGAGCGAGACGTCGTCCGCGTCATCACCCCCGGCACCGTCATCGAAAGCACTATGTTAGAGGCGGACCGCTCCACCTACCTCGCCGCCATCACCCTGCCCACCCCCCAGCAAGGCGCCGTCTGCTTCGTCGATATCTCCACCGGCGAAATCCGCGCCACCACAGTCCAAGGCCCCACCGCCGCCGACCAACTCGTCAACGAACTAGGCCGCTTCCGCCCCATGGAAGCCGTCCTAGACCTCCCCGCCGCCAAAGACCCCACCATCAACCGCTACTTCCGCCAAAACCGCGACTGCCTCTGCCAAACCGACGAGGAGCGCTTCGCCATACACCTCGCCCAAACCCGCCTCACCCACCAATTCAACAAAACCCCAGACGCATTAGGCCTCACCAACCGCCCCGAAGCCGTCTCCGCCATCGGCGCGGCTTTAGCCTATCTCGCCGACACCCAAAAACGCGACCTCGCCCACATCAACACCCTCCACTACTATGAATCCGGCACCTTTATGGAGCTCGACCCCCACACCCGCCGCAACCTAGAACTGACCGAATCCCTCCAAAACCGCGAGAAAAAAGGCAGCCTCCTCTGGGTACTCGACAAGACGAAAACCCCCATGGGCACCCGCCTCCTCCGCAGCTGGCTCACCGCCCCCCTTAGAAATCCCGTGTCCATCCGCGAACGCCTAGACGCCGTACAAGACCTCGTCACCGACACCGTCGCAAGAGGCGAACTCACACTCACCCTCCGCGAAGTCGGCGACCTAGAACGCCTCATCGGCAAAGCCGTCTACGGCACCGCCAACGGCCGCGACCTCAAAACCATGGCCCTCTCCCTCAGAGAACTCCCCAAACTCACCGCCCAACTTGAGGGCAAACGCAGCCCAAAACTCAAAACCCTCTCTAACATGGACCCCCTCCCTGACATGGGCGATCTCCTCACCCGCGCCATCGTAGACGACCCGCCCTTCTCCGTCCGCGAAGGCAACCTCATCAAAGACGGCTACGATCAAACGGTAGACCGCCTCCGAAGCCTCCTCAAAGACAGCACCGGCGCCCTCGCCGCGATCGAGGCAAAAGAACAGGCCCGCACAGGCCTCCGCAAACTCAAAGTCGGCTATAACCGCGTCTTCGGCTACTACATCGAACTCTCCCGCTCCGCCGCCGACCAAGTGCCGTCAGACTACATTCGCAAGCAAACCCTCGCCAACTGTGAGCGTTACATCACAGAAGAACTCAAAGAACTAGAAAACGAACTCCTCACCGCCAAAGACTCCCTCGAGGCCCGCGAGTTCGCGCTCTTCACCGAAATCCGGGAAACCGTCGCCGCGGAAGTCACCCGCTTCCAAAAAACCGCCGCCGAAGTCGCCGAACTAGACGTCTTCACCGGCCTCGCCGAAGTCGCCGTCCGCCAAAACTACACCATGCCCGAGATCGACGAAAGCCCTCTCATCGAGATCCGAGACGGCCGCCACCCCGTCGTCGAAGTCATGCAAAAAGACAGCCTCTTCGTCCAGAACGACACCTTTCTCGACAACGGCGAACACCTCGCCCTCCTCATTACCGGCCCCAACATGGCCGGTAAAAGCACCTACATGCGCCAAACCGCCCTCATCGTGTTGATGGCCCAAATGGGCAGCTTCGTCCCCGCCCGCCACGCCAGAATCGGCGTGGTAGACAGAGTGTTCACCCGCATCGGCGCCTCCGACGACCTCGCCGCCGGCCAATCCACCTTCATGGTCGAGATGACCGAAGTCGCCGACATCCTCAAACACGCCACCAACAAAAGCCTCGTCATCCTAGACGAAATCGGCCGCGGCACCAGCACCTACGACGGCCTAAGCATCGCCCGCGCCATCCTCGAATACAGTGCAAACAAGAAAACCCTCGGCGTCAAAACCCTCTTCGCCACCCACTATCACGAACTCACTATCCTAGAGCGCGAACTCCCCGGCGTCAAAAACTTCCACATCGCCGCCAAAAAACGGGGAGACGATATCATCTTCCTCCGCAAAATCGTCCCCGGCGGCGCGGACGACAGCTACGGCATCGAAGTCGCGAAACTGGCGGGCGTCCCAAACAGCGTCGTCCAGCGGGCCAAGGACATCCTGCAAGCCATCGAAACCGGCGACCACATCGCCCCCGGCGCAGGCAGCCGCCGCACCCCGTCCAATCCCGAACCCCAAGTCTCCCTCACCGACCTCGGCACAAACCACCTCGCCGAGCGCCTCAAAACCATAGACCTCAACACCCTAACTCCCCTAGAAGCCATGAACCTCCTCTACGAACTAAAAAAATCCATGGACTTGTAAAACGCACTATCTTCAGCGCACCGAAAGGCTCCTTTTCCAAAGGCGCTGTCAGCGAAGCGGACTGAGGATTGCATCCTGTAGGGACGACCGCCCCCGGTCGTCCGCTCCATGCCCTCCCCCGCAAAAAACATCAACGAAATGAGGCCGCCGTCATGAAGGAACCCTGGGACAAAGAATATCAACGCCCCGACCCCTGGGACACAAGCGACAGCAAAGACCCCTGGGATCTAGCCGAAGGAGAACTCCGAGAACCAACCAAACCCCCGACCGACCCAAAAACTTCCTACCTCGTCGTCCCGCGCGGCAGCGAGCTCTGGCTGGGCCTGATCTATCTCCCCCTGCACATGTTCCTCATCGGCGAACTAATCGCCCTCCTAGCCTTCAACATGGCGATCCCCCTCACCCTCACCCAACTCAACATCGCCTACATGCTCGTCGGCACCATATACCTCATGGTCGTCCTGCGCCGACATCTGCGCGAGAGTTTTGTCCGTTTCTTGCAATTTGGCAGCCGAAACATCAACACCATACTCATCGGCTGGGTCATGATTTTCCTGCTCAACATCCTCGTCAACACCCTAATGGGATCCTTCGGCGACCCCATGGACAGCCCCAACCAAGAGGTCATCCAAGATATCATCGCCGAAAGCATGCTCCCCTCTATTCTGATGTCCGTCATTTTAGCCCCCATCGTGGAAGAACTCCTATTCCGCAGCCTCGTCTTCGCGCCCCTGCGCAAAATTAACCGCCTGCTGGCCTACGCTGCCTCCTGTTTCCTCTTCGCCTTCCTCCACATCGCCTTTTTCATCACCTACTCCCTCGTGTTCTACGGCACCTTGAACATCGACCTCTTCCTCTTCGTCCTCCCGCTCTACCTCCCCGCCGGAATCGTCCTCTGCTGGGCCTATGAAAAAAGCGGCAACGTCTGGACCGCCATCCTGCTCCACGCCTTCTGGAACCTAATCGCCACGCTCCTCCTGCTGTTTGTTCTGCCCTACCTCGATCTTGACCCGGAACTCATCATATCTCTCCACCCGCTCTTCGCCTTCGGCTAAAAAGGAGACTCCTATGGAACAGGAATACATCCGCCTCGCCGTCGGCATCCCCCGCGTAACTTTAGCCGACTGTGAACAAAACCGAGCGACTATCACAACCCTGATCGACGAGGCCATATCCAAACAAGTCGATATCCTCGTCCTCCCCGAACTCTCCCTCACCGGCGCCACCTGCGGCGACCTATTCTTCCAATCCACCCTGCTAACAGCGGCCGAACGGGCCTTAGCCTCGCTCATCGCCCACACAGCCGGAAGTTCCATCCTAGTCGCCGTAGGCCTGCCTGCCCTGGCAGATACAGAACACCTAAACTGCGCCGCCCTCATTCAAGGCGGCAAGCTCCTCGGCATCGTCCCCAAAGCCACCTTCCCAAACCGCTTCTCCCCAGCTACCCCCTACACAAAACCAGAAATCACCCTAGCGGGTGTTACCGTCCCCTTCGGCAAACACCTCCTCTTCCCCTGCCCCAAATACCCCACCCACACCGTAGCAATCGAAACTGACCAAACCCAAACCGCCACCATCTACCTCAACCTTACCGCCACCCCCGAACAAATCGGCCAGGCCACAGCCCGCCGCAACACCCTCGCCGCCCAATCCGCCGACCGCAGCGCCGCCATCGCCTACGCCGGCGCGGGCCACGGCGAATCCACCACCGACGCCGTCTACTCTGGCCACGGCCTAATCGCCGCCAACGGTCAAATCCACACCGAAACCCAACGTTTCACCCCCCACACCCAACTCATCCACCATGATATCAACCTCAACGCCCTTTCCGTAAGGGACGGCGTCCTCGACATCCCGTTCTCTAACTCCCCCGCCACCCCGCACCCCACCATGCCCTTCTTCCCCCCCGGCCCCCTAGATGACCACTGCCAAGAAATCTTCACCCTCCAAACCGTGGCTCTCAAACACCGCCTAGAATCCAGCGGCTGCAAAACCGCCATCCTCGGCGTCTCCGGCGGCCTAGACTCCACCCTCGCCCTCCTCGTAGCCAAAAACGCGGGAGACGTTCTAGGCGTCTCCATGCCCGGCTTCGGCACCACAGCCCGCACCCGCGAGCTCGCCCGCCAACTGATGGACGCCCTCAACGTCCCCCACCGCGAAATCGACATCCAAGCCGCCTGCCTCCAACACTTCGCCGACATCGGACACGACCCGTCCGTCCAAAATATCGTCTATGAGAACACCCAAGCCCGCGAGCGCACCCAGATCCTCATGGACCTCGCCAACCAGACCGGCGGCCTCGTCGTCGGCACCGGCAACCTCTCCGAAATCGCCCTCGGCTGGTCCACTTACGGCGGCGACCATATGAGCATGTACGCCGTCAACGCCGGCCTCCCCAAAACCATTCTCCGCGCCGTAGTAACCTGGCTGGCAGATGCTCAGTATTACGGCCCAACCGTCTCCGTCCTCCTCCAAAACATCCTCAACACCCCCATCAGCCCCGAACTCCTCCCGCCGGACCAAAGCGGCAGCATCACGCAAAAAACCGAGTCCCTCATCGGCCCCTACGCCCTGCACGATTTCTTCCTCTACTACGTCATCCGCCACGGCTACCCTCCGGCAAACATCCTCACCCTCGCCGAATCAGCCTTCGCGGACACCTACAACCGCTCCACCATCCTCCGCTGGCTCAACCTCTTCTACCGCCGCTTCTTCACCCAACAGTTCAAACGCTCCTGCATGCCAGACGGCCCCCAAATCGGCCCCATCTCCCTCAGCCCCCGCACCGCCTGGCACATGCCCAGCGACGCCCTCTACACCGAATGGCAACGCGAACTAGATCGCCTTTTGTAGGGGCGCGCATTGCGTCTGACGCAGTGCGATATTCGGCCAATGGCGCGCCCCAACAACGTCAATCCCCCTTGTCGATCCCGCTTTGACCAAGGGGGATTTCTCACGCCCCAACCCATTCTAATCCAATTCTAATCTAAAAAACCTTGTTCATGACCCAGGGTCACATGTTACACTGCCTTCTAGCAAAGGGGGCTGCACATGGAAAAACACAGAGCCATTCCAAACGGCTACATGACCGTAGGCGAGGTCGCCAAAAAGATGAACACCACCGTCCGCACGCTGCAATACTACGACAAAGAGGGCCTCCTCTCTCCCTCAGCCGAGAGCGAAGGCGGACGCAGACTCTACACCGACAAAGACGTCCTCCACCTCTACCAAATCCTATCGCTGAAATCTCTGGGCTTTTCCCTAAGCGACATCAAAAACCGCCTCATCACCCTCGAATCTCCGACCGACGTGGCAAACATGCTCACCGAGCAAGCGTCCGCGCTCAGAGAACAGGTGGATACCTTGTCAGACTCCCTAGAAGCGATCGAGGCGCTCAAAGTGGAAGTGCTGCAAATGCAGTCGGTCAATTTCAGAAAATACGCCGACATCATCTCAAGTTTGCGGCGGAAGAATGAGATGTACTGGGCCATCAAACATTTCGACGATCACCTCCTAGACCGCGTACGGGACCGCTTCCAAGCCATCGGCAGCGACCTCGGCATCCCCGAGACACAAGCCCGCCTCCACAAAGAGGCGCTTCGGCTCCAAGCGGCTGGTGTCCCGCCGGAGAGCGAAACAGGCCAAGCCCTCGCCGCGGAGTTCTGGGACATGATTACCACATTCACCGACGGCGATATCTCCCTGCTGTCCACCATGCAAGACGTCGAAAAAAACATGGCCGCCCACTGGACCGAAATGCAGAAGCAACAATATGAACAAGCCAATCACTATCTCCAAATAGCCCTAGACACCTATTTCCAGACCATCAACTACAACCCATTTGAGGAGGCACAACCATGATCCAAATGACCAACATCATGAAACGCTTCGGCGACAAAACCGTGCTCAGCGACGTGAATTTCCACGTCGAGGGGGGCGAAATCTTCGGCCTAATCGGCCCCTCCGGCTCCGGTAAAACGACCATCATCAACATCCTAACCGGCCAATTCCCCCCAGACAGCGGCAAATACCAAGTCGGCGCGACCTCCAAACAAATCGGCCTCATGCTAGAGGAAGACGGCCTCTACAGCCGTCTAACCACGGCGGAAAACCTAAACCTCTTCGCCGGCATCTACGGCGTGCCGAAAAGCAAGGTCCAAAGAGCGCTCCGCAACGTCGGCCTCGGCAACGACCTCAAAACCCCCGTCGCCAAACTCTCCAAAGGCATGCGCCAACGCCTCGTGCTAGCCAGAGCCATCCTCCACGACCCCAAAATCCTCTTCCTCGACGAGCCCACCTCCGCCCTAGATCCCGGCACCGCGCGCGGCATCCATAAGCTCATCCTCAGCCTCCGCGACCAAGGCGCCACCATCTTCCTCACCACGCACAACATGGAAGAGGCCGTAGACCTCTGCGACCACGTCGCCCTCCTCCACCAAGGCAAAATCGTCGAACACGGCAGTCCGAAAGCAATCTGTGAAAAACATAATTCCTACAAGACCGTACCCGACCTCGGGTCTGTCTTCCTAAAAATGACGGGGGTAACAGTAGAATGAGTGCAGCAAAAGCAATTTTCGTCAGACAATTAAATGACTTCTCCAAAAACATGTCCGTCTCCATGATGTATATCATATGGCCCGGCCTCGCGTTCCTGATGTCCTACCTCATGGGCGAATACGGCGCGGCGCAAGTCGCCATGTTCGCCGGCATGTTCGTCGGCAGCACCCCCATGATCGCCATCGCTAACACCGTCGCGGAAGACAACGAATACAAAAGCCTCCGCTTCCTCGTCATGGCCGGCGTCAAGCCCTGGCAATACCTCTTCGGCCTCACGGCATCCGTGCTCATGATGTCCGCGATCTCCGTCGCCGCCTTCATCCTCATCGGCGACTTCACCGGCCAGCACCTAACCCAGTTCCTCATCATCTCCGCGATGAGTTGTCTCGCCTCCGCCATCCTAGGCGGCGCGATCGGGATCTTCGCCAAAAACGTCCAACAAGCCTCGGTAATCTATACCCCCGCCATGATGCTCCTCATGTTCGCGCCCATGCTCTCCATGTTCAACGAAACCATCCAGCGCATCGCCCAGTTCACCTTCTCCTACCAAGTCCTCCAAATCGTACTTACCCCAGACGGCGACTTCACCCGCGCCCTTATCATCATCACAGGCAACATCGCCGCCCTCCTCGCCTTCTTCATCATCGCCTATCACAAAAAGGGCCTCCGAGGTTAAACGCGGGATCCTTGCGCAATTCAAAAAAAAAGCACGGTATCACAATCTTGTGACGCCGTGCTTCTTTGTGCCCATTCCAGTATCCTTTGGGTACCTCCCGGTACCGTTTAGGTGCCGTTTCGGTATTTTTTAGGTATCGTTTCGGTGCCGTTTGGTATCATGAAAGCCCCGCAACAATCCCCTTTACCACCCCAAAAAAGGCCCCCGGTTGATCCGTATCCATCAAATGTCCCGCATCTTCAATCCAATATAGGCCCTTTTTCGGGGCCTCAATCGTCTCAAAATATGCCGCGGCGACCACGCTCGAAGTCATCTCATCATACCGCCCCACCACATAGTAAACCGGCGCCTGATACACCTTCACATTGCGAATATCATACCCAAACAGCACTTCTTCATAAAGTTTTTGATTGAGTAGCTCAATCCCGGCCGCCTGCGCCTCGTCCTCCGCCGTCCAGATCGGGCTGTTGCCATAAACCTCAAACACGTCGCTCGCCGTAAAGTCGTATTTTAACCCCAACTCACCCAGCATCGCATATGCTTCGAAATATTCCTCCCGGGAAACATCAGGAAAGTTATCGTTCACGCAATGAAGCGCCGCAATATCCTCCTGGTCCCCGGCCTCCAAAATCGCCGCCTTCAACCACGCGTACCAACTCCTGCTCTGCACAGCATCGGCAACCACCTGCCCATACCCAATATACCCCATCACATCTTGCGGATATCTCAGGATATATTGCGTTCCCAGCATAGACCCCCAAGAATGCCCCAGCAGGAAAATTCTATCTGTCCCATATTTTTCTTTCACATACGCAATCGTCTGTTTCAAATCCTCTAATAAAGTATCCAAAGTGAGACTCTCCGACGCGCTCTGATTCCGCAATTGCGTCTTCCCCGCCCCGCGCTGGTCGTAGTAGACCACATTACAAAAATCCAAATACGGCTGCTGATAATAGGCCACATAAGAATTCGCCAGCCCCGGCCCACCATGCAGCATAATCAGCACGTCTTTGCTCGCATTCGGAATGTGCAAAAAATACTGCGATATCCCGTTAATCAAAACATATTCTTCCACAAAGTTTTGCGCCATCACAAAAACCTCCTTTGCTCCAGTAACACAAAACGGCGCCCATTACACCGTCATCTGGTCCCGCTCATTATACAAGGTCCGCGCCCCAAAGAACAGCGCGCAAAACACAGACAAACAAGTCACCGTGCAAATCGCGATAATAATCGCGATCTGGTACAAAATCGCCGTCATCGGCATCGTGCCAGACAAAATCTGCCCCGTCATCATCCCCGGCAGGGAGATAATCCCCATACCCAGCATGGAGTTCAGCGTCGGCAAAAGCGCCGTCTCCAAGGCTCCGTTTACAAAAGGCGTAAGAATTTTTTTCGGCGTCGCACCAAGATTAAGCAAAGTCTCAATCTGCACGCGCTGCGTCTTAATCGTGCTATAAAACGTCTGGAGCCCCAGGCTCACCCCCGTCATAGCGTTACCGATAATCATCCCGCTGATCGGGATCGTATATTGCGGGTTAAACAAATTAACCCCCACCACAACCATCACAAAAAAGCAGACAATCGAAATCCCCGTCAACGCGAGCGAAGCCCCCGCAATCACCTTAAACCGCGGATTGAGCGAAGGATTGCGCTGTAACACCAGATAAATCGCAAACCCCGTCATCAGCAAAATATACGCAACCGTAAACAACGGATGCGGATTTTCGAAAATATAGGTCAGAATCAGCCCCGCCAGCACAAGCTGCGCCGTCATGCGCATACTTGCGACAACCAGCAGCTTCGTCTGGTTAATCTTACACTTCTTCATCACCGCCAGCACAACCAAAAGCAGCACATAAATCAGCGCAAACTGCCAGAGATTCATCGCAACAATGCCTTGATCCATTACGACGCACCTCCCCCGAGCGTAATCGTCTCCTCCGCAAACCGCGCCGCGAGCGCACTGTCATGCGAGACGACAATCAACGTAATCCCAGCCTTTTTGCAATACGCCGTAACCCGCTCCATCAATACTGTTGAGGTGTTGTCGTCCAAAGCGCTGGTCGGCTCATCCAGCAACAGCACCTTCGGTCCCAGCGACAGGCAAATCGCCAAAAACACCCGCTGCCGCTCCCCACCTGAAAGCAGATTACACACACTATCTAAGGGAAACGGCCCCGCGCAGAGGTCGAGATAGTGCCGCATCGTCTCCTCACTGGGCGCAGGCAAATCGCGATAAGCGTAATACATCTCAAAATTCTCGCGAATCGATTTGTCGAACAAATACACCGACTGCCCCACAAGAAGCACCTCTCGCCGCAGCGGAACAGGGTCATACTCCTCAATGGGCTTCCCAAGATAGCGGACTGTCCCCGCCGTCGCTGAGATCATGCCATTGAGCAGCCGCAGCAAGGTACTCTTTCCCGTACCAGACGCACCCGCCAAAAACGTGACGCGCCCCGCCTGAATCTCCAGGTCAGAATACGCCGCAAACTCTTGCACTTTCACACCTTCGAGTTGAAATAACATCAATTCACCTTCCGTAAAAGCAGCGTAGATCCGAGGAACAAAAGCCCCAACCCCGCCGCAAAAAATCCGCCAATAAAGATAGACGTTGTAATAAAGAAGTCATAAGGCACAATGTTGATAAGCAAGTCCACCCGCGGGTCGAGTTGCCAATAGTCATTATCAAAGAAAATCTCATGGAACACCACAAAAGCGTGATGCCAATTGACCGCAATCGCAATCACCAGCGTAAGAAGGCCAAAAAACACCGCCGCCGCCCCGATCTGCCAACTCCGCAGCAGATCTCGTATCTGATTCCGCCCCTTGACAAGAAACAGCCCCAGCGTCAACAAAAACAGCGCAAACAACACATTCCGCACAGCGATCCCGACAACAAAGAGGTCCCAAACATCCACCATATGGCGAATCTCAATCTCGCTGAAAAAATACCGCACTTCCCCGCCGACCACAGTCTCAATTTGCAAGCCATACTCCCGATCCAGCCGCCCCTGCATATAGCGGATCATGTGCTCTGTCACCTCATGCAAATGCTCCGGCTCCATATCCACCGCCGCGTAAGTGTCGTTGGCGCTATACTGCCAACGATAAAACCACATGCCAAAGGCAGGCAACTGGATGCCTAGGAATAAGATCAAGGTAATGAGGCAGATCGCGTTGATAATACCGCTGGCTTTGAGCAGTTTTTTCATTCCTTATCCCTCGTCCTTTTCCGTAAAAAGCTTTTTCGCCGACAAGTGCATGATAGCACCCTTCGGGTATTGACTCAACTAACCTTTTGCCTTTGGCAAAAGGAAGTTTCGTTCTATGTGCGCCAGAGGCGAAAAATGAGATTCGTCCCGGGCGGGGCTTTGCCTCGACCGGGACACCTTAGCCCGCCGCGCGATCCGGCCCGCAGGCCGGTTCCTCTTCAAAACGAATGCTTGCATTCGTTTTGCTACACATTAAACCGAAACAGAACCACGTCTCCATCTACCATAACATACTCCTTACCCTCCGAGCGAACCAATCCCTTCGCCTTCGCGGCGTTCATATCGCCGCATGCTTTCAGATCGTCAAAGGCCACGATTTCCGCGCGGATGAAACCGCGCTCAAAATCGGAGTGGATTTTCCCCGCCGCTTGTGGGGCCTTGGTGCCGCGTGTGATCGTCCACGCTCTAACCTCCTCCGGTCCCGCTGTGAGGAAGGAAATGAGCCCGAGCAGGGTGTAGGAGCACTGAATCAAACGGTCCAATCCAGACTGCTCCAGCCCCAACTCCTCCAAAAACATCGACCGCTCTTCTTGCGGGAGTTGGACGATCTCCTGCTCCACCTTCGCCGAAATCGCGAGCACCTGCGCCCCCTCTTTCGCCGCGTGGGCAACCACCTTGTCAAAATAAGGATTCACGCCCGATTTCCCGGTGAAACTCGCCTCATCCATATTCGCGGCATAAATCACAGGCTTCGCGCTCAAAAACTCGCTCTGCTGCACCAGTTCAAGGTCTGCGTCTGAGTGCGGCGCAAAGCTCCGCACGGGGAGTCCTTGATCCAAATGGGCAAGGAGCGCCGTGAACACTTCCAGTTCCCATTTCGCCTGCCGCTCCCCGCTCTTCGCGGTCTTCTGCGCCTTATCCACCCGCCGCTGGACGGATTCCAAGTCGCTCATAATCAATTCCAGTTCGATAATCCCAATATCCCGGATCGGGTCGGGTCCGCCTTCCACGTGGATGATATTCTCATCGTCAAAACAGCGCACCACATGGATAATCGCCGCCGTCTGCCGGATGTGGGACAAAAACTGGTTCCCCAGCCCCTCTCCCGCGTGCGCGCCTTTAACGAGGCCCGCAATATCCACAAACTCCACCACCGCCGGCGTGACCTTCTTCGGGCTATAAAGCTCCGTCAAAAAAGCCAGCCGCTCATCCGGCACGGATACCGTTCCCACATTGGGGTCAATGGTGCAAAAGGGATAGTTCGCCGCCTCCGCGTGCTGCGCCTCTGTGATGGCATTGAACAATGTACTCTTGCCCACGTTGGGCAGCCCCACAATACCTAGTTTCATCTGCTGCATCTCCTTCAAACATGCGTAGGGGCGGGGTTCCATCCCCGCCCCCTACGGTTTAGTTGTCTTCTTCGTCTTCCTCTTCCCAGCCGTCATCGTAATCGTCATCTTCCGGCTCCGTAGCGTCTTCCGCTTCCGCCGTCTCCGGCTCTGTCGCCTCCGATTCGGCCCGCTCATCCGCCATGCGCTCAAACATGCTGGCTTTTTTCATATCCGCCGGTGGGAACTCGCCATGTTCGCAGAGATAATCAAACACGTTCCCGTCCATCACTTCGTTCTCCAGCAGATAATCCGCTGTCATTTTCATGATGTCGTCATGCTCGCGGATGATCTTCTCGCAAATTTCCATCGCCTCGTCGAAAATGCGCTTGATCTCTTCGTCAATCTCCGCCGCGACCTTCTCCGAGTAAGACTTCGTCTGCGCGAAGTCCCGTCCGATGAACACCGCCCCGCCGGACGAATCGTAAGAAATCGGCCCGACTTTTTCGCTCATGCCGTATTGCATGACCATCGCCCGTGCAATCGCCGTCGCCTGTTGAATATCGCCCACGGCGCCGGTGGAGATGTCGTCCATATAAATCTTCTCCGCGACCCGACCGCCCATCGCTGAGACAATGCGCTCAAACAGTTCTTTTTTCGAGCCGTAAGATTTGTCTTCCTGCGGACGATACACCGTCATGCCCCCCGCCCCGCCGCGCGGGACGATGGTGATCTGATGCACAGGGTCCACACTCTCCAAATACCGCGCGGACACCGCGTGGCCCGCCTCATGGTAAGCCGTGAGCTTTCGCGCCTTCTCGGTAACCACCCGGCTCTTCTTCTCCGGGCCCATCATCACCTTCAGCACAGCCTCTTCCACTTCCGCCATAGTGATAAAACGCAGATGCCGCCGCGCCGCAAGCAGAGCAGCCTCATTGAGCAAGTTCTCCAAATCCGCGCCGCTGAACCCTGGCGTACCTCTGGCGATAGACCCGAGGTCCACATCGTCTCCCAGGGGCTTGCCTCTGGCGTGGACCTTCAAAATCGCCTCCCGGCCCCGCACATCCGGCAGACCGACATAGACTTGCCGATCAAATCGGCCCGGACGGAGCAATGCCGCGTCCAAAATATCCTTCCGGTTCGTCGCCGCCATGACGATGACGCCCATGTTGGTGCCGAACCCGTCCATCTCGACGAGGAGCTGGTTGAGCGTCTGCTCACGTTCATCGTGGCCGCCACCCATACCAGCGCCGCGCTGACGGCCCACGGCGTCAATCTCGTCGATAAAGATAATGCAAGGCGCGGCCTTCTTCGCCTGATCGAACAAGTCTCTCACGCGGCTCGCGCCGACACCCACATAGAGCTCCACAAAATCTGAGCCGGAAATGCTGAGGAACTGCACCCCCGCCTCCCCCGCAACCGCCTTCGCGATCAAGGTCTTACCCGTACCCGGCGGCCCGACGAGGATCACACCCTTCGGAATCCGCGCGCCGAGTTCTGTATACCGACTCGGGTCCTTCAGATATTCCACAATCTCCTGCAGTTCTTCTTTTTCCTCGTCCGCCCCGGCCACATCGCTAAAGAGTACCTTCTTCTCCATCTCGCTGCCAAGACGCGGCTTGATCTTCCCGTGCCGCATACCTTCTCGTCCGCCGCCGCCACCGGCGCGGTTAATTATGAAATACCAGACGACGAAGAACAGCACGATGATAAACAGATAGGGGATCAGCGTCATCCACCACGGCGTCTGCCATCCGCGCGTGTAGTCGAAATTCTCAATAATCCCCGCCTCAAACTGTTCGAGGACAAGGCCGTGGAGATCGACAAAAAACAGATCAAAGCTCCGAAGATCATAAGTCACATCCCGGCGCTGATAGGCCGGTTTTCCATATTCATCGAGGTTCTGCTCCCCGTATTCGTCCAGATAAGCTTCCTCGACGACCAGCAACAGTTCCGTTCCCTCAACCCGAACTTCCCGCACGAGCTCTTGCTCGAAATAGGTGCGGACATCCGAATAGAGAACCACATCTTCCTCAACTGTCCGGCTCTGCCAGGCAAAAAAGCCGAGCAACATAAACGCAATCAGGGCGTAAAGACCCAGACTATTCGCTCTCGAAGGTCCTTTGTTCATCGCACTCAATCCATCAACTCCTACTGTACTTAACTTATCCTAACGCATTATGCGTATACTTCCGGTTTTAACACCCCAATATAGGGCAGATTCCGATATTGCTCCGCGAAATCGAGGCCATATCCCACGACGAAAGCGTCCGGGATGGTGAAGCCTTTATACCGCGCGTCCACCTCGACCTTGCGCCGCTCCGGCTTATCCAGCAGCGTGCAAATCGCGACCGAGGCAGGTTTTCGATTTTGGAGATAGCTAATGAGGTAACTCAGCGTCAACCCGCTATCCAAAATATCTTCCACGACGATCACATGCCGTCCTTCGATGTCGCAGTCTAAGTCCCGCGTAATCTGGACCGCGCCCGTAGTCGTTGTCTTGTCGCCATAGGACGACACGCCCAAAAACTCAATCCGGCTGGGCATATCCATGGCCCGCACCAAATCCGCCATAAAGATAAACGAGCCCTTGAGCACAGCGATCATCACTGGGTTTTTGTCTTTGTACTCCGCGGCAATCTCCGCGCCCATCTCTAAAATTCTGGCCTTGATTTCAGCCTCATTGAGCAAGATCGCGCCTACATCTTTGTGCATGTTTCGTCCCCCACAACAATCGTCAAAATTTTATCTCCCGGACCCGGGGCCACCCGCTCGTCGATTCCGATGCGGTCAACGGCGATCACGCCTAGGTCGTCAGCAAAGACGGGAAGGCTCTCTCTCTCTCTGGCCGGGATTCGCGCTTCGATCAACAGTTTCTTGACCGTTTTCGTTCCTCCACGCCCCGGAAGGCGCAGTTGATCCCCAGCCTGTCGCGGCCTGACGGTTATTCTACCACAGATAGCCGCGCTTTTAAAGTGCAAAGCGCGAATTGTTTCCGGATTTTTCACAAAATCCGCCCCAATCCCAACAAAAAGCCCCACCTCGGGGAGCAAAACCATCCCCTCTGCGGGCAAAACTACCGATTCAAAAGTCGGCACAGCGCCTCTCGTCGGCTCAAACATCAAACGATCATACTCCCGCCAAACCGTAACATCTCCCCGCACATGCGTCTCCGCAGAGGGGTCATTGCCAGCGGCAATGCTTAAAATCTGCCACACATGCGCAGCATTCGCTTCCCCGCCGACAGCGCGCACCGCAAACGCGATCACCCGCGAAGCAATGGCCGGGTCAAGGGCGGTGAGCTCTGCTACAGACAGATGGGCGCCGCGCTCAAACGCCCCTGTCGCCACCTCATCCAAATACCAATTATCCTGCCGAAGCAACTCCGATTGCCGAAGCACCGTCCCCGCCAAATTCGGATTCTCCGCCCGAAGCAACGGCAACACCTGATGCCTGAGCGCATTGCGACGAATCGTCATATCCGCGTTCGTTGCGTCCGTCACAAAATCCTGCCCCAACTCCGACAAATACGCCTCAACCTCCGCCCGCTCTAGGGCGAGGATCGGGCGCACAACTTGTCCTCTCTGCGGCGGAATCCCGGCAAGGCCCCGAATCCCCGCACCCCGAATCAGATGGAGCAAAACCGTCTCCACATTGTCATCCGCATGGTGCCCCGTGGCGATTTTATTCGCACCCAAAGCTTGGGCCGTCGCCTCCAAAAAAGCATAGCGCATCTCCCGCGCGGTTTCTTCGATACCGCGCCCGGATCGTGCGGCCTCACCCGCCACATCCCCTGTCCCCACAACGAGTGGGATGTCAAACGCATTACAAAATGCACACACAAAAGCCTCATCCCGCCCCGAAGCTTCGCCCCGAAGTTGATGATTATAATGCGCCGCCCGAACCTGTATCCCCAGACATCCCCGCAGCGCCAGCAACACCCGCGCAAGACACACCGAATCCGCCCCGCCGGACAGGGCGAGGAGCACCGTGTCTCCCTCCTCAATCAACCCCTGCCACCGGACCCAATCCAGCGTCTTATGCTCAATAGCCCGGATCGTCATGGCGGCGTTCCAAGGAAGTGTAGGCGGTATATTCCGGCTTCCACAGGAGCCGGACGGTGCCCGTCTCTCCGTGGCGGTTTTTCATGACAATACACTCGGCCTCGTTTGGGTTCTCCACCTCTTGGTTGAAATAGTCTTCCCGATATAGGCCCATAACAATATCCGCGTCCTGCTCAATCGAGCCGGACTCTCTGAGGTCTTGCAGCTGCGGCCGTTTATTCTGCCGATCCGCCGAGGCGCGGTTCAGCTGAGACAGGCAAACCACAGGCACATTCAAATCTTTCGCCATAATCTTGAGAAAGCGCGAAATCTCCGACACAATCTGCGTCCGATTCTGATTCGAAGCCCCCTGGCCAAACCCGGCCGAGGTCATGAGCTGGAGATAGTCGATCACGACCAGGCCCAAATCATCCCCGAGGCGCCTGCATTGCGCGAGCATGTCCGACACGGTGAGCATGGAGTTATCGTCGAGCATGATTTTCGTCCGGCTGATATCCGCCGCCGCGCTCATGAACCGCCGCCAATCGTCCGCACTCAGCCGACCGGTTTGGAGTTTTTTCGTATTCACATGGCTCTCACCCGCGAGGAGACGGAGCGCGAGCTGTTCCCGGCTCATCTCCAAGGAGAAAAACGCCACCGCTTTCTGCGATTGTTTCGCCGCCGCAAGCGTCAGATTCAGCGCGATACTGGTCTTACCCATACCTGGGCGAGACGCGATAAAAATGAGGTCCGACTTGTTGAGGCCCATGATAATCCGGTCCAGATCGGGGAGGCCCGTGGTAATGCCCGGAATCTCATCCCCTCGTTTTTCCGCCTCACGCACCTTCTCGAGTGCCTCTTGCAAGGCGGTGCTCACCGCCGTCAACCCACCCGTCGTCCGTCCAGAGCGAATTTGATAGATGTTTTCCTCGGCGAAATCGAGTACTTCTTTCGCCCCGCCGGTGTGCGCATATTCCGTGATCTTGCTCGAAGCCTCCGCCACCTGCCGCAGAATAGCCTTGTCCCGCACGATAGCGGCATATTCCAACGCATTGACCGCCGTGGGCCGCAGATTCACAAGCTCCGCGATGTAGCGCGGCGAGCCTTCATTCGCGGTCCCGTCAATCCGCATTTGGTCGAGGACTGTTACCGCGTCCACCGCTTTGGAGTGATTGAACATGGTCAGGATGGTTTCGAAAATATTCCGATTCGACTCCAGATAAAAGTCTGACGGCTTCAGTACTCGGATCACGTCCGGAATCCGCCGCGCATCCAGAAACATCGCTCCCAATACCGCCTGCTCCGCCTCAAGGCTATGCGGCATCACGCGGTTGAAGAGTTCGTCCATGTTGAATCACCATCCTTTCATCTTTTGCGTTTCTTTATTTGCCATATGCGGGTTTCTATTTTTTTATGAGCCTGCGGCTCGCTGCGCTCGTTTCGCTGAGGCGACATACTTTTTTGTGTCGCACAAAAAAGTATGCAAAAAAGGCGATTTAGGGGCTTTGCCCCCAAAGACCCCCTATTTGACTTTTGGTTTGTGGGCATTCAGGGCTTGTGGTTCCGCCTGCCGGCGGAAGTAGGGCCGCTTTCGGGCACGTCTGCTCTTGTGCGGTACACAAGACGAATGTGCGGTGCTTTTCGCACTGCACTCCCATCCGCCGGGCGAGGCGGAAGACATGCCTCTTGTACGCACAGAATAAACGTCAAAAGGAAGAGATTTTCAAGAGACACCATATGGTTTCTCTTGAATCGCCTTTTTGCTTCTTTTTGGCGAAGCAAAAAGAAGGCCCGTCCGGCAGGACATTCAGCCTACGAGCCAGCAAGGCTCATAAATAGCCCATGGCAAATTACTCCGCCGGAACAACCTGCAACTGAATCACACCGCTCTGCTCGTGGCCGAGTTTCACCTTGACCTCATAGGTTCCAAAGTTCTTAATCGGCTCCTCTTGCACCAGCTTGTTCTTCTCGATCACAATCTTATGCTGTTTTTCCAAAGCCTCGACAATCTCCGCAGTTGTCACAGCTCCAAAAAGCCGACCGCCCTCGCCGCCCCGTGCGGCGACTTTGACGGTGACGCTCTTCAGCTTCTCCCCAACCGCTTTCGCGTTCGACGTATCTAATTCTTTTTGCTTGGCTATCTTGGCCTGTTTTTGCTGGAGATCATTCAAATTCTTCGCGTTCGCTTCCACCGCAAGTTTTCTGGGAATCAGAAAATTTCTGGCGTGCCCGTCCGAAATCTCCACAACATCTCCGATTTTTCCTGTACCCTTTACCTCTGCCAACAGGATTACTTTCATATCACTGGTCCTCCTTCGTTTGTGTTTGGCCTATGTCTTTCGCCTCATGTTCGCAATAGGCGTCGATCGCTGCTTTGAGTTCGTCCAGAGCCTCACACGGACTCCGATCCTTCAGCTGGGCCCCGGCCGTAGACCGATTACCTCCGCCGCCCAGTTTTTCAAGCACTACCTGCACATTCACATCTCCGATACTCCGCGCGGAGATGGATATCCCACCCTCAAAGGGTGTCATAACAAAACTGGCCTGAATCCCGGCAATGTTGAGCAGTTCATCCGCCGCCTGCGACGCCGTTATGCGGTCCACAGGCACATCTGGCGCAGAGATGACAATCCCCTCCCGGTAAAGTTCCGCCTGCCGGATCACGTCATACCGGGCCACAGTGCCTTCGAAATCGCTCTGCATCATCCGCTTGACCTCAGCGGTATTGGCCCCCACCCGGCGCAAAAAAGCCGCCGCCTCAAAGGTCCGGCTCCCGGTGCGCAGGGTGAAATTCTTCGTATCCATCGCAATGCCCGCAAGCAAAGCCTCCGCCTCGAGCCGGAGGACATCTGCCGGCTCCACCGTATATTGCAACAACTCCGTCACCAGTTCCGCAGCAGATGAAGCATAGGGCTCGTGGAAGTTGATCGTGGCGTCTTGGATATACTCCGCCGCCCGCCTGTGGTGGTCGATCACAACCACATTCTCAACCCGTGTGAGCAGTTCCGGCACCTCAAGCTGATCCGGACGGTTCGTATCCACAATCACCAGGATATCACCCGCCTTCACCTCCGCCAGCGCGACCGCGGGACTAATAAATACGCCCTCATATTCCGGCAAGTCTTTCATTTGGCTCCAAATTGGCTCCACGCCGTGCCGCTCCGGGTCTAAGATCATGCGCGGCTCCTTTTGGAGTTTGCGGGCAATACAGCAGATACCGGCCGCCGCGCCGAAGCTGTCATAGTCGGCATAGCCGTGCCCCATGATAAAAATTCTGCCCCCCGCGAGGAAAAGCTTCTCCAAAGATGCCGCCGTGACCCGGCTGCGCACCTTCGTCCGCCGCTCCTGCGCCGTGGACTTGCCGCCGTAAAACTCGAAGTTATACCGATCTTTCACCACCGCCTGATCTCCGCCGCGGGAAAGCGCCATCTCGACCCCGAGTTTTGCATACTCATGGTTCTCGTCAAAATTCGCCCCATCATGCCCGATCCCGATCGAAAGCGTCGCCACAATACCCGCACTATTGACAATTTCCCGCACACTGTCGAGGAGGGAGAAGCGGCTATCGACATAGGCCGCAAGATTTTGCGCTTCCACAAGATGCAGATACCGGTCCCGGTCAAAGCGGCAGAGAATCCCGTCCGACGCGCTCGTCCACTGGCTGATGTACTCGTCGATATCGGCTAAAATGGTGCTCTTTTCTTTCTCGGTCAGCCCGCCGAGCAGCTCGCCATAGTTATCCAGCACAATCAAAATACAAACCGGACGGCTGCGCCAATACCGATCACTGATTTCCGCGAGTTCCGTCACATCCATCCAATACATGTTGCCGAGCAGCTGGTCCTCCGTCTCCATCCGCACGACATTGCCAAACACCCGATATCTCCGCCCCGCAATTGTCTGCAGTTCCGGGCATTCTGCCATACCCTCCTTTAACCAGCGGGTGTCGAACCCGGGCACGGCATCGGAAAGATTGTGTTCAAACACATGTTCCCTGCCCCCGGTCATATCCGTGAATCGCTGGTTCGACCAGATGATCTCTTCATTGTCGAGCCGAAAGATCACCATGGGCACAGGGAAGTGGATCATGTGGTCTTTTTTGACCGTCTCCACTTTATAAGAGAGCTCTTCCAAATATCCGAGCAAGGCCTTCTTCTGCCGATGGCTCGTAAATTTCGAGTAAACAAAGAGGAGCAGCCCGACCAGAGCGTATCCCGCGGCAAGGCGATAGTCAAACAGCGCCGCCGAAGCGGCAAACAGGACAATCACAATAAAATAAAGCCGCATCCCCGGCTGCAAAAGCCGAACTATTTTCTGATTCAAAACGCTCACCCCTTTGCAGATTTAGATTCCAAACAGGCACATAGAGGCTAGTAGTATACCATGTTTTTCCTTGTAAAGCAATGAATTGTTCCCAAAATGCACAAAAAATCCGCCCCCTCCGGGGGGCGGATTTTCGACACAGCGTTATCTTAATAATTCGGCACCCAAAGCTCGAAATACGCCCTCGGGTGGATACAGGCCGGGCACTTCTCCGGCGCGGCTTCGGCTTCCATCGTATAGCCGCAGTTCCGGCAGAACCAGTGGACTTTTTTCTCCCGATGGAACACTTTGCCGATCTCAATGTTCTCCCACAGTTTGCGATACCGCTCCTCGTGGTGCTTCTCAACCTCGCCGACCTTTTCCATCTGCACGGCAATCGCGGTAAATCCTTCTTCCCGCGCAACTGCCGCAAACTCCCTATACATCTCCGTCCACTCGTAATTCTCGCCCTCAGCGGCGTCGAGCAGGTTTTGCATGGTATCGTTCACCCCGCCGAGATGCTTGAACCAGAGCTTTGCGTGCTCTTTTTCGTTTTCAGCGGTTTCAAGGAAAAAGGCGGCAATTTGCTCATAGCCCTCTTTTTTCGCAACACTAGCGTAATACGTGTACTTGTTTCTCGCCATAGATTCTCCGGCAAACGCCGCATGCAGATTTTGCTCCGTTCTGGATCCTTTCAATTCTGGCATAGATCATTTCCCCTTTCCTGTTGTATGAACTGTATGGTACAATAGGATTATATCACAGGGAAAGAGACACTGACAATGACAAAAAAGCAAATAATTCCCATTTTGCTCCTCCTCGGCCTCCTTATTCTCCTGGGCGGCGCGTATTTGCTTTACGGCAGCCTCACCGCAGAGCCCAGCCCGCCGACCATAACAGCCCCCACCATTACAACGCCAGATTTCGCCGCAGAAGACCAAGCAGGAATCCCCGTCTTCCTCAGCGACTTTCTGGGTGACCGTCCCACCGTCGTCTACTTCTGGACCTCTTGGTGTACCTGGTGTACACAGGGTATGGAAGAACTAGAATCCTTCTATCAGCAAGTGGGCGACCAATTCCAAATCTTAGCCGTCAACCTCACCCAACTCGGCCAACGCCGCGGCGAACTGGACGCGGCTAGAGCTTTTATGGAGGAAGATCGGTTTACCTTCCCGTCGCTCTACGACATCTACGGCGATGCGCAGTCCGCCTATGCGGTCCGTGGGGTACCTATGGCGCTGTTCATCGACAGCGATGGAGCGCTGGCACATAGCCAGTTGGGGTTTATGACCGTTTCGCAACTGTGGGAGGTTGCACAGCTGCTCTCTTGATTTTTTCGCTATATTCAGAGAGATTCTCTAGGCCATCAGGCCTATTGTGGCGTGTTGATCGCCCCTACATCCCTCGCCCGAACGTGCATGCCCGAAAGCGGCACAACTTCCGCCGGCAGGCGGAACCGGAGACTCTAAGCACCCACAAACTAAAAGTCAAAAGGAAGAGATCCTTAAGAGAAACTGCGTTTCTCTTAAGTCACTTTTTTGGGTACTTTTTTGCTGACGCAAACAAGTACCTCGCCTCAGCGAAACGAGCAAAGCGAGCCGCAGGCTAATAAAGAATCTATAAAGAAAAAGAGGACCCCCACGATGCGCAAAAAACAAATAAAAGCCCTTAGCCTCCTGCTAATCATCCTTCTGCTCACCGCCTGCACAGGGGGCCCTGCAACAATCGAAACAACCCCCACGCCAACAACAGCAACGGCAACGCCCACACCGTCCGCAACGCCAGCAGCAACCCCCGCACCAGACATCCCCACCTCCGTGCGTGATTTGCGAGAGGCGCTTTTTGAGGACGGCGAGCGTCTCACCCTGGCCCAATATGACGCAAGATATCTCTTTGAACAGTCCTATTTCCCGATGTCGGTGTTTATGTACGAAGCGAACCTCATAGACGAACTGCTCACCGCTGATATCGACGCACTCTGGGATCATACCCTCGACTTCTGGGAGTTCGCGGTGGCAGACATCATCTTCCGCGAATTGTCAGCTTTGACAGATACACCGCCCCACAGCGATGAAGAACTGCTGGAGTTCGCAGACGACTTCGGCCTCGGCAACGAACACATCGCAGATATCACATTCGCAGAAATCGATGTAGACACCCGCGCGTTCATCATCGAACTCCTCGACATGGACCTGGCATGGCTCAGCACCTATATTGGCGTCGCATATAACGGCACATGGGGCCTGCAAGTTTTCACGCTCGAGCGCATGCAAGATTTTGACGGAACCGGAGAAGTCGCGCATATCTTCTGCTTCATCGGAATGGACGCCCGCGGCTCATTTGACCAAGTAGAGAGCACGCGCGACGCCTTTATCACCGCCATCGGAGACGCAATGAGCGGCCGCATAGCGCCATCCGCAACGACCCAAAGATCTCTATTCCGTTGACACAATCGACCTCGGCTTACAAATCTCCGCTATAGAACAAAACCCCCGCCAAGGCCACCACCGGAGCCGTCTCCGCTCGCAAAATCCGTGCGCCGAGAGACACGGAGCTAAGTCCCATCTCCGACGCAAGGGCAGCCTCCTCATCCGCAAAGCCACCTTCTGGCCCAATAACAAGGCTGGCAGACTGAAATTCGGGCCGTCTATCCAGGGCCGCGCGAATGCCTTGTCCCACCTCATTTTCATAGAAAAACAAGGGCTGCTCTGCCAGAGCGGCCTCTGTCATTGCAGATCGAAAATCCGAAGCGGCAGTCACTCGAGGGACCATGCCCCGGCCGGACTGCTTCGCCGCCTCCAAGGCAATCTTTTGCAGCCGCGCAAGTTTCTTGGCGACATCTTTCCCTTCATACCGCACCACACACCGCGACGCCGGGAACAGCCGGATTGCGTGCGCGCCAAGCTCCACGGATTTCTGGATCGCATAGTCCATCCGCTCTCCCCGCGTGAGGGCGAGATAAACCGTACAGCGCACCCTCGGCTCCGCCTGATTCTCTGCCTGTTCGAGAATCCGCGCCGCATCCCCATCGAGAATACAGCGATAATCGCCCCCCATGCCGTCGCAAACGACAAAGGTTTCCTTGACTCCAAGCCGCAATACGCGGATGTGGGCACCATCCTCTGCGTCAAGACGGATATGGGTGGATCCGATGTTGCCGGGATCTACAAAAAATCTGGGCATACGTGGCGCTCCTTTATACGCTCATTTCTACTCCGCGAACAAAAACTCCCGCACCTCAACCAAACTCCCAAACACCCGCCAGACCTGGCCCGCCGTCTCTTCCGTCGGCCCCAGCAAATCCGGCACCATTGCGGGGAGACACCCGGCCCTGTAGGCCGCCTCAATCCCGATGGGAGAATCCTCCAATACAATACACCGCTCGGGCGCAAGCCCCAGTTCCGCAGCAGCCTTAAGGAAGATATCCGGCGCGGGCTTCTTATGCTCCACATCGTCACCCGTGACAATGGCCCCGAAATATTCGATCAAACCCGACCCCATCAAATACGCCAGCGCGACAGGGCGACCGTTCGAAGTCCCCAGCGCAATGGGAATCCCCTTGTCCCGCAACAACTGCAACAAGTCCCGCGCCCCCGCCTTCTCCGGCATCCCATGCTTCATCAAATAAGGCCGGACTTGTTCCACCAACAACCGATGCGCCTCCGCGATAGAAAACGCCGGACCAAAGAAAGATTGCAGCATCCGTTCAGATTCCAAACTATGCCGCGCAATCGTCTTCTTCGCAATCTCCATCGTGATGGGATAACCCATGATCTCCCCGACACGAAGCCAAGCGTCCATATAAAGGACCTCCGTGTCAAAAAGCAACCCGTCCATATCGAAGATGACACCCTGAAGGCCTAAAGTCTCGAACTGGGTCACGCCACATCCCTCCTAATTATATAAGTAGTCTCCCCGCCATCGGCGGGGAGAAGAACTCTCTAAAATATACCACATATAGTGTATCACAAATCGGCGATGTATAGTGCTATTTTTTCCACAGAAATCGACGCCAGATGTTGATTTTTTCTGTTGACATGGACAAAAACGTATGCTATGCTTACAGCGTCATCTGTTCGTTTGCTCACATGTTTTTGCGAGGCATTGAACGGTTTCGATGTCTGGCGAAAACATGTGATCGTCGTTTTCAGATTTCAATTATTTATTTTTTTCAGGAGGCACTACAATGCAACAAGGAACAGTAAAATGGTTCAACGCAGACAAAGGCTATGGCTTCATCTCCAACGATGACGGAAGCGAAGATGTCTTCGTACACTTCTCCGCCATCCAAACCGACGGTTTCAAAACCCTCGAAGAAGGCCAAAAGGTTCAATACGAAGTTGAGCCGGATCCGAAAAACAGCTCCAAGAGCAGAGCAGTTAACGTACAACCTCTGTAAACAATGAGCAAAAAGTGGCCTAGGCAATCGCCGGGGCCACTTTTTTTATTCACCTCTACCAAACCCGCTTCATTTATCGGCAAAACGCACATTTCCCATTGACAATCTTCGTGCGAAATGCTATGTTAGGGAAAATGACTTTGCCGACAGGCAGCTCGATATAACATCCGGCTTTTGGCCCTGCGGTCTAGTTTTTGACGGCAGGGCTTTGCGCATTTTTAAGGAGGAATACAGTATGCGATTATCTGGTGGAAAAATCCTCATGGAATGCCTCCTCGAACAAGGGGTCGATACCGTCTTCGGTTACCCCGGCGGCGCCGTCATGCCCATCTACGACGCGCTCTATGCCTATTCGGACAAACTTCGCCACATCCTCACCGCCCACGAACAGGGCGCCTCTCACGCGGCGGACGGTTATGCTCGGAGCTCCGGTAAGGTCGGCGTCTGTTTCGCCACCTCCGGCCCCGGCGCGACAAATCTCGTCACCGGCATCGCCACGGCCTACATGGACTCCTCGCCCGTAGTCTTCATCACCGCCAACGTCAACGAAGACCTGATTGGAAAAGACTCCTTCCAAGAGGTTGACATCGTCGGTATCTCTATGCCCATCACCAAATGCAACTACCTCGTGCGCGACGTGAGCAAACTCGCCGATATCGTGCGCGAAGCCTTCGCCGTCGCCCGCGGTGGTCGTCCTGGCCCAGTCCTGATCGACATCCCCCGCAACGTCTCCCTCGCAACAGCCGAATACACCCCCCTGCCGAAAGACGAGCACCACCAGAGCGGGCGTCTGGGCGCGCTCGTCCGCCGCGCCTCACACGACCTCCGCCCCCCCGAGCCGGATCAAGGCGACATCGACCAGCTGGCGAATATGATAAAAGCGTCCCAAAAACCCCTCCTCATCTGCGGCGGCGGCGTTGTAAGAGGCCGGGCGCAAGACGAGTTCATGGCCCTCGCCAACCGCATCGACGCCCCCGTCGCCATCACCCTCATGGGTGGCGGCGGATTCCCCGGCAAAAACCCGCTGACCACCGGCATGATTGGCATGCACGGCAGCCAAGCCTCCAACCAGGCCTGTGACCGCTGCGACCTGCTCATCGCCGTCGGCTGCCGCTTCTCAGACCGCGTGGGACTGCGGTTCGGCAGTTTCGCTCAAAACGCCCAAATCGTCCAGATCGACATCGACCGCTCCGAAATCAACAAAAACATCCAAACCGACCACCACATCATTGGAGACGCGGCCCAGGTCCTCTCGCTTCTGAGCGAGCAGTTCCCCCAACTTGACCACAGCGCGTGGAAAGAGGAAGTCTTCTCCTTCCCCACCGAGACACAATACGACGACCATTCCGACAGCCTAACCCCAAAAGAAGCCCTCAGCACCATCGCCCGCATGCTGCCTGAGCGCACCATCGTCGCCACAGACGTCGGTCAACACCAGATGTGGGCAATCCAACATTTTCACTTCAGCTACCCCGGCCAACTCATCACCTCCGGCGGTTTCGGCACAATGGGCTTCGGCCTCGGCGCCGCCATCGGCGCCAAAGCCGCAAATCCCGACCAAACTGTCCTCCACATCACCGGTGACGGCTGCTTCCGCATGAACGCAAACGAGATGTCCACCGAAGCGCACTACAATCTCCCGGTCATCACCTGCATCTTCAACAATGGCACCCTCGGCATGGTCCGGCAATGGCAAGCCCTCCTCTTCGAAGAACGCTACTCCCAAACCACCCTAGACCGCGGCCCAGATTTCGTCAAACTAGCCGAGGCTTACGGCCTCAAAGGCAAACGCGTCGCCAATGTAGCAGACCTGGAGGCCGCCCTGGCAGAAGCCATTGCCTCCAACACCGGCTACGTCATCGACTGCGCCATCGACCCCGATGAGCGCGTCCGGCCTATGGTGCGCGCCGGATGCCACATCACAGAATTTTTGGCGGACTAGCCGCATCATAGCGCAGAGGATGGCAGTGCGCGGAGAGAAGCGAACCATATGAAAAAAGTATTCGTTCTCGTATTGGCAGCATGTATGCTCCTGATATTAGCAGCTTGCGGCGGTGGTCCTGGCGGCGCACCAGTCGTGCCGTTAACGCAGCACGCGCCCCTAGCCGCTGCCGTAAGCAATGTGCATAACACGCCGGCCCATTCTGTGCAAACAGCGCTTAGCACACCTGCCCCGGCCATGCGGGTCCGCTATCCGATTGCCCGGCAAACCGCGTCAGAAATTACCTTCCATCCTATCCACGTAAACGAAGATGGCATCTACAGCGCGTCCCTACGCTTCGCGAACAATACCGACCAAGCGATCCAAATGAATTTGTACATCAACCATGCCCTTGACCGAACCCTTACCTTTGTACCGACAGCCTCATTTCCGGATGGTCGATTATTGCTAACCATCGGCCTACCTCTTACAGCGGGGAACAACACGGTAACATTCAGACCATATACGCCCGGTCAGTTTATCTACCTGAACTATATGGAGGTTGCGAAATCATCCACAATAAAAATGTTTATTGTCGCACACCCGGATGATGAACTACTCCTCTATGCCGGCTCTATCCTAACCGCGTTACGGAGCGGCTACACCGTAAAAGTCGTAGTCATTACAAACGGCAACTTCCGTTCTGCTACCTTAGGCTTAACCCGTATCATAGAGTTGCAAAATGGATTGTTGGAGTTAGGTCTACACCCCGCTAGCCTAATTATTTTCGGGTATCCGGACGCGCATTTGCGCTATTTATACGGCCCGAACTTCGATACCCCCCGCGTGATCCCCTACCTCCGGAGCCCTGTCCATGCATATGGCAATCACAGTGTCGGCTTGCCTGATTTTGGTTTTGCACACAGAGGCACTTCTTCCCTGTTAAACGGACGCAGCGTAACCGATGATATCAAAAGAGTACTGTTAGAGTTCAGACCGACGACCATATATACACATATGGTGTATGACGGACATTCAGATCATAACAATACATACCGATTTGTGATCCAAGCGCTCAGAGAACTAAACGCCGACGAAGAAATCGAATTTCTTCCCACATTAAATGCTACGATTTTAGGTTTCCCCCCAGCCGGGGGCATGGGTTGGTCTAACTTGAATCTGGCCCGGTGGGCCAATCATTGGCCGTTTGACGCCCCTCGTCCGTCCGGGGAAATAGACAATACCCAATGGCCTTTTCCGCCTCTTCCTTATTTCGACACACGCACATCCCTCTATTGGGCTGACCGGGTCGTAGTTCCCATGACAGATGAAATGATTGCGCTGAAAAGAGCCGCACTAAACCATCACATAACACAAGGCGGCGCAGCTGTATTTTCTCAACTCATCCGCATCGAGGAGTTCTACTGGACCTTAGACTTAGAAGCAATCCTGGCAGAGGACGCAGCCAACCCTTAGAATACATCGCCACACCACAAAGGAGGACCCCACATCATGTCCGACATCAAACGCCACACCCTAGCAGTCCAAGTAGCCAACGAACCCGGCGTGTTGTCTCAAGTCTCCCGTCTTTTCTCGCAAAAAGGCTACAACATCGAATCTCTCGCCGTCGGCACGACGGACACGCCGCTCATTTCCCGCATCACCATCGAAGTCATGGCGGACGATGCGCACGCGAACCTGCTCTGTAATCAGCTCCGCAAACTCCTCCCGGTGCATTCGGTAAAACTCCTGGAGCCTAGACAATCTATTCGCCGAGAACTCGTATTAATCAAAGTAAGAGCCCAAACCAGCGAAATCCGCAATGAAGTCATCCAAATCGCAAACATCTTCCGCGGCTCCATCATCGACGTCTGCGCCGAGACACTCACCCTCTCGCTCATCGGCGCCGAGGAAAAGACTGAAGCCGTCGAGACTTTGCTCCGCGAGTTCGGTATCATTGAATTAGTACGCACTGGTATGATCGCCCTCGAACGGGGTCAATATACCATTGACGAAAACACGAAGGAAAAAGGAGAGTTCAACTATGGCAAACATGTTTTATGAGAAAGATTGTAACATCAAAGCGCTCGACGGTAAAACCGTCGCCATCATCGGCTACGGCTCCCAAGCCCACGCCCACGCCCTCAACCTCCGTGACAGCGGTGTAAAAGTCATCATCGGCGCCCGCCCCGGCAAATCCTGGGACGCCGCTACCGAAGAAGGCTTCGATGTTTTCACCGTCTCCGAAGCTACCGAAAAAGGCGACATCATCATGCTCCTCATCGTAGACGACATCGCGCCTGAGGTCTACAACAGAGACATCAAACCCTACCTCACCAAGGGTAAGGCCCTCGCCTTCGCCCACGGCTTTAACATCCGCTACCGCCTCATCACCCCGCCGGCAGATGTAGATGTCTTCATGGCCGCCCCCAAAGGCCCCGGCCACACCGTGCGCGGCCAATTCGTGGCGGGCAAGGGCGTGCCCTGCCTCGTCGCCATCCAACAAAACGCCACCGGCAAATGCTACGATATCGCCCTCGGCTACTTAGCGGGCATCGGCGGCGCACGCGCCGGTATCGTCGAGACTACTATGGACGAAGAAACCGAAACCGACCTCTTCGGCGAACAAGTCGTCCTCTGTGGCGGCGTGGTAGACCTCATGCGCTGCGCCTTCGAAGTTATGATCGAATCCGGATATTCCCCCGAAAACGCCTATTTCGAGTGCGTCCACGAGCTCAAACTCATCGTCGATATCATCAACAAAGGCGGCGTAGTCGGCCTGCACACCTCCATCTCCGACACCGCTGAATTCGGCGAATACGTCTCCGGCCCGCGCGTCGTTCCCCACGCGGAAACCAAAGCCAGAATGCGTGAAGTCCTCTCCGACATCCAAGACGGCACCTTCGCCAACAAATGGATCACCGAAAACCGTAACGGCCGCCCCTTCTTCAACTCCAAGCGCATGCAGCTGGCCAAGCATCCGATGGAACTCGTCGGCAAAGACCTCCGCGAGAAGATGCTCTGGCAAGGCGACTCCAATCTCGACACCGCGTCGCGCTAGGCTGTCTTTGTTTTTTCTGAGCCTGCGGCTCGCTGCGCTCGTTGCGCTGAGGCGCCATACTTTTTGATCTTGCCCAAAAAAGTATGCAAAAAATGCGCGTCAGGGGGCTTTGCCCCCTGACGACCCCCATTTGACTTTTGGTTTGTGTGCGTTCAAATCATGTGGTTCCGCCTGCCGGCGGAGGTTTATGTCGCTTTCGGGCATACACGCTCTTGTGCAATGCACGAGACGAATGTGCGGTGCGCG
>WRAO01000014.1 GCA_009780175.1 Oscillospiraceae bacterium
AGACGGACGCGCACCAAGTGCGGCGGGCGCGCTGTGGGCAAGCGGTGGGCGAGATGGCGGCCCACAGTTGCCACCCCGAGATCTGGCGATGGATTGGATTGATTGGACGCCGCCCCGAGACCCATAGCGTTTCCGACTTCCAAATAATCCCTGCCCCATCTTGTCATGTCCTTGATTATGATTGTACCGATTTTTCCGCTCCGCATATCTTCAATCATAGCGGAGTAGGCGGGGCGGTCAAAAAAGCGTCCGCTTTCGTCATCGTCTACATAGTGCTTGACGTTTGTCAGCCCTTGCTGTTGGGCGTGTTGTTCCAAAAACATCTTTTGATTTTTAATGCTGTTACTCTCCCCGCCGTCCCTGTCCTCGTCACCATCGGACAGGCGGGAATATAAGGCGGTTATCTTGTTATGTTTCGTCATGGGGTGTCCCTCCGTCCGTCAATATAAGTTTTGGTTACGTTAAGATTCTGCACGCCAGCGGGCGCTGCCATATTCCCTGTCCTTGCGGTACTTCTTGGCGTTAAGCCCTTTTAAAAATACAACAACACGGATGAGCAACGCCCCGGCAAGCCCAACCAGCGCCGGATGATAGGGAATCCACGCCAGTTCAGCGCTCACATGCCCGACGACGATGCCAATTAGCACATACGGGAGAGTGCGGATCAGGTGCGTCTTTAACTGGGGTGATATGCTTATAGCGCACGCTCCCGATTCTGATGCGGGGTGGGATCAAGCGCTTGGTCTTTAACCTTGCTCTCCGCGTCACGCATCGTGTCGCCGAGGGATGGCTTCTCAGCGGTCTTGTTTAACTGCTGGGCAGAGAATTTGCGGAACGCTGCCGTGATGTCATCTACATCCTTTCCCTTGAAGAACACAAGCCACTTCGGGGATTTTCTGATGCGTCCTTCCGAACCTCGTACTTGATTCCGTGCTCACGGGCAACACGCTCAAACTCCTTAATACTCTCGTTACTGACTTCAATATGCGGGGCAGCAGCCCTGATGCATGAGCTCCTCGACGGACTGTTCGCCCCGGTTGAGGGCCGAAAACTGCTTAGCAACGCTCTCGTCGGGATTCAGAAAAGCTCTCATGGCAAGAGCCATCGCCTGTGCCGTCAACCGGCCGCCCTTGATTATGAGGCAGACATTCTTCTCGTTGATTTGGTCTTGGTCTGTTATTTGCACCACATCCTTCATCGTTTCTGCGTCCGGCAATATGCCATGCCACGCCAGCAGCTCGTAAAGGAAAAGCCGCCCTTTCTGTGTCCAGCAAGTATGGACAATTACCTCTTCGTCACCGTGGTGATAGGTCTTAGACACGGTATAGCCCCGCCCAGCGAAATCGTTATATATGAGCCAAGTTTGGCCGATTTTGTATTGCACTCCAAACGCATGAAGCAGCTTGTTAAATGCTTGTGCCGTCATCCCGTAGTCTTTGGCAATGATGCTGACCGGCACGGCGGTGGGAGATTGCAGGATCATGTCGAAATATCGGGCTTTAGGCTGGAGCTGATTGACACGGGTCATGAGCGCCTGATTGTTCGCTTGCGCTTCTGAAAGGCTGTCGAGTAGACAATCGGCAAAGACCCTATCCTCTCGCATTTGTCTGAGAATGTCCTCGTGGATATATGCACCGTGTCTGCGGATGGTGGGGAGGACCTCATCGAACACGAATGTTTCAAAACGGATGGCAGAGGGGAGCTTCGAGCGGATGATTAGACGGTATAGGTCGCCTTCGGGGATATAGGTTTTTTCTTGCATCCCGCCGTTTGTAAGGACGCCCCGTTTCAGGGCCCCCTTGCAATGGCGCTCAATTGCATTGCGGGACTTTGTGTATCCAAGAACTTCGGCGCATTCCTTGGCGGGGAAATATGGTTTGCCGTCAATCGTCAAAACTTCCAACTTGCCAAACTCTTGGCTCTCGAAAATTTGAATCTGATTTTGCATATACGATTACCTCCGAAATAAAAATAGCCACCTCACTGGGCGGCGTTAGGGTTTGTATTGAATAGGGGGCATCATCTCACTACAAAGTGGAACCTCCTATTTTGAGTGTGGCCGGGTTTTCAAGCACCTTCCGTCACGAGTCAGACACTTGGCGTTCGGTCCGGCAAAGGCACACCCAAGGCAACTTGGCTTAAAGGTTTGGTCAAAGTGCGTTGCGCCGCGAGGTGATGATGGTTTCTTTCGGTTGTTACGTCTTGGCATAGTTCACCCCCTTCCACGAAAAAGCGCCTCTCCCTTGGGATAAGCGCTTTGTGTTCGTATTTTCCTAAAGTGTCACAAGTTGGAGTCCGGCGGGCCGGATGGAGAGTTGGGTGCCTCGCTCCGTTACCTTTCCCAACGCTATGCGATGCCCTATCCGGAACTCAAGGGTCTGCTTACGGACATCGGCGTAGAGGAGCTGGGGCACCTCGAGATGGTGGCGACCATTGTCCACCAGTTGACACGGAACATGACGGAGGAAGACATCAAACGTGCGGGTCTTGAGACTTATTTCGTGGACCATACCGCCGGTGTCTATACGCAGTTTGCCTCCGGCACGCCATGGACCGCCGCTACCTTCGCCGTCAAAGGCGATGTGATTACCGATCTGGTGGAAGATATGGCCGCCGAACAAAAGGCGAGGACTACATACGACAATATCCTTCGGCTTTCGGACTGCCCGGACGTGAACAACGTTATCCGCTTTCTCCGCGAACGCGAAATCGTCCATTTCCAGCGTTTTGGCGAGGCCATTGAACTCGTTAGAGCACGGCTGGATCAGCGCAATGTGTATGTCATGAACCCCGCCTTTGACCGGGCATAAGCAAAGACCGCTGCCAGTGGCAGCGGTCTTTTTCACCTATGCGTATGAAGCGGATCGCGATAGGTGATCTCTAGTAGATTGTTTGCTTTGCTGAAGGTACAAGTGTCGATGATGCTGACGAGGGCTTTGTGTTTTTTCGCCGTTGTTACGGTGTCGGATTGCAATATGCCTGTCAGAGATTGAATTAAAAATATTATGTCAACTGACGAGGGATCGTCCAAAGAGATATGCGCGATCTGTTCCTTTGCTGTGGTGAGTTCACGCTCCATCTCCCGCTTTGCCTCCCGATATGTCTCGACTGTTTCGATTCCCTCCAAATAAGCCTCTCTAAGGCGATCCAATTTCTTTTCCAACTGGGCAGCCTTGCGTTGTAGGGAGGAGACGACATCGACCTTGTGATGCGCCACAGAGCACGGTTCTGAGACGATTGTCTGCCTGCTCCGCGTATCTGCGCCAAGCCGCGCGAAAATCGCTTCCTTGAGGCGCGCATCGGATATATGCTGGCTCGACCTGCATGCCCCCTTGACATAGCCATTGCACTTCCAATAGTGCGGTTTCGAGAAAATGAGCGTACTTTCGCAGTTTGCGCATCGGACAAGGCCGGAGAGCCAATCTTTGTATTCCGCCGCAGGGCGTCCGTGATCCTTCCACTGGGATTTCACTTCTCGCACACGCCTTTGCGCGGCCTCCCAAGTGTCTGCGTCGATCAAAGGCGCGTGCGCTGCGTCTGCCAGGATAATATGTTCGTCGTCATAGGCTCTCCGCGTTTTTCCAAGCGGATTCCAGCGCAGCTTGCCGATATAGACAGGATTGCGAAGGATGTATTCCACGGTGCGGCTCTCAAACGGATTCCTCCGATGCGTCTGCACCCCCATGCTGTTGAGCCATCTCGAAATGGAATAAAACCCCTCGCCAAGCAAAAAACGCCGAAATATTTCACGGACAAAGCCAGTCTCCTCCTCGACCGGAACTAGCCGATTCTCCGCCGCGGCATATCCAAAGGGGGGAGAGGTCTGCAACCCGCCCCGGAGCGCCTTCTCTGTCATGCCCTTCTTGACTTCCTCCGCGAGGTTGATACTGTAATATTCCGCCATTGCCTCGAGCATGGCCTCGAGGATGATCGAAAACTTGTCGTCCTCGAGGCTCTCCGTGATGCTGACTACCCGCACGCCGCATTCTTTCCGCAGGAGGGATTTATATACCACGCTGTCTTCCCGAGATCGGGCAAAGCGATCAAACTTATGGACGAGGATGAACGCAAAGGGGCGAACTTGGTCTTTGGCTTTTGCGATCATCCGCAGAAACGCGGGCCGTTTTTCTGCCTTGCGCCCCGAGATGCCTTCATCGATGAAGATGTTCGCCGCGTCTACGAAGTATCCATGCTCGTCCGCATACTTGAGCAAGGCTTTTTGCTGCGCTTCAGGAGAAAATTCGAGCTGGTCATCTGTGGAGACGCGGATGTAGAGTGCGGCATGGTTCGCCATGCTAGGGAGAGGGGTCTTCTATACGGAAACGTGCTTGCCCCGCATAGAGCGCGTTCAGAAATGCGGCATGCAGCAGGGCGCCCAGGTAGTCCTTTTGACCACCGTCGAGATCCTCCAAACACAGCTTGCTTTCGCCATTCGGCGGGAGAGATAGATATGATTTTGTCTGTATCGGTTCTTGCCTTCGGCTCATGCGTATACCTCCTCTTATTATTGAGAAAGTATGTGAACGGGGCTGGATTTATGATTTTGGGCGCCGCCAAAATAAAAACCCGCCAACGGGAGAAGCCCGTTGGCGGGTTTGAGGGAACTATCTCTTGGAGAACTGCGGCGCTCTCCGTGCGGCCTTGAGGCCGTACTTCTTACGCTCTTTCATTCTCGGGTCGCGGGTCAGGAACCCGGCGGCCTTGAGGGGGGTGCGGTAGTTCTCGTCCATGAGCAGGAGCGCTCTGGCGATTCCGTGGCGGATTGCGCCGGCTTGACCGGTGACGCCGCCGCCAGCGACAGTAGCGCGGACGTCTACCTTGTCGAGTAGGCTAATTGCTTGAAGATTCAGCGGTTGGCGCACGATGAGCTTCAATGTTTCCAGCCCGAAATAGTCGTTGATGTCCCGGTTGTTGATTGTGATTTGACCGGTTCCGCCGGGGAAGAGGTGGACACGGGCCACAGAGGCCTTTCTTCTGCCTGTACCGTAGTGATACAGCTTTTTGCTCTTATACATTCGTCACTACCTCCCTTATTCCGCTGCCCAAAGCTCAGGCTTCTGAGCTTGGTGCTGGTGTTCTTCGCCGCGATAGACCTTCAAACGAAGAAGCTGGCTGCGGGCGATCGTGTTTTTCTGCAACATCCCGCGGACCGCGAGGGTCATGGCGAGTTCGGGCTTTTGCTCCATGAGCTTGCTGTATTTGACTTCTTTGAGCCCGCCGACCCAACCGGAGTGACGGCGATAGAACTTTTGCTCAAGCTTCTTACCTGTCAAAACAGCTTTGTCTGTGTTGAGGATGATGACAAAATCGCCGCAATCGACATGCGGGGTGTAGGTCACCTTGTGTTTGCCGCGGAGAAGATCAGCCGCGACGGTAGCGGTACGGCCCAGCGGTACGCCTGCCGCGTCGAGGATATACCATTTGCGGTCAACGGTTTCCTTCTTTTCCATGAAAGTGGACATAGTTTTCCTGCCTCCAACCCTTTTTATCTGCTTTTTACGTAGCTAGGTTATTATGCCACAAGGCTTTGAGGCATGTCAATACAATTTTTTGTGAAATGCAATTTGATACAATGCATGCTCCTGTTTTCTTCGAAATGCTTCGATTTTCTTTAGAATGCTCAAGACTAATTTCAAATTTTAGATCACAACAGCCACTGCAACAGGAGCAAAAGTCCCACGCCGGGCAGCCCGAAAATACCAACGATGACGGCGTTGAATAGGTTAAAACCCAGCGTAACTCCGATGAATTGGCCGAAATAGTTCAGGAAAAACAAAGCCACAAACCCGCCGATCGTATTCAGAACCAGCTTAAGTAAGAGGCGAACCGGCTTTGTAAACAGCAAAATTGCCAGCAAAAGAAGAATACTCGCGAGAATAACGGTAGCAATAGATTGTTGACTCAATAGGTCTGGCAACTCCGATAAGGCCGAAAAATCCGGCAGATTTGGCAATTCAGGCATGTTGATCTCTCCGTTTCGTTGGTAGACTGTCCTATGTTAGTACTATATTCACTACAAAAGGCAAACTATCAAAAATTTTCAATGTGTATCGTTGCGGCTTCGACACATACTAGCGGTGGACACAAAAAATCTGGTTGAGTTCAGGAACCGAAGAACTCCAGACCGGTGCTTTTGGTGGGCGGTTTCTACCACTTAGCTGGGGGCAGCGAAGCCTATAGTGTGAGAGTAGTGTAGAGACATGAGATAGAAGAAAACTGCTGAGAGCGAATGGTCAAAGACCAGTTTGTGCGCTGTTTCGGAATCGTTGTGTCAAGTGATGTTCCCGATAGATAGAACATTGCGGCGGTCATCTCCTTTGTGAGATGGCCGCTTTTTATCTTTGCACCCATCGGTCCACGAGGTCGATAATTTCGCCCGCAAATGCTTGTTCGCTCCAAGTGTTGATCTTAAAAAACACGGCCGTGCTCCCGCCAGAAGAGATGAGAGAGAGGAAGAGTTTGTTCCCATTACCGATGAGCGTAATATTCACGCCCATGCGGCCCTTGCCGAGGAGGCTGTATCGTTCATACACACGCACCGCGCAACGAACATTGCCTTCGATATAATCGCTCCCGTCTTGAAAGCTTGTGGCAGCGCCACGTAAAATGCCGTCATCCAAAGTTTTGAGCAGAGAGTCAAAGTCGCCAGTTAAGTGCCGTTCGTATTTTGCCATAGGAGTCCTCCATAGGATTGCTGCATGATATCTGTCCGCTTATCATACACGAATCCGACTGAAATTGCCAGTGTTCTCTTGATTTCAGTTCAGTTTTGCAGTAAGATGAAAGAAGCTGAACAAAAAGGAGATCGCGCCATGAAGCAGACCTTTGTAACTCTAGAAGAAGTACAAGAGATCGTAAAAACCCACCCAACACCCTTCCATCTCTACGATGAGCAGGCGATTAGGGATAACGTCCGGCGGCTCCAGGCGGCCTTTGCCTGGAATCCGGGATTCAAAGAATATTTCGCTGTCAAAGCCACGCCCACGCCGGGGATACTCCAAATCCTCCGCGAAGAAGGCTGCGGCGTAGACTGCGCCTCCATGACAGAACTCTTACTCGCCGAGCGGATGGGGATTGTCGGAGAGGAGATTATGTTTTCCTCCAACGTGACCCCCGCGGAGGAGTTTGTCAAGGCCAAAGAACTCGGCGCCATCATCAACTTGGACGACCTTTCGCATGTGGACTTTCTCAAAGAGACTGCTGGTGTTCCGGAGAAAATCAGCTGCCGCTTCAACCCCGGTGGCGTTTTCGCGCTGGACAACGAGATTATGGACAACCCGGGAGACGCCAAATATGGTATGACGAAGGCCCAGATGATAGAGGCCTATCAAAAACTCATGGCCTACGGCGCCAAAGAGTTCGGCATCCACGCCTTTCTCGCGTCCAACACAATCAAAGACGATTACTATCCCGCGCTTGCGGCGATTCTGTTCGAACTCGCGGTGGAACTCCACAAAAAAACCGGGGCAAAGATTAGCTTCATTAACCTCTCCGGCGGCATCGGGATACCCTATCGCCCTGAGCAGAGAGGGAACAATATCGCGGTGATCGGCGAAGGCGTCCGCGCGGCCTATGAGCGGATTCTCGTCCCTGCCGGGTTGGGAGACGTGTCCATTTTCACCGAACTCGGACGCTTCATGCTCGGGCCATACGGCTGCCTCGTGAGCCAAGTGCGGCATAAGAAGGATACTTACAAGCAATATGTCGGCCTAGACGCCTGCGCCTCCGATCTTATGCGCCCCGCGATGTACGGCGCTTACCACCACATTACCGTCCTCGGCAAAGAGGCCGCGCCCCTCGATCATGTCTACGACGTGACCGGTTCGCTCTGCGAGAACAATGATAAATTCGCCATTGACCGCGCTCTGCCGGAGATTGCAATCGGCGACTATGTCGTACTCCACGACACGGGGGCTCATGGGCATGCGATGGGGTACAACTACAACGGCAAACTGCGCTCCGCCGAGCTCCTCAAAACCCCGGACGGCTCTGTCCGCCTCCTTCGCCGCGCGGAGACGCCGGAAGACTATTTCGCGACCATGCTGTTTGGCTAGTAAATCAAACGCGGGACAAGATAAAGCCGAGCGTCCTGTCTGAATACAGAGCCGCTCGGCTTTTTGCCCCCGCCACGATATATTGTATGCAGACGGAACAAAAAAGTCAAGGGAATATTTGAGAGGAGCGCCACATAGATGGATCTATACAAACAGATTTTTCTCCGCAAATCCTGCCGGAAATATCAACCGGAACCGCTCGATGCGTCTGAACTGCAAGAAATCGAAGCGTTCATCCGCACAATGCGGCCTCTGTTTCCGGAGGTTACGCTCAACCACCGAATTTTGGGTCCGAGGCAGACAAAAGCGTTGCTTGCTCCCAAAGCGCCCCATTATCTGGTGATTTCCGGAAATCCGCAACCGCACCGCGACCTCTGCGTGGGCTTTCTATTCCAACAACTCGACCTATATTTGTCAGCCAGAGGGCTCGGAGCCTGCTGGCTGGGTGGGGCCAAAGGCCGCGAAACACCCAACGGAGAGACGGACATCCTGAGCATCTGCTTCGGCAGACCCGCGGAACCCGCGACCCGCACGTCGGGAACATGCAAGCGGAAGTCTCTGGCGGAAATTGCTACGGGGGAGGACTCGAGATTAGAGGCCGCCCGCCTGGCTCCGTCAGGGATCAATCTCCAGCCTTGGTATTTTATTGCGGAGGATGGCGTGATCCACGTCTATCAAGCGGTACGCAAGGGACTCAAGGCATTGGTGTACAATTTGCAGGAGTTGGATGTCGGTATCGCGCTCTGTCACCTGATGCTTGCCTCGGAGGCGATAGGGAAGCCTTTCCAATTCGAGTCTAGGCACCCAAACGCGCCCCCCGCACCGAGCGGATTCGCCTACGTAGGCACGGTGTTATAACCTGGCTCACTTGACAATGGACGAAAATCTTATATAATAAAGTTCGTCCACAAAGCGGGCTTGTGTAAAGGTAGCACAGCAGACTCTGACTCTGTTTGTGAGGGTTCGAATCCTTCGCCCGCTGCCAGTACGAACCCTAGTAAGGGCTTCTGCCTTTGCTAGGGTTTTTTATGTCCTTCTTTAGGATTCGCACCACGAATATGATAAATCCCACGCGAAAAAATAGTTTGGCGTGGGATTTGTCATGTCAGGCCTATCGTCTGTACAATAATCCGGCCTTGCAACACACTGTGTTGCAAGGCCGTGGAGACAATGATTTTAATCCGGAATGGTGCCTGTTCAGGCGGCTTACATGTTCATGTCGGCGCCTATCGGTCGCCTACGGGCCGTATACGTCTTCCGGCCTCGCGTTTGGCAGTTGAAGTGCGGCCCAGTTGCGGTAGGGCGCGTTGGGTTCGGCGTTCGAAGCGATCTGCATGGGCCAATAGTACCATCTGTTTTGATCTAAGTTGTCTGTCCAGATGTGCATATCCGCGGTCCGGATATCTGCTGCGGTGCGGTCGAACATGCGGTTTACTATAGCGGCAAATTCGGCCCTGGTAATGCCGGCATTGGGCTGGAAGCTGCCATCCGCATACCCTGTTATCCAGCCGAGCTGACCCGCTAAGTTGATGGCGTCACGCGCCCAGTGTCCGGCGATGTCTGAAAACAGATCGGACGTACCTTCAAAGCGCACATTTTCATCCAGCTTCCGGACCAGAATGGTAACTACCTCCGCCCGCGTGATGGAACGATACGGATGGAAATTGCCATCCGGCATCCCTGTCATCAATCCTGCGGTATTGACCACGGCTACGGCATTCGAAAACCATGCTCCGCCGTTATTCGGTACGTCGGGGAAAGGGTTTTCCAAGGTCCAGAAGTTAGACCGAGGCTCATCAGCTAAGAGACGGAGCAAAACGGTTGCTGTTTCGGCACGGGTAAGGCTCCCGGCAGGGGCAATCATGCCGTCGCCGACGCCGATCAAATAAGCAAAGTGAGTCTCGGGCGGCGGAAAATCCGGGTGGAATACGTCGCCGCTGGTATCGTCGCCGGGGTCGCCGCCGCTAGCACCGCCGCTCCCGCCTCCGCCGCTGCCACTGCCGTTGCCGCTGCCAGGCGGCGGAATTTGTGTCCAGTGGGCGTACAGGGTGTGGCTTGTGAGTTGTGTTATGATGTTCGTCTCGAAGACACGCGCACCGCCCGCACTCGCTGTAAACCAGCCGAGGAAGGTGTGGCCGGGGTAGATCGGATCCGTCACTATCATAAACGCGTCCAAGTAGTAGTCGCCGGGCAGGACAGTGGCCGACTGCAAAGCCGGAACGCCGCCCTGCGCGTCAAACGTAACTGTGATGGCGCCTGGGGGAATCCATTGGGCGTATAAGATATGGTCTTCCGTCTGTGTAACTATGGTGCTTGCACTGACCGGAAACCCGCCAAAAGGCTGGGTAAACCAGCCGGCAAAACTGTAGTAAGGCCGCGTGGGTGTCTGGACTGCGGCAAAGGCCGCTGCGTAAGTTTGTCCCGGGGTGGCCAGTTGAGCCTGCAAAACAGGGTCGCCGTCTACGGCATCGAAGGTGACCTGGACAGGGGCAGGCGGAGTCCACTGCGCGTAATAGGTTGTGTCTACACCCGGTACGATGCTGCCGTCGGAAAGCAAGCTGCCGCCGGAAAGTGCGGTAGACCAACCGGCAAACGTATAGTATGCCCGCACGGGCTCAGCGAGAGACGCCAATGTGGTGACAAAGGTGTCTCCCACAATCTTTCCGGGGACGACCTGGCTATAGGGTGTGCCATATGGTGCGATAAAGGTCAAAGTAACGGTCGGAAGGGCTGTCCAGCGGGCGTAGAGGGTCTGGTCTACCAGCGTAGTGATGATGGTAGTAGGCAGAATTTGTACGCCGCTAGCATCGCCGTCGGGCGCTGTGAACCAGCCACGGAATGTAGAGCCGGTCTGTGTGGGGTTAGCGATCTGAGAAAAGGCCGTGCTATAAGTGGTTGTCACTACCACAGGGAATACGGTTTGGATGAAGGAAGAATCGGCAAAAACCCCGCCCTGCGCGTCGAAAGTCAGCGTAATGGGGGCGGCGTATTGGGCGACATAGGTGGTATCGTCTAAAATGGGCGTCTGCAACACTTCAGCTCCGCTTAAAAGCGGCCCTGTACCGGAAGCGCGCCAGCCGATAAAACCGTAATTTGCAGGTGGTGTGGGTCGCATGGCGTAGGTGGGTGCGCGGGGGCTGCCTGAGGCGGAAACGAGCTGGACCGCTGGCACGCCGGGCACTGGGGTGCCGGGGGCTACCGTGAAGATGACGGTCAGATAAGTAACCATAGAGCCAGAAGCGTAGTAGTTGATATCATAGTTGTTTAAAGCATGTTCAAAAATAGAGGTAGTTGTCTGGGAAATGGAGGTGGCAAGCGCGTTGCTCGGCGGACGCCGGGCTCCATTTCCGGCCACGTTGCCGGAAAAGACGGCTGCGGGACCAATGATGAGATTTCGATAGTGGTTGGCCGGATTCGGGATAGGATTTGCATAACTGTTGTCAGTGGAAAATATCCCGCCCCCATTCCCAGTGGCGGTGTTGTTTATGATTTGCCCGCCCGTCATGGTGAACGTACTGTTCGTGTCCGCGTGCACGCCGCCGCCATAGACCGTGCGGTTTTGCATGATCTGCCCGCCGGACATCGTGAAATAAGAGCTTTTGAGTTCTACCCCGCCGCCCACAGAAACCGCGGTGGTGGATGTATTTTGGCTAATGATACCGCCTGTCATGGTAAGAATCGCGCCATTGCGCATCTCTATGCCGCCGCCGGAGGAGTTTGCGGTATTGCCTATAATCTGACCACCGGACATGGTCATCGTGCCGCCGTCAACCAAGACGCCGCCGCCGGCCCAGGCCGCCGCGTTTTGGCTAATCAGGCCGCCGGCCATGGTAAAGCTCCCGCCGGGAAAGACGTGGATGCCCCCACCCAGAGATCCGTTGCCGGAGCCGACCGCACGGTTAGAAGAGAGCTGGCTGCCGGCTTGCATGGTAAGTGTGCCATACACATCCACCCCGCCGCCGATTACTGCGTTATTCGCGCCGTCTAGAGTGACATTTTGCAGAGTCAGAGTTCCCTGCACGATGAAATGCCGCTGGCCTGTGGCCGGCTGGGTAATGATCTCCGCGCCGGTAGCGCCGACAAGCGTGATGTCCGTCCCCGCGGGGATGGTGATCGCGCCGCCGATGGCCGAAAAGCTGGTGGTTACCGTAATGGTAGTCGGTTCGGTTGCGGTGCTTATAGCTGTCTGCAGCCCACTCCAATTGGATACGGATGCCGTAGCGGCCTGTGCTGCAGGCGCGAGGAATCCAAAGAGCAATAGGGCCAAGAGCAGAGAAATAAAAGAACAACTAACTTTTTTCATAAGAATACCTCCAATACTTGGCGTGCGTGGCATATCAATGGAATGCGCGTGGATTTTAATAGTATTTTGTAATATATTTTACATTTATAACAAGAATGTTGTCAATGCATAGTTTTGTTTTTGTAAATATTATTGCATTTGGCGAACATGGCGCCCTAATCAGACGATACCCAGGAGTTTCTGTAAAGGACGCTCGTTTTTTTTGCATACCTCCAAAAATTCAGAAACAAGACACACTGATGCCCTGTTTCTGTGCTACAATAGACACAAATCCCATAGAAAGGAGCCGTCTATGAAACTAGACCGCCTACTCGGTATACTAACCACCCTGCTCCAAAACAACCGCGTCACCGCGCCGGAACTCGCGGAAAAGTTCGAAGTCAACCGCCGCACCATCGGACGGGACATAGACGCGCTTTGCCAAGCCGGCATTCCGATCGTCACCCAGCAAGGCGTCGGCGGCGGCATCTCCATCGCCGAGGGATTTAAGCTGGACAAAAGCGTGTTGACCACAGATGAACTGTCCGGCATCATCGCCGCGCTCAAGGGGATAGGTAGCGTCTCGGAAGAGTCGCAGATCGAGCGGACCTTGGATAAATTCCAGGCGAAGGCCGGTGCGGTCGTGTCGCTCTCTGAACCGGTGATTATCAATCTCGCCTCACACTACAAAGAGCAGTTGACGGGGAAAATTGAACTCATCAAACGCGCCATGCGCGAACAGCGGCTGATCGAGTTTGACTACTACTACGAAAAAGGGGAATCGCACCGCCGAATAGAACCCTATCACGTCATCTTCCAATGGGGCGCCTGGTATGTATTCGGCTTTTGCGAAGAACGCCAAGACTTCCGCACCTTCAAGTTGACACGCCTATGGAACCTCACCCTCTGCGAAGAAAGCTATACGAGGCGCGAGTTCCCGCCTGAACGGCTCGAGTTTTTCGCCGGATGCGCGGACGAGATTCCTCTCGTAGCCCTGTTCGACCCTTCAGAAAAATACCTCTTAATCGACGCATATGGTCTGGACAGTTTTACAGAGACGAAAGAAGGCCTCCGTTTTGAAGTCGGCTATATAAACTCCGCTTACCTCATCAGCTGGTTCCTGGGCTTTGGCGGTAAGGTAAAGGTCTTAGAACCGCCGGAACTGATAGAGGCCTTACAAACCGCCGCACGAAATATTTTAGACCGCTACCAATAAACCAGACACACAGATGCCGTGTTTCGCGTGATAGACTGTGCGCAGACGCGAAATGAAAGGAAGAAACTAGCATGAAATTACTGGTAATGGAACAACATGACGGCCACGGCACATTCCCCCTGTTCGCAAAAGGCACAGCCGTCCACAATCTGCAAGCGAACAACGAATACCCCATCCACGCCGACGCGCTCTGGGGCAGCGGCAAAGACGCGCACTGGCTGGCCTGCGTGATAGAGAAGCACGAAACCTATCTCCCAATCACCTATCTAGCAGACGGCGTTTTGGTGCGGGACTATAACCCCACAGAGTTAATCGTGAAACCAGGCCAGCATCTCACCCTAATCGACCTCGTGTTCGAATGGGTCTATGCAGAAGACGAGGCAGGGAAGACGGGCTGGCTGCCTGTGAACAAAGTGATATCGGTTGCATAAAGCCATGGCAAACAAGGAGCAAGCTAGAACCCGCATCGTCCATGTAGACATGGACGCCTTTTACGCCGCCGTCGAAGTGAGAGACAATCCGAGTTTGGCGGGGAAGTCTCTCATTATCGGCGCGCTGCCGCATGAGCGCGGGGTGGTTTGCACTTGCAGCTATGAAGCCAGAAAATTCGGAGTCCGTTCGGCCATGAGCATCAAAGAGGCCTATCGCCGCTGCCCACAAGGGATTTACATGTACCCCGACCTGGAAAAATACGCCGCCGTCTCGCGGGAAGTCCACAAAATCTGGGCGGACTACACAGACATTTGCGAATACCTCTCCTTAGACGAAGGCTTCCTCGATGTCACCGACACAGCGCATCACTTCGGCGGCGCGGCGGAAATTGCGCACGCGATCAAACGCCGAACCAGGGAGGCCCTAGACCTCACCTGTTCGGTAGGCGTCGGCTACTCTATGATGGCGGCAAAACTAGCCAGCGAAGAAAAGAAACCGGACGGGTTTTTCGAAATCCTCACCCCGGCGGATTTGCAAACCCTAATCGCGGACCGCAGTGTGCGCACCATCTACGGCGTCGGTCCCAAAACAGCCGAAGCCTTGCAAAGCATCGGCATCACCACCGTCCGGCAGATATGGGACAACCCGGACGGCGTAATAGCGCTGCTGGGCAACTATGGCAAACAGATCGTCGAACTGGCCGAGGGAATAGACCGCCGCCGTGTGACGCCATATATGGAGCCTAAATCCATCGGCATGGAACAGACCTTCCAACGAGATACGACAGATCTGGAATATCTAAAATATATCCTCTTCCTCACCGCGGAAAAGCTGAGCGCGGATATCCGGCAGAAAGGCGTATATGCGCAGACGATCACGCTCAAGGTGACCTATAGCGACATGAAGTCCATCACCCGTTCCAAAACCGGCGACGCGACGGATCACGCGGCGGATATCTATGGGACCGCGGCGGCCCTGCTGGATAAAATTGAAGAACGCCCCATCCGGCTCATCGGCATCTCTCTCAGTGGCCTCACGCCGAACCTGCAACTCTCTCTGTTCGGCAGCGCCAAAGAAGCGCGGGAAGACAAGCTGAGCGATAAGATGCGAAACTGGCAGTCAAAATACGGGCAGGAGATATAAAGCAGGAGCATGTCGGCAACACCTCGACATGCTCCTGCTTTATATTCTATAAGCGCTACTCATCTCGCTTACCGCGCTTTCCGATACGCGCTTTCAGTTCTCGAAGCGCGCCGCCATTGTCGGAAGCCTTTAGATTGGGGAAGGCGCGGAAGAGACGTGAACGGATACGGCCTCTATACTCGAGCAAAGCGGTAAACCGCTCAAACTCGTGTAGCCGTCTGCGGAGCCTGGAGCGGGCCTCCATTCTGCCCGCGTGGATACGCCCTCGCACAGTCCGCGCTCTTCCGGCAAACCCAGACGCCTCGATTCTGCGTGCCGCCTCAATCGCGGAGTCGCCAATCCCCTCCGCCAGAAAGTCGCTGCCCCGATTAATCAGCGCGGACAGCCGGGTAATCTCCTGGAGATCCCGGTCAAGCTTCCGAACCGTCAGCACGGTGATTGCCACATCGACCATGAAATATAAGTAAAACAGAACCAGCAAGACACGAAGAAGATAATAAGGAATCGACAACACAAGATAGGCGAGCGGGGGATGGATAACCTGAATCAACAAAAGCCCGATGACACCCCAGGCAAGGCTGAATTTGAGGCAAATATATCCGCCGAGATTAAACGGCTCCTCAGAATAATCCCACCAGGTAAGATGAAAGGCCCGCTTCAACAAAAAGCCCCCGACAAGCTCGAGAAAACTTCCAAGCAGCGCCGCCCCGAAGAAGACAAGGAACAAGTTATACCGCACAGACGTCAGGCTGAGAATCACAAGACCCGCGCCGAACCCATAGATCGGGCAAATGCACCCATTGAGAAACCCGCGGTTGACAAATTTGCCTGTGGTGACAGAACAATAAATCACCTCAAGGCACCAGCCAAGGAAAGCGTAGAGCGGGAAGATCCAAAGGAGTTGCATCCAAAGTTCTGACGGCATAACGCCACCTCCCGTATAGGACTGGTCCCATTATAGCATACTAATGCCATAGAAACACCAACGGAGGCGAAATATGGCGAAAGCAGGCATGCGCAGACCCGACCCCAAAGAACCACACGGCACGGAGAGCAACAAAAAACAGAAGTTCCCAAAGAACGACGCGCCCCCGGTGCCGGAGCTGCAGGGCAAAGAAAAATCCGGAAAGAAAAAAGTGGAGGAGCCGCTACCCTAAGAGCGGCTCCTCCATTTCATATTCATAACTGGCGTGTTTGCTCCGCTCCTCGAATAAGACGCGCTCCCCCTCCGTGAACCGAAAATGCGCCGGACAAGAGATCGCCTCCCGAATCGTATGCGTCATCTCCCCGGAGCGGGGAGCGGGCAGGCGAAGACCTTCGTGACTGTCAACAGCGATCGAGAGCCGATATTTACCCCGCCGCAACTCCACAATCCCCGGCGCCGCGCGAACAATCCTGCCGCCATTATACGTCGCCAGCCGATACTCCCGCCCATCGAGCCGAACCACAGCGATATGACCCCAGAAACGGATACCGCAAAACGGAATCCGCGCCACCGCCGCCATAATCGAGCAATCCGTCCCAAACGCGTTGCACTGCACCCAAGTATAGCCACCCGGAAAAGAACGGCCGCTATCAGATTCAATATACCCGCGCCCCCCAGTGAAGTCGATGCGGACACCGTTTAAAGTGAGCGTACCCGCCAGGCCATGGTCCATACTAATAACCCCATGCCGGCATTCCATCGGAACATACCGAAACGGCCCCATAATGTCGCCCCGGATAGAAGTAAGCGCACCATAGCGCACCTCGCCGAACAGCCGCACCTCCGGACAATCAATATCAAGCCGCACTCCGGAGCGGGAGAAGCTGTTTTCACCGATGCGGAGAGTATCGCCCCTGTGATATGCGGCCAAAGGATAGTTTACATAATACGAATCATCATTCGTCACAATCTGCACAAAGGCATGATCCCTCGCCCGGCCGGGAATCACCGCCAGAGACTTGCCCCCCGCCTGATGCTTATAATACCATCCCTCAAACCGCGCACTCATCGCGACAGCCTCTTCTTAGCGGGATTGTTGAGCACATGCCCCTCCTGGTCAAACCGCGACCCGTGACAGGCGCAATCCCAAGATCCCTCAACCCGGTTCTTGTGCAATTTACACCCCATATGCGCGCACCGCGGACCGCCGAGCGACAAAAGCCCCTTCGCCGCGGCGCCGAGATTGACAAATAGCTGCCCGGACAGCATAGACCGCTGCGGACGATAAACCACCTCCCACGCGCTTTTCCCCTGCACAATGAGATCGGTGAGCAGTCCGGCAGCAACCATAGACCCTGTCATACCCCACTTGTTAAAACCAGTAGCGACATACAGCGTCTTCGCCCCGCTGCGATGCCGCCCGATATAAGGCACGCGATCCAGCGACATACAATCCTGCGTAGCCCAGCGGTGTTTGATGGCAGCCTTCGGATACACCTTCCGCACAAAAGCCTCCAACGCGGCATAACTGCCGCCCGCCTTGCCCGTCTTATGATCCCCGCCGCCGACGAAAAGCAGATCGCCGAAAGTTCGGAACGAAAGACCGGTTTCACGCTCGTCCAAATACATCCCATCGACCAGCGGCGCGTTTTCCAACGCAAGGACATAGCTGCGATGCTGATAGAGTTTCACGAAATAGAGCCCTGGGATATTGACGAGCGGATAATGCGTCGCCAACACAACCCGCCGCGCCCGAATCGTCCCGCCGGACGTATAAGCGGCGTGCTCGTCAATCTGGTGGACAAAGGTATTCTCATATACCTCCAATCCCTCCGCCAACGCGTAAAGCAGCTTCAACGGATGAAACTGCGCCTGCCCCTCCATCGCAATCGCACCGGCCGTAGAAAAGGGGAGAGGGGGATGATCGGCAATGGCTCCGGAGATACCGAGCCTGCGATAGGCCTCTGCTTCGCGCTCAAGCGCCAGCCTATCACGGACGGAATAGACATGGGCCGTTTTCTCCTCAAAATCACAAGGGAAACGCGCATGCAGCGCGCGGTAACGCGCAATGGCCGCGGTGTTCGCGTCATAATACTGTCGAGCAATCTCCGCGCCGCGCCGTCGAATCAAATCGGCATAAATCAAACCATGCTGCGCCGTAATCTTCGCGGTCGTATTCCCGGAAACGCCCCCGCCAATCGTCTTGCCCTCGACCACAATCGCGTGCACACCGGCCTCCTGGAGCAGATGCGCGGTGAGAATGCCCGAGAGGCCGCCGCCGATAATGAGTACGTCCGCCGCCCTGTCTCCATCCAAGGCGGGACGGGGATGACGCGCAATCGTTTCATGCCAAACAGAAGCCATATACCTGACCCCCTTTCGCTCCATGTTACTACTAGCGTACCCACCAAAAGTGGAGTCGATACAAAAAGAGACGGAGATTATTTCTCCGTCTCTTTTTCGGTTGTGTCCATGTGATATCTGCCATGATTGCGGCAAATCATACCGGGAGGGCAAATGATGAATCGAGAAGTCATTGACATGCGTATCAAACGGCTAGAAAAGGAGCTCGCGCTAATCAGCGCAAAACTCGCCGTAACAGTAGACCTTCTGACGATCCCGCACCAAGAGGTGGAAGAGTTATACATCTCCCTAAGCCTGCCCGAGGAAGAATAGCCCTACTCGCCCAAATACCCCTTCAACCAAACAATCGCCTGCCGATATCCGTCAATTCCCGCGCCGCTGATCGTCTTCACACAGGCCATCCCCGCGTAAGACACCTGCCGAAACGCTTCCCGCCTCGCCACATCCGAGACATGCACCTCTACCGCGGGAAGCGCCACAGCCTTCAGCGCGTCAAGAATGGCGATGCTGGTATGCGTATAAGCCGCGGGGTTAATCACAATGCCATCTGCAGAGCCGTAAGCCGCCTGAATGGCGTCCACAATCGCCCCTTCGTGGTTAGATTGAAAAAGCGTGACCTCAATACCCTCCTGCGCACAAGTAGCGCGGACGAGCCGCTCCAACGCCGCATAATCCGCCTGCCCATAGAGCTCCGGCTCACGAAGCCCGAGCAGATTGAGGTTAGGGCCGTTAATCACCAAGAGTTTCATCAAACACCTCCAAGATTCTATCCGCCGCCACGTCCGGCTCTCCCGCGTTCTGCACCGTATCATCCGCAAACCGCTGATACAGCGGGAGCCGCTGCGCGTACATCTCGCGCAAATCCCCCTGCGACAAAGGCCGATCACCCCGCGCAAGCGCAGACACCGGCCGCTCCAGAAAGAAAATCATCCCATTCTGATGCAGATGCCGATAATTCTCCTCCCGTGTCACAACCCCGCCGCCGGTCGCGATGATGAGTCCGGATTCTTTGCCCCACTTTGCCAAAACTTCCGTCTCCCGCAGGCGAAATCCGGCTTCGCCCTCTCGCTCAAAAATCTCCGGGATAGACAACCCCGCCGCCAGCGCAATCTCATGGTCCGTATCAATCAACAGCCGACCCGTACACGCGTGCAGAATAGAACCAACCGTACTCTTCCCGCTTCCCGGCATGCCAACAAGAATGATGTTTTGTGTCTGGTTGCGAAGTTTACATAAAACATAATCTATCTGATTTGCGTCAATCTGCCTTCCCGCAAAATATTCCGCCGCTGCCGCCGCCTGCCCGACCAGCATAGTAAGCCCCCCGACGCAGGGAACCGCCCGATCCGTCGCATCCATCAAAAGATGCGTGCGGGATGGATTGTAGATGAGATCCAGCACGCCATCAAGGCGCGGAAAGAGAGCGAGGTCAACCGGAGCGGCCTCCACGTGCGGATACATACCGACAGGCGTAGTATTGACAACAATTTCCGTGTCCGCGTGCAGATGTAAGTTGACATAATTATTTTGTCCGTCGCGAGAAACAACAACGATCTCCCGCGCGCCCTGTTCGCGCAGCACATGGCACACCGTGAGACTGGACCCGCCGCTGCCCAGCACCAACACCTTCTTGCCCGCCGCCGAAATGCCGCTTTTCCGAAGCATAGAGAGAAAACCAACGGCATCCGTGTTGTGTCCATACAAGCTCCCATCCGCCATGCGCACAATGGTATTGACACTCCCAATAGCCTGCGCGTCCGGTGAAAGCGCGTGACAAAATGGAATCACCGTCTGCTTATAGGGAATGGTCACATTGATCCCATCCCAATCCCCCCGCTCTAGAAACGCGGGCAGACCCTCCGGCTCCACCTCAAAGAGCTCGTAAGAATACCCGCCCCCCAGCGCCGCGTGAATAGTGGGGGAGTAGCTGTGCTGCAACGTCCGGCCAAGCAATCCGCACCGCATCAGAGCGCCTCAGAATAACTGCCAAGATATTTAAACTGATCGCAAATATCCTGCAAACTGCAAAGCAGTTTGGCGAACTCCTCCGAGTAGACGGATGTCTCCAACCCGAAATAGAACATAAACTGAAAATCCCGATCCGGCAAAGGACGGCTCTCCAGCTTATTGAGATTGATCCCAAGTGCGTAGAAACGCGCCAATACCTTATACAACGCCCCGGGACGATGAGGTGTGGTTAACATAATGTTAGTCCGATCAGCGCCCGGATAGATTTCCAGCTTACGCGAAATGCAAATAAAACGCGTGTAATTGTTGCTGCGATCTTGGATGTCATGCGCCAGCGCGGAGAGCCCATAGAGTTCGATGCAACTGTGAGAAGAAATGGCCGCGATGTCCCGCCGGGATGAGCCGGCCACAATCGCCGCGGCCGCCGCGGTATTCTCACAGGGCGTAATCTTCACACCTGGCCCAAACTGCTCCAAATACCCGGCGCACTGCGCAATGGCCTGCTCGTGAGAGAAAATCTCCCGGATATCCTCCAATTTCACGCCGCGCGGTGCCAAGAGATTATGATCCACCTTGAGCCGAAGGCTGCGGACAATATAGAAATCATGGCTCTGCATCAAATTATAAATCTTGTTCACCGAGCCAGCTGTACTATTTTCCAAGGGCAGGACCCCATAATCACAGAACCCGTTCTGGATGGCGGCAAAAACACTCTCGAAACTCTTGCAATACTGCACATTAGGCCGCTGAAACAGCCGCTCGACAGCCTGCTCCGAATACGCCCCCGGCACCCCCTGGCAAGCCACGGTGGCAGAGGACGGAAACAACTTCGGCGTGTTCTGAATGGCGGCCTGAATTTCCTCATAAAGCGGCGAAGCGACCACCCGCTGGTCGGATTGCAAATTCCGGCTGAGCTCAAACAAAGTGTCGTAGAGCGTATGCGCGTAAGGCGCGAGGTCTTTCCGAACCTTCGATTCTATGACCCGCAATTTCTCCGCCTCCCGCCGGCGATCCAAAACAGGGAGGCCCTCCGCCTCCTTAATCGCGGCGATCTCTTTGACGATATCCATGCGCTGTTCAAACAGAGCGAGGAGCTCGCTGTCTACTTGGTCAATTTGTTGTCTGAAGTTGTCTAAACTCATGGTGGGACCTCCTTCACTATTCTTTGATAATCGCATACAACTTCGTATCAACGAACGCGCCATGCTTAACCGCGTTCTTCCTCAATGTCCCCTCATACACAAAACCCGCCTTCTCCAACACCTGGCACGAGGCAACATTGCGGACAAACGGTTCAGCAAAAATCCGGACAATATCCGTACGCTCAAACACATAACGACAGACCTGCCCGACCGCGTCTGTCATCACACCCTTGCCCCAGCATCCCGCCGCGATATAATACCCCATCTCAGCGGTAAGACGATGAATATTATCCTTCCGAAACACACCGATGCATCCCGCAACTACCTCATCAACCGTAATCGCCCAAACATAGGCCGTGTCACGGTCAGCGGCAAGTATGGCGGAAATATAAGCCTCCGCGTCTGCGCGCGTATAGGGAAAGGGGAGGTCCCGCAAGTTATCCTGCACAGCCTCGTTGTTCAATAGCGCCGCAAGCGCCGCCGCATCGTCCATCCGCAATGCGCGAATCTCTATCTGCACATCATCCGCCCCCTACAACATCGCGTCATAAATCGCGATCGCCGCCGCCGCTTCGATACAGGGCATGGCCCGCGGCGTGATGCAAGTGTCGTGCCGCCCGTCCACCGCTATCATGGCAGACTCTCCCGTGCGGAGGTTCACGCTCTCCTGCGATAGCGCAAGGGTAGGCGTAGGCTTAATGGCGGTGCGGAAAACCAGAGGCATACCAGTAGTAATGCCGCCCAGAATACCGCCATGATGATTCGTACGCGTCTGGACCGTATCGCCGTCAAAATAGAAGGCGTCATTGTGCTCAGACCCCAGCATAGCCGCCCCTCCAAACCCCGCTCCGAACTCAATGCCCTTCACGGAGGGAATGCCAAACACAAGCCCCGCGATACGGTTCTCCATCCCGTCAAAGATGGGATCCCCCAACCCAGCAGGCAGGCCGATCGCGATACACTCAATGATCCCGCCGACCGAATCCTGCTTCTGTATCGTACGGTTGAGAATCGCCACCATCTCGTCAAAGGGAGGGTCCGCCACCCCGCCGAGTTCCGTGATGTGCGACCCAATCGCAACCCCCCGCCGCGCCAAGAGTTGCAGACAAATCCCCCCCGCGACGCAGAGCGGCGCCGTCAAACGCCCTGAGAAATGCCCCCCGCCCCTACGATCCTGATGCCCGCCATATTTGACATGCCCTGTAAAATCCGCGTGACCGGGCCGGGGGATGTTCGCGAAATCGTCATAGTCAGCGGAATGCGCGTTCAAATTCGGCAAAATCGCCGTAATCGGCGTGCCGGTGGTTTTACCATCTTTGATCCCCGACAAAAACTGCGGAACATCAGACTCCTTCCGCGGCGTAGACCCAGGGAAAAGGCCGGGCGCGCGGCGATCCAGAAAAGCCTGAAGCGCCTCCAAGTCGATGACCTCACCCGCCGGAATGCCATCCAACGTCACCCCGACGGCAGTGCCGTGGGACTCGCCAAAAAGTGAGAGTGTAAGACGATTTTTCCAAGTGCTAGACATATGTGTGGCTCCTTTCAGGTATGGGGATAAGCGAACTTTGCGTGCGGTGTATGGTATGCTTTTCGGGATATAGGCTCCTTTTCCAAAGGAACTGCCAGGCGAAGTCCCTATTCGTAGGATACCCGCTTTCCCAGTCCCGCCAATTCCTCAAAAAACTGCGGATACGACTTCCGCACCGCCTCCGCCCCGGTGATTGTAACAGGCTCCGCGCAAACGGCGCTCGCGATAGCCGCCATCATAGCAATCCGGTGATCCCCCCAAGCGTCTACCGTGCCACCTGTGAGACGGGAAACACCTCGGATCATCAGACTGTCCCGCCCTTCTATCACCTCTGCCCCCAACGCGTTCAAAGTCGCGGCGGTAGAGGCGAGGCGGTCAGACTCTTTGATCCGCAGCCGCGCCGCATTTTGAATCACCGTTTCTCCCTCGCTCACCGCCGCAACGAGTGCAAGGATAGGGACCAAATCTGGCACACCGGCAGCGTCAATCTCCACCGCCCGACGCCTATTCTCGGCAACGGCGATAGAATCGCCTGACCAAGCAATTTTCGCACCCATGCGTCCAAGGATGCGCAAAACCTCCCGGTCCCCCTGCCGGCTGGACAACGCGAGCCCGCGCACCGTCACATTGCCGCCCGGTAACGCACCAGCCGAGAGCCAAAACGCGGCGTTCGACCAGTCTCCCTCCGCATCAACAATGCCGGGGCTCCGATAAGGCGTGCCGCCCAAAATCTGATAGCGTTGTTCGGCAATCATAGGAGCTTTGCCGAACTGAGCGGCGGCCGCTAAAGTCAACTGAATGTAGTCCTCCGACTCCACAATACCCTCTATCGTGAGCACACTGTCCTCCGCGAGGAGCGGCAGAGCGAGCAAAAGCCCTGTGATGTACTGCGAGGAGACGTTACCCGGTAAACAGAAGTCACCGGAAGTAAGCTGCCCTTCGGTGCAAAGCACATCCGGGTGAGGACGGGTGATTCGTATACCGTGCCGCTCCAGTTCGCGGTCCAGCGGAACCAACGGACGCTCTGGAAGTCGCCCGCCCATGCGGAATTCCCCGGAGACACCGAGGGCGCAGACAATGGGGAGCATAAAGCGAAACGTAGACCCACTCTCGCGGCAGGGAAGGACCGCATGGCTGGGCAGCTTTGACCGGTCAATGGGCGCAACTTGAAATCCGCGTTCCGTTCGCCGAATGTCTGCGCCAAGCGCGGTCAGGCAAGCGATGGTAGCGGCTATATCCTCCGCCTCTGTGGGCGAGGAATGAATGATCGTTTCCCCATCCGCCAGAGCGGCACAGATGAGCAGCCGATGCAGGTGAGATTTCGACGGAAGAATCGTAAGGCTCCCCTGCAAAGGTCCGGGCGAGATCGTCACAGTCATGTTGCCACCCCCAGTTCAATCCAAGCTTGGAGAGACGCGACCGGAATTGTCATCAACTCGCTCTGCCCCAAACCACACGGGACGACAATCGTAATCTCCGCACCCGCGCGCTTCTTGTCATGCAATGCGGCCTCAAACAAGGCCTCCGGGCCATACGCTGTCCGGCTGGGGAGCTGATAGCGGTCCAGCAGGCTTTCCAACAGATACAAACACGCCGCGGGACAAAGCCCCCGCCGCACCGCCGCCCGCGTATCCACCGCCATCCCGATCGCCACAGCGTGACCATGCGGAATCGTGTAATCACCAAGCCGCTCAATCGCGTGCCCGACCGTGTGGCCCAAATTCAAAAGCATCCGCTGACCCATATCAAATTCATCCTGCTCCACAATATCCCGCTTGAGAGCGACGCAAGTAGCGATCACAGACGGAAGCTCTAACATAATATCGTCACCCTGCAACTGATCCAACAACCGCGCCGAGCCAAGCATCCCATACTTAATAACCTCCGCCAAACCCTCGCGGAAGACAGCCTCCGGAAGCGTATCCAGCGTATCCGTGTCCGCGAGGACAAGCGCCGGCTGATAAAACGCTCCGGCAAGATTTTTGCCAGCCGGGAGATCAATGCCGCACTTCCCGCCCACAGAAGAATCCACCATCGCCAACAAGGTAGTCGGAAGCTGGATATAAGGCACACCCCGCAAATACGTCGCCGCGGCAAGACCCGCCAGATCACCCACGACCCCGCCCCCAAGCGCAAGAATGCAGTCCGTCCGCGTGACCTCCGCCTCAGCCAACCAATGGAGGAGCGCCAGATATTCCGCCCCGCTCTTCGACGCCTCCCCAGGCGCGATGCTGTAGGAGCAGAATTCCATCCCCGCCCGCGCCACGGATGCCGCGACCGTCGCCAAATACAGACCGCCCACAGTGTCATCCGTCACAACAGCAACCGTCCGCACCTTCGGCAGTAACCGCCGGACATGGCCGCCCACATCCTGCAAAAGCCCCGATCCAATCTGAACCTCATAAGGCCGATTGACGTTCACTTCGATGCTGTTCATAACCCAATCGCCTCCCGCACTTTAAAGATCCGCCGCGCCACATCGTGAAACTCCGCCGGAGTCAGCGACTGCGGCCCATCCGAAAGCGCCCGCGCCGGATCATTATGCACCTCAATCATAATCCCGTCCGCCCCCGCCGCGGCAGCCGCCAAGGCCATGGAAGGCACAAGATCCGCTCGTCCCGTACCATGGCTCGGGTCCACCACCACAGGTAGATGTGTGAGATCCTTCAAAACAGGAATAGCCGATAAATCCAGCGTATTTCTCGTATAAGCGGACTCATAAGTCCGAATCCCGCGCTCACAGAGAATAACATTCTCGTTGCCGCTGGCCATAATATACTCTGCGCTCATAAGCAGTTCCTTGATCGTCCCCGCAAGGCCGCGCTTGAGGAGGATAGGCTGATTCAGCTTCCCCAACTCCCGGAGCAGGTCATAATTCTGCGTATTCCTCGCCCCAACCTGAATCACATCCACATCCTCAAACAGCTCAATGGTACGAATGTCCATAAGCTCCGTTACAATAGGCAACCCAGTGGCTTTCTTAACCTCTAAAAGAAGCGCCAAACCATCCGCCCCAAGCCCCTGAAAATCATAGGGAGAGGTCCGGGGCTTAAACGCGCCGCCCCGGAAGAAGTTGGCCCCGGCGGCCTTCACCCCCTCGGCCACAGCGAGAATCTGCGCCCGGCTCTCCACCGAACAAGGCCCCGCAATCAGCGCAAACTGCCCCCCGCCGATGGCAGGACCCTTGCCGCCGAGCGTCGTCACCACCGTATCCTCCGGATGAATCGCCCGATTCGCCGCCTTAAACGGATCCCGCATCTCCGCGACGGATTCAACAATATCAAGCCCCCGGAGCATATCAATATCAATCGCCGCAGTGTTGCCGATGAGCCCAAGCACGCACTGCTCCTGTCCCTGAAATTCCCGGACAATAAGCTGCTTCTCCTCCAACCAAGAGATGAGATGCTGAATTTTTTCCTGCGCTACGTCAGACCGAAGTACAACTACCATACTATTTGCTCCTTTCGCTATGAACGGGCCATCGCGGATCCTGTCGAATAAAAAACACCACACAGACGGGTAATCTGTGTGGTGTCGGTTCCTCAAAGTGTTTGGATGAGGCCGGGTGATCTGTTCACGCAACACAAATTACTATTACTCTTGCACCGCAAAAAAGTAATAGCAAAAAGCGAAGTTGGCGATGTGACGTGTGTTGCTATGGCCCATAACCCTCGTCCCTTTCAATCTTAGTAGAATACACTGTATCACGAAATTTTGCAATTGTCAACAGAACTACTTGCAAAAATGAGTGGAAAGGAATATAATAAAAAGAATAGAATTTACTGTTAGGAGAGAATGCATATGAAAGAGCTATCGAGAATCGCATCAGCCGTTGAGGCGTCGCCTACCCTCGCGGTAGACGCTCTGGCCAAACAACTCATAGAAGAAGGCAAAAACGTCATCAGCTTCGGCGTCGGCGAGCCGGACTTTGACACCCCCGAACATATCAAACAAGTCGCCGTAAAAGCCATCGCAGCAGGGAAGACCAAATATACTCCCGCTGCCGGCCTCATGCCCCTCCGCGAAGCGATCGCCAAGCGGCTGGAACTGGATATGGGCGTCAAATATGCCCCCACCGACATCGTCGTAGCCAGCGGCGCGAAACACAACGTATACCTCACCCTGCAAGCCCTCATCAACCCCGGCGACGAAGTAATCGTCCCCGCGCCCTATTGGGTCACCTACTGCGAGGCGGTCAAAATGGCCGGCGGCGTCCCCGTTGTGATCGAAACCGGAGAGGCGCAAGACTTCAAGGTTACCCCCGATCAACTCCGCGCGGCAATCACGGATAAAACAAAACTCTTCCTCATCAATAACCCCTCCAACCCCACCGGCATGCTCTACACCAAGGAGGAGCTTGAGGCAGTCGCCGCCGTTTGCGTCGAGCACGACCTCTACATCCTGTCAGACGAGATTTATTATCACCTCGTCTACGAAGGCACCTTCGTCTCCGTGGCCTCTCTGGGCGAAGCGGTAAAAGAGCGGACCATCCTGGTCAACGGCGTCTCCAAAGGCTACGCCATGACCGGCTGGCGCATCGGCTACACCGCCTCGAACCCAAAGATCGCCAAGGTGATGGCAAACTACGTAAGCCACTCCACATCGGCCCCCGCCACCATGAGCCAAATCGCCTCCGTCGAAGCGCTCACAGCGGACCAAGGCACCGTATACGCCATGGTAGCCGAGTTCAAAAAGCGGAGAGACTATATCTGCGAACGAATCAACGCGATGGACGGCGTCAGCTGCCGAATCCCGCAGGGCGCCTTCTACGTCATGATGAACATCGAAGCCCTCATCGGCAAAACCCTAGGCGGAAAACTGATCGAAACCGGAGACGATTTCGCCACAGCCTTCCTCGAGCAATACCAAGTAGCGACAGTCCCCGGCCGCGGATTCGGCGCCCCGAACTTCGTCCGGCTGAGCTACGCGACATCAATGGAAAACATCGCCGAAGGCATGAACCGTCTGGAACAATTCCTAAAAGGCTAGACCAAATTTTACAGGGGCGGCAATTGCCGCCCCTGTTTATCCATTCAAAAGGAGTATGATTTCTATGGGAGCGCTATTCAACACAACCAACATTCTGCTGCCCAAACAGGGGATAGACCGCACCAAATGGACCGTAATCGCCTGCGACCAATTCACCTCCGACCAAGACTTTTGGGCCAGAGTGGCGGCCAAGGCCAAAGACGTACCCTCCACCCTGCACATGATCCTGCCCGAAGCCTGGCTCGGCCGGATCGACGAAGCGGCACGCGCCAAAGAGATCAACCAGACCATGCAACGCTATTTGGCGGAGGACCTCTTCTCCACCGTGCCAGACTCCCTCATCTACGTCGAGCGCACCCTCCGCTCCGGCCACGTCCGCCGTGGCATCGTCGGCGCGATTGATCTGGAACAGTACGACGTAAGCCCAGACTCCAACTCCTCCCTCAGAGCAACCGAACGCATCGTCCCTTCGCGCCTGCCCGCCCGCGTCGAAATCCGCCGCGGCGCAGCCCTAGAAGTCCCGCACATCCTCGTCCTGATCGACGACCCAGAAGGCGGAATCATGGAACTGGCAGATCATACAAGCGATCTGGAGCCACTCTACGACTTCCCCCTCATGGAAAACTGCGGCCACCTGCGCGGCTACCGCCTGGCCGGAGCCGAGGCCGAGCAAGTCACCGCAAAAATCAACGCTTTGCCCATCCTCCTCGTCGGAGACGGCAATCACTCCCTCGTGGCGGCAAAAATGGCATGGGACGAGAAAAAAGCGAAGCTCTCCGAAGCCGAACGGCTCACCCATCCCGCCCGCTACGCCATGGTAGAGATCAACAACATCCACGAAGAATCCCTAGAAATCGAGCCCATCCACCGCATCGTGTTCGAGGCAAAAGGCGACCTCATCGCCGCCTTCCTCGCGGCCCATGAAGGGGTCGCACCCGGCCAAGGCGAAGGCTACACCATCGACTACCTCGACAGAGGCAACTCCGGCAGCTTCACCATCCCCAACCGCACCGTAGGCGAAACCATCGACCTCCTGCAAACCTTCCTAGACGCCTACGTAGACCAACACGGCGGCGAAATCGACTACATCCACGGAGACGAGGAATTGGAAAAACTCGCCAAACAACCCGAGAGCATCGCCTTCTTCATGCCGCAAATCGAAAAATCCGACCTCTTCACCTCGGTGATCCGGGGCGGCGTGTTCCCGAAAAAGAGCTTCTCCATGGGCGAAGGCGCGGACAAACGGCACTACTTTGAGTGCCGGGAGATCTAGGCTATGCTAGAAATCCTAAAAAAGACCTATCCGCTCACAGCCTCCGATATTGACTGCCACGGCCTCTGCAAACTCTCCGCCCTCCTCGGCTATCTGCAAAACATGGCCACAGAACATGCCGAACTGATGTGCCTAGACGGCGCCGGCCTCATGGCGGACCACAACGCCGTCTGGATGATCGCCCGTCTCGACCTTCGTCTGAGCGGCCCAATCGCCCACTCCGAAGACCTGACCATCCACACCTACCACAGAGGCGTAGGTAAGTCCCCAGTCATCTTCCGCGACTTTGACCTCTTCCGGGGCGACGAACCGATAGGCGAAGCCACCATGTCCTGGGTCCTGGCAGATGTAGACGAGCGGCGTATCCTAAAACCCGGCGCCATCCCCAAACTGGTAGGCAGCCCAAAACCCGCCGTAGTGAAAGACCTCATCCCCGCGAAAATCAAAATGCCCCCGGAACTAACCGAGAGCATGACCCGCGCCGTCCGGTATAGCGACACAGACATCAACGGCCACATGAACAACACCAAATACGCCGACATCGCCTGCGACGCGATCCGCTACGACCTCTGCAAAGGCCAATTTATTGCCGAAGCGCAAATCAACTATCTGCACGAATGCTTCCCCGGAGACGACCTCCTCATCCTAAAAGCCCAAGCGGACAACGCCCATTACGTCTGCGGCACCGACGCCGAAGGCAAAGTCCGCTTTGAGGTGCGCTTGGCGTTAGCGAAATAGCACGAAAGGTTTACATAACGCAAAAGAAAGCAGGTGCGCGGATGCACTGGAATGAATTGTTTAGCAAAGAACAAGAACCCTCAGAAGATCAGATAAAAGAATTTGTCCGCACGCCCCTATGGGATGATCTGGATCAATATCTAAAGCAGACCTGCAAAGTGAAGCCAAAAGTAGCCCATAGCAACTGCTCCATGGACAAGGGAATGTGGAAAGGCTGGAATGTAAAATATCAAAAAAGCGGAAAATCCCTATGTACGCTTTACCCCAAGCAAGACTATTTCCTCGCCCTAGTGCAAGTCGGCTTGCGCGATATGAATGAAGCGGAACTGGTGATGCCGCTGTGTTCAGAATACACACAAAACCTATTCCAACAAGCGCCCTCCGGCCCTATCGGAAAATTCTTAGCGTTTGAAGTAACAGATGAAGCGATAGTGAACGATATGAAAAGATTGGTTGCGATTCGGGCAAATGTGAAATAAGATACCATAAACAAACTGGCACACCCCATCGGGTGTGCCAGTTTGTTATGCCGAACCAGGCCGTCGCCACAGATGCCATACAAGCGTTATAAGCAAAATCGAAAGTGCGATCGTACCGTAGAACATCGGAAACGCGAGCGGTAGGGGGAGCGGCGGGGTGGCAAAGTGCCGGAGAAAGACGCCGTATCCCAGTAGAGAGGCAAATTGCGTCAAGGCGATCGCGGGTAAATAGCGGAGGCGGGAGAGGCCGAGAATAACAGCAAAGATATCCGCCATATAAAAGTAACGATCATGCATCTGCGGGAGGAAAAAAGGGACGCCAATAGCGAAAGAAAGGGCAAGTATAAGGTATCCTTCCCCGGAAGGCCGCGCCCCATTCTGGCGGCGAAAGACCAGATAATAGAGGAAAAAGACAAAGAGAAAGGCCAATAAGATCCCCATATTGCGCAGAAACGGGACCGATAAGGTATCCATAAGGGCCGTAAACGGTGCCCTTGGCCACCCCTGAACGAGGGCAAAAAGGGACGGAGAATTATAATTAAGCCCCCGCGTAGCGGGATTCGCTTGGTTTACATAAATCAACAATGTGTCCCAAAAAGGGCGACCAAAGAAGACCGCGGGTAGGATAGCAAGGAGGTAAGTAATCGGAAAAAGAAAAAGATGTTGAAAGCGGATTTTCTTGCCATAAAGGAAAAGAAGATACAGCGGAAACAAAAAGATTGCCTGAAGTTTAAACGCGAAAGACAACGCGATACAAACCATAGACAACCCCGGACGATTGCGCATGGCATAATAGAAACTCATGACAGCGAAAGCGGTAAAAATGTTTTCGCATTGCCCCCAATAGGCGCTGTTGAGGAAAACAGTCGGAAGATATAGGACCGCAAAAAAAACGATCCGCTTCCGGGTGTCACACCGGACATAAAGCCCCACGGTCTGCATGACAAAGAAGGCCAGCACAACATCGAAAAACGCGCCGAGCAGCTTGATAAGATGGAGCGAGGGGAGCGGAATATAGCTAAAAAGCGCCAAAAAATAGAGATAAGGAACATTGTAATTCTCGCCCCAAGCGCGGACAGCGAGGCCCGCAAATCCGCCGTGGTCACGGTAATGTTGAACCCAGGTACTGAGAAACCAGTCATAGTCTGTGTTGTAAAAGCCGATGACATAGAGCCGCGCCCCGAAGGCTCCGGCCAGGAGCAAGAGGGAGAGCGCTGTGGCGGAAGTATCGCGTACAAGATCCTGCCGCCAGAGGAGCCAAAAGGCAAAGGCCGCTATAGTGAACATTAAAAATATGGTGGCAAACTGCAAGACGAGATCGCCTCTTTCTATCTTACTTGTTGCGAGTATACTCCCTGTCATTGCGGGCTTGACCCGCAATGACAGGGGCGTGGTGAACCAGTATACAACAAAGCAACGAGACAGGGAAAGTCTCGTTGCTTTTTCGAGAAAAACAGAACGGCTAGACAAAAATCCCTTGACAGAAGGGTATCAATTTTGATATAATCAAGCACTATTGCAATTTTGCAACAATATCCCAATTTCACTACGACCTACCTCTATTTTACCTGCGAGGTTTATAAAAATCAACAGGAGAGAAAGAGTTTTAAGCAACTGATCCGGGTGGATCATTTTTGGAAAAACGCTACAAAGAGGAGTGAGGAGTTTGCCGCAAGACATACTGTACGGGAAGACCCTGCGTAAGAGTTACGCAAAGCACGAAGACTTGCAGGAAATGCCGAGTCTGCTAGAGGTTCAAAAAACATCATATCGGTGGTTTTTGGACACAGGCCTCAAGGAGGTCTTTCGAGATGTCGCTTCGATCACAGACTACTCGGGGAATTTAGAGCTCTCGTTCATTGATTATTCTATGGATGAAGCGCCGAAATATTCCGTAGAGGAGTGTAAGGCCAGAGACGCGACCTATGCCGCTCCGCTCAAAGTTTCCGTTCGTCTCCGCAACAAAGAGACGGAAGAGATCAAAGAGCAGGAGATTTTCATGGGTGACTTCCCACTGATGACAGAAGGGGGTACCTTCATCATCAACGGCGCGGAACGCGTCATCGTCTCCCAGATCATCCGCTCCCCAGGCGCCTACTATGAAGTGCGGACCGATAAGAGCGCGGACAGCATCTATAGCGCAACCGTCATCCCATACCGCGGCGCGTGGCTCGAATATGAGACAGACGCGACGGGCGTATTCTATGTCCGGATCGATAAAAACAGAAAGCTCCCCGTCACTTGGCTGCTCAGAGCAATGGGCCAGCCGATGGCGCACAAACCCTATACTTGGAACTCGGCGGCAGAATCGGCCACCGGGGGTGTTGCCATTTCTACGGAGCAATTGAAGGCCATCTTCGGGGAAGACGAGCGCCTGCTTGCCACGCTGGAGAAAGATGCTACGAACTCCCGCGAAGAGGCGCTGCTTGAGATTTATCGCAAGCTCCGTCCGGGAGATCCGCCAACGGTGGATTCGGCGGAAGTGCTCCTAGAAAATCTCTTCTTCGACCCCAGACGGTATGACATGTCCGCTGTGGGGCGGTATAAGTTCAATAAGAAGCTGGCACTCCACACGCGGCTGACTGGCCAGACGCTGCTCTATCCCATCGCCGACCCGCTCACGGGCGAGATTTTGGCTGAGGCGGGCGAGGTGCTGACCCGCGAGCGCGCGCAAGAGCTCGAGGCGAAAGGCGTGATCGAGGCTACGCTTAAGGTGGGCGAACAGGCAGTGAAAGTCTTCTCCAACGGCATGGTGCCGCTGACGACTTTTGTAGACTGCGATCCCAAAAGCCTTGGTATTCGCGAGAGAGTGCGCTGGATCGTGCTCAAAAAGCTCATGGAGCAGCATGAGGGCGACGCGCTGCTTGAGGCGATTAAAGAGAACGCGGACCTTCTCGTGCCGCGTCATATCATTGTAGATGATATTTATGCCACGGTGAACTATCTGATGGGTCTTGGCTATGGCATAGGCAATGCGGACGACATCGACCATCTCGGCAACCGCCGGATGCGCTCGGTAGGTGAGTTGTTGCAGAACCAGTTCCGCGTGGGCTTCTCGCGCATGGAACGCGTGATCCGGGAGCGGATGACCCTGCAAGATTTGGATATTGTAACCCCGCAATCGCTCATTAACATCAGACCTGTAACCGCTGCGATCAAAGAGTTCTTCGGCTCCTCGCCGCTGTCGCAGTTTATGGATCAGACGAACCCGATGTCTGAACTGACGCATAAGCGCCGTATGTCGGCCCTTGGTCCCGGCGGCCTTTCTAGAGAACGCGCCAACTTCGACGTGCGTGACGTCCACTACAGTCACTACGGCCGCATGTGCCCCGTCGAGACGCCGGAAGGCCCGAACATCGGCCTGATTAGCTACCTAGCCAGCTACGCAAAGGTAGATGAATACGGCTTCCTCATCACACCCTACCGCAAGGTAGACCGTGAAACCTTCCAAATTTCGAACGAAATCCACTATCTCACAGCCGACGTGGAAGACGAATACATCGTCGCCCAGGCGACGGAACCGGTAGACGCAAACGGCTGCCTCACCAACACACGTATTACTTGCCGGCATCGCGATGAGATTATTGAGGTTGATCGCGCAAAGGTAGACTATGTAGACATTTCGCCGAAGATGATGGTTTCCGTCGTCACGGCGATGATCCCATTCCTGGAAAACGACGACGCCAACCGCGCCCTCATGGGCGCGAACATGCAACGTCAGGCCGTGCCGCTCCTGCGGACAGAAGCCCCGATCGTGGCCTCCGGCATTGAGCACAAATGCGCAATCGACTCTGGCGTTCTCATCCTAGCGGAAGGGAAGGGTGTCGTAGAATCTGTCAGCGCCGAGGCGATCCGCGTGATGTATGATGACGGACAGATCAAATCTTATGGGCTTACCAAGTTTGCGCGCTCGAACCAAGGCACGTGCATCAACCAGCGGCCCATCGTCAATGTGGGTGAGCGTGTGGGCGCAGGGAGCGTACTGGCAGATGGTCCTTCTACGGATCAGGGCGAAGTGGCGCTTGGTAAGAACGTGCTGGTCGGCTTTATGACCTGGGAAGGCTACAACTATGAGGATGCCATCCTGATCTCTGAGCGTTTGGCGATGGACGATGTGTTTACTTCTGTACACATCGAAGAGTACGAGGCGGACGCGAGAGACACGAAACTCGGTCCTGAGGAAATCACGAGAGATATCCCCGGTGTCGGCGAAGACGCGCTGAAATATCTGGACGAGCGCGGCATTATCTCCGTGGGCGCCGAGGTGCAATCGGGCGATATTCTGGTCGGCAAGGTCACACCGAAGGGTGAGACAGATTTGACGGCGGAAGAGCGTCTGCTCCGGGCGATCTTTGGTGAGAAGGCCCGTGAAGTGCGCGATACTTCGCTGAAAGTGCCGCATGGTGAGAGCGGTATTGTGGTCGATGTTAAGGTGTTCTTCCGTGAGAACGGCGATGAGCTCTCTCCGGGTGTGAACATGGTTGTCCGCGTCTATATCGCGCAGAAACGGAAGATTTCCGTGGGCGATAAGATGGCGGGCCGTCACGGGAACAAGGGCGTCGTCTCCCGCATTTTGCCGAGAGAGGATATGCCTTATCTACCGGACGGCACGCCGCTGGACATCGTGCTCAATCCGCTGGGTGTTCCATCTCGTATGAACATCGGGCAGGTGCTTGAGGTTCACCTTGGGTATGCCGCCCAGACGCTCGGTTGGAAAGTCGCCAGCCCCATCTTTGACGGAGCGGTTGAAAAGGATATCGAGGAAACCTTGCAATTAGCTGGCCTCAGAGAAGACGGCAAGAGCGTCCTCTACGATGGACGGACGGGTATGCCTTTTGACAATCCGGTTACGGTCGGGTTTGTTTACTTCCTCAAATTGCACCATCTGGTAGATGATAAGATCCACGCCAGATCGACCGGGCCGTATAGCTTGGTTACGCAGCAGCCGCTGGGCGGAAAAGCCCAATTCGGCGGTCAGCGTTTTGGTGAGATGGAAGTTTGGGCGCTTGAGGCCTATGGCGCGGCCTATACGCTGCAAGAAATTCTCACTGTCAAGTCTGATGACGTAACCGGCCGTGTGCGGACGTATGAGGCCATTGTTAAGGGTCACAACGTGCCGCAACCGGGCGTGCCGGAGAGTTTTAAGGTTCTCATGAAGGAGCTCCAGTCCCTCTGTCTTGATATCCGTGTGCTGGATAACGAAGGCAATGTGATCGAGTTGGTCGATGAGGATGACGATTTCCGCGGCGGCATGCGCGATGACAGCGACTATGAGGCCCGCGAGAGCGAAATCATTTCCGCCGGATACAGCATCGAAGATGCGGACGGAGAGGAAGAAGATCTCATGGACGAAGAGGTGGACGAAGAAGATGCAGACCTTATGGACGAGGAAGACGGTCTGCTGGGAATTGACGACGAAGAGGAGGAGTTTTGATTATGAATTACGCACCTTTTGACGCCATTCAGATCAGCATCGCCTCTCCGGCGAAGATTGGAGAGTGGTCGAGCGGCGAAGTGAAAAAGCCGGAGACAATCAACTATAGAACCCTCAAACCTGAGCGGGAAGGTCTGTTCTGTGAGAAAATTTTTGGTCCTACGAAAGACTGGGAATGTCACTGCGGCAAGTACAAGAAAATCCGTTACAAGGGAAAAGTCTGCGACCGCTGCGGCGTGGAGATCACTAAGAGCAAAGTCCGCCGCGAGCGGATGGGTCATATTGACCTCGCTGCTCCCGTGAGCCACATCTGGTATTTCAAGGGTATCCCGTCCCGTATGGGACTGTTCCTCGATATCACGCCCCGCGTACTGGAAAAAGTACTCTATTTCGCTGCCTATATTGTCACGGATCCGGGATTCACACCGCTCCAGAAGAATCAGGTGCTCACGGAGAAAGAGTACCGGGACATGCGGGAGAAGTATGAGAACGACTTCGAAGCCGGAATGGGCGCCGAGGCGGTTAAGAAGCTGTTGGCGGACATTGACTGTGAGAAGCTTTCCTTGGAGCTCAGAGCTGAGCTGAACGAAGTCAGCGGCCAGAAAAAAGCGAAGTTGATTAAACGCCTTGAGGTGGTCGAGGCCTTCCGGCAGAGCGGAAATGATCCCACATGGATGATTATTGACGTATTGCCGGTTATTTCGCCGGAGATCCGTCCTATGGTCCAACTCGACGGCGGACGCTTTGCGACGAGTGATCTCAACGATCTCTATCGCCGTGTTATCAACAGAAACAATCGTTTGAAGCGTCTGATCCAACTCGCCGCGCCGGACATTATCGTGCGTAACGAGAAGCGGATGCTACAGGAGGCGGTTGACGCGCTCATCGACAATGGTCGCCGCGGCAGAGCGGTGACGGGGGCAAACAGCCGTCCGCTGAAGAGCCTTTCGGATATGCTCAAAGGTAAGCAGGGCCGTTTTCGTCAAAACCTGCTCGGGAAGCGTGTTGACTATTCCGGCCGTAGCGTTATCGTCGTCGGTCCGGATCTGAAGCTGTTCCAATGCGGCCTGCCGAAGGAAATGGCGATTGAACTCTTCCGTCCCTTCGTTATGAAGAAACTCGTGGAAGACGGCGTTGCGAACAACATCAAGAGCGCGAAAAAGATGGTGGACAGAGGCCGCAACGAAGTTTGGGACGCGCTGGATGTCGTCATCAAAGAGCACCCTGTGCTCCTTAACCGTGCGCCAACGCTCCACAGACTCGGCATCCAAGCCTTTGAGCCAGTACTGGTCGAAGGCCGCGCGCTAAAGCTGCATCCGTTGGTCTGTACTGCTTACAACGCCGACTTTGACGGTGACCAGATGGCCGTCCACGTGCCGCTCTCCACCGAAGCGCAGGCCGAGGCGAGAATCCTCATGCTTTCCGCAAACAATCTGCTCCGCCCGCAGGACGGCAACCCCGTCACCGTGCCGACGCAGGATATGATCCTCGGCGCTTACTATCTCACGTTTAATAGAGACGAAGAAGCGGGTGCGCAGAAAGCATTCCTCTCTGCGGAAGAGGCGATTCTGGCCTATCATGAGGGCGCGGTTGGAATCCACGCGCCAATCAGAGTGCGGCGGACAGGGCTGTTCAATGGGGAAGAGGTTACGGGTCTTGTAGATACTACCGTAGGCCGGATCATCTTCAACGAGCCGATCCCGCAAGACCTCGGCTTTGTAGACCGTACGGATCGCGCGCACTGCCTCGACTACGAGATCAACTTCAAATGCGACAGAAAGAAATTGGGCCAGATCGTAGAGCGCTGTATCGCAAAATACGGCTTCACCCGTTCGGCTGAAGTACTGGACAATATCAAAGCCCTGGGCTTCCGCTACTCCACCCAAGGCGCGATCACCATCTCCATCTCCGACATGACAGTGCCCGAAGAAAAAGGGCCGCTGATTAAGGAAACCGAGGGGACGATCATCACGATCGAGAAGCAATATCAACGCGGCCTGATTACCAACGAAGAACGCTACGGCCTCGTCGTCGCTGAGTGGGAAAAAACGACGAAAAAGGTCACCGAGGCACTGCAAGACACGCTGGACGAGTTCAACCCCATCTACATGATGGCGAACTCCGGGGCCAGAGGCAGTATGAATCAGATCCGCCAGCTTGCCGGTATGCGTGGTCTGATGGCCAACACCGCCGGTAAGACCATCGAAATCCCCATCAAAGCGAACTTCCGTGAGGGACTCTCGGTTCTGGAATACTTTATCTCCTCCCGCGGTGCGAGAAAAGGTCTGGCAGATACGGCGCTCCGTACTGCCGACTCGGGATATCTCACCCGCCGCCTGGTTGACGTTGCGCAAGATGTCATCATCCGCGACGCGGACTGCGGCTCGACAGATGGTGCGATCGCAAAAGAAATCCTCGATAAGGGCCAAGTGGTGCAGACCTTCGCGGTTTCCATTCATGGCCGCTATCCGGTGGCAGACATTGTGGATGCGGCGGGCAATGTGCTCTTTGCGAAAGATCATCTGCTCCTCAACACAGACGCCGCAGTGCTAGAGGCCGCAGGTATCAATGAAATCGTGGTGCGGACAGTGCTCGGCTGCGAATCCAGAAGCGGCGTCTGCGCGAGATGTTATGGCTTGAACCTTGCCATCGGCGAGGCGGTGAGCGCGGGCGAGGCGGTCGGTGTCATCGCGGCGCAGAGTATCGGTGAGCCGGGTACACAGCTGACGATGAGAACCTTCCACACGGGCGGCGTCGCCGGTGACGATATCACGCAGGGTCTGCCCCGCGTTGAAGAACTCTTCGAGGCGAGAAAGCCGAAGAACATGGCGATCCTCGCCGAAATCCCGGGAAAGATATCGCTGGAAGAAACCAAGAAAAGCGCTATCTATACACTGTCCATCACCAATCCCGCAGACGGAGACATGCGGAGCTATCTCGTGCCTTACGCCTCCGGCATCCGCGTACAAGATGGGCAGACGGTGGAACTCGGCGAACAACTTACCAATGGCGCGCAGAATCCGCATGATATCCTCCGCATCCTCGGCGTACTCGCGGTGCAGAACTATCTGATCCAAGAAGTACAGAAGATGTATCGCCAACAGGGTGTTGAGATCAACGATAAGCACATCGAAGTCATCGTGCGGCAGATGATGCGCAAGGTGAAAGTCGAAGAGTCGGGCGACACTGGTCTCCTCTCCGGCGCGACGGTAGACATTTTGGACATCAAAGACGCCAACAAAGTCATCCAAACCCGTATCGAAGCCGGGGAGGCGGAACTCCAGCCCGCTACCTATACACGGCAACTTATGGGTATCACGAAGGCCTCCCTCGCGACCGAAAGCTTCCTATCCGCGGCGAGCTTCCAAGAGACAACCAAAGTCCTCACCGAGGCCGCAATCAAGGGCAAGGTAGACCATTTGGTGGGTCTGAAGGAAAACGTCATCATCGGCAAGCTGATCCCGGCGGGCTCGGGTCTAGACATGTATCGGGACTTCACCACCCACGTGAAGGACGATAGCATCGGTGTGGCGGTGACTGAGGACGATGTAGACCTGTCAGTGCTTGCAAGTGTCGGGAACGTGATTGAGTAATATTGCAGGGGCGATCGGCCTCGGTCGCCCGCAATGGATGGGCAATGAAGTTAGCCCTTGACGAATCAGGGAGAGTATAGTATAATTTCTCCCTGTGTGAAAGTATTTAACAGAATATCGCTCCGATATTCTGTTAAAGATAACCAAAGAAGAAAGGAGGAACACTGTGCCAACTTTTAACCAGCTTGTCAGAAAGGGTCGGGAGCAGATGACGTATAAGTCGACATCTCCGGCGCTGCAGAAAGGTCTTAACACCCTGAAAAACCGGGCAACAGACCTGTCTGCACCCCAGAAACGTGGCGTATGTACCGCCGTCCGTACCTCGACACCGAAGAAGCCGAACTCCGCGCTTCGGAAAATCGCCCGTGTGCGTCTGTCAAACGGTCACGAGGTCACGGCCTACATCCCGGGTATCGGTCACAACTTGCAGGAGCACTCCGTGGTCATGATCCGCGGCGGTCGTGTCAAGGACCTTCCCGGTGTGCGCTACCACATCATCCGTGGTACACTCGACACCCAAGGCGTGGCAAAACGTATGCAAGGACGCAGCAAATACGGCGCGAAACGGCCCAAGAAGTAAACAAAACTTTAGGCAAACAGTAGCAGAGCCATGGGTAGGCGCTGCGGCCTGACCTGAAGGTACACATATAGTAGGGGCGGATTTCATATCCGTCTATTCCGTATGTTGCCTCTACGGCAGGCATTGACGGGGGCGGAAATCCGCCTTCGAGTACCGATGAATCATTCCTGAAAAGAGGAGGGAAGTATAGTGCCCAGAAGAGGTAACGTACCCAAACGAGAAGTACTACCCGATCCGATCTATGGGTCTATCATGGTGACAAGACTTGTCAACAGCATCATGGTAGACGGCAAGAAGGGGATCGCACAGAAGGTTGTTTACAACGCCTTTGACATCGTCAAAGAGAAGACCGGCAAAGACCCGCTTGAGGTCTACACCGAAGCGCTGAACAACATCATGCCGAGCCTGGAAGTCAAAGCCCGCCGTGTCGGCGGCGCGACGTATCAGGTGCCGATGGAAGTGCGCGAGGAGCGTCGGCAGACTCTAGGTCTCCGCTGGATCACCGCCTATTCCAGAAAGCGCGGCGAGAAGACCATGCGTGAGCGTCTGGCCGGCGAACTGATGGATGCGGCGAACAATGCCGGCGCAGCCGTCAAAAAGCGCGAAGATATGCACAAAATGGCCGAGGCCAACAAGGCATTCGCCCACTATCGCTGGTAAACCCGGTCGGGGCGAACTTGTTCGCCCGTATATGGGAGCAGAATTGAGAAGCGGCGGGCGAACACCGTTCGCCCACACGAAAATCAAAGAAAGAAAGTACAAATATGCCTAGACAAATTTCACTCGAAAAAACTAGAAATATCGGTATCATGGCTCACATCGACGCAGGGAAGACGACCACGACGGAGCGTATTCTCTATTTTACCGGCGTCAACTACAAGCTCGGTGAGACCCACGAGGGCACGGCAACCATGGACTGGATGGTGCAGGAGCAGGAGAGAGGTATCACAATCACCTCCGCTGCGACAACCTGCTTCTGGAAAGACCATCGGATCAACATCATTGATACGCCGGGCCACGTAGACTTCACCGTAGAAGTAGAGCGTTCTTTGCGTGTACTGGACGGTAGCGTAACCGTCATGTGCGCCAAGGGCGGTGTTGAGCCCCAGTCGGAGACCGTTTGGCGCCAGGCGGACAACTACAATGTTCCCCGGATGATCTATGTCAACAAGATGGACATCACGGGCGCTGACTTCTACAATGTAGTTGCCATGGTCCACGACAGACTCAAATGTAACGCCGTGCCGATCCAGCTGCCCATCGGGTCAGAGGCGGATTTCCTCGGCGTGATTGATCTCGTGGAGATGAATGCCCACATCTACAAAGATAACCAAGGCAAAGAGATCGAAATCCAAGAGATCCCGGCGAACATGAAGGACAAGGCGGAAGAATACCGCACCAAACTTCTCGACGCCGTGGCTGACTTTGACGACGACATCATGATGAAAGTCCTCGAAGAACAGCCCGTTCCGTCCGAGCAAGTCCGCGCGGCGATCCGCAAGGCGACGCTCGCGGTGAAGATGATCCCTGTCGTCTGCGGAACCAGCTATAAGAACAAAGGCGTACAACTCCTGTTGGACGCGATTGTGAACTATATGCCGGCCCCGATCGACATCCCGGCGATCAAGGGTGTGAACCCGAAAACTGGGGAAGAGGATCAGCGCGAATCGTCTGACAGCGCACCGTTCTCCGCGCTCGCGTTCAAAATCGCAACGGACCCCTTTGTGGGCCGCCTCAGCTTCTTCCGCGTCTACTCCGGCACGGTAGAGGCAGGTTCCGGTGTTATCAATGCCACCAAGGACCAAAGAGAGCGGATGGGCCGCATCCTCCAGATGCACGCCAACCACAGAGAAGATATCAGCACAGTATATTCCGGCGATATCGCCGCCGCTGTCGGCCTGAAACACACGACGACCGGCGACACCCTTTGCGATGAGAAGCATCCGATCATCCTCGAGAGCATGGACTTCCCAGAGCCTGTTATCCGGGTCGCGATTGAACCCAAGACGAAGGCCGGGCAAGAGAAGATGGGCCTCGCGCTCGTCAAGCTCGCTGAAGAAGACCCCACCTTCAAAACCTACACCGACGATGAGACAGGCCAGACCATCATCGCGGGTATGGGTGAGCTCCACTTGGAGATCATCGTAGACCGACTCCTGAGAGAGTTCAAGGTCGAAGCCAATGTCGGCGCGCCGCAGGTTTCTTACAAAGAAACCATCAAAGGCACCGCCGATGTGGACAAGAGATACGCACGTCAGTCCGGTGGTAAGGGTCAGTATGCGCACGTCAAGATCAAAATCGAGCCGAACGAGTCCGGTAAGGGCTACGAGTTCTTCGACGAGATCAAAGGCGGCGTGATCCCGAAAGAGTTCATCCAGCCGGTCAACCAGGGTATCCAGGGCGCCATGAACGCCGGTGTTGTCGCCGGTTACAACGTGGTGGACGTAAAGGTTACGCTCTACGATGGTGGCTTCCATGAAGTCGACTCGTCTGAAATGGCCTTTAAGATCGCCGGTTCCATGGCATTCAAAGAGGCAATGCAGGCGGCGAACCCGACTTTGCTCGAACCCATCATGAAAGTTGTGGTGACATCGCCAGAGAACTACATGGGCGACGTGATCGGCGATCTGAACTCCAGAAGAGGCCAGATCGTTACCACAGACGTGCAAAACGGAACCGCCAAGGTCGAGGTCAACGTGCCGCTGGGCGAGATGTTTGGCTATGCCACAGATCTCCGTAGCAAGACCCAAGGTCGCGCCAGCTACAGCATGGAGCCCAGCCACTTCCTTGAGATTCCGAAGAGCATCCAAGAGACCATCGCGGCAAGTCGCAGCAAGAACTAACCCAAAAAAGTAGTTGCAAAACCTAGAAAAATGCGGTACAATAGCCGCGATCGACTCGGTTTTCAACACATTATTATGAATGAAATCATTTAAGGAGGCTATCCTACCATGGCAAAACAAGCATTTCAAAGAAGCAAGCCGCACGTAAACATTGGTACCATCGGTCACGTTGACCATGGCAAGACGACGTTGACCGCCGCAATCACCAAGTACCTCTCCCTCTTGGGCGGCGCGAAGTTCTCGGACTACGCGAACATCGACAAAGCACCCGAAGAGAGAGCACGCGGTATCACGATTAACACCTCTCACGTGGAATACGAGACAGCAAACCGCCACTACGCCCACGTTGACTGCCCAGGCCACGCCGACTATATCAAAAACATGATTACCGGCGCAGCACAGATGGACGGCGCGATCCTCGTTATCGCCTCCACCGACGGCCCGATGGCGCAAACCCGTGAGCACATCCTGCTCGCTCGCCAAGTTGGCGTGCCGGCAATCGTCGTGTTCATGAACAAAGTTGACATGGTTGACGATCCTGAACTCCTTGAGCTCGTCGAGATGGAAATCCGCGAGATCCTCTCCAAGTACGAGTTCCCGGGCGACGATATTCCCATCATCAAAGGCTCCGGCCTCAAAGCCCTCGAGGGCGGCACTGATCCGAATGGCCCAGAATATGAGTGCATCAAAGCTCTCATGGCCGCTGTTGACGAGTATATCCCGACTCCAGAGAGAAAGAGCGATATGCCCTTCCTCATGCCTGTCGAAGACGTGTTCACCATCACCGGTCGTGGTACCGTTACCACCGGTCGTGTTGAGAGAGGAACCGCGAAACTCAACGACGAAATCGAAATCGTTGGCCTGTCTGACGAGAAGCGTAAAACCGTCATCACCGGCATCGAAATGTTCCACAAACTGCTCGATAGCGCAGAAGCCGGCGACAACGCAGGCGTCCTGCTCCGCGGCGTGAAGAAAGAAGACGTAGAGCGTGGTCAAGTTCTGGCGAAGCCGGGCAGCATCCAACCGCTGACCAAATTCCGCGGTCAAGTTTACGTTTTGTCCAAGGAAGAAGGCGGCCGTCACACCCCGTTCTTCGGCAACTATCGTCCGCAGTTCTACTTCAGAACAACAGACGTTACCGGTGTTGTCAACCTGCCGGAAGGCATTGAGATGTGCATGCCTGGCGATAACGTGGAGATGGACGTTGAGCTCATCACTCCGATCGCGATCGAGGAAGGCCTCCGTTTCGCTATCCGCGAAGGTGGCCGGACCGTCGGCTCCGGTGTTGTCATCGCAGTGACGAAGTAAGATACCCGAACTACGCAATGCCCTCCGCTTTGCAGTGGAGGGCATTGATATAGCACACACAAAAACCTTCCTCTGCTGTAAGCGGAGGAAGGTTTTTGTTTCCTTTCACTTGAACGGGAGTGGGCAAACTGATAAAATGAATAGATCATGCGCAGTGGAGGAATCAATATGATAGACGCAATGAGTCAAGAAGAGTACTATGCCGAGCTGCTTACGCGGGTCGAAAACCACCCGGACCGCTTCATCGCAAAAACCGGTATTCGCTTTCTGGAGATCGCGGAAGGCTATGCCAAAGGCGATATGCCTAATATCCCGGCGACGCAAAATTTTGCAGGTGGCATCCACGGCGGCGCGCTCTTTACCTTAGCGGATACCATCTCTGGCACGGCGGCGAGAACCCATGGGCGACCGCAAGTGGTATTGACAGTGAATAGTACCATGAATTATCTCAGGCTGGCAGTCCCTGGTCCTGTAGCGTGCGAGGCCAGGGTGCGCAAAGCGGGGAGGACCCTCACTGTCTGCGAGGCCGTAATCACAGACAGCGAGGCGCGAGAGGTTGCAAGCGGTACCTTCACCTTTTATCTCGCCGACTAGGAGACAGGAGAATAGAACATTAGAAATTACCCAGGTGCGAAGGAGAGATTCCCTCGCATTGGCAGCATATTTTTGAAGATTTCTATTGCATTTTGGATTTCGCTCAGATATACTATCAGTATCCAATATCCAATCGGGTCCGGATAAAAAATACGACTCAGAAGGAGTGTCCCAATGAAAAAGAAGGGCGCAGACATTATTGTCGACTATTTAGTAGAAGCGAAGGTGCCTTATGCGGTTGGCCTTTGCGGACACGGAATCATCGGTCTCATGGATTCCTTGTATGAGAACCAAGACAAAATCAAGACTCTTACAGTCCGCAACGAGTTGGCGGCAGGTCACATCGCGGACGTGTACTACCGCGTCAAGCATGAACCCATCGTAACCTATACGTCCTGCGGACCGGGATCCACGAACCTAATCACCCCCATCGCCGCCGCATTCATGGACTCCTCGGCTTTCCTCGCCATCACGGGCAACGCGCCGACCCAGCAATTTAACCTCAACCCCTTCCAAGAGACAGGCAGACATTTCCAAGGCGATTTCCCCTCGGTTATTCGCCCCTATGTCAAGCGTTGCTTCCAGCCGACACGTGTTGACATGCTGCCGCTTGCAATTCGCCAAGCATTCAACGAGACGACCCAAGGCAGACCAGGCCCGGTTTGTCTGGATGTGCCGTTCAACGTATTCCAAGAGGAAGACGATGTCACCATGCCGAGCCACGAGGGCTTCATGCCCCGCATCCAACAGCGTTCGCAGGCTGACCCTGCCGCTGTAGAAACAGTCATCAACATGCTGGCAAAGGCGAAAAAGCCTTTGATCGTAGCGGGCAACGGCGCTATGCTCTCTGAGGCAGGCCCGGAACTCCTCGAATTTGCACGGATGATGAATGTCCCTGTACACACAAGCCCCATGGGCAAAGGCATCATTGACGAGCGCGACCCGATCTGCCTCGGCCCTACCGGTCGTAACGCGACTTATCCGGCCAACCGCGCCGGCGTCAACTGCGACCTGTTGATCGCCCTCGGCACCAGCTTTGACGACCGTTCCACCAGCGCTTGGGTAGACGGCATCACTTACGACAGAAAGAACTTCGAGCTTGTCCAAGTCGATAGCGACGCACGCGAACTCGGCCGTTGCTATTCGCTCGACCTCGGTATCGTAGCAGATGTTAAGCTCTTCATGGCACAACTCACAGAGGCCGCAAAAGCCAAATTTGGCGCCGCCAAGCCGGATTACACCGCTTGGATGAACCAAATCAAAGAGTGGCAACGCATCTGGGAAATCGCCATTCCGGAATATCTCGAGAGCAACGCAGAGCCGATCGCACCGGGCCGTCTGGTCAATGAAATCCGCAAAGCTCTGCCGGATAACGGCATCTTCCTCGTCGACGTCGGCGTACACCACAACTGGGCAGTCCAGTTCTGGAAAGCCTACGAGGCACAGACCATGATGCAGAGCTGGGGCTTCGCCGCAATGGGCTTCGCCACCGCTGGTATCCTCGGCGCAAAACTCGCCGCACCGGACCGTCCAGCCGTTGCCTTCGTGGGAGACGGCAGCTTCATGATGACGCCGCAAATCGTCGCCACGGCTGTAGAGAACAACATTCCGGCTGTTTGGGTTATCATCAACAACCACGCATTCGGTTCCATCCGTGATCTGCAAAACGGCTTCTTTAAGCGTGAACTCTGCACCAGCTTCAAACTGAACAACGAGCTCTTCAACCCCGATTTCGCCGCTATGGCAAGATCTATGGGCGCAGACGGTGTAAGAGTAGAGAAGGTTGCCGATCTGGCTCCGGCACTCGAAGCTGCGATCAAGAGCAACCGCCCGACCGTAATCGACGTCATTGTTGACCGTGATATGAAGCCGATCGGAACTGGTTCCTGGCATTTCGTGCCATTCCCAGTATCTCCGCCCAACTTTGTCCCGCCGACTGCTTAAGGCCTTGACGCGGCACGCGGAACGTGTTAAACTTTAGACGAGCTATTGTGCTCGCCCCCGCAAAAACGGGGGCGAGCAACGCTTTTATCGCTCAAGAATAGAACAGGAATGGAAGAGTATCGCCTATGTTGATCGAAAAAGTACCGCTACACGAACGCGTCTACGACAGCCTTAGAAAAAGCATTTTGAACGGGGAACTCCGTCCGGGTGAGCGGCTGAATCAAAATTTGTTGTCCGAGCAGTTCGGTGTGAGCCGGATGCCCGTGCGCGACGCTTTACGTATGCTGGAGAATGAGAACCTAATTGAATACCAGATCAATAAAGGACATGTCGTTTCTACGTTCCCCGAGGAGAAACTGAAAGATGTCCAGTTTGTGCGTGGAATCCTGGAGGGACAGGCGGTCGAACGTGCGGGAGACTATATCACCGCGCGAGACATCAAAAAGCTGGAAGCCATTCTGGAGGAAACCAAGGACGCCGACGAGAAAGACGATAGAAAGCGTCTGCGCAAACTCAATGTAGATTTCCATTTTTCCATTTATAATCTGGTCCCTTCTCCTGCACTGGCAGAACTGATTAACAAGCTATGGTACAGCTTCCCCAAATACATCCTGCACGAAGAGCGCGAGACGAAACACACTTCTTTGCAAGAACACCAAGAAATCCTGGATAAGATCAAAGCGAAAGACTATAAGACCGCCGCCGAACTGATGCGTCAACATATCGCGACTTTGTAAAATGGAACCGGGATAGAAAATCTCCCTCTGCTTTTAGCGGAGGGAGATTTTTGTTTGTTGAAAATAGTTGGATGACAGAAGTGGGGGAGATTGATTATCCGATTCCGCGCAACAGTTCTTCTGCGGAAACGCCATATAGTTTCGCCAAGGCAATCAAATTGCTTGTGCTGGGATCAGAAGTTCCGTTCTCCCACTTTGACACAGCCTGACGACTGACGCCCAACGCCTCCGCTACAAACTCCTGCGTCATATTGCAACGGATCCGTTGCGCTCTCAGTGCCTCGCCGAGCGATTGGCGGATGATAGCCGTCTCTCTGCGCACCTCTTTGGACCTAAGATACATCAAAAGCGCCAGGGTAACAAGGACAAGCAATGCGGCAAATACGAAGAGCAGGAGGACATTGAACGCCTGAGCAACAATGTGTATGACCGTCTGTGTATCGAAACCAAAAATCCGCTCCTCCATACCGAAACCTCCTATCTTACTGGATAGCAGAAGTGTACCACGAAGAGGGAAGAGTTGCCACCAACTATCGCGCTACAAGCGGTTGCGTTTTGGTTGCAAACCTAAAATTCGAGCAACCCTGCGTCCATGAGGCGAATCCGAAGGCTCAGTTCTACACCGTCTCGCTCGATAACAAGCGTGATTGACTCCCCAACGCGAAAGTTGAGAATCTCGTTACGGAGGTCTACGGAGTCGAGGATACGAGTGCCGTTCGCCGTCAAAATCCGGTCGCCCACTTGCAGGCCTTGCTCGTAGGCATCGGTACCTTCAAGGACACGTTGGACATAAACGCCGGACACTATACCCTCATCTGCGGCTGTGACAGCGTCCACCATGCGAACGACAATCCCAAGCGCAGGCCGCCCGACGACACGCCCATGCTCGATGATAGAGTCCACCACGGGCCGAATTTGTGCCGTGGGTACGGCAAAGCCCATACCCTCTACGGTACCCGGGCCGATGAGCTTCATATTCGTAATGCCGACGACTTGCCCATATAAGTTAATCAACGGGCCGCCGGAATTGCCCTCATTGATCGCCGCGTTGGTCTGAATGAGGCGCATGGTGATCCCGTCATAAACTACCTCACGATCCAACGCGGAGATGATACCGTTGGACATGCTGTGTCTATGGCCCAGCGGGTTGCCGATTACCGCGACTTCTTGGCCGACCTGGAGTAGATCGGAATCGCCGAATACAGCGGGGATAAGGCCCTCAGCATCGATTTTGAGAACGGCGATATCCGTGTTCTCATCCATTCCAAGAACAGCCGCATAGAAACTCCTGCCGTCTTGCAGCGTAACAATGACCTGCCGCGCGTCTTCAATGACGTGGGCGCTAGTGATGATATAGCCGTTTTCGGTCATAATCACGCCGGTACCCGAAGCGCTGCCCAGCGGAAAGCGAAGCCGAACCTCAATGAACACCACAGAGGGGCTGCATTTCTGAAAAATCTCCTGGAAACTAAGTTGAGGCGAAGCGCCTGTCTCGTCATAGGTCGGAATGGGGTGGAGCGTGAGTGTTGTTCCATCGCCCAGAATGGCGACAGGCATGCGAGCCGTGTCGCTTTCACCATTCCAAGCGATGCCATTTTCAGGTGTTCTGTCCGGGGGCGGTATCGGAACCTGCCCGGGACTTTGCACGATGTCCTCCGCGCGGATACGGGGCCGGAGTTCGATTTGCAGTCCGTATGAGGTGCTGTGGAGGCGGACCTCATAATCCGCAAACAACTGCGCAATCGAGGAAATCCCAATGATGAGCAGAATAAAGAGGCCAACGATCAAAAACGCCCGAACAGTGAGGGAGTGTTTGGAAAGCGGCTTCGTTTGGACCTCTGCCGTTTCTTCGGGATGTGAGGTGCGGTTATCATTTTGCATGCTATATTCTCCTCCGGGACTTGCTTATTATGATTTCTTCTTCGGCGCGAGGGTTAAGGTGAACATGAACTCCGTTACGCCATGGTCACTGCGGACGTAGACCTCTTCTTGGTGGGCGTTCATAATGGTTTTGACGATATAAAGGCCGAGGCCGATACCGTCCTTGTCGCCACTGCGGGACTTGTCGCTCTTATGGAAGCGGTTGAAGAGTTGGGGTAATTCATCGGGGGAGATCGGATCGCCCGTGTTTTTCACAGTGGTATAGGCCTTACCGGACTTTTTCGTCAAGGTGACCTCGATTTTCGTGCCAGGGGTGGAGAATTTTGCCGCGTTATCGAGCAAATTATAGACCACTTGCATGATGGAGTCTTCATCTCCGAGTACCCAGACGGGGTCATCAGGAATGTGGAACTCTACGTCGAGTCCCCGCTCTGTGATTTTGCTTTCCAATCCCAGAATACCACGGCGGAGGACTTCTGTCATGTCGAATATCTGGGTGGCAAGCTCCCGGATATCGAGAGATTGAAAGCGTGAGACTTCTAACATGCGCCGCACCAGGCGGGAGAGCCGTCGCGTCTCAGAGGCGACAATATGAAGATATTCCTCGTGTTTCTCCGGCGGGATCGTACCATCCAAAATGCCTTCGGCGAAGCCTGTGATGCTGGTCATGGGAGTCTTGAGTTCATGGGAGACGTTACCGACAAACTCGCGCCGCATGTCTTCCGATTGCTCGATGGCGTCTGCCATAGCATTGAATGCGCCGGTCAACTCGCCGATCTCGTCGATGCGCCCCCTGTCCGCCACGCGGGCGGAGAAGTCTCCCCGGGCAAACTTGTTGGCCACACTAGACATCTCGAGCAGCGGCGCGGCCTGATGCCGGGCCACCACCATCGCGAGCACAATCGCCAACAGGAGCACCGCAGCGGCGACTAAGAGAAAGAGAGAGAGCATCGCTCCCCACGCGTCCATAACGGCGTCCGCGCTGGAAGCCGCCAAGACATAACCGCCATGGGTACCGTGCCTGAGGTGGAAAATCGGTTCTGCATAGACATAACTCACACCCTCCAACAGTCCAAACGCGGTGGTGAGAGCGGAGAAGGACCCGTTTTGATTGAGGACATATCGGAGTTCCGGCGGCAACATCTGCCCGATGTGTTGGCAGTGTTGGTGATCTGCATCATGCTCCGAACAGGCGATGATTACCCCCTCAGAGTTTGCCACCACCATGCGATTATAAGGCAAGGTGACGATGGAAACCACGAGATTGATGATCTCATGGTCCGCCGGATTGTTGGGGTTAAAATCGACGATATGGTTATGCATGTCAATCACAGACTCGACATTGGCCTCGAGCCCAGCCTGCCTATCCGCGATGGTCTGTGTTCTCAGAATGATGGCAAAGGAGAGGAGAAACACGAGAAAACTAAGCAAGACCATGCCGGCAAGCAGAAGACAGTTTTTGAGATAGACACTATTCAAAGGCGCATCGTTCCAATCTGTTGGAAGTAATGGGTTGAGGAGATGTTATATCATGTGCGACTGGAAAATGCTTGTTTGGCACAATGAAATTTTGTTAATCTACGTCCTATTTCGTAAAATTGAATCGCCTGCTTTTATACCAGGCACAAGGGAAATCGCAGTAGAAATTGCTACTATAGCGACGAAGCCGAGATGAGGAGCTAACAATGACAAAATGAACGCCAGAAAAAGAGCCAGCGGAACAGTAAATATAAGGCTAGAAAAAATACGCTTTAAAAAATGTTTCATAGATATTAGCCTCGCAAATTATAAACTATGCTCCCTACGCTCCCACAACCTCAAATTTATACCCCACGCCCCAGACCGTTTTGAGGTTCCACTGGGTACTGACGCCTTCCAGTTTTTCTCTGAGACGTTTGACGTGGACGTCTACCGTGCGGCTGTCGCCGAAATAGTCAAAGCCCCAAACTTCGTCAAGCAGTTGATTTCGGGTGTATACGCGGTTGGGGGATGCGGCAAGATGATAGAGTAACTCCAACTCTTTCGGCGGAGTATCAATCTTGTGACCATCAACTAAAAGCTCATAAGAGTCGAGATTAATAAGCAATTTGTCAAAAGACAACCGCTTTTCCAAATCTTCCGGGTGCTCCCCATAGCGGCGCATAACGGCGTGGATGCGGGCGATGAGCTCTTTGGGCTCGAATGGTTTGACCATGTAATCATCCGCCCCCAGTTCAAGGCCAGTCACTTTATCAAAAGTCTCGCCTTTGGCGGTGAGCATGATGATGGGCACGTGAGAAGTCCGCCGGATTTCACGGCATACGCCGAAGCCGTCCAAAGTGGGGAGCATGATGTCCAGAATGACGATGTTCGGCTTGAACGTCGCCGCCTCTGTGACGCCGACGGCACCGTCCGCCGCGATCTGAACGAGGAAGCCCTCTTTTTCCAAATAGAGGCGTAAAAGCTCTGCGATATTTCTGTCATCCTCGATGACCAAGACTTTACCTACCATGGAGATGTCACCTCCTGAGAATTATTCTATTATTATAATATAAAACGCGCGCCCAGTCAAAGGTTGAACAAAGTGTAAAAGAATGGCGGGAAAATGTTTGAAAATCCCCTGCTTGTCTGTTATACTATTGAGAAACAAAACGCACGAAAGAGGAGAAACGATGAATCCACCATGTAAGAGAATCCAAGTTTTTACCGGCAACGCGCATAAGCAGCTTGCGGAAGATATCTGTCGACATCTGGGGATCAGTTTGGGAGACTCTACGGTAGCGCGCTTTGCCGATGGGGAAGTGGGTGTGTCTCTCTTCGAGACGGTGCGCGGGTCAGACGTATTCCTGGTCCAGCCCACCTGCAACCCGGTCAATGAGCATTTGATGGAACTGCTCATTATGATTGACGCCTGTTCCAGAGCTTCCGCTGGTCGGATCACGGCGGTAATTCCCTATTTTGGCTACGCGCGGCAAGACCGCAAGACAAAGCCCAGAGACCCCATCTCATCGAAGCTGGTAGCAAACCTCCTAACCGAGGCCGGGGCAGACCGCGTGCTGACGATGGACCTCCACGCCCCCCAGATTCAGGGCTTTTTCGATATTCCAGTGGATAATCTTATGGGCGCGCCGCTCTTTGCGGACTATATCATGCAAAAGTTCAGCCCCGAAGAGTTGGAAGATGTGATGGCGGTGAGTCCGGACGTAGGCAGCGTTGCCCGTACGCGGGACTTCGCCCATCGGCTGGGCGTTGGCCTTGCCATCGTAGACAAACGCCGTCCGCAAGCCAATGAGAGCGAGGTTATGAACATCATCGGCAAAGTGCGGGATAAACATGTCATCCTCTTTGACGACATGATCGACACGGCAGGCAGCCTTTGCCAAGCGGCAAGTGCGCTGGTAGAAAACGGAGCGAAGCATATCTACGCTTGCGCCAGCCACGGTGTGCTCAGCGGGAAAGCCATCGAGCGGATTGAGGCAAGCCCCATCCGCGAAGTGATCCTGCTCGACACGATTCCCTATCCCAAGGACCAGCCGATTTCCGAGAAAATCAAATATATCTCCGTAGCCCCCATGTTTGCCAAGGCCATTGATCGAGTATACGAAGAAACGTCGATTTCTACACTATTTAAGTAAACTTCAATTCAAGCACTCTAGAGGGTACTATGCTATTTTTTTCATCGAATGCGCCCAATTGGTTATTGGTGTTCCTCGGCAACCCCGGCGAGCAATACCGGGACACGCGCCACAATGTCGGGTTTCTGACGGCGGAGCTATTGGCCAAAGAACACAATATCCCCATCAAACGCATCAAGTTCGACGCTCTGACAGGGATCGGCACCATCAGCGGCGAAAAAGTGATGCTGATGATGCCGCAGACCTATATGAACCGCTCGGGAGACGCGGTCTATCTCGCGGCGAGGAGCTATAAAATCCCACCGGAACGGATTTTAGTTGTGACAGACGACACGGCGATCGATACGGGCAGACTCCGTGTGCGCCGCCGCGGGTCCGCAGGGGGACATAACGGGCTGAAGAGCATTATCATGCGCATGCAGAGCGAAGAGTTTCCCCGCATCCGCATCGGCGTAGGCGCGCCGCCCCACCCGGAGTATGACCTCGCAGATTGGGTCCTGGGCAGGCCTCGGGGCCGGGAAATGGAAGCGGTGCAATCGGCGATTGGAGAGGCCGCACGCGCGGTGGAAGTAGTCCTCCATGACGGCCTAGATGCCGCGATGGCGGAATTTAATTAGGCTTGTAGGGGCGAACTGTGTTCGCCCGCAATTAGGCGGTGGATTCTCCAGCGTTACGAGGCCGAAAAGCGGGCGAACACAGTTCGCTCCTGCGTGTTTAATCACAATCCGGCGCGGCAATGATTATACTGCTTTTGAACCATGTTTCCTATTTTTACACGCGGAGGTCAAGGATGACCAGATATAACATAGCAGACTATATGCGGCCCGGCTGCCGGGTCCATTTGGTCGGAATCGGCGGCGTATCCATGGCGCCTCTGGCGGAGGCGCTACTCGGCGCTGGACTATTAGTCGCAGGCTCCGATATGGCGCAAAGCCCGACGACAGAGCGCCTCTCCGCCAGCGGTATCCCCATCGCAATCGGCCACGGAGCGGAGAATTTGCAAGATGCCCAGTGCGTCGTCCGCACAGCGGCAGCCCGGGAAGACAATCCGGAAGTCGCGGCAGCCCGGGCGATGAATCTACCCATCTTCGAGCGTGCCGAGGCCTGGGGACATATCATGCGCCAGTATCAAAACGCCGTCTGCATCGCCGGTACCCACGGGAAAACGACAACCACTTCGATGACCACACATATCCTCCTCGCGGCGGGCGTAGATCCTACCGTGATGATAGGCGGGACCCTGCCCAAATTGAAAGCAGGCCACCGCGTAGGCGATGGAGACACCATTGTGCTCGAGAGCTGCGAATATTACGACTCCTTCCACAACTTTTCCCCCACCGTAGCCGTCGTGCTCAACGTGGAAGAAGACCATCTGGACTATTTTGCGGACCTAGAAGAAATCCGGGCCTCGTTCCGCACGTTTGCCGACCTCGTGCCGGCAGATGGATGCATCGTGGCCAACGGAGACGATACGAATACCATGGACGCGCTCATCCCCCTGGGGCGTCCCCTCCTGACCTTCGGATTCGGCGGCCAAAACCGTGTCCGGGCCACAAATATCATCCACAAAGACGGACGCACATCTTTCGATGTCACGCTGGACGGCGCGCCCTATGCGGCGATTACGCTCCAGATGCCGGGAAATCACAATGTCTCCAACGCTCTCGCGGCGATTGCCGTGGCGATCTTTCTGAAACTCCCGGTCGATGCCGTAATAGAAGGCCTTGCGGACTTTACCGGAGCCGGTCGGCGGTTTGAATACAAAGGCGAGCGAAACGGAGCCAAGGTCTACGACGACTACGCCCACCACCCCAGCGAACTGCGTGCTCTCCTCGACGCCGTGGAACATCTCGGCTATGAGCGCGTGATTGTCGCGTTTCAGCCCCACACCTACACACGGACGAAAGCCCTGTTTTCCGATTTCGTCCGAGAACTCCGTCGCCCAGACCTCGTTCTGGTCGCCGAAATCTACGCCGCGCGTGAGACAAACACGATAGGTATCACAGCGGAAGACCTCACAGTCGAAATCCCCGGCGCGACCCATTTTGCGACCCTGCCAGGCCTGGCAGAGGCCCTCCGCGAACTCGCGAGGCCGGGAGATTTAATCCTCACCGTAGGCGCGGGAGATATCTTCAAAGTCGGTGAGGCGATATTGGATCAATAGGGAAGTAGGTGTAGAGGATGTCCAAAGAAGCCATACTGCGCCTTTTGGTCGAGACAGACGACTACGTCTCCGGCGAGGGGATGAGCGAGGCTCTCGGCGTATCCCGCGCGGCGATCTGGAAAAGCATCCGCGCCCTTCGCGAGGCGGGCTATGAAATTGAGGCGCGGACGAACCGCGGCTATCGCCTCCTAGTCTCGCCCGACACGCCCTTGCCGGAAGCGATCCGCCCCCTCTGCGCATCAGAAGACCTCTGCCGAGAAATCATCTACCTAGACGCGGTAGATTCCACCAATACCTACCTAAAACGCGAAGCGGCCTCCGGAGCCCCTCATGGAACCGTAGCCATCGCAGGCGAACAGACAGGTGGGCGCGGCCGCATGGGGCGTCCTTTCATCTCCCATTCCGGCAAGGGCCTCTTTTTTAGCATCCTCCTCCGTCCGGAAGCGGTGTTGCCCGCGTCGATCACGAGTCTTACCGCGTTTGCCGCCGTGGCCGTCTGCGAGGCCATAGAAGCAGTCGCGCCTATAAAGCCAAAGGTCAAATGGGTAAACGATATTCTGGTCGGAGACCGCAAATTGGTAGGCATCCTCTCGGAAATGAGCATGCTCGGCGAGAGCGGCCAGGTAGACTACGTCGTCATCGGGGTCGGCGTCAATGTCCACTATCAGGCGGAGGACTTTCCCGAAGAAATCAGAGACCGCGCCACATCTCTTGCCATACTGACCGATACGCCGCAAAGCCGCGCCAAACTCGCCGCCGCACTGATTGACGCCTTCTCCCGGATGTACAAAGTCTGCCAAACAGAGCCAGAAACTTATGTAGACCGCTATCGAGCGCGCAGCGCCACAGTTGGGAGAGAGATTCTAGTTCTCCGAGGCGAAGAGAGCCTCCCGGCCCTCGCCACAGGAATCGCCCCGGACTGCGGCCTCATAGTCCGCTACCCAGACGGGGGAGAAGAGACTCTGTTTTACGGCGAAACCTCAATCCGCACAGAACGCGGATATGTATAGAAGAACCCCCACAGGGAGACCCTGTGGGGGTTCTTTGATCTGTGCCGTTTCATATAAATGAATAGAGAGGGTCGTCCAACACGGCATAAAAATATGTACAAATCGTAACCAGAAACTTTTGCATTTTAAGCAGTAGACAAGATAAGGTAAGAGGAGTATAGTATATCATATATTATATATGCACACGGATAAAATGAGAGAATTCGCACGCGAGGCCACAACCGCTATGCCGGGAGGTGATCTGGAAGTCCCTGTTCATCGCACAGCAAAGCAGTAACACAAAAATATGAAGGAGGCCCTACCTATGACTAAGAAAGTGATTGCCATCCTACTTGCCCTTGTTCTCGTATTCGGTCTGGCTGCTTGCGCCGGTACCCCAGCCGCAACCCCGACTCCGGCACCACCTGCTGCCACGCCCGCGCCAGGCGCAGATCCAACGCCGGAACCAGCACCCCCCGCAGCTAGCCTGACCGGTACGCTCACAATCATCGTTCCCTTCAGCGCCGGCGGCTCGACAGACCTCATGGCCCGCGTGTTGCAACCGGCCCTCGCTGAGCGGCTCGGCGTCAACGTCGTAATCGAAAACCGCGGCGGTGGCGGCGGCGCACCCGGTATGATGGCCCTCGCCCAGTCCGCACCGGACGGCCACACCATCGCGCTCACCAGTATCAGCTCGGCAACACTGACGCCGAACATCTCCAATGTCGGCTACACCAATGTAGAGTTCCAGCCAGTCGCGCATATTTCCGTACTTCCCACCGGCCCTTGGGCCCGCACCGGCGAAGGCATCTACACACTGGAAGACCTGATCCGCGTCGCATCTGA
>WRAO01000015.1 GCA_009780175.1 Oscillospiraceae bacterium
CATATGGTTTCTCTTAAAGATCTCTTCCTTTTTGACTTTGCTGCACAGCGCACCCAGCGCCACAGCTTCCGCCTCGCCCGGCGGAAGGAAATGCAGTGCGAAAAGCACCGCACATTCGTCTCGTGTACCGCACAAAAACGTGCATGCCCGAAAGCAACCCAGCTTCCGCCGGCAGGCGGAACCCCAAACCCGAAACGCCCACAAACCAAACGTCAAAAAGGGGTCGTCAGGGGCGAAGCCCTTGACTCGCTTTTTGGGTGACGTTTGCCAAGGGGGCAAATAGTGGTTTTTCAAGCAGATGCATGGAAACCTTGTTTTGATTATGATAAACTGATGGAGGCGTAGCGAATTTATATTGTGAAGGATGTGGCTTTTGTGATAACGCGCACTTTAGTGACTGCCCTCATTCTGCTTCTGTTGGGCGCATGTACAACATCCGATGCAAGACAAGTTGAGATTGGAACCGTGAGGCTTATTGCAAATGGTATAGAGCACGAGCCGTACCATCATTTTATACGCGGCACATTTATTTCGGAGAGTGGTCACGTAAGTGGTACCGGGATCCCATTTGATAGTTGGCTTGAGTCAAATGCAAGCACAATGTTGGTAATTCAATATGCCGACGACCTACACATTGTAATCGACGGCAGAGATGCACAGATCGGGGGAGAAGGTGATGGGCCTGTTCCGTGGTCTTCAGAGGAGTATTATGACGGGATGAGACTAATCTTTATACGCACAGATTTGGCAGGTGAACGATTTTGTGTTTTGCTTCCAGGTGAGTCTGGAATATATCTATTGTCTGTTCTTGTGGAATGGGTTAGCGAGGATCGACGTAATGGTGGCGATGGAGAATTTCGTTCTCACCGATATGTTTTTAAGATTGTAAGATGAGTGAAATGAGCATTAGCTGGGCCGGACATTAAAATAAGCCTGACGGGGGAAATTGGTCCCATCTCTGGGCCAGTCTTTCCCGTCAGGTTTGCCTGGGGTCAGGGGCGGCAAGCATCCCTGATTTTGAGCTGATAGGCTCAAAATGCCCCCGGCAGGGCGCATAGCACCACTTTGTGGTGTATAAGTGCGCCGTCAGAAAAAAGGAGTTCCCTCACCTCCATCCTCGCAATGCAAAAATCCACGCAAATGAACCGCTTGCTTTGCTGTATTAGTGGTGGTCTATCAGAACCACCCTTTACAGCGTACATCTTTTGCCTACTTTTTTGCGCGACGCAAAAAAGCAGGTCGCCTTCGGCGACACGAAGCAACAGGCCTGCTAGGCCAAAGAGTAATATCTCTATAGCAAAGAATGGAGAAAGAACGCAAATCCCTTTTGCCTTGCAAAGAAATCCATGCTATAATACCAAAATGCAGCAAAGGGAGAGATCACGATGAAACAATTACGCATTATGCTTGCGATTATCATTTGCAAAATCGCCCGTTGGGGGCTTCGGCTGCGGGGCAAAGGCGGAACTACGCTGCCTGGGATGCTGGCACTAAGAATTTGTCCGGACCTTTTGGGCGCGCTGGGGCCGCAGGTGTCCAGTATTGTCATCACCGGGACCAACGGGAAGACAACTTCAGCGCGGATGCTGGAGCAGTGCTTCAAAAACGGGGGCATTCCCGTATTTGCAAACCGCTCGGGAGCCAACTTGCTGCCGGGGATCACGGCGGAGTTTGTGGCGCATGCCAGCCTCTTCGGGAGAATGCGGCTCCGCCACGCGGTAGTCGAGTGCGATGAGGCGGCCTTTCGCCAGGTATCGCGCTATTTGGACGCGAAAGTTGTCCTGGTGACCAATGTGTTCCAGGATCAGCTGGACCGCTTTGGAGATATTACCCATACCCTGGCTAGCATTCGAGCCGGATTGGAAGGGTCCCCGAATGCCGCGATCTGTCTCAATGCGGACTGTGCGCTGCTGGTGGACATGGCAAAAGGCCTGCCGAATCCGGTGCACTATTTCGGCGTGGAGACAGCGCTCTACCAGGACGGAAATGGGACAACGGAAATGATTCGCTGTTCGTGCGGGGCTCCGTATGTCTATGCATATAAGACCTACGGCCACTTGGGTGTATATCACTGCCCGCAGTGCGGCACGGGACGCCCGCTGACGGACGTGGCTGTAACTGCGGTGTTAGAAGAGACTGCGGATACAACTACAGTCGAAGTGCGGGTTGGGGAAGAAAAACATCCGCTGACGATCAATTTGCCGGGGGCCTATAACATCTACAACGCGGCAGGCGTGGTCGCTGTGGCCGATGTGCTGAATCTGCCTATGGCGGTCATCGGCGCGGCGCTCAAGGAGTTTCGCGGCGGATTTGGCCGTATGGAGCGGATCCGGGTCGGAGATGTGACCGTGCGCCTGATCCTTGTAAAAAACCCCATCGGTTGCGGACAGGCTTTGCGTTATTTGACGACGCTGAAGGAGCAAGTAACCCTAGCATTCTGCCTCAACGACCGCTATGGCGACGGCACAGATGTCTCCTGGATTTGGGACGTAGACGCGGAACCCCTGGGCCAGCTGGGCGACAGGCTCACAGCCGTCTATTGCGGCGGCACCCGCGCGGACGACCTCGCGGTGTGGATGAAGTATGTCGGGATAGAGGAAGCGAAACTCCGCGTAGAATACGACGAGGACAAGCTGCTGGAAACAGTGGCAAAGTCACCCGTACCGGTGACCATTCTGCCGACCTATACAGCCATGCTCTCGATCCGGGAGAAACTCGCGAAACAATACGGCCTCGGCCAGTTCTGGGAATAGGGGGATAGGGAAATGGAACTGAAAATTTGCCATCTCTACCCAGATTTGCTCAACCTCTATGGAGACTGGGGAAATATCGTAGTCCTGGCCCAGCGGTGCATGCGGCGGGGCATTGCCGTCTCCCTGCAAGGCGCGCCGCTCGGCGAGCAAGTGAATCTGGCTGAATACGATCTGCTCTTCATCGGCGGCGGCCAAGACAGAGAACTGGAAGCACTGCTGGACGAAGTGAAAAGCTGGCGCGGTGCCGAGATCAAAGCGGCGATTGCGGACGGCAAGACCATGCTCGCTATCTGCGGCGGCTATCAGCTTTTGGGACACTCCTACAAGACCGCGGACGGCAAAGAAATGGACCTCGTCGGCGCCCTAGACTTTACCTCCGTAGGTGCAAAAGAGCGGCTGGTCGGAGACTATATGTTCCAATGGGACGAGCTTTCCGCGCCAGTACAGATCGTCGGATTTGAAAATCACAGTGCCCGGACCTATCTCGGCAGCGGCGTACGTCCCTTTGGAACCGTGCTCCGTGGCCATGGAAACAACGGGGAAGACGGCACGGAAGGTGTGCGCTATCGCAACGTGTTCGGCACCTACGCCCACGGCCCGGTACTGCCGAAAAACCCAGTACTTGCCGACCACCTGATCCGCCTCGGCCTAGAGCAGAGATACGGCAGCGTAACCCTAGAACCGCTGGACGATACCTTGGAACTGCGCGCAAATCAATTTTTGGTAGAGCGACTTAGTCAGAAGTAGTTCCCTTTTAGGAAACTTTATGATACAATGATCCCATTATTGTATCGTCATTTTAATAAACGTATCATGAGCGCAAGCGCTTATGATACACGAGAGCCAATATCGAGATGGGAGAGATGCACTATGGCAGAGAATCATTACATCACCCGCGTGAGCGAGCAGGGCAGCGTTTACATCTCCGAAGACGTGGTAGCCACCATCGTAGCCGAAGCCGTGCGCGAAGTAGACGGAATCGGTGGATTTGCCACCTCTCTCGGCGGCGAGATCGCCGACCGTCTGGGCGGCAAAAAGCCCGGTCACCGGGGCGTGAAGATCAGTTTTCAGGAAAATGAAGTCGTGGTGGAGGCCTTTGTTCTAGTCAAATACGGAGTTGTAATAAACGACGTGGCGATGGCTGTGCAGGAGAAGGTTTCGGATACCGTGGAGGCCATTATGGGCGTCCGGGTGAAGGCGGTAAATGTCACAGTCTGCGGCATTGCGTTTAACAAAGAGAAATAGAACATGATGGGCTGATAGCAGCCATAGGGGCGACCGACCTCGGTCGCCCGTTTTGGGTTTAGAAGCAAAAACACGCGGGCGATCGAGGTCAATTGCCCCTACAAGGAGTATACGCAATCCATGACGAGATCAGAAATCCGAGAAATTGCCATGCACGTTTCCTTTGCGCTGGGGGTGAACCCCCAGCCTGTAGACGAGCTTTTGGACAGATTATTGGACAAGGACTATTACCAGACCCTTGCCGAAGAAGACGAGCTCTACGCCGAATACCCGTCCAAAAAGCAGATTGAATACCTCAAAGAAATGTCTCAAGGCCTCGGAGAACACTTGGTTGAGTTGGACTTTTATATCGAAAAGTACGCCCAAGGCTGGAAAGTAGGGCGTATTTCCCGCGTCGCGGTCGCGATCATGCGGGTGTCGATGTATGAGATTCTCTACGTGCCCGAAGTGCCTGGCGGCGTCGCCATCAACGAGGCGGTGGAGATGGCAAAGAAATACGAGGAAGCGGACACCGTCTCCTTCGTCAACGGAATCCTGGGCAGCTTCATCCGAGGTGAACTGCCGGAGGGCAACTAAGTGAGCGGCCAAGTATTTACTGTATCAGAACTCAACGGCAGGGTAAAAACCCTGCTCGATTCCGATGTGATCTTACAAGACATATTCGTCGCGGGGGAGCTCTCGAACTATAAACTCTACCCCTCCGGCCACCATTATTTCAGCCTGAAAGACGCAGAGGGAACTCTGCGTTGTGTCATGTTCAAGGGCAGCGGCGGAAAGCTCGTGTTCCGACCCGAAAACGGCATGAAAGTAGTCGCAAACGGGCGCGTTTCCGTCTTCCCGCGAGACGGGGCATACCAACTTTATGTAAACCAACTAATCCCCCACGGCACGGGAGATCTGCATATCGCCTTTGAGCAGCTCAAAGAAAAACTCGCCAAAGAAGGCCTGTTTGATCCAGCCCATAAAAAACCGATCCCCCGCTTCCCAGAACGGATCGCGCTGATTACCTCCGGGGCCGGCGCGGCAGTGCGAGACATGATCCGCGTACTCGGCACACGCTATCCGTTGGCAAAAGTGATTGTGATGCCCGTGCGCGTCCAAGGCGTCGAGGCGCCGCCGGAGATTGTCGGAGCTTTGACCTATGCCAACCGGCACCAAGTAGCCGATCTCATCATCGCCGGGCGCGGCGGCGGCTCGATCGAAGACCTCTGGGCCTTCAACGACGAAAGCGTCGCGAGGGCGATTTTCGCCTCGAAAATCCCCGTAATCTCCGCCGTCGGCCACGAACCAGACGTGACAATCGCGGACTTCGTAGCAGACGTCCGCGCCGCAACTCCGTCAAACGCGGCGGAACTCGCGGTGCCGCATATAGACGAACTCCGTGAGATTTTAGACCACAGCCGAGCCCGGATGACAATGGTAGTCCGGCGGCAGCTCATGCAATATCGGCAGCGGCTCACGGATTTCCGAGAAAAGCCCGTGCTGGAAAGTCCTCTGGGATACATCCAACAGCGGCGGCTCGCCTTTGAGCATATGCGAGAACGGCTGTCCGCTGTCGCCTGGCAGCAGACGGCGGCGCGGCGGGAGCGGTTTGTGACCCTAGCGGCAAAGCTCGACGCGCTGAGCCCCCTCAAAGTGCTAGGCCGGGGCTTTTCCGTGGTAAAAAGCGGAGACGGCAAGGTACTCAACCGAGCCGGAGACGTAAAGATCGGCGAAAAAATCAGCGTGACCCTCAGCGAGGGCACCTTACATTGCGCGGTGGAAGGGAGAGACTAGCATGCCAGCGAAAAAGGAAAAAGAGCAAGTATCGATACCATTTGAGGCGGCGCTCCAACGTCTGGATGAAATTGTAAAGACCCTCGAACGAGGCCAAGCCCCTCTGGATGAGTCTCTGGCTCTGTTCGAAGAGGGGACCCGCCTTTTGGGGTCCTGCGGAAAGCAGTTGGACGAGGCGGAGCAGAAAGTCGTGCGGCTGATGAAAGGGCCGGACGGACTACCTGTTGAAGCCGTATTCGAGGCGGCGGAGTAGAGCATATGCAAGAGTGGTATAAAAATTATGTAAACCAAATCGAAGCCTATTTGGGCGGCTTCTTCCAAGCCAAGGTAGCCTGGGCGCCGCTCTATGAAGCCATGCGCTACAGCCTCCTCAGCGGCGGAAAGCGGATTCGGCCCGTGCTGGCCTTGGAGTTCTGCCGCGTCGTCGGCGGGGCGCCGGACCAGGCCTTGCCTTTTGCGGCGGCGGTGGAGATGATCCACACCTATTCGCTCATCCACGACGACCTCCCAGCGATGGACGACGACGACCTGCGCCGCGGGCGGCCCACTTGCCATATTCAATACGGCGAAGGCCTTGCGATTTTAGCGGGAGACGCCTTACAGTCGGCGGCCTTTCGGGCCGCGCTGGCGGCGGACCTGCCGGAGGACATACGCTGCCGCGCGGGACTGATTCTAGCCCGCGCCGCCGGGGAAGACGGCATGGTGGCAGGTCAAGTGCTTGACCTGGAAGGCGAGACGCGCCCGCTCTCAGAGGCCGAGCTCAGCCAGGTCCACCTGCACAAGACCGCGGCTCTGATCCAGGCGGCGTGTACCATGGGCGTCGTCGCCGGCGGCGGCAGCGAAGCCCAATATTCAGCCGCGATCCGCTTTGCCCGCGCCCTGGGAACAGCCTTCCAAATTCGAGACGATATCCTCGACGCGGTCGGAGACGAGGCGACCCTCGGCAAACCCATCGGCTCAGACGCGGCAAGCGGCAAAACAACCTTCGTCACCCTCTACGGCATAGAACGAGCCGAAGCGATGCTCACCGAGCAAACCGAAGCCGCAAAAACCGCCCTCAGCGGCGCGTTTACAGACACAGAACGCCTGCTTTGGCTGGCAGACTGGCTCTTAGGACGGGAGTATTAGGTTGCATATAGGCTCCTTTTCCAAAGGAGCTGCCAGCGCAACTGACTGAGGATTGCCCTTTTTCCCCTGCGTCCCGAATAAATCCCTCGTCAGGCTTCGCCTGCCACCTCCTTTTCCGAAGGAGACTTTTTCCTACAGCGCTTTCTTTTCCGCTTAGGTTTGTGTTGTTTAGTTTGTTCCAACAAGGCAGACAAAACTCAGCCATTAAAAAAACCTCCTCTCTTATTTTCACCAATCGGTGAAAATTTCTCTTTGATTATGTCACCAAACGGTAACATAATCAAGAGGTGATTGGATGTTTCTGCAACGGCTGGAGGATCTCAGAGTAGATCGCGATAAAACGCAGCAGGATATTGCAGATGTCCTTCACTGCAAGCTAACTGTTTATTGGAGATATGAAAAGGGAGAACGGGCGATTCCCGTTTGGGCATTAGAGAAGTTAGCGGAGTACTACGGCGTCAGCACAGACTATATCCTAGGCCGCACAGACAACCCCAAGCCAAATAAGTAAGGCGCTATGGCGCTCCTTTGGAAAAGGAGCGCCATAGGCATTCCTACCGCCTCCTTTTTGAAAAAGGAGACTTTCACACAAAAAACGAAACCACCGGTGTGACCCGGTGGTTTCTGCTATTAGCACCCGCAGAACTTCTGCTTGGCCTGCTTTACCTTCTGCTGGTCCGCCTGCTCAACCTGATACCAGCCGTTAGACTGCATAGCGGTGAAAATGTCCGCCTGCATCTTGTGTTCCTCGTCGAGGATGTTGAGCATCGTCGTGCGGAGCTGCTCATTGACGCATTCGCCGGCGAAGGTGTTAAACGTCGCCGCGGCGTGCTTCTGGCTGGACAGACAGTCCTGCAAAATTTCCTTTTCCGTCATGAGTTCTGCGCATTTGCTAGGATTCGTAGGCATTGTGTGTAACCTCCTCTATTGTAAGAATTTGGCTAGACTGTTGACATGCTGTTGGTGCGTTTGTGCCATACTTTCAAGGTCTTTTTGGATTTTCGTGTCAGTACAGAGGCTTGCCAGGGCCTGGTACTTTTTGACGAGGTTTTGCTCGCTGCCCAGGGTATCTTCTAGGGCGGTAAGTTCTTTCGATGTCAGACTTGCCATGAGAATATTCCCTCCTGTGAAGTGTAATACGAAGATAGTATTGCACGCCGCGGGAGGGAATATTCTCATTCTTTGACTAAAATTCCATTTTTTATTTGGAATACCAAAAATGGTCCGCCGCCGATCTCCTCAGCTGCGCCCAAGCAGAAAACCGGGAGCAGCGGAAACGGTTTTCCGGCCTCGAATGGGACAGCCAGAGCAATGCAATCATTGCCGCAGGGGCGGGTCATAGCGCCGGTGATCTGGGCGCAGGAGGCGATCAGATCGGGGTCGAGAAAGAGAAGGCCAGGGTCCGGATGCGGTGTCCATGGGACGAATACGGGTTCTGATTCGGGCGCGATAAGGTCGGTAACAGGGGAAAGATCGGTACCGGTTAGGTCCTCAACAAGGTAAGGTTCGAAGCCGATTAAGTCCTCATCCGCGACAGGAGCGGCGTCTACAGTGATGCGAGCGGTATGGGTATAGAGGATAGGCTGGTTGCTATTCGGGTCGGCAGGAAGCCAATCTGGCTCCTGGATTGGGTTCGGTTCAGGAGCCGTAACGAGCGGCGGAACGTCCGGAATACCGTCCTCTACAGGGAGGATAAGTCCGGGTTCCGGGGTCGGTTTCGGTACGGATTCCGGTTCATTTGGTGTAGCTTCCGGGATCGGTTCGGGTTCAGGAACGGGACGTTCAACGGGCGGTATGAGGAGCGTATCACGCCCCGTAATAAGGCGGCAGCCGTCGATAGAAGAGAGGCCTTTGATGCGGAGATCAAGCTTGCTATAGTGCTTGATAAAGTGTAGTTTATCGCCAGAAGGCAGCAAGACGCCCAAGGGGATATAGCGATCTCCCGAGAGGACCGCAAGGCGCAGAATCTCCGCCGTAGCGACCGTGCATTGGCAGGCAAAACGGGCCATAAGCCCGCTTTGGGAGACGGTCAGCACGCCGACTTTGGTGCTGTTATAGTCCACGGTGTACTCGCCGAACAGTTCTTTCATCATGTCGATTCCCCCAAATGGTATTGGTTTTCTTGATATATTTATGCTAGATAAGCGGGGGATATGCGTGGAGATTTGCCCTTTGTAGGGGCGGCCATTGGCCGCCCCTACAAAGGGCAAAAAGACAGATGCCGCCTCCTATTTGGGGCGGCATCTGTCTTTCCTAGGGTTCGTCTTCCAGGCCGAAACTGACGGCGATGGCGTTATTCACACGGGTCATAAGGCTGTTATCCAGCTTGCCCATGTGCTCCTTTAGGCGGCGTTTGTCTATGGTGCGGATCTGTTCCAGCAGGATCACAGAGTCCCGAGACAGGCCGTAGCTCCGCGCTTCCAACTCGATGTGGGTCGGCAGGCGGGCTTTCCCGGTCTGGCTGGTGATCGCCGCGGCGATCACGGTGGGGCTGTGCTTGTTTCCCGTATCGTTTTGCACGATAAGAACCGGACGCATGCCGCCCTGCTCGCTACCCACGACTGGGCTTAAGTCGGCATAGTAGATGTCTCCCCGACGTACACCGTTACTCACAACCATTCACGCTCCGATGAAAGATGTTTTGCCCGGTCACGGTTTTGTTGAGACTATGTAACCGGAATACTAGCATTCTTCCATAGAGGACAGCAAAATATACCTGATGCGCTAAAATTTCAGGAGGCGAGAGAATCGCCTCCTGAGTTAGTATATTCAATCCAGCGGCCCGTGGGAATAGAGGCGCGGGACGCGGGGCGAGACAGCGCAGAGCAGTTCGTAAGGAATCGTCCCGGCCTTTGCGGCCTGCTCGGCGACAGGGAGGGTTTTGTTGCCGTCTGCGCCGAAAATCGTAACGACGTCGCCGGGAGAAATTTTTTCTAGGCCTGTGATGTTCAGCATGGAGAAGTCCATACAGATGCGTCCCACCTGGGGGGCTCGTTGGCCATTTATGAGCATGTCCATGTTATTGGAGAGCGCGCGGTGGAGGCCGTCGGCGTATCCGGCGGGGACGACGGCGATGGTTTGCTCACCTTTTGCCTGATAGGTGCGGCCGTAGCTGATGGATCCGCCGTCGGCGAGGGGTTTGATTTGCAGGATGCGGGTTTTGAGAGACATGAGGGGGCGGAGATCGGCCGCAATCAGTGCTTCATTCGGAGAGATGCCGTAAAGCGAGATGCCAGGGCGGACCATATTGAGGTGTGATCTCGGAAAACGGAGGGCTCCGCCGCTGTTTGCCGCGTGACGGAGGGGGAATTGCTTTCCGGTTTCTGCTTCAAGCCAGTGGGTTGTGAGGGTGAAGTGTTCGAGCTGCTCTTCGGTATAATCGTCATTGTAGTATTCGGCCGTGTATTCGTCTGAGTCAGCTACGGCGAAGTGGGTAAAGATGCCCTCTACGTCTAGATGTGGGAGGGCCATGGTGGTGCGGAGGTCTTCTAGGTTTGCTTTGGTATTGACGGGAAAGCCGAGGCGGCCGAGGCCGGTGTCTAGTTCGATGTGGACGGAGAGAGCCTGATTCGTGCCGTTGAGGGCGTGACTAAGGCGCTCCGCCATCTCTAGGCTGAAGACGGTTTGAGTGATGTAGTTTTGGACGAGAATTTCCGCATCTTCCGGTCCCGCAGGACCGAGATTTAAGATGGGCAGTTTGATGCCTGCCTCCCGCAGTTCGAGGGCTTCGGCTATGCAGGCGACGGCGAGATAGTCGGCGCCGAGGGTTTCCAGGTGGCGCGATATAACTACAGCCCCGTGACCGTAGGCATTTGCCTTCACCGGGGCTAAGAAGCGGCAATCGCTGGGTATGCGGCTCCGCAGTTCGTTGTAGTTATGGGTCAGATGGTCGAGGCGAATCTCGGCCCAGGTTCTGTCTGTTGTGTGCATGGGGGTGCTTCCTCTTTCTCGTGTGATGTACAACACAGGCGATATTGCTGCAGGGGCGAACTGTATTCGCTTGCCCCCGATAGATCACGGCATATTGTGCGTTACGATTGCAGCCCAAACAACGGACCGCCCTCAAAGGCGATGGTGATGACAGCGAAGCCGTCTGATAGAATTTCGGCTCTGATAGGAGCTCCCGTTTCGGTGTTAAACCAGGTCATGTGACGCACGCGGTCGGAGATGTCTGTGGTGAGGACGACGGTGCGGATGCCTTGGAATGTCTCATGATGTGCTCCAGTGATGAGGCCCTCTTTCCACTGGTGGACAATGATCGGCAGGGCCGCTAGGGGGCTTAGGCCGTCTTCCGTGAGGGGACCGGTATTGAGCTCCGCACCTTCGAAGTGGAGGACGGTGCCGCTCTCGGAGAGTTCGATCACGACCCCTGCGATGATCTCCGGGGCTAGGACCTCCAAGGTACTCGCGGCGGAATCGAAGCGGAGGGTGAAGTGGTGGACGCGGTCGCCGTAGTCGGCGACCAGTTCAGCGGCGAAACGCTGAGTGCTAGTTTGAAAGCGGTCGCGGATTTCCAGGGCGCGCTCCATGGGATCTTGCTCGCGGGAGCAAGCTGTTAAGGCGAAGAGCAGGAGGGCAAGGGCAAAGACAATTAGACGGCGCATAGGATCACCTCACATAAAAGTTGGGTGAAGCATGTGCTTCGTCCCATATATGTGTATGCGCAAACCTTGCAAATTATAGCGCCATCCAGTATAATGTATCAGGCGCAGTATCCGACTGTCAATACGGGACGCCTTCAAAAGGAGCGATTTGCTGATGAAAGAACAACTCACGGTCCTAAAAAATGAAGCGCTGGCCGCTATCGCGGAAGTCTCTGCGCTGCAAGCATTGGAAGACCTCCGGGTCCGATTTTTAGGCAAAAAGGGCGAAGTGACCGCTGTCCTCAAGCAAATGGGCGGACTCAGCCCCGAGGAACGGCCCGCGATCGGGCAGCTCGCCAATGAATTGAGTGAGAAACTCACTGAGGCCATTGCCGCGAGGCGTGCGGAGCTGGAGGCCTTGTTTTTGGATGTGCGCCTCGGCGCGGAGAAGCTTGACGTCACCATTCCGGGTACCGCACGCGAGGTGGGAAAACAGCATGTGCTGAAAAAAACCCTTGACGAGGCCATGGAGATTTTCATCGGCATGGGCTTTACCATCGCCGAGGGGCCGGAAGTGGAGCTTTCGGCGAATAACTTTGATAAACTCAATGCCCCCGAGGCGCACCCCTCGCGCGATTGGGGCGATACGTTTTATTTTGACCAAGACAGCCAGTATTTGCTCCGCACGCAGACTTCGCCGGTGCAGGTACGGGTGATGGAGAGCCAAAAGCCACCCATCCGCGTGGTTTCACCGGGGCGGGTATATCGGAAGGACGAGGTAGACGCTACCCATTCGCCGATGTTCCATCAGATCGAGGGATTGGTCGTGGACAAGGGGATCACGATGGCGGACCTCAAAGGGACGCTCAATGCGCTAATCCAACAGCTCTATGGCGCGGAGACGCAGACGCGGTTTCGTCCGCACCATTTCCCCTTTACGGAGCCGTCTTGCGAGGTCGATTGCCAGTGCTTTAAATGCCGCGGCGCGGGCTGCGCGATGTGTAAGGGTGAGGGCTGGATCGAACTGCTCGGCGCGGGCATGGTGCACCCGAATGTGCTCCGCAATTGCGGGATTGATCCGGATGAATATAGCGGGTTCGCGTTTGGGATGGGGCTGGATCGGATGACCATGATGCGGTATAACATCAGCGATCTGCGGCTGATTTTTGAGAACGATCTGCGCTTTTTGCGGCAATTTTAGGGGATGCCATTTCTAGGGGACTGTATGCATGGAACATTTTTGTAGGTTTTGCGGCGCGCTCCTGAAACGCTGGGCACGGCGGTGTTATAGCTGTGACGCTCGTGTGCAGGTGTCCACGCCACAGACGAGCGCAAACACAAGCACAAGTGCGCCCGTGCCGCCTCCTGTTGTGCTAAGCTCACGCGATACTATGCTCTTTCAGAAACTTCGTCCGCTGAGTGCGAGAAGGCGCAAGTTCGAAATCATCGGGGGGTCGCTCCTCGTCCCTGCCGCTGTGATGCTCTTTGCCATCTATCTTGGATGGGATTCTTTGCTAGGAGGACTCTTCGGCGTAGTGGGCGGTATTGTGGGCGGTGCTTGCCTCTATATGCGCCACTTATGCGTCAAAGAAAAGAAGGCGCTCATCAGTACCCATGTGGTACAAGGTATGTTGGAGGACAGCTTTGAACTGATTGAATATGACCCGTGTGTGACATTTGTGGAAGAACAATTGAGCGTGGCCCAGTTGCGGCGTTGGAACAGCCACAGTGGAAATGATTTTTTTCGGGCGAAATACAAGGGCATTACATTTTCGTTTTCGGATGTAAAACTTCTTCAAAGCTCTGGTCGCCACACTTCGACGCGCCTCTGGGGACAATGGCTGATTCTTGATTTGCACAAAGCGATCCTCGCATCGCTGGTTCTCTCTGAATTGGAAGGAGATGGGCTATTTGGCGGACTGTTTGACAGACGGACTAGGGCGACGATCAAGCAAGAGGCATTGAGCGAAACATTTACCGCCATTACGGAATCGCCGGAGGTTGTTTCCCAAGTACTCACACCAGAATTTATGGAGCATCTCCTAGCGACGCGCCGGTCGTTTTCACAGGATGAAAGGCACTTGTTTTTTGGGGGCGAGCAGGCCCATTTTGGCAGAAATTCGGGGCGTGATTTTTTTGAGCCGTGCTGTAATGTGGAAGATATTCCAGCAGTCCGTGAACGGATTCAGAAGGAGATTGATGCCATAAAGGAAATCCTAGATGGATTTTTGTTGATTGCAGGGTTATTTCAAGGGGTTGACAATATTTTGGCACCAATCATTAACAGTGAAGGGGAGAGACAATGAAACTATCGAGAAAATGGCTGGCGGACTATGTAGATATTCAAGCCAGTGACAAGGAATATGCCGATCGACTCACGATCACCGGGTCGAAGGTGGAGGGCACGGAAGATCTGGGCGCGAATATCGAAAACGTGGTGCTTGGGCAGGTCGTGACGATCGAGCGGCACCCGGATGCGGATTCGCTTTGGGTCTGCGTGATGGACATCGGCGAGGCGGAGCCTACGGTGATTGTCACAGGGGCGGACAACCTAAAAGCGGGAGATATTGTCCCGGTGGCACTGCATAAGTCGAAGCTACCCTGTGGGAAAGAGATCAAGAAAGGCAAGATTCGGGGTGTAGAGTCCAACGGGATGCTCTGCTCGCCGGATGAGCTGCTGTTGGACAAGCAGGATTATCCCTACGCTGTGGATCACGGGATTTTGACCTTTACAGCGGACGAGATCAAAGGCTTTAAGCTGGGTGACGATATTCGCCCCATCCTCGGCAAAGATGACAGCGTGGTGGAATTCGAGATCACCAGCAACCGCCCGGATTGTCTGTCTATGATTGGCCTCGCGCGGGAATCGGCGGCTAGCTTTGATGTGCCGATGACGGTGAAGGAACCGGTGGTCAAAGGGTCCGGAGGAGATATCCTTGACCATCTGGATGTCGAGATTTTGGACGAAGACCTCTGCTCGCGGTATACGGCGCGGGTGGTGAAGAACGTGAAAATAGGGCCGAGCCCGGCTTGGATGCGGCAGCGCATTCGAGCGGCAGGGATGCGACCGATCAATAACATCGTCGATATTACGAACTATGTCATGCTGGAATATGGTCAGCCGATGCACGCGTTTGACCACGCTTGTTTGGAGGGCGGAAAGATCCTTGTCCGTCGGTCGACGCCGGGGGAGACAATGGAGACGTTGGACGGAGTGACCCGCACGCTGGAAGACGCGCTGATGATTGCGGACGAGCAAAAAGCAGTCGGCATCGCGGGCGTCATGGGCGGAGCCAGCAGTGAGATCACGGAGACGACACAGACGGTAGTCTTTGAGTCGGCGAACTTTAACGGGCCCAGCATCCGGAAAACGGCAGCTCGGCTCGGGATGCGGACCGATGCATCCGGGCGCTTTGAGAAGGGGCTGGACCCCATGAACACATTGCCGGCGGTGCAGCGGGCTTGCGAATTGGTAGAGTTACTCGGCGCCGGTGAGGTTGTGGACGGGATTGTCGATGTAATCGCCGGGGATCGGTTGCCGATTGTAGTGCCGCTCAACGCAGATCAAATCAACGCACTGCTCGGGACAGATCTCACGCGAGATGAGATGGCGGAACTTCTCACACGGGTTGGCTTCACGGTAGACGCGAACGGAGCGACTGTCCCGTCTTGGCGTCTGGATGTGACCCAGTGGGCGGACCTCGCGGAGGAAGTGGCCCGATTCTACGGATATAATGTGCTCCCCACGACGATGTTCCGCGGGTCTACCGCGCAGGGCGGATATAGTCCGCGGCAGAAGCGTGAGCGGCAGGTTGGGAGCTTTCTGCGGAGCCTCGGATATAACGAGATTTTGACTTATACCTTCACCGGGCAGTCCGCGTTGGACAAGGTTCGTCTGCCGGAAGACGCCGCGGAGCGGGAGATGCTTACCATCCTCAATCCGCTCGGCGAGGAAACCAGCCGGATGCGGACGATTGCCCTGCCTTCCATGCTGGAAACGCTGGCCCGTAACGCCAGCTATCGCAATGCGTCTGCCCGGCTCTATGAGCTCGGGCGGGTGTATTTGCCGAACCAGGAGAGCGAGACGCGCTGTGACGAGCGTCTCCATCTGACCCTTGGCGCATACGGTGACGGAGCGGATTTCTTTGGCCTCAAGGGAGCCGTAGAAGCTCTGCTTGCGGAACTGCGGATTGCCGGTGTCTGCTGGACCGCGGTCGCGGACGATCCGATTTACCACCCCGGCCGCTGTGCGGAGATTCGCCACGGGGATATGGTTCTGGGCCGGCTTGGGCAAGTGCATCCATTGACAGCGAAGAATTTCGACCTCGAGGGCGAAGTCTATGCTGCGGAGTTGGATGTGGAGGTCCTGTTCGCCGCGATGGGTCCGGAGCGGACTTATGTGCCGCTGCCGCGCTATCCCGCTGTGACACGTGATATCGCCGTGGTTTGTGACGAGGCTGTTACAGCGCAGGAACTCCAGGCAGTTATCGCCTCCGCCGGGGGCAAGAAACTGGTGGAGAGCCGCTTGTTTGACGTTTACACCGGCGCGCCGATTCCGACTGGGAAGAAGAGCGTGGCGTTTGCACTCCAATACCGCGCGGAAGATCGGACGCTGACGGACGAGGACGCGGACGGAGCTACGGCGAAAATTTTGGAGGCTCTGGCGACAAAGCTGGGCGCCGTGATTCGGTAAGTTGTAGTGAATTCCTCTTTACATCCCAGTAAAAGTTTGATAAAATAATGAGGTACGTGGTAAACTTTAGGAAAGAGGTGATCCGATGGAAGAGTATACCAGAAAATTTGACGCGGTAGGCCGGGATGTGGAAATCCGAGAGATTATGAGCAGTGTGCACGACTCTTTGATCCAGAAAGGCTATAACCCGATCAATCAGATTGTAGGGTACATCTTGTCGGAGGACCCTACGTATATCACGAACTACAATAACGCCAGAACCCTAATCACGCGGATTGACAGAGATGAATTGCTTCGGGAATTGGTGATCCAGTATCTCGGGCACAAAGGATAGCAGAGAATGATGGACAGGGCTGGCGCGTTTGCGCCGGCCCTGTAATTTAAAGGAGAGTGTTTCGATGGATGATACGATTTGGATTACGATTCCCTGGGCTGTCGTTGTCGTGCTCGTACTGCTAGCGGTTGCGATTACAGTGTTTTTGGTGGCGCTGCTGTTTTGGTCGCGCGGGAGACGGCGGGAACGCGCGGGAGAGGCGGAGAGTATAGAAGCGGCAAGCGCGGAGCTGGAATGCCATATAGAACCGGAGATTATAGAGTCTCAGTTTGAAGGGTGTTGCCCTCGGTGTGAAACGAAGGTCCAGCCGGAGGCGCGGTTTTGTATGAACTGCGGTGCGGCGGTGTAGGGAAGCAAAGCCTCCTTTGAAAAAGGAGGTGGCAGGCGAAGCCTGGCGGAGGATTTGCTGGATGTGGACGGCTGTCAGTGAGAAGGGAAATCCTCAGTCAGCTGCGCTGACAGTTCCTTTGGGAAAGGAGCCTTTTGTACATAAACAGAACCCCGGATATCTGTATCCGGGGTTCTATTATCTATCTATTTCGATTCATGCGTTCTCTTCTACGTCTTCTCTTTTTCACCGAATACGTAATCGCATAGACGATATACAGCAGGAAGAGGAGCCCGAGCACGATGAGGACGCCGAGGACGAGGGGACTGCCCAGCGTATTTGTGATTTCGTCCCAGATAAAGTCGGTGCGGGAGAGATTCACCGTCTCAGCGGCAACGAGGGGGATGGGGCCGAAGCTTCTACCGTTGTAATGAAGTGTCAACTCGCCCAACACATCGCCCTGATTGACGGGGGCGGTCAGATTCTCGCGGACGTTCTCAAAGAGGATGACGTCTCGCCGGAGTTCACCCAAAGAGGTGCCTGCCAGGAGGAGGGCATTGACCGTGCGCTGAGGTCTGAGGCCGACAGTGTCCGCTCCGTCTCCCAGTGCGATGGGGATGCGGGTAATCTCCGTTGTGATGGGGATGAGTTCTGTGTATTCGAGGTTTGCAAAGGCCCAGTCGTAGATCGCGGCGGTTTCGGTGAAGTGGTTGACCCCTTCGATGCCAATGGGCACACCCATAACGACGGCGAGGAGATAAATGTCGCCCTGTACAGCGGTAGAGACGAGACAGAAACCAGCGGCATCCGTGAAGCCGGTTTTGACGCCGAAGACGCCCGGATAATACTCAGCGGCATTGGGGTCTGTCATGCGGTTGGTCGAGTGGAAGACACCGGCCGGACGCATGTTAGTGGCGGGGAAGAGCCGTTCCTGCATGCTGTATAGGTCCGCAAAGCGCGGATTTGCGATCGCGTGCTGGGTAATGCGGAAGATGTCATAAGCGGTGCTGTAATGATTATACCCGGGAAGGCCATGGGTGTTGGTGAAGTGGGTATTCATCGCGCCGAGTTCCCTTGCTCTGGCATTCATCATCTCAAGGAAGCCCGGAATAGAGCCGCCGAGATGTTCGGCGACGACGTTGGACGCGTCGTTCGCGGAGACAAGCATGATCGCGTGGAGGAGTGATTCGAAAGTCATCTCCTCGCCGACTTGGAGGTGGATGCTGGCGGCATAGGGGATCATGTCCGCCAGAGCGGCTTCTGAGGTGGTCAGAAGATCGTTGACGTTGACTTCGCCGCGGTCCAGGGCTTCTATGGCAAGGAGCGCGGTCATGATCTTGGTGACAGACGCGGGCTCGATGCGGTCGTGCATGTTTTGCGAATAGAGAATATCGCCTGTCCGTGCGTCTGCCAGGACGATAGCGTGGGCTCTATGCTCCGGACTGTTTGGGACAGCCAGAGCGGAGGCCATGAGGCCAAAAATGAGTAAAAAAACTGTGAATAATGTAAAAATATGTCGCTTTTTCATTCTACTCTCCTGAGATCTGTGGTATCATTGTGTCATAAGCTGTCGGGCTATACTATTATACCATGATTTCCGTTGCAACGCAACGGGGTGGCGAAGATCATAAATGCGAATCGCCAAATCATGATACAACGTTCCCGGGTACCCCGTTGGGGGCAAGTCGTGTACACCGCGAGAGAGGGATTGAGAACTGTGGAGAGTAAAAACATTGCAAAGGCCTTTGTTACGCTTGTCGTCATTGCCGCTGTGTTTGCGACAGGGCTCTATTTCGGACGAACCGGCGGCCCAGGCGATTTTACCGTGACAACCCAATATGCCGCAGGCGCTATGAGCGAGGCGGAGCTCAATGAGATGGCCTTGCAAGTGGCGGAACGGGCCGAGCGAGACGCTGCGCGGCAGCCGGCCGCGACAACACCGACCGCCCCGCCGTCTGAGACGGCCGAGGCGGGTAGTGGGTTGGTCAACATCAACACCGCAGGTGTGGATGGATTGATGACTTTGCCCGGTGTCGGGCCTGCGATTGCGGAGCGGATCATCGCGCACAGAGAAGCGCATGGGCCGTTTCGGATTATTGAGGAGATTACCGATGTGTCGGGTATTGGTCCGGCACGATTTGCGGATATTCGAGATAGGATTACCGTAGAATAGAACAAAGGAAGCACAAATATGCTGGCTCAGAGGTGAACTATGCGAATTCTGGTGGTTGACGACGAAAAACTCCTTGTCAAGGGGATCAAATTCAATCTGGAGAACGAAGGCTATCAGGTGGATGTGGGCTATGACGGAGTCGAGGCGGTGGAGAAGGCAAAGACCGGAGGATATGACCTGATCCTCCTGGATCTCATGATGCCGAAACTGGACGGCCTTGGGGCCTGTATGCAGATTCGGGCATTTTCCACCGTGCCGATCGTGATGCTAACCGCCAAAAGCGAAGACACGGACAAACTCCTCGGCTTTGACTATGGCGCGGATGACTATATCACCAAACCATTCAACATCCTGGAACTGAAAGCCCGGATCCGGGCGCTGCTCCGGAGAAGTAATCTGAATCCCGTTGGAGAGAGCGGGCAAGCGGGTATCACCATCGGACATATCACCATCGACTCTCTGCGTCGCCACGCAGAGCGGAGCGGGACGTCGGTGGAGTTGACGGCGAAAGAATTCGATGTCATCGAGCTCCTGATGAAAAACCCCGGACGCGTCTATAGCCGGGAGAGTCTGCTCGACATTATCTGGGGCTATGACTACCAGGGCGACATTCGCACGGTAGATGTACATATCCGGCGGCTCAGGGAGAAACTGGAGCCGGAACCGGCCAATCCGGAGCGGATTTTGACAAAGTGGGGTGTGGGCTATTACCTCAAAGCAGAGGAATGAGACGAGTTGGCTCAGGGGCAGTGTGCAACTCAAGTTCGCACTCACGTATGTGGCCTTGATCGTGGGGCTCCTGCTCCTGCTCAATACCTATCCCATGGTGGTTTCGCGGGACCTCGTGTTCTACACCAAAGACACGACTCTTTCGGCGCAGGCGCTCAGCGTGAGCCAAGCATTGGGCGGGGGAGACAGGTTAGAGCAGACTGCCGTCAGCCGGACAATGGGGCATTTTGATCTACGCAACTTAGCCCGCATCGTCGTGACCGACGCGCATGGGACGATCCTCTACGACACGGTATACGGTGGCGCGGCAGGTGTGGCGCTGATGGAGGAGTTGGCTCCGGCGCGGACTGGATATGACGTGTTTTACAGCCGCTTTGTCGACGGTGTTTTTTACTCTTGGAGCGCTTCGCCCATCATGAGCGGAGATAGGGTGATCGGCGCGGTCTTTCTCCACGAGCGCGATCAGGTGCAGGGAGAGTTGATTGAGGAGCTCCGGCAGAATTTGTTCAATCTCTCGATCCTGATCTTTGTGGCGGCCCTCGGCCTCGCCTTTTTCTTCTCCCAGACGCTCACGCGGCGGTTGATGGATATGCTGGCGGCCATCCGGATTGTAGGCCGGGGAGACTATAGCTACAAGCTCACCGTCAAAGGCGGAGACGAACTCGCGGAAGTGGGGCAGGCCTTCAACACCCTCACCGATCGGCTCCAGAAAACGGAGGAGATGCGGCGGCGGTTTGTGTCAGACGCTTCTCATGAATTGAAGACCCCGCTCGCTTCGATTCGGCTGCTCTCAGACAGCATTGTCCAGAGCGCGGATATGGACGAGCGGACGATCCGGGAGTTTGTGGGCGACATCGGCGAGGAGGCCGAACGCCTCTCGCGGACCACAGAAAAGCTCCTGCAACTCACCCGTCTGGACGACGCGCCGGAGGCAAAGCCTCACCTAGTAGACGTGGGGCAAGTGGTGACACGGGCCGGACATATGCTCCGCCCTCTCGCTTCGATCCGGCAGGTGGAGATGCACCTAGACCTACAGGAAAATTGCCAAATCCTCGCCACGGAGGACGATGTATATCAGATCGTCTTCAACCTCGCGGAAAACGGGATTAAGTATAACCTAGAAGGCGGGATGCTCCGCATCCGGCTGGACCGCGCGGAAGACCATGTGCGCTTACTTGTGGAAGATACGGGCATCGGAATTCCGGAGGCGGACCTGCCATATATTTTTGATCGCTTTTATCGGGTGGATAAGGCCCGGAGCCGAGATCAAAGCAGCAGCGGTTTGGGCCTGTCCATCGTGCGAGACATGGTGCTGCGGTATGGCGGTACGGTGGAGGTCGCCGCACGGGATGGGGGCGGCACGCGGGCCATGGTATCCTTCCCGGCGGCGAATGGTACGCTGAACTGATTCGTTGCATGTGCTGTATGTAGAGAGGCGGCCCAGATGGGCGCCTCTTTAGATGGGTTAGTTAGCACCTACGGCACTCCTTCCACCGACCAATCGCGCAGCGGCTTCGCCTTGCGCTCTTGGGGTGTCAGTTGCCGCCGTGGTGGTGGCCGCCGCAGTTACAATTGCAATTGCAGTCCCGTCTGTCTTCGTGGTTTCTGTCATCGCGATCTCTGTCCTCACAACGGTCGAATCGGTCGCGATGGCATCTGGGGCGACAACAAAAGAAGAAACAACACATATTTCGTATCCTCCACGCTCACATGATCTGCCCGCTTGCGGGCACAGGCCAGTATATGCGGCGGTGCATTCGTGTGACATAGAAAGGGACTATCGTATGCAATATCGTATCGACCCAAAGACAGGCAAACCGGTTTCGCTTCTCGGATTTGGAGGGATGCGGTTCCACAAGAGCCAGACGGAGATGGAGCGGCAGATTCGCTATGCAGTGGACCAGGGGGTCAATTTTTTCGACACGGCCTACATCTATTCGGGCAGTGAAGCGGCGCTCGGCAAAGCATTCGAGAAAGATGGCCTCCGGGCACGGGTGAATCTCTGCACAAAGCTGCCCCATTACCTCGTCAAAAAGCGGGAGGATCTCGACCGCTATTTCAACACCCAACTAGAACGGCTGAAAACCGATCATGTCGAATACTACATGATACACATGCTGCCCAGTTTGCAGAGCTGGAAATGGCTCTGTGATCTCGGCATCGTCGAATGGGTAGAGGAGAAACAGGCGGAGGGGAAGATGGGCCAATTCGGCTTCTCCTTCCACGGTACAGCGCCCGCGTTCCTCGAACTGATCGACGCCTATGATTGGGACTTTTGCATGATCCAATACAACTACTATGACATCAACTATCAAGCCGGACGGCAGGGGTTGCGCTATGCTGCGGAGCGGGGCATTCCCGTCGTCGTGATGGAACCGCTTCGGGGCGGGATGCTGGTCAACAAGCTGCCGAAAGACGTATCTGCGCTGTGGGCGTCTGCCCCCGGTGGGCGGTCTGCGGCGGAATGGGCGCTCCGCTGGGTGTTTGACCATCCGGAAGTACTCACGACGCTCTCCGGGATGGGGACGATGGAGATGGTGGAGGAAAACGTCCGCGTCGCCGCCTCGCATGAGCCGGGGACGCTCACACGGGAGGAGTTTGCTCTGTTCGATCAGGCCAGAGAACGCATCCGCGCGACCTTGAAGGTGGATTGTACAGCCTGCGGGTATTGTATGCCTTGTCCACGCGGGGTGGATATCCCAACCTGTCTCAGCAGTCTAAATGATACGATACTCATTGGTCGATGGAGGAGCCAGACTTTTTATGTCGCCACGACAGAGGGGCATAATGCGTCGCGTTGTAATCGCTGCGGCCTATGTGAACCGCTTTGCCCGCAAGGAGTGCCGATCCGGGAGACACTGGGGCAGGTGGTGCGGTTTTTGGAACGACCGCCGTATAAGGTGATGCGTTGGGTAGCAAGGCGGAGGCTTAGGACTGAGAAGGAGTAGGAGATGCTAGAGGGGGGAATATAATGGGAGGTCTTATCCTTATATTTATTGCTTTTATTATGTTTTATCTAACGGCTTTTCTAGTCATTCCAGTTGTTAGTGGATGGATCGGGTATAGAATTATGTTAAAGGCCGAGAGAAGTCGTAAATTTTTTGTTGTAAGTGGCGCAGTTCTCATTGTAGGTGTTGTTGTGGGGGTATATGGGAAAACCCAAAGAGCGTTGGATGGCGTGGATTTTTTCATGTGGGGCATTTTCATCTCGCTTATCGGAATAAGCTTGATGATTGGTGGTGAGTGTGGGCGACGGGATCGCATGTGGGACGCAGAGAAAGAACAAAAAGAGCAAGATGAAGCGTGAGAGGACAAGAATGAAAAGGAGTAGGGTGTGGAGCAATCTAGCGGGATACGGGCCATACGAATAGCGAGCCATGTGCTGTTGGCGGTAGTCAGTGTTTTTATGTTCTTTTTCAGTATCACGTTCGCAATTTTAATGCTACTTGTTTTCCTATCTGAGCTAAGTATCTCAGGGATACTCTTTTTGGGATTCCTTGCTTACCAATTTTTTGCGGCCTTGTTTGCGGTTTGCATCTTGGCGACGCCGAGGGAGGCGAAAACATGTGTTTGGGTGGGTATTGGTGGCATTGTTTTCGCGCTTGTGATTACGCATAGCCTTTTTTTCTACGACCTGCTGGCGGCCAGATTATTGACACTTCCCCTTGCGTTATATACGCTTTCGGCTTTTGTGCTTTGCTCGACAGATGAGCAGGCTTAGGAAGAGGGAGGAAAATGGAATTCCTTATCGTTGGCATATTAGTTATTTTAGGTATGGGTGCCTTGTTATCTGAGATTAAGAGTGATCGTATACACAAGATTTTTTTAGTTATAAGTTGCGCCGTTACTGCTATAGGTATTGCTTTCGTGATATTTGGACTGATCTTAGCGGGATGGAGTGGAATTGTCTTATTGTTTTGGGGTATTATTGCTGTACTCTTTGGGCTAATTTTGATGATTGTTGGTAGGCTTGCGAGATATTTCAGAAGAAACGCAGATAAAGAGTGAGATGAAAAATAAGAGAAGGATTAGGATATATACACAGTAGGCTCCTTTTCCAAAGGAGCCTACCTAACAAAAAAGCCCCCTGTCACGATCCAGTGACAGGGGGCTCTGCTTTTCTCTACTTCGAAATCAAATGATTCATATTATACAGCCCCGGCATGGTCACCGTAGCCATATACTTCGCCGCCGCTACCGCGCCGCTGGCGAAGACGTTGCGGGAGAGGGCGGTGTGTTTGAGTTCGATCACCTCATCTAGTCCCGCGAAAATCACCTCGTGTTCGCCGACGATGGTGCCGCCGCGGACGGCGGAAATACCAATCTCCCGCGGCCCACGCGGTTCGCGGACGCTCTGACGCTCATAGACATAGTCCGGCTCATAGGGGAGGGCCTCTTTCGCGGCGTCCGCCAGCATAAAGGCGGTGCCGCTGGGGGCGTCGATTTTTTTGTTATGGTGACGCTCGACGATCTCGATGTCATAGCTCGTGCCGAGGATTTGGACGGCTTTTTTGATGAGGTCCGCCAGCAAGTTGATGCCGAGGCTCATATTGCCGGATTTGAAGACGGGGATAACCTTCGCCGCCTCCCGGATCATCGTGTCCTCTTCCGCGCTGTAGCCGGTGGTACAGAGGACAATGGGGGTTTTCGTACGCGTGCAGTAGCCGAGGAGGCTCTGCAGAGAGGAGGGGGTGGAGAAGTCGATGAGGACATCTGCCGTGCCGCCGAATTCCATGGGGTCTACATAGACGGGGTAACTGCTTTTTTGCGTCGAAGATACATCAAATCCGGCTACGATCTTGATTTTTTCGTCCGCCTCGCAGATGGCGGTCACGGCTTGTCCCATGCGGCCGTTGCAGCCGGAGAGGATAAGTTTTAACATGAGTAGATGCCCCCTAATAGAACGGGCGGCAGAATGCCGCCCTCACAATTTTATGATATGGTCACACGAGCCCTTTCGCCGCCAGGATCGCCTTCAATTTTTCCAAATTCTCCGGCGTCATATCGCACAACGGCATTCGAACTCCGCCGACTTTCATATCCATCAAGTTCATCGCTGTTTTCACAGGAATGGGGTTAACTTCCATGAACAGGCCGTCTAAAATCGCGCTGTATTCGAGTTGGATGGCGGCGGCGCGCTTGAAATCTCCGGACAGAGCCGCGTTGCAGAGGTCCGTCATTTGCCGGGGGATGATGTTAGCGGCGACAGAGATGACGCCCACCCCACCGAGAGACATCATGGGGACAGTGTTGTCGTCATTGCCGCTCCAGACGTAGAGATCGTCTCCGCAGTTGGCGATGGTTTTGGCGATGAGTGAAAAGTCTCCAGAGGCCTCTTTGGTGCCGTTGATGAGCGGGTGTTTGCTGAGGGTTTTATATGTATCCACTGAAATGCCGACTCCGGTGCGGCTGGGCACATTGTAGAGAATGATGGGGATATTCACCCGGTCGGCGATGTGAAGGAAGTGCTCCACCAGCCCGCGCTGAGTGGCTTTGTTATAGTAGGGTGTGACGTGGAGCAAACCGTCCGCGCCGGATTTTTCGGCTTCCTGGCTGAGCAGCACGGCGGCCCGCGTATCGTTCGAGCCGGAGCCGGCGACCACCTTCACACGCCCGGCGACATGCTTGACGCAGAAGTCCACAGTGTCGATGTGCTCTTCCAAAGTCAGAGTAGACGTCTCGCCGGTGGTGCCGCAGATGATGATGGCCTGGGTACCATTGTTGATTTGGAAATCAATCAATTCTGCTAATTTTGGGAAATTGATCCCGTCTTCGGTGAACGGTGTAACGATCGCGACGGACGAGCCTGTGAAAATTGGAGTTTTCATGGAATGTTCCTCCTAGTTATATTGTAGGGGCACACAGCGTGCGCCCGTGTATTTTAGATATACCCCTCGCTGCAAAGCAATTCCGCCATGAGGACAGCACCACCGGCTGCACCGCGCAAGGTATTGTGAGAGAGGCCGATGAATTTATAATTGTACATCTTATCCTCCCGTAAACGGCCGACAGAGATCGCCATGCCATGTTCCAGACCGCGATCAAGGCGCGTTTGCGGACGGTTTTCTTCCTCAAAATAGTGAATGAACTGCTTCGGCGCGGAGGGGAGGTCTAAAGCCGGAACCTCTGCCCAGCAAGTCTTGATCTCCTCGATACTCGGCGTATTGTCGGGATTGAAAAACATAAACACCGCCGCGAGATGCCCATCTGACACGGGGACACGCACACACTGCGCCGTGATCGTCAGCCCGCTGGCATTCCCGATGACACCGTCTTTGACCGTACCAAGGAGCTTGAGCGGCTCGCGCTCGCTTTTCTCCTCCTCGCCGCCGATATAGGGGATCACATTATCCACGATCTCCGGGGCCGATTCCAAGGTTTTGCCCGCGCCGGAGATGGCCTGATAGGTGCATACCGTGACATGCTCCAGGCTGTATTTCTTAGACAGCGGATAGAGCGCGGGCATATAGCTTTGCAGAGAACAGTTGGACTTAACCGCAATGAATCCGCGCTCCGTCCCCAAGCGCTTCCGCTGCGATTCGATGACCGCCATATGTTCCGCGTTGAGCTCTGGCACCAGCATGGGGACATCTGCTGTCCAGCGGTGGGCGCTGTTGTTGGAGACGACGGGACATTCCGCCTTGGCATAGGCCTCTTCCAAGGCATAGATCGCGTCTTTGTCCATATCGACAGCGGAGAAGACGAAGTCTACCTCGGACGTGATTTTGTCAATATCCGTCTCGGCGGAGAGGAGCACCATGTCGCGCACTGCCTCCGGAATGGGCATTTCCATAGCCCAGCGGCCTTCTACGGCCTCGGCATAGGTCTTACCCGCACTGCGCGGGCTTGCGGCCACCGTAGTGAGTGTGAACCAAGGGTGATGCTCCATCAGGGCCACAAAGCGCTGACCGACCATCCCCGTCGCGCCGAGGACGCCGACTTTGTATTGTTTCATGGTGGAATTACCTCCAAGCTTAGGGTATGCAATAGATAAAAAAATAGTATCACACTTATGATGGGGTGTCAATCTTGGCGCGGGAGATATGCGGCATAGAAAAGGTCTTGCACTATTGTAGTGCAAGACCTTTTGTGTAGTGTGATATCTGACCTATCGGCTGAGAATCCATTCCACGATGTCGCGGAAAACTACGGTGTCCACATGTCCGGGCGTCATGACGCTCTCGGCATGTTCAACGAAGTTGGTCGCGGTCGTCGGCATGAAGGCGTGGTTAAGACCTTCATAGAGACGGAATTCCACATTCTCATGCCCCGCGAAGATTTCCTGGAGCAAAACGAAATCGACATCGGCGAGAACTTGAAAGTCTTTCTCAGGGTGCAAAACCAAGACAGGAACCGTGACATGCGCAGCATAACGCTCAAAGGGATGTTGCCGCAAGTTATAAAAGTAGTAGGCGCTGCCTCCAAAGAGGGGAAGCTCGGTTTTCTTGATTTCCTCGATGGACAGATGCGCAAAGGACACGGATACTTCGCGAAGCGCTTCCAGTTGCTCAATGAGATCGGTGAGGTCCTCTTCTGTCGCAAGGCCCATTTCCAGCGTCGCGGCGATGGAGTCTCCGACTTGTTCAATGGCGATCTCCAACAAGTCGCGGGGCGAGCCGGCCATGAGAATCAGCCCGGCGAAATCCCCACCCATCTCGTGAATCCGCGGGGCGAGCAGACCGCCCAAACTATGGCCCACGAGATAGATTCTGTCCGGATCAATCCGTGGGTCCTCTCGCAAAAGCGCGACCGCGAACAGCGCGTCTTCGATAGATTCCTCCCAAACGGTCAAACTGTCGCCGAATTCTGCCACCAGTTGTAGGCCGTGTGTGAGCGTCCGCTTATCATTGCGGATCACAGCGACGCCGTTTGCCGCCAGATAATGTGCGAGTTCACGATAGATAGGGGCGCCGATCCCTGAGCCGTCCATATCGTTCGGTCCGGAGCCGGAGACAATTACAACCGCGGGGACAGGGCCGGTCAGATCATCCGGCATAGCCAAAATGCCGCTCAGCGGGAAAGCGGTTCCCGCACCGATGATGACAGGGTATTCCGTAAATCCGTCGTGCTGGGTGATTGACGGTTCCTCCAACGCAGGGAAGCCGTCTATGCCAAGACCCATGATGAGGCCTTCTGCGGAAAATACGATGCGCAACGTGACGCCTGAGTTTTCGTGCTGGGCAGTTAAGAAGCTGATAAAGAACTCATCGGCTTCCAAATTCTCTATTTCGTAGACGGACACAAACGCGCCTGCCTGTGCGGCAATCGAGTCCCAGATCCCCTCTAGGGCTGCCTCGTCGGCCGCCTCTGCCATTGCTTCGCCAAACATAGAGACGGCAGTGTCGAAATTGCCATCTGCCATTGCGGTTACAAAGGTTTCTGCTTTGGCATTATAAAAGGCCCAATCCACATCAGCGGCAATTGCATCTTCGGGCGTGGGTGCGGGGGTGTTTTGTACAGGGGCTTCGGCAGGGCCGCTACATCCGGTCAAAAGCAGCAGAACCAAGAGTAGTGGAGCAAGTAATTTTAATCGTTTCATCAGTATATCCTCTCTTTTTGCATCGATTGCATCATTTATGATAATTCAAATGATGCAAAATGTCAAGAGAAAAAGCAATACTTGCCATGTTTTTTTATGACGTGTATAATGATTCGATAACAAAATGCGGTGCAAGTGAAACGGAGACACCATGAAAACAAGTGATTTTTACTTTGATCTTCCAGAAGAACTCATCGCCCAGACCCCCCTCGAACAGCGCGACGCGTCTCGTCTGCTCACCTTGGATAAGGCAACGGGCCAAACAGGGCACTACAAATTTACCGACCTCGCGGATTTGCTGAACCCCGGCGACTGTCTGGTGATGAACGACTCCCGTGTACTCCCGGCACGGCTGTTCGGCAAGCGCGAGTCTGGCGGAGCGGTGGAACTTGTCTTGCTCCAAGACCTCGGCGAGGGGAAATGGCTCTCCCTGGCGCGGCCCGGCAGAAAGATCCGTCCGGGGGACAAGCTGATTTTTGGCGAAGGGGAACTCACCGCCACTGTCGTCGATGTAGCCGAAGACGGGAACCGGGTGATCCAGTTCCACTATGATGGCATCTTCTTAGAAGCCTTAGAACGCCTCGGACGAGTTCCATTGCCGCCCTACATCACGGCAGAATTGGAAGATTCAGAGCGTTATCAGACCGTATATGCCAAAGAGCCAGGGTCAGCCGCAGCCCCGACGGCGGGGCTGCATTTCACGCCGGAACTGTTGCAGAAGCTCGAAGATATGGGCGTGAAGCTGATCTGGATCACACTCCACGTTGGACTTGGCACCTTCCGTCCCGTGAAAGCGGAGGACATTAAGGACCACGTGATGCACGCGGAGTATTGCATCATCGAGGAGTCTGCGGCGGAGGCGATTAATGCGACGAAGGCGGCAGGCGGTCGGGTGGTTTGCGTCGGGACGACTTCTTGCCGGACGCTGGAGTCCAGAGCCGAGCCGGATGGACGTATCCCGCCCTATGCGGGTTGGACGAATGCGTTTATTTATCCCGGTTATGAGTTTAAGTGTCTGGATGCGCTTATCACAAACTTCCACTTGCCGGAGAGTACGTTGGTCATGCTGGTGTCGGCGCTGGCAGGGCGGGAAAATGTCCTCGCGGCCTATGAGGAGGCCGTGCGGGAACGGTATCGGTTCTTCTCCTTTGGAGATGCGATGTTGATTCATTAAAATCCATGCGGAAGACGGGCGTATACGATGCGCCCGTCTTTTTTCGTTCTGATTTCGACAAAATTCGACACATTATGACAAGTGACAACAAATGTGGGGAATATTGGAAATAATTTGAGCAAAATGATTAAAATATACTTGCAAAAGCGAAAAGGCTGTGATAGATTATTGTCAATAAATCAGTGTTTCTATACACCCCTGGCCTAATTCGAAATAATGCGGAGGAGAAGTCTATGGATACGAGAATCAAAGTTTTGGTTGCAGACCCCAGCGATGACTACAGAAGCATGGTTGCCGGGCAGCTCTCTAGCGAAGTGGACCTGGAACTCGTCGGAAGCACAAGCGACGGATTGGAGGCGCTCGGCCTCGCGCAAGAAAAGCGGCCCGATGTCATTATTCTAGATCATCTCCTCGCAAATCTGGACGGCATGGATGTCATGCGCCGGCTGGGCGAATCGGGCGTCAAGGCGTCTTGTATCATGGTGTCCAGTTTTCATCGGGACAGTATCGTCGCGGAGGCGGCGAGTTTGGGGGCCAGTTATTTTATGCTCAAGCCCTTTAATCTCGGGACGCTCATGGAGAAGGTGCGCAGTGTTTCGGGGAAAATGGTGAGAGAATCCCACGCTGTGACACAGGCGATTGCGGTTCGGCAGGAGCAGAATCTCGAGACTGTCGTCACAGAAGTGATCCATGAAATCGGCGTGCCGGCGCACATCAAGGGCTACAAGTATTTGCGCGAGGCGATTATGCTGACGGTTCGGGATATGGAAGTTATTAATGCGGTAACAAAAGTGTTGTATCCGGAGGTGGCGCGGAAGTTTAGTACTACGCCATCTCGCGTGGAACGGGCGATCCGCCATGCGATTGAGGTGGCTTGGGACAGAGGCGACCTTGAGGTTTTGCAGAAATTCTTTGGGTATACAGTGTCCAATATCAAGGGAAAGCCGACGAATAGTGAGTTTATCGCGATGATCGCGGATCGGCTGAGCTTGCAGCGGAAGAACGCGTTGCACTAATCGTATCAAAAAATGCCGTCCGGTGAAAACCGGGCGGCATTTTTGCAATTTATGTCACTGGATTGGGGAACAAGCCGTGGATAAAGCCGTCTAAATGGATAGATTGAATCCCGCCGCCGATGATTTGGCCGTTGGCGACCAGCACATCCGCCACGACGCCTTCTACTTGGTCGGGGTGGTTGAGGATTTCGTAAGTATGCCGCATGGCGGGGCGGCCTCTGTGGGCCGTGAGGTCGAACCCGGCTTCGATTTGCAGGGCGTTGTAAGCCTCGTAGACTTGGCCCCACTCTCTGGGGATCAGGATTTCCCTGATATCAATGGGGTCCGGGCTTACTTGCCAGCCTAAGTATTCCAAGAAGGTCACGATATCTGCGGCGGTTTCGACTGGGATTTCGGCGGTGCCGGGGCCTTCGGGGGATTGATCCCGCCGTCCGGCTAAGAGGATGATGGCTGTGATGACGACGGTGATCGCCAGGACGACGGCTAGTGCTTTTTTGCGATTTAATTTTGCGGTAACGATAATCATAAACATTCCCCCTCGTGTACAACTCTATTCGGGGAGGGGGGCTCGTATGACGCGGGGGACGTTGATATTTTTGAGAAAAGTGGTAGAATGAGAGAAGAATAGTTCGGTTTTGGAAAGCGGGGATTGGATTATGCGGCGGATTGTTGCGGTTTGCTTGATATTTCTTGCGGCGATGGTCCTTTTTGGGGGCTGTAATGGGACCGAAATGGGGCAAAATGGGGCGGAAATGGCACCCCGATCGGAGACACCTGTTATTGAGGTGCCGACGGAGCCGGAGTTGGTGCTTTTGCCTGATGATATCCATAGTCTGACCTTTGCCCTAAATGGTGTTGTATATACTTTGCCGCTGACGCTTCCGGAGTTGGAGGCGGATGGGTGGGGGGCATATGATCTGAAATGGGAAGGATATGATGTAGTGTGGCGTCCGATTGATGTGGCGGGAGATATGGTGGATACCAGCGGCACCCACCGCAGTCTTCTGTTGCAATACAGAGAGCAGCAGGTGGTGGTGTTTTTGCGCAACCGTACGGAAGAGCCGCTGCTTTTGCGCGAGGCCGTTATTGGATCAATAAACTCCAGTGAAAACTGGGCACAGCCAGCCGAACTTATTTTTCCCGGGAATATTATGATAGGTTCCCACTATGAGGATGTGATTTTAGCACATGGAGAACCCGATATGAGGTTGGAATCGGACCTCTCGGACCTCAATGTAGAACTTTTGGTATATTCTATCCCGCGCGGTGACAGTTCCGTATCGTTTATCATTGACAGTGATACACGTTTAGTTGCGAGCATATCTATGCAGGTGCTCTAGGCGTGACGCTGACTACAAATTTGGTTTCGTAGGTAATGTAATCAGAACAATCAGGAGGTACTACTATGGCGCGGGTGACTTTGAGTGGGGTGCAGAAGGTGTATGACGGGGGTGTTATCGCCGTTGCGGATTTTAATTTGGATATTGCGGACAAGTCGTTCGTGGTGTTTGTCGGGCCTTCGGGGTGTGGGAAGAGTACGACGCTGCGGATGATTGCGGGGCTTGAGAGTATCACTGCGGGTGAGCTCAAGATTGATGGGCGGATGGTCAATGATGTGCCGCCGAAGGATAGAGACATCGCGATGGTGTTTCAGAACTATGCGCTGTATCCGCATATGACGGTGTTTGAGAATATGGCCTTTGGGCTGACGATACGCAAGCTGCCCAAGGCGGAGATTCGGCGGCGGGTGGAAGAGGCGGCTTCGATGCTCGAGATTACACATCTGCTGGAACGTCTGCCGCGGGCTTTGTCTGGGGGGGAACGGCAGCGGACGGCTTTGGGCCGGGCATTGGTGCGGGATCCGAAGGTGTTTTTGCTGGATGAGCCGTTGTCTAACCTGGACGCGCGGCTGCGGACGACGATGCGGAAGGAGCTTAAGGAACTGCACGACAGGCTCAAGACGACCTTTATCTACGTAACCCACGATCAGACCGAGGCGATGACGATGGGGGACATGATCGTGGTGATGAAGGACGGATACATCCAGCAGGCGGCTTCGCCGCAGGATTTGTATCATCGTCCGGCGAATATGTTTGCGGCGACTTTTATTGGGGCGCCGTCGATGAATCTGTTTGCGGGGACGCTGCGTTTGGAGGGTGAGCAGATGTTTGCGGACTTTGGGCGGTTTGCTTTGCCGCTGCCGGCGCGGCTTCGGGAGCATAGGCGGGTGCGGGAGTATGTGGGGCGGTCGGTTGTGTTTGGGGTTCGGCCGACAGATTTGGACGATGCGCCGGAGCGTTTGGAAAAGCATCCGGAATGGGTTGTGACGCTGCCGGTGGAACAAAAAGAACTACTTGGGGCGGAGATGAACGTATACTTGAAGGAAGGCGACTTTAAGTTGACGGCTGTGCTTGAAAATCAGGCGAAGGCGGAGAGTGGGAAGCCGCTGAGCCTTTGCCTTGATTTGGAGAAGCTGCATATTTTCGATGCGGAGACGGAGCAGTCGATTTTGGTGGTTTGATGGTGGGCTTTTGGATAAACGCTGTACACAGCGGTGCGATTGCGGGTCAAGCCCGCAATGACGGGGGAGTAGGCGAAGCCTGACGGGGGATTTGGTGGATATGGGCGGATATTCGGGAAGGGCAATCCCTTGTGCCCTAGGCTCCTTTTCCAATGGAGCCACCCACAGGCATTCCTTCCGCCACTCCAATCGGTCTGCGGCTTTGCCTTGCCCTCTTGGGGCGTCAGTTATGTCAGCGTAGCTGACTGAGGATTCACCGAGGGCCTTGAGGTGGGCGATTCTCGGGTAAAGTGCATAAAGGTCAGATGTCGAAACATGTCCAGATCGTCGAGAAAATCGGCAAAAGATACAGGAACATTCCGGGCTTTTCGTCGGGAAAGACAAGGAAAGAAAAAAGTTTACAAAAAAATATCGAAAATTTATTGAAATCTCCCGCGGAATCGGTTATTATGTTAATGGTGAAAATCACGAAGGTTTTTGCCGATGAAAATTTGCGAGGGGGACAGATTCATGTCCAGCAGGATTTTTCAAAGTGTTATCGTCCAGATGAAAGAAGCGACGGATCGCGTGATTGGGGTCGTGGATTCGAGTAGTACGGTGGTTGCCAGCGGTGAATTGGCTCAGATTGGTACCAAACTGGAAGATGTGGTTTTCAACGAAGGGAAGGACGTCACGGTTGCCGCCGGGCGGACTTATAAGGCCCTTGGCGGGTTTGCGGAGAGTGAGTATACGGTATTTGTGGACGGTGCGGACGCTCTGGCGCGCACGGTCTGCCTTCTCGCGTCTGTGACTTTGCATGAGGCGAAGGTCTATTATGAGGAGAAACACGACAGGGCGGCCTTCATCAAGAGCATTATCTCGGACAATATCTTGCCGGGAGATATCTATGCCAGGGCGAAGGAGCTCAGCTTTTCCACAGATGTGGCGAGAGCTGTGTTTTTGATCCGGCAGGTGGATAAGAATGACCTCGCGGTTACAGAAGTATTGCAGAACCTGTTCCCGGACCGGGAACGGGAATTTGTTGTATCTGTGAGCGAGACGGATCTGGTGCTCATCAAGGAGATGGACCCGACTACGGAGAGCGAGGAACTCCTCGCCATCGCGGAGCGTGTGGAGGCTTTGATCTCTGCGGAGTTCGCGATTAAGACGGTGATCGGTGTGGGGACCATGGCGCGGCATCTGCGCGAACTGGCGGATCGGTATAAAGAAGCGCAGGTCGCGATTGAGGTGGGTAAGGTCTTTGATACGGAGAAGACGATTATCCACTATGAACATCTCGGCATCGGGCGGCTGATTTATCAGTTGCCGATTACGCTGTGTGAGATGTTTTTGTCTGAGATTTTCAAGAAGAACCCGATCGACTCGCTCGATGAGGAGACGCTGTATACGATCAATCGCTTTTTTGAGAACAGCCTCAACGTTTCGGAGACGAGCCGGAAGCTGTTTGTACATAGAAATACTTTGGTGTATCGACTGGAGAAGATCAAGAAGCTTACAGGGCTTGATCTCCGGGAGTTTGACCATGCCATTGTCTTTAAAGTGGCGCTGATGGTCAAGAAGTATCTCAATGTGCAGGCGGCGAAACAGTAGCCAGGGAAAGGGACAGTGCCCACATGATTGTATTGCAGGACGTCGAAAAATACTACGACAACGGGACTCGTGCGCTCAAGGGGATCAATTTGACCCTGCAAGACGGGGAGTTTGCGTTTTTGGTTGGGCCGTCCGGGTCGGGGAAGTCTACGATTCTCAAGATACTCACGGCGGAGATCGCCCCTTCGGAAGGGCGCGTTCAGGTCAATGGGTTTTTGTTGGATGATAAGCTCAGAAGTAAGAAGAAGTCGATGATGCGCCGTACCCTGGGGATTGTGTTTCAGGATTTCCGGCTCATTGAGAAAAAGACGGTGTACGAAAACGTGGCCTTTGCCATGCGGGTGACTGGGTCGCCGGAGAAGGAGATCCGCAAGCGGGTTCCTTATGTGCTTGACCTGGTGGGACTGAACGTGGATACGGATCGGAGGCCGAACGAGTTGTCCGGCGGGGAGCAGCAGCGTGTGGCGATTGCGCGGGCGCTGGTGAACAATCCATCGACCATCATCGCAGACGAGCCGACGGGAAATCTGGATCCGGCGCGCAGTTTGGAGACGATGATGCTGCTGGAAAAGATCAACCAGCTGGGTACGACGGTTCTGGTGGTCACACATGAGCAGGATTTGGTTCAGCGCTTTGCCAAACGCGTGATTTCCTTAGATAACGGGCGTATCATCAGTGACGGAATGAAGGGATATGTAACGCATGAACAAGAAAAAGCCGCGCCGGCGGAGTAATTTACTATACTATATCAAAGAGGGCGTTTCCAGCATTTTTCGATACGGGTTTATGAGCTTCGCCTCTGTGGTGATTATCGTTGCCTGTCTGTTGATTATGGGAAGCTTTCTTCTGGTTGCGCTCAACGTGAATGATTTGATCGAAGAGGCGGAGAGCCGCAATCATGTGGTGGCCTTTATCGACTATAGTCTGTCGGAAGAGGACGCGCGGGGGTTAGAAGGGCGGATACTTGCCACGCAAAATGTGGAGGGGGCGACCTTTGTCAGCCGCCGACAGATTTATGAGGAGTGGCTGGAACGGCACGGAGAAGAATATGTTGCCGGTATCGACGAAGAGGTGTTCCGGCACCGATTTATTATAGACCTCGAAGACATTGCCTATATGCGGGAAACCTTGCCGCATCTGCGGCACATTCCCGGCGTGGCTCTGGTGGATGCACCCATCGAGATGGCGGAGTGGTTTGTGCTTTTGCGGAATGTGGCTGCGGGTGTGTTTGTCTCCATTGTGGGCGTGCTTTTGGTGATTTCAATATTCATCATCTCCAATACGATCAAGCTTGCCACGTTTGACAGGCGGGAAGAAATCGCGATTATGAGAATGGTGGGCGCGACGAATTGGTTTATTCGATGGCCGTTTATCTTCCAGGGCTTTATTCTGGGGTTGACGGGCGCGGCGCTTGCGTTTGGAATCCAATGGGGTATCTATGGCATATTGGCCGATCTAATTATGCGCGTTTCGGGCGGACACTTGATTCAGGTGGTTAGTTTCGCCTCGATTGCGGATATGATGATTATGCTTTTCCTGGGTACTGGCTTTGTCGTCGGGACCATCGGCAGTGTGATTGCGATTCGGAATTATCTTAAGGTATAAACTCACGGTATTAGGCGGTTCTTGTGGTAAATGGAGGTTCTCATGCGAAGACAAAAAAGGTCCGTTACGATTATTGCGTTTTTGTTGGCTGTTGTTATGGTGCTGACCTTGTTTACAGGTATTTTTGCCAGCTTGGTTCAGGGACGGAGTATTGCGGATATTGATCGGGAGATTCACGATACGCGGAGCCAACTCAGCGATCTGCGCGATCAGGCCGGGTATTTGCGGGGAGAGATGGCGGAGATCGGTGGTGTGCTCGAACTGCTCAGAGAGCAAGAGGGCGGCTACTTAGAGGAACTTGCGGTGCTACAGGAGCATTTGCTTTTGTTGCAGGAGCAGATTGAACTGACAGAGTGGCAGATCGAGCTTTATCTGCGGATGATTGCCGATATGCAACTCCGTGTGGACGAGGCGATCGCCAGAGAAGAGGAACAGCTTGCGCTGTTCCGGCAACGGGTTCGGGCCATGGAAGAGCGCGGGCCGATGAGCCGCATTCAAATATTCCTACAAGCGCGGAGTTTTAGCGATCTCGTCGCGCGGATTCATGACGCGGAAGAGATTATGGCGTTTGACCAGCGGGTTGGAGAGCAGCTTGAGCGGTATCGTGCGGCGGTGCAGGAGTATAAGGAAGAACTGCTGGCGGATCAGGATGAGCTTGAGATTTTGATTGCGCAGCTTGAGATTGACCGGGCGGAGCTAGAGCGTGAGCGGACGGAAGTGGAAGAGCGCATTGCGGCGGTTGAGCTTTTGATTGAAGAGCAGATGATCGCGTATGAAGAGCTTGCGGCTGAAATGACGCGGATGGAGAACGAGATTTTGAACCGCGCGCAAAGTCTTGCGGCACTGGACGAGGCCCGACTGGAAGCCATTCGGGAACTCGAACGGCAGGCGCGGGCCGGGAATCACCCGGGAATGGGCGGTACACCGGCGCGGCAGGGCACGGGGAGTTTTGTCTGGCCTTCAGACTTTACACGGAATGTGACCTCGCCTTTTGGAAACCGAGCCAGACCGATGGGCTCGGGCTATGAGTTCCACACGGGGATCGACATCGCGGCGGGGGGCATTAATAACACGAATGTATTGGCGGCGGCCAGCGGCTATGTGACCTTCTCCGGCTGGAGCGCGGGCTTTGGGAACTTTATCATGATCCGGCACGGGAATCTAGGCGGAGACGTCTACTACACGGCCTATGCGCATATGAACACGAATTTGGTGGCGCGGGGGCAGAACGTGGTGCAGGGGCAGGTGATCGGTCTGGTGGGGTCTACGGGCTGGTCTACGGGGCCGCATATTCACTTTGAGATTATCCGCAACGGTACGCGTGTTGACCCGATGCTTTACTTTCAGTAACTGACAAGAGAACAACCGACTCCCTCAGCGGGGAATCCCGCTGGGGGAAGTTTCATATAGGGTGTGTTTTCAAACTAGGAGGCGGACTATGAACGACATCAATGCGTGGAGCGTCCAAAAAGACAACCGGAACCGACGGTATACGGCGCAGACAGTGGCTACGGTGGCATTGCTTACGGCGATTGCGACCTTGCTTTTGGCGTTTTTGGGGTTTCGGCATCTGTATGGGATGCACAGCGAGACGTGGCAGGAAGCGTCGCGGATTCACGAGGCGCGGCGGATTATCAGCACGTATTATGTCGGGACGGTGGACGAGGCATTGCTTACGGAGGCGGCGATTGCGGCTTCGGTGGCGGCCTTGGGAGACAACTGGTCGCGGTATCTGACGGCGGAGCAGTATGCGGCGCATTTGCAGGCGGTGGGCAATCGGCAGCAGGGGATTGGCATCAGCTTTGAGCGGGATGAGGAGACGAATGAAATTGTTGTTATGTCAACCACGCCGGGAAGTCCGGCGGAGGAGGCGGGGCTGGTTTACGGGGATGTTATCCTGACTGTGGCGGGATGGGATTCGGCGAAGTTGTCGAATGACGAAGTGCGGCAGATCATTGGAGAGCACTATGGGGGCGCGGTTTCTATGGACGTGCGGGATGCAGCTGGGGAGACGCGGGCGATTTATGTTGAGGTGCGGGCGTTTTTTGTCAATCCTGTGACGTTTGAGATGTTGGAGGGTGAGATTGGGTATATTCGCATCGCTAATTTCGATGTGGGCAGTGCGGATGAGGTGATTTTGGCTATTGAGGCGTTGCTTGAAGACGGAGCGGAAAGCCTCGTATTTGACGTGCGCGGAAATCCGGGCGGACGGGTGACGGAGCTGCTTTGGGTATTGGATCATCTGCTCCCGGAGGGCGAGATTTTTGTCTTTGAGGACTATGCGGGGAATGAGTCGGTGCGGTATGCGGGGCCGGGATATTTGGAGATACCGATGGTGGTGTTGGTCAATGGATGGTCTGCGAGCGCGGCGGAGTTTTTTGCGGCGATTTTGCAGGAGAGAGAGTGGGCCACGATCGTCGGGACCGGGACGAGTGGGAAGAGCCGGAGTCAGGTGATTATTCCGCTGATGGGCGGGGACGCGATTGTGCTGTCTACGAGCCGGTATTTGACGCCGGGGCGCGTGGATTTGTATGAGCGCGGCGGGATTCGGCCGGATGTTTGGGTGGAGAATGTTGGGGATGGAGTGGATAGGCAGTTGGGGCGGGCGAGGGAGATTTTGGGGGGATAGGGGTTTGGGAGTGGAGAAGAGATATGAAATGAAGAGAGAATTGAGAATGAGAGGCATACGTTTTGCGGTGATGCACTCTTTGTATTTGGTGCCGCTGTTTTCTCTCATGCTATATGCGCTGTTTGGCCCTGCGCCAACTGATTTAGAGGAAACTATTATATTCAGCGCAGGAGCAGCACTCTTGTTGGGCCTACTAGTGTTCCAGTGGATTCGTGTAGCCCAAGGGGGGCCGATGAGAGGAATTGTGAAATTCTGCAATCAATCGGCCAGTCCTGAGTGGATGATGGCTCGCATGGAAAAATTATGGAGCGAGGGTTTTGCGGCAGGACGCGATTTTCGAGCTGATGAAGAATATCTCATGTGGATATCTGATCTGCATTCCGGCGTGTTTCGGCCAAGAGATGTACTTTGGGCGAAGGGCCAGGGTTTCTGGAAACGCCAAGGTTTCTGGAAGCGCCATCGGTTCTACATGCCTAAGTTCCTAGATGTATACACCACTGACGGCAAGATGGAGCGTTTTGCGACCCCAGGACAAACTGGGCATGAAATTATGGGCCATCTGAGGAGAAATTTTCCTGACATTGTGGTGGGGTACGATGCGACTATGAAAAAATATTTGGACAAACAAACCATTTGGGGTATCCTTTGGAAGCGAAGAGATGCAGATGTGGAGGATGTGGATCAGGCAAAGGCATATATTCGCCAGCGCAGGGAAGCGCGTGGGGTGGAGTGAGGGTAATTGTGATTTTGAGTGAAGGCGGTATGGGCGAGTGCGGCTTTTGATTCAGTTGATTTTTCGGGTTGGCATTATTGAGTTGTTTCTGCTCTTTTTTGTGGCGGTCAATCTTTTGACATTCTTTCTTTATCTGATGGATAAACGGAGGGCTGTGAAAGGCAAGTGGCGGATTCGTGAAAGGGTGCTGCTTTTTTTTACCTTGGCATGTGGCGGAATTGGGGCGGTATTGGGCATGTGGGTTCTGCGGCATAAGACGCAGAATCGGAAGTTTCGGGTTGTCGCGGTGATTGGGCTTGTGATTGCGCTGATTCCGGTGATTCATATTGTAGAGGCGCTCACGATTGGCGGGGCGATTCGGTATGTGGAGGTAGAGTTTCGGTCTGAGCGATGGCCGGCGGAATTGGATGGGTATCGGATTGCGTTTATGACGGATTTTCATGTGATACCGGATGAGGATATGCGGGGAGCTGTGGCGGAGCTCAATCGGAGAGATATAGATTTGCTCTTGTTGGGCGGGGATTTTTCTATGCGCGGCACGCATTATCAGGGGACTTTGCGGGAGATTGCGCGGGCTGTTGTGACGGATGGGATTTTTGGGGTCGAAGGGAATCATGACGCGTATGGAAGGCTGTTTCATGCGATGGAGCAGCATGGGATGATCCCCTTGGATAATAGCGGTGTGCGGATTCGGGATGGGTTTTATTTGGCGGGTGTGCAGGATATGTGGAATCGGAGTCCGGACGTAGCGGAGGCGATTTTTGGTGCGGATGGCGGGGAGTTTGTTTTGCTGTTGACGCATAATCCGGATGTTACGATGGCGCAATCTACCGTTGGGGTGGATTTTGTTTTTGCGGGGCATACGCATAGTGGGCAAATTACATTTTTTGGATTTCCGATGTATCTGTTGCGCGGGAGCATTACGGGCTATGGGACACGGTTTGGGCATGGGTTCGCCGATTCGGCGGACGGGGTTCCGGTGTTTACCAGCAGCGGGATAGGCGTTTACTATGGGGTACCACGGATTTTTGCGCGGCCTGAGGTTGTGATTGTTACGATGTACAGCGAGCAGCGGTAGGGCATGATTCTTTTGCGCTCTTCATATCCTTACGAGAGATGAAGAGAGGTGTGGTTTTTGCTTGGATTTATACATACGGAGACGGTAGCGCGGCCCGGCTGGGGGGAACGGATTCGGTGTGCGGTGCAGAAGGGGTATGGGACGGAGGCGCTTGAGCGGCCTCTGTTTGGACGTCCGGCTTTGTTTGTGCGGCATCGGAATCTCAATGAGCGGAACCCGATCGGGGAGATGCTGTTGGAACGGGGCGTGGATAAGGTGTTGTTTTCGGAGGCGAGTGGGGTGTCGGATGTGCCGCTGCGGCGGATGGATCGCAGTTACCTATACACCTATCTTGCCGGGGATGTGGGGGCGCATGTGGCGGAGCGGTCTGGGGCTACGGCGGTCTGCTTTTTTCGGACTTTGGGGCAGCTTGAGGAACGGGCGCTCCTCAAATTGGCTGGGGTGTTTCGGTATTTGATGATTTCCGTCCAGCGGGACAGTGGGGCGATTTGCCGGGATCTCAGGCGGCGGTATGGGTTGCCGGTGGTGGAAGATCCGACGCCGAATCAGGTGAAGGGTGCGGATTTCGCGTTGGTGCTTCATCCGCCGGGGCGGGATGTGGTGTTTTCGGGGCGGTGTCTTTTGTTCGAGCCAAATCGGGAGATGCGGGCGACCGAGGGCGGCCGTGCCTGCATGGGGACACCAATCACAGGATTGGATTTGGATGTGCCGCCGGACTTAGCGGCGGAGATTCCGGCGGGGTTTCGGCCTTTGCCGATTTTGTCGGAGGCGGCGTTTCGGGGACAGATTGATCCGGCGCGGATCAAAATTCATGGTGTATCTCTTGACAAAAGCATGTAAAATCACTATAATACAAGCGCTATCATCGCGCTGGAATTTAGGGTGCGGTGATATTTTTCAATGATTGCGTGATCTCTATGCCCGATTTTTGGGCTGAAAGGAAATGGCTATGATTGCAGAAAACAAGTTCAAGATGAGCAAAGAACGCTATGACGAGTTAGTGGAGGAGCTTTACTATCTGCAGACTGTGCGGGAGAAAGAAGTCGCTGAGCAGATTAAGGAAGCGCGCAGTTTTGGCGACCTCTCGGAAAATAGCGAATATGACGAGGCGAAGACGGAACAGGGTAAGCTCTATTCCAAGATTGCCGAGATGCAGAATGTGATTGATAACGCGGAGATCATCGAGAAATCGGGCAGAGCGGGTCGGGTTTCGCTTGGGTCGAAGGTCACGGTGAAGGACGAGAGCGGAGATGAGGACACGTATGAGATCGTGGGGAGCCAAGAGGCGGACCCCATGCACCTGCGCGTGTCGGATGATTCGCCGATCGGGCGGGCCTTGGTGGACCGGAAGAAGGGCGATAAGGTGGTTGTGCATGCTCCGGCGGGGGATTTTACGCTGGAGATTTTGGCAGTGAAACACTAATTAATCGCGTGTATTTCCTACCCCTACGGGTATGGACTCGACTAGGCATTTGCGGGAAGATCGCCCGCAAACACAAGTCTCGTTCGATGCGGGAAATACACGAGTATGTTCACACGTGTGTGTGAACATGCTCGTAAGTTCGCTTTGCGAACGCGCGATTCAAAAGGGGGACCGGGAACCCCCTGGCCTCCGGCGGGGTTAAGGGCAAGGGCTAAGGAATTGGAGTGATATATAGATGTCTGAGGAAGTTTGCGTTTCGGGTGAAGAGACGCTGAGTTTGTCTGAGGTGTTACAAGTCAGGCGGGACAAGTTGGCGCGGTTGCAGGAAGAGGGTAGAGATCCTTTTCATGTGACGAAGTTTGTGCGCACGGCGTATAGTCAGGAGATTAAGGATCAGTTTGAGCAGATGGAGGGACAGAAGGTTTCTTTGGCTGGGCGCATGATGTCGAAGCGGGTCATGGGCAAGGCTTTTTTTGTGGATATTTTGGACGATAAGGGCCGTATCCAGCTCTATATGAAGGTGGATGATCTGGGTGAGGAGTTGTTTAATCAGTTTCTCAAGTGGGATATCGGGGATATTATCGGGGTTTCCGGGGCCGTGTTTCGGACGCGGCGGGGGGAGATTTCGGTGCATGTGGAGACGGTGGAGTTGCTTGCAAAGTCTCTGTTGCCATTGCCGGAGAAGTTTCATGGGCTCACGAATCAGGAACTGCGATATCGGCAGAGGTACGTGGATTTGATTATGAATCCGGATGTGCGGCGGACCTTTGAGATTCGGACGAAGGTGATTAAGACGATCCGGGCGTTTTTGGATGATTTGGGGTACTTAGAGGTGGAGACGCCGGTGCTGAATACCGTGTCTGGCGGGGCGACAGCGCGGCCGTTTACGACGAAGCACAATGCCTTGGGACTTGATATGTTTATGCGCATTGCGACAGAACTGCATTTGAAGCGGCTTGTTGTGGGCGGGATTGAGCGGGTTTATGAGATCGGGCGGCTGTTTCGGAATGAGGGGATCAGCACGCGGCATAATCCGGAGTTTACGACAGTTGAGTTTTATGAGGCTTATGCCGATTATAACGATATGATGGATCGGACTGAGGGGATTTTCGCGAAGGCGGCTCTGGACATTCTGGGGACGACGGAGATTTCCTATCAGGGTGAGCCTGTGAGTTTGGCGGCGCCGTTTGCGCGGATTACGATGGCTGAGGCTGTGAAGATACACACTGGCCTCGATTTTATGGCGATGACGACGGATGCTGAGGCTGTGGAAGCCGCGAAGAGTATCGGCGTGACCTTACCGAAGGAGCGGACTTGGGGGTCTATCCTCTATGAGTGCTTCGATCAGCGGGCGGAGGCGAAACTCATTCAGCCTACTTTTATTACGGATCATCCGGTGGAGGTTTCGCCTTTGGCGAAGCGGTGTCCGAGTGATCCGAGGCTCACGGAGCGGTTTGAGTTGTTTATCACGGGGCGCGAGATGGCGAACGCGTTTTCGGAGCTGAATGATCCCATCGACCAGAAGCAGCGGTTCCAGCGGCAGATGGACATGCGGGCGGCTGGGGATGAAGAGGCTTCTATGATGGATGAGGACTTCATCACGGCCCTTGAGTATGGATTGCCGCCGACGGGCGGATGCGGGATCGGGATTGACCGGATGGTGATGCTGCTGACAGACAGCGCTTCGATCCGGGATGTCATTTTCTTCCCGACGATGAAGCCGGAACAGAATTAACAGTCGCGGTCCCGGGGCTGACGCTTTGCGTCGGCCCCGTCGTGATTTGAATGAGGGTATCAAGATGCAAGAGATTACGAGCCGGAAGAATCCGCTGGTGCAGCATTTGAAGCAGTTGGGGACTGACCGGGCTTATCGAGAGGCGACGGGTGAGTTTCTTTGCGATGGGCTGAAGTTGTATGAAGAGGCGGTTCAGTCGGGCGCAGAGATTACACTTTTGGCCGCCAGCCGTAGGGAACTTTTGGATGGGGTTTCACGTCAAGCGATTTTAGTGCCGGAGGACGTGTTAGCCTCTATTTCGCCGATGAAGACGCCGCAGCCTTTGCTGTTTGCCTGCAAGAAGCCGGATCAGGCCTTGGCCGAGCGTCCGAGGCGGGTGTTGGTGTTGGATGGGGTGCAGGATCCGGGGAATGTGGGGACTTTGCTTCGGTCGGCGCGGGCGTTTTCGGTGGATCAGGTGATTTTGGTCGGGGCTTGTGCGGATTTGTATCATCCGCGGACGGTTCGGGCGGCGATGGGGGCTTTGTTTCGGCAGCGGGTTGTGCAGCTGTCGGTTGACGAAATGTTAGATTATGTAAACTTGAATGATCTAGCTCTGTTGGGAGCGGATTTGGCGGAGGATAGTTTGGATCTCAGGGGGACTTTGCCGGGGCGGATGGCGGTTGTCATTGGCAGCGAGGGGCAGGGGCTGAGTGAGACGGTGCGGTCGGTTTGTTATGGGACGGTGCGGATTCCGATGGAAGAGACGTCGGAGTCTTTGAATGCCGGGGTTGCGGGATCTATCTTGCTTTGGGAGATGTATCGACGACAGGAGGAGTGTTGATATGGCGGAGCTGAAGTATTGGATTTGGATGAATGAACTGGGGATCAATCCGGTGTATGCGCGGCAGGTGCTTGACCATTTTGGCGGGCCGCAGGAGGTCTTCTTTGCTGAGCGGGAGGATTTCAAGGGGATCCCGGGTCTTGGTCGGCAGGATGTTGACGCGCTTGCGAATAAGCGGGTTGACCATGTGTATCGGATTCAGGATGATATGCAGGCGCTTGGTGGGCGGATATTGACGCAGCAGGATGCGGAGTATCCACAGCGGCTGCGGAATATTGCGGATGCGCCTTTGGCGCTTTATGTGAGAGGGCGGCTGCCGGTGGTGGATGATGAGGCGGCGGTTGTGATTGCGGGGACGCGGAAGTGTTCGCCGTATGGCTTGTCCGCGGCGGCGCGGATTGCCGGGGAGATTACGCGGCATGGTGGGCTTGTGGTATCGGGGCTGGCCCTCGGTGTAGACGCGGCTGCGGCGAAAGGTGCGCTCCGAGAAGGCGGGCCGGTGATTGGGGTGCTCGGCTGCGGGCTTGAGCGGGTGTATCCGGCGGAGAACGTGGCTTTGTTTGAGGCGGTTTTGGAGAATGGGGCGATTGTGAGTGAATATCCGCCGGGGATGGAGCCTTTGCCGCGGAATTTTCCACGACGGAATCGGATCATGACGGGGCTTAGTCTTGCGTTAGTCGCGGTGGAGATTCCGGATGAGAAGAGCGGCGTGATGCATTCGGTGAACCATGCGATTGAGCAGGGGCGGGATGTGTTTATGGTGCCTGCGAATATTGACGCGCCGACGAGCCAAGCCTCAAATGCGTTGATTGCGGATGGGTTTCAGTCGGCTTCTTCGGGATGGCAGGTTTTGCGGGATTACGCGAAGCAGTTTCCGAAGCTGCGGGAGGAAATTAAGCCGGAGCGGCGGGTAGAGCGTCCGGTTCCGGATATGGCTGTGGCGAAGGAAACGCCCCAGCATTCGACGAAAAAAGTGGTTGACAAGGGGAATAAAGAAGTCTATATTGACCTAGAAGAAATTCTCAAGGATCGCAGTGAGGCGGAGCGAGCGGTTTTGCGCTGTTTGGGCGAGGAGCCGGTGCATGTGGACGCGATTATCGCGGAGACTGGATTGCCGGTGCAGAAGGTGAGCGTTTGCCTGACGACCTTGGGGATTGGGGACTACATTAGAGAGCATCCGGGGAAGCGGTATTCCCTGCACCCGAAGATCAAGAGACAGAGATAAAGGAGTTCAGATAGATGGCGAAAGCGAAGCAGAGTTTGGTCATCGTCGAGTCGCCGGCGAAGGCGAAGACGATTGGGAAATATTTGGGGGATGGGTTTAAGGTCAAGGCATCCATGGGGCATCTGCGGGATTTGCCGAAGAAGACGATGGGTGTGGACATTGACCACGGGTTTACGCCGGAGTATGTGCCTTCGGAAGATAGAGCGGATATTATTCGGGAACTGAAAACTGCGGCGAAGAGCAGTGATCTTGTCTATCTCGCGACTGACCCGGATCGGGAGGGTGAGGCGATTAGTTGGCATTTGAAGGAGCTTTTGGGGCTGGATGATGCGAACAGTTATCGGGTGACGTTTAATGAGATTACGAAGAAGGTAATCCAAGAGAGTATTCAGAACCCGCGGCGGATTGACCAGGATTTGGTGGATTCGCAGCAGGCGCGGCGGATCCTCGATCGGATTGTGGGTTATAAGCTGTCTCCCCTGCTTTGGACGAAGATTCGGCGGGGGCTTTCGGCTGGGCGGGTGCAGAGCGTGGCGACGCGGATGGTGGTTGAGCGCGAAGAGGAGATCACGGCGTTCAAACCGGAGGAATATTGGCATCTGGATGTGACCTTGGACCGGATCGGCAAGGCCGGGAGCTTTAAGGCGCGGTTTCATGGGGATACGGAGAAGAAGCGGGAACTGACCAGCGCGGCTGAGGTGCAGGTGGTTGTCGATGCGGTGAAAGTCGCGCCGTTTGCCATTGACGCGGTGAAGCGGCGGGATCAGTATCGGTCGCCGGCGCCGCCGTTTATTACGTCTACGTTGCAACAGGAGGCTTCGCGGAAGCTTGGGATGACGACGCGGCGCACGATGAGTGTGGCGCAGCAGCTTTATGAAGGCATTGAGATCACCGGCGAGGGCGCGGTGGGTTTGATTACTTATATGCGTACGGATTCGCTCCGGATTAGTGATGAGGCGAAGGCGGACGCGAAGCGGTTTATTGAGGGGCGGTATGGGAAGGATTACCGGCCGGATACGCCGCGTGTGTTCAAGGGGAAAAACGCGGCGCAGGACGCGCATGAGGCGATTCGTCCGAGTGATGTGAACCTGACGCCGGAGGATTTGAAGAAGGATTTGAGTCCGGAGCAATATCGGCTGTATCGGCTGATTTGGAGCCGGTTTTTGGCGAGCCAGATGTCGGACGCGATTTATGACAGCGTGACGATAGACGCGGTGAGCGCGGGCTATGTGTTTCGGGCGAACCATTCGGCGGTGAAGTTTGCCGGGTTCTCGGCTGTGTATGAAGAGGGCAAGGACGAGGAGAAAGAGGAGATTGGGTCGCCGCTTCCGGATTTGCGGGAGGGCGAAGAGGTTCGACTTGCCAATATCGCGGAGGAGCAGAAGTTTACGCAGCCGCCGGCGCGGTATACGGAGGCGTCTTTGGTGCGGGCGATGGAGGAGAAGGGGATTGGGCGGCCGAGTACGTATGCGCCGACGATTTCTACGATTATGGATCGGGAATATGTGGTGAAGGAAGGCAAGCATCTGCGGCCTACTTCGCTTGGGACTGTTGTTACGGGCCTGATGAAGGATAAGTTTGGCGACATTGTGGATATGACCTTTACCGCGCGGATGGAGGAGAGCCTCGATCAGATCGAGGAAGGTAAGCGCGAGTGGCGCGAGGTATTGGGCGAGTTTTATCAGCCGTTTTCGAAGGCTTTGGACGAGGCGGAGCAGAGTTTGGATGGACAGCGGATCCGGGTGCCGGATGAGCTTTCGGATGAGCTATGCGATAAGTGTGGGAAACAGATGGTGATTAAGTCCGGGCGGTTTGGGCGGTTTTTGGCTTGCCCGGGGTATCCGGAGTGCGACTTTACGAAGCCGATTGTGATTGAGATGCCGGGGAAATGCCCGAAGTGCGACACGCGGATTTTGAAGCGGACGAGCAAGCGTGGGTTTCCGTATTACGCCTGTGAGAAGGGCGCGGCTTGTGGGTTTATGACTTGGGATGTGCCTGTGGCGGAGAATTGTGCGGGTTGTGGGAAGACCTTGTTTAAGTTGTCGGGTAAAGGGTTCCGGAAGCCGTTTTGTATTAACGAGACTTGTGAGTTTTTCTTGCCGGAGGATAAGCGGGGGTATAAGAAGAAGCCTGCCGAGGGTGAGAATGCTGAGGGCGGGGCGTCTGCCGGGGATGAGAAGGCGGCGGTGAAGAAACCGACGGCAAAAAAAACGGCGACAGCCAAGAAAACGACAGCGGCGAAGAAACCTGCCGCTAAGAAATCTACGGCGAAGAAGACCACTGCGAAAAAGCCAGCCGCGAAGAAGAGCACGACGAAGAAGACGGGCCAATGATGAGGTCTGTCACGGTGGTGGGCGCGGGGCTGGCGGGTTGCGAGGCGGCTTGGCAGTTGGCGGAGCGCGGTATTTATGTAAACTTAATTGAGATGAAGCCGGGAAAACGGAGTGAGGCGCATGAGCGGTCGGATTTTGCCGAGCTTGTGTGTTCGAACTCTCTGCGGTCGGATCGCTTGGAGAATGCTGTGGGGCTGTTGAAGGCGGAGATGCGGCTTTTGAACAGCGTCATTTTGCGGGCGGCGGATGAGACACGGGTCGAGGCGGGCGGTGCGCTTGCGGTGGATCGGGCGGGGTTTTCGGAGGCTGTGACGCGGTTGATTTGTGGGCATCCGATGATCTCTGTGGAATCTCGGGAAGTGACGGAGATTCCGGAGGGGGATGTGATTATTGCCACCGGGCCGTTGACGTCTGACGCGATGGCGGGGGCGATTGGTGGGCTGGTGGATAGCGGGTTTCTGCATTTCTACGATGCGGCGGCGCCGATTGTTAGTTTGGAGAGCGTGGATATGGATCGGGCGTTTTATGCGTCGCGGTATGGCAAGGGTGATCCGGATTATGTCAACTGCGGCATGAATGAGGCGGAATATCGGGCGTTTTATGAGGCTTTGATTTCGGCTCAGGAGGCCAAGGTGCATGGGTTTGAGCAGGATAAGGTGTTTGAGGGCTGCATGCCGGTTGAGGTGATGGCGCGGCGCGGGATTGATACCTTGCGGTTTGGGCCGTTGAAACCGGTGGGCTTGGATCATCCGGAGACGGGTGAGAGATATTACGCGGTTGTTCAGCTGCGGCGGGATAATGCGGCGGGGACGATGTATAATTTGGTGGGATTTCAGACGCATTTGACCTTCCCGGAACAGAAGCGGGTGTTTTCTATGATTCCGGCATTACGGAACGCGGAGTTTTTGCGGTATGGGGTGATGCATCGGAATACGTATTTGGATTCGCCGCGGCTGTTGGATCGGTATTATCGGATGCGGCGGGAGCCGCGGATTCGGTTTGCGGGGCAGATTACGGGCGTTGAGGGCTACGTGGAGTCGGCGGCTTCGGGCTTGTTGGCTGGGGTGGAGTTGGCGCGGGAATTGCGCGGCGAGCCGTCGGTTGATTTTCCGAGGACGACGGCGATTGGGGCGTTGGCGCTGTATGTGAGTGATGCGTCGGTCGGGGAGTTTCAGCCGATGAATGTGAATTTTGGGATCATTGATCCTCTGGGCTATAAGGTCAAGGGGAAGGCGAATAAGAATGCGGAGATTGCGGCGCGGGCGTTGGACGTGATTGAACGGTTGACATAATGCGTGAGATTGAGAGAGGGGCGACGGAGATGAGAATTATCGTAGACGCTATGGGTGGGGATTTTGCGCCGGGGGCGGCTGTTGAAGGGGCTTTGATGGCGGTGAAGGCGTTTGGGGTGGATGTGACCTTGGTGGGTCGGGAGGCGGAGATTTTGGCTGTGCTGGCGAAGCAGGGTCATAAGGTGCCGCCGAAGGGCATTGAAATCGTTGATACTGC
>WRAO01000016.1 GCA_009780175.1 Oscillospiraceae bacterium
TCCAAGAAGCGTCACACTCCACTGACTTCCGGTGGACATACAACGGCAACTACGTCGTCTGGGAAAACATCCGCACACACCTAGATTGGGCCAGACTAGAAACCCCCACCGCCAGATGGAACGTTATTTCTACGAGCTAGCTACATGGAACTTCTTACCCTTCGGGTCATTTGGCTCGAAGGGTAAGTAAGAAATACAAAGAAACCGGTTTAAGTCAAGTTGAGAAGCAGTGTATAAACAAATAGAAAGGGTTGAACAATATGAAAATGCAAATGTCAGTGGACTACGCGATTCGGATTTTGCAGTATATGCATGAAAACAGGGGTGGGTTGCTAAAGGCGATGGAGATTGCAGATGCCACAGGCGTATCATATAACTTCTACATCAAAATAGCAAACCAGTTGAAAAAAAGTGGGCTGCTTCAGTCTGCGCAAGGGCGTCATGGAGGCTACGTGTTGGGAAGGCCGGCGCAGGATATTAGTATTTATGATGTGTTCAAGTGTATGGAAGGAGAGTTGCAGATAAAAAGTTGCATGAGGGAGCATGCTTTCTGTGCTGGAGGGCCCCCCAGTGATTGTAAACTGCGGACGAGCCTTCAAAAATTACAAAGCAAAATGATTGTAGAAATGTCAAACAAATCGATCGCAGATTTGGCGGATTCGGATTACGAAATTGCCGCGGTTCAAAAAGAGAACATCCTCTATCAAAGTCGCGTTTCTTAACAAAAGGCGACGAGCGTTTGATTGGATGAACCGAAACAAACGAAGGGAAGAAAATCAGCATGCAACTACCAACGGCCGTAGACTATGCGGTGCGGATTTTACAGCATTTATATAAGCATCAAGGTGATGTGCAGACAGCCAAGGACATTGTCATTTCTACGGGTATAGCTTACACCTGCGTTATGAAATTTGCAGTTCGGTTGAAGGAAGAAGGCTTGCTCAACGCTGTACAAGGTCGAAATGGTGGCTATACACCAAGTAAGCCTTCACATGAGATCAGCATATACGATGTGTTCAAGTGCATTGAAGGCGATCTGCAGATTAGAGATTGCATGCAAAACGGGCAGCACTGCACCAGAAGCGATTCGGATACTTGTAGTATGTATGCATTTTTTTGTGAGTTGCAAGACGTAATGATTACAGAAATGTCCGAGACAACCATTGCAGATTTGGTGTCATGATAATCCAAAGTAGTACATGATCCGAAGCGCCGGATGCCCAATAGGGCATCCGGCGTATTTCGTCAAAAAGATCTATTTCTGCAACTACATTACGGTTTTTAGTGTGGCGGTGGCCGCGGACGGGAGAAGCGTGGAAAATACTATTTGTCAAGAAATCGTTTTTTAAGTATAATTTTAAGTTAAGATGTCAAACTATTATACGCTCAATTGAAAAATAGATATCAAGAAAGAACCAAATGTGGAGGATATATGAAAAGGCTTTTTTACATTTTTTTAGCGATCATACTTGTTGTCTCAACACTTAGTCCACTTGCGGGCGCATACACGCAGGCAGATGGACTGGGATTGGAACAAAACATAGAACCGCTCATCACGCCTACCTCTTTCATAACTGTGATGGACGAAGCGGAACTTGTCGCTGAAATCAGTGTTGGCGCCCCTGTCATTACACTAGGAGCAGATATTTACGTCAGCGGCGCTAACCTTAGCATACCTGCAGATACAGACATAAGGTTAGAGGGAAGCTTTATCCTAAGTAGGGCAAATAATACAGAACTCGGAAGTTTTATCACGGTTGAAACAGGCGCCAGCTTAACGATTGACGGTGTGCACATAGAAGCGCCCGCCGGAGTGACAGAGCTTCGCGGCATCGTGGTTAATAATGGTGCTGAGTTGATACTAATTGATGGCAGTATCAGTGGTTTTGAGGTCGCCTCCAGTTCTGGCGGTGGCGTATACGTCATGTGGGATGGCAGTTTCGAGATGTATGGCGGAGCAATCAGTGGCAATTCCGCCAGCTCTGGCGGTGGTGTATACATCGAGAGCGGTAACTTCGAGATGCATGGCGGAACCATCAGCGGCAATACAGCCGGAACAGGCGGTGGGGTGCTCGCTGCTGGCGACACGACGCCCGCCGGCGCGACATTGTTTAACATGTGGGGCGGCGAAATATCTGGCAATATTGCCACCTCGCACGGTGGCGGTGTGTATTTGGTATGGGCAACATTTGATATGTGGGACGGCAAAATCAACAACAATACCGTGGACTGGGGCACCGGCCAGTATGGCGGGGGCATCATTCTTGACGCGGATGGAATTTTAAACATGCACGGTGGTGAATTCAGCGGAAATTCTGCCCCACTTGGAGGCGGCATAGCGACCCATGGCGGGGAATTTACCATGTATGATGGCAGGATCACTGGTAATACTGCAGAGCTCGGCGGCGGTATTTATGATGAATTTTTTGCATCGTTTCCTCATATATCCACGATACTCGGCGGTGAGATCAGCGGAAATACCGCAATCTTCGGTGGGGGTATGTATATAGAACTTGATGCATTCGTTACTGTAACCGATGCTGAAATCATGAATAATACTGCAACGCAAGGTGGCGGCATCTATCTTGCTGCCGCTTCTGTGCTTACTGTAACCGACACCGAAATCAACGGGAATACCGCGGAACAAGGTGGTGGTATTTATGTGGTCACCACTGCCGAACTAAACGTCACAGGCGCGAGTTTTATTACCAATAACAGCGCGGAAAGTGGAGGCGGTATCTATACAGAGGCGGTTGTTGACTATAACGCTCTGACCACCGCAGACTATCAAAATATCACAACTGCGAGTACAGTTGTATTTCGCGGCAACAACGCTTCGGCAGCCTTTGAGCCGCCGATGAACGCAGACGTAAACTATCCCAATATTCAATATGCGTCCAGCAGCATCCAGGTAGCGGGCACGTATTGGAACCCCATCAACAATCTTGATATCAACTATATCGGCACGACGCCCTTTTACATTGTGCGCTATTTTGCAAATGGCGGCACAGGCACTCATACGGATATCAGCGCTGAAGATACGGTATATACCGTACTAAGCAATGCCGCGGCGGGCATCAGCCGCACAAATTACAATTTTACAGACTGGAATACCGAAGCAGATGGAAACGGCACGTCTTATGCAGCGGGCGATACAATAACAATTACCTCAAACGTTGTTCTCTACGCGCAGTGGACACCTGCGGCCGTCGCGCAGCACACCGTCACATTCCAAACCGATGCCGGTGGCGTGTTGAACCCGGCGGCTCCGGTAACTGTGGGGGTCGACATAGGCGAAACGCTCACAGCAACACAGATCCCGACGCCTGTGCCCAATGCCGGACACAACTTTGTAGGCTGGCGGCAAGGCACGGCAAGTCCGATTTCAACGACAAAGCTTTTAACCTTGCCGATCACAGCAGACACGACATTTGCAGCAGTGTTCGCGCCCAACAATGGAGGAGGTAATGGTGGCGGGACAACACCGCCCCCGCAATTGCCCTCTCGGCAAGCATATCTGATCGGCGCAGAAGGGCATATTCATCCAAATGCAAACATCACCCGCGCTGAAGTTGCGACTATTTTCTTCCGTTTAATCAGCGACAACATGCGTACAGCAAACTGGAGCCAAACAAACTCGTATTCTGATGTAACGCGTGAGAATTGGTTTAACAATGCAGTTTCTACGACCACACAACTCGGCATTTTCAGAGGCAGACCAGACGGAACATTTGCGCCAAATGAATCTATCACGCGAGCGGAACTGGCTGCGGCTGCGGCACGTTTCATGAATGCAGCTGGAATTTTGGACGCCGATGAAGATCTGTTCAGCGATATCTACGGACATTGGGCAAGTGCATATGTCAATGCGGCAGCTATGAATGATTGGGTGCAAGGCCCCTACGGGCAAGGTGGTGCGTTCTATCCGGATCGCCCAATTACCCGTGCGGAAACAGCGGCGATCATCAACCGGATATTCAATCGTTTGCCGGAGTCCACAGCGGATCTGTTGCCGAATATGCGCACCTGGCCGGATAACGCAAACACAGGTGCATGGTACTATTTATATCTCCAGGCAGCGTCTAACTCTTATACCTTCACAATGAGGCCGGGCAGCATTCATGAGCGTTGGGTTGCACTTGTCCCTGTGCGCAACTGGGCGGCTCTGGAGCGGCCAGACTCCACACCCACGGGGTTTTACTAGGGATAGAGGCAGAAGAACTAAATGTGGCAAGCGTATAACCGGCAGTAGGCGGTCTTGAAATGCGGCAGGGCGCATCCACGCAGGGAATCAAATTTCGCATCAAACAGAGCAGAGGCACGGCTAATTTTTTAGCCGTGCCTCTGCTTTATAATATCGTCTACATAGCAATGAAGGCATGTCAAACTAGTCTCCCTTTGCTCCACAAGCAAAATCATGCTATAATATACCCAATGACTCAAAGCAAAAACAGAGAGGACACGCCACCATGCACTTCATCGCCCAAACATACGACATCGCCGTCATCGGCGCGGGCCACGCAGGCATCGAGGCCGCGCTGGCGGCCGCCCGGATGGGGCTCCGAACCATCTGCTTCGCCATCAATCTCGACAGTGTGGGCAACCTGCCCTGTAACCCCGCCATCGGCGGCACAGGCAAGGGACACCTCGTCCGCGAACTGGACGCGCTCGGCGGCGAGATGGGCAAAGCGGCGGATGCGTCTTGCATCCAATATCGTATGCTCGGGGCCTCAAAAGGCCCTGCGGTCCAATCGCTCCGGGCGCAAGCGGATCGGCGGGAATATCAGAAGATCATGAAACAGACCCTGGAGCAACAGGAAAACCTGTCGCTCAAACAGGGCGAAGTCGTCGCCATCGGCGTGGAAAACGGCAAAGTGACCAGCGTCACAACCCGCACAGGGGCCATCTATCCCTGCCAAGCCGCCATTATCGCCTCGGGAACATTCTTAAACGGCCGCACCATCGTCGGCGAATGTGTACAAGACGGTGGGCCGGACGGACTATTTGCTGCGACGTCTTTGTCAGACTGCCTCCTCCAACTCGACCTGCCGCTCCAACGCTTCAAAACCGGCACCCCGCCTCGCGTCGCCGCGCGGACAGTAGATTTTAGCGAAATGGAAATCCATCCCGGCGATGAAGAGCCCGAACCTTTCTCCTTCTCGACAGAGTGCGCACCGACCAATCGGGTCGTCTGTCATCTCACCTACACCAGCGAGGAGACTCACGAGATTATCCGCGCCAACATCCACCGCAGTCCGATGTATTCCGGCGTCATCGCGGGGACAGGGACGCGATATTGCCCCTCCATCGAAGACAAGATCATGCGCTTCCCGGATAAAACCAGGCACCAACTCTTCGTCGAACCCATGGGACTCAGCACGGACGAACTCTACATCCAAGGATTTAGCTCCTCCCTGCCGGAAGAGGTGCAACTTCAAATGATGCGCACCATCCCGGGCCTCCGCCACGCCGAGATGATGCGCCCGGCCTATGCGATCGAATACGACTGCATTGATCCCACCGCGCTCCTGCCGACGCTGGAGACGAAGCAAATCTCCGGCCTCTACGGCGCCGGGCAATTCAATGGGTCCTCCGGCTATGAAGAGGCGGCGGTGCAGGGTTATGTGGCGGGCGTCAACGCGGCGCTCAAGATCAAGGGTGAAGAACCGCTCATCATCCGCCGAAACCAAGCCTACATCGGCGCCTTGATCGACGATCTTGTCACCCGCGGCACCAAAGAACCCTACCGCATGATGACCAGCCGCACCGAATATCGGCTCATCCACCGGCAAGACAACGCCGATCTGCGCATGGCGGCAATCGGCAATCGGGTCGGCCTGGTGTCAGATGAGGCCTTGCGAGCGGTGAAAGAAAAATACGAAACCGTTGCGCAAGAAATCAAGCGTCTCGGCGAGACACACCTCCCGCCGTCCGAGGCCCTGACCACCTTCCTTAAGACAAAAGGAGAGGCGCCACCCCCTTCCGGCATCAGCCTCCAAGCGCTGATCCGCAGGCCGGGGCTTACCTATGCCGATCTTGCTCCATTCGACCCCGCCCGTCCTTCATTGGATCGTCGTACCGCCGAGCAGGTCGAGATCGCGATCAAATACGAGGGTTATATCGTGCGCCAACAGCGGCAAGTCGAGGCCTTCGCCAAGGCGGAGGCGAGGGCCATTCCCGCCGACATCGACTACGACCAAATCCAAGGTCTCTGCTTGGAAGCACGGCAAAAATTGACCGCAGTCCGCCCGCAAAACCTGGGACAGGCAGGCCGTATTTCCGGCGTTAGCCCGGCAGACCTCACGGCCCTGATGATCTGGCTAGAGCATGGAAAGAGAGAAAAATAGTAGATTTTGCTTGCGCTATATGGTATGATTTATTTTTAGAAGGTGAGGTAATAAAGCATGCTAAACATAGCAATCGTAGGATATGGTAACATCGGAAAAGCCGTTATCGAGGCCATTGACGCGGCGAAGGACATGGAACTCGTCGGCGTCATCATGCGCGCCTCGTCGCTCACGAAGCCGCAAGTCTCCGTCCCTGTTGTGGACGAGGTTGGTAACTTGCCCACAAAGCCGGATGTCGTTATTCTCTGTTCACCCTCGCGCACGATTCCTGAAGTGGCGGAACCCTATCTCCTGCAAGGTATCAGCACGGTAGACAGCTATGATATCCACTCCGATATCTGGGAACTCCGCGAACGGCTCGGTGCCGCTGCCAAAAAAGGAGGCAGCGTAGCCCTCGTCGCGACCGGCTTTGATCCAGGCGGAGATTCTGTGATCCGCGCCCTCTTGGAAGTATTTGCGCCGCAAGGCAAAACCTACACCAATTTCGGCCCCGGTATGAGCATGGGACATACCGCCGCCGTCAAGGCGATAGCGGGCGTGAAAAACGCCATGTCTGTCACCATCCCGCTCGGCACGGGGATACACAGACGCCTCGTCTACATCGAGCCGCACGAGGGTTATGACTTTGACGAGATCACAAAAACCCTCAAAGCGGACCCCTATTTCTCCAAAGACGAAACCCATGTCTTCCTCGAACACGATATCGAATCGCTCAAAGATGTCGGCCACGGCGTGAACCTGGTCCGCAAAGGGGTTTCGGGTAAGACGCACAATCAACTCTTCGAGTTTGACATGCGGATCAATAACCCGGCCCTCACCGCGCAAGTTATGGTCGCCAGCGCGCGGGCCTGCAAAAAGCAAGCGCCGGGCGCATACACCATGATTGAGATTCCTATGATCGACTTGCTCGAGGGGAGCAGGGAAGATCACGTCAGAAGACTGGTCTAATCCAATACACGCAAATCAAGCGGGCTGACACACTGTGTCAGCCCGCTTTTCATTGTTCTGTGAGGTCTATCGCCAAATGCATCCTGCAGCCGAAGGCATCGGTGTCCCCGGTGCGTATGTAAAAGATTGCTGCGACTTCGTCCATGAGAACGGCGTCTACATAGCCCTGTTCGAAGGCGAGCAGGGCCTGGCAAAGGGAATCGTGAATTTCAATCTCGTGAAGTCTGTCTCGGAAACTCTCGTTTTCCGCCAGGGCCCACTCTGCCGCCGAATCGGAGCGTATGGCTACGACATTTCCCCGCACACCGCGCATATTGCGGATACCGGAGTTGCTCATCGTGACGAACACCTGATTGTTCCGCATATAGGGGTTGGTATAGTACAGCCGGTCCGGGATCCGCCCCGCAAGAGTCACGCCGCCCCAGAGGGCGTCGATATTACCGCTGGCGAGCTCAAACTCGCGGTTTCCCCACTGAATAGGGAGTAGTTCCAGCGTCCAGTCGAAATAGTCAGCTACGGCCCGCGCGAGATCGATGTCAAATCCCACCAGTTCGCCGGCGGGATTGAAGAAGCTCATGGGCGCCGCGGCTACATCAAACCCAACAATAAAAGTTGTCCGCTCCCGAACCTCGCCGAGGTTGGCGACGGCATATAGATTCGGCCGAATAATCGTGGGATCGTAGCCAAACCAAAACCGCGCGATCTGGCTGACTGTCCCGTCGGCGGCGAGCACTTGCAAAGCGGCGTCGACCTGGTCCCGAAGCGCTGCGTTACCCTGACGAAAGGCGACGCCGAATTCATAGGTTTCCAACGTCCCGCTCAGAATAATTGGCGTAGGAATATAGCCCTCTCGCTCACCGCCGTCGCAGCCGGCGAGCGTTCCGAGTAAGAGAGCCGCGATCAATAAGAAAGCAATCATGCGAAGTTTCATGAAAATCCTCTACCGGTCCGTAGACCCAAACCCACCGGTCCGTGCACCCTCGGCCTTGTCGTTGACGGTGATGCCATAGGGCAGGAAAATGCCCTGCACAAAACTGTCGCCCTCGTTGACGCGGAGATGTTTTCCTGTCAGGCTGTCGTTGGTGAGCTTGACCATGATGTGGCCCTCGTTTTCAGCGTTGTAATAGTCAGAGTCGATGACACCCATGGTGTTATCAAGCTGAATGCGATAGCGAAACCCGTGCCCAGAGCGGGGCAAAAGCCCCAACCACCAGCCCGGCTCGATCTTGACCCGTATTCCAGTAGGGATGGTGATGGTTTCACGGGTCGAGAGGGAGAAGGAGAAAGGCGAGTAAAAATCATACCCCGCCGAACCTGTGGTCGCCCGTGCGGGTAACATGAGCTTTTGATAGGCCTGCTGGAGCCGTTCCCCATACAGCGGTACCTGACAGGACTCGGCACCCATCTTGAATTGCGTAAAACTAACAGCCTCGAATTCAGCGATACGATGCATGGGATCACCCCCTTGGCGAGAAAGTTTGAATTTTTATTATAACATAACATGTCGGAAAAGACAAGGTGTGCCGTGCGATGAGGAAATATCAACATAGCGAAGAATGAAAAAAGAAAATCTACCACACATATCCCAAAGACAACAGACTCATATTAAAAAGAAACAAACCCACCGGAGGCTCCAGCAATTGAAAAGATTATATTTCATCATACTAGCCCTCCTAGCCCTGCTAGGTACCACCGCCGAGGCGGTAATAAGGCCAGATGCAGTAGAAGTCCCCATCATCATGTACCACAAGGTCACCAAAGACAACAGCCAGCTCGGCAAATTCGCCATCACCCCCGACGAGTTGGAAGCGGATTTTCAATTCATTCAAGAGAGCGATTATACGCCAGTGACCATGGAGGCTCTGATTAATTTCGTCAAAAACGATGGCACTTTGCCAGACAAACCGCTCGTGCTTACCTTTGACGACGGTTACTTCAGCGACTATCGCTATTTGCTTCCGCTCGTGCGGCGGTATCAAATCCCTGTCGTCTCCTCTATCATTGGCAAGACGACAGACGCCTACACAGAAGAAGCGCGGGAGGACATCATATATCCGCATCTGATATGGCCCCAGGTGGAAGAGATGGCGCTGTCGGGTCTTATCGAGATTCAGAACCACGGCTACGATCTGCATCAGTCTGTGCGGGGCACGGCTGGCGCAAAAAAGCGCCACGGCGAGAGCCGCGACGCCTATGCGGAACGTTTGGAAGCAGACTTAATGCGTCTCCAGACTGCGGTCGAAAAGCGACTGGGTACGGCCCCGACGACCTTCACCTATCCCTTCGGCGCAAAAAGCGAAGAGAGCGACGCCATTCTCCAGACTCTCGGTTTCGAGGCCAGTCTCTCGGTAGAGGGCAAACGAAATTTAGTAATCCGAGGCGAGCCGGACTGTCTGTTCAGCATGGGCCGCATCATCCGTCCACATGGGCGGACCGTAGAACAAATCCTAGCCTCTTAATTCTGGCGCAATGTGCTTGCGGCCGATGAGGAGGATGGTCAGGCCGATGAAGAAGATGATGACAGTGGAGAGAATCGAGAAACTGGCCCGGCCTGTGGTAGAGAGCACGAGTGCATAGAGGAAGGGGCCGAGGATGGCGGCGAATCTGCTGAAGACCTCGAAAAATCCGAAATATTCTCCGGACTGCTCGGGCGGAATCAGTCTGCCGTAAATGGAGCGGGAGAGTGCCTGGATACCGCCTTGGACCGTCCCAACCAAAATCGCCAGTACGAAGAAGAGGATCAACGCTTCGTCTGTGCCGAACCAGAACATCTCAAGTCCAAAGCCCATGAAAAATCCGATGACGCAGATAAAGCAATACACGACAATAGCCCCAAGCACCAGGTTGAGTGGGTTCGTTTTCTTGCTCCACTTGCCAAACAAGATGCTGCACGGGAAGGCCACGATTTGGGTCATAAAAAGTGCGGCGATCATACCGGTCGCGGGGAGGTTGAGCTCGGCGCCGTAGGCCGTCGCCATGGTGATTACCGTGCCGACGCCGTCTATGTAGAAGAAGTATGCCAGAATAAAGAAGAGCAGGGCCTTATTTTTGACAATCTTCTTCGCCGCACGGATCGCGTTTCCGACTGTCTCCTTCACAAAATCACGCTGTGGGGCTTCAGTGCCATATTTGTGGTGTACATCCCGGATCATGGGGATAGAGAACACGCCCCACCAGACCGCCGTAATGACAATGGAAATCCGCACGGCGAGCGTTTCATCTATACCGAAATTCTCGCCGTAGAAAATGAGGAGAATGCTGAACACAAAGGGGATCGTACTGCCGCCGATATAGCCCCAGCCATAGGCCGCCGCGCTCACTTCGTCCATGCGGTCCGGTGTTGTGATGTCCGGGAGATAGCTGTCGTAAATAAAAATGCTCGCCGACCAGAAGATGTTTGCGATAATGTATCCAACGAGCAGGAACTGCCAAGAAGATTGCGCCGCCAAAAAGAAGTGCGCTAAAATGCCAAAGGTGAGAAAAAGCACAAAGAGCCGCTTTTTATAGCCCTTATAGTCGATCATGGCGCCGATCAGCGGGGCGGCGATCGCGAGGAGCAGTCGCGAACCGCCGTTTCCGATTGCCCACCACATAGATCCCGATGTCCCGTCTCCCCCGGCGAACTCGACGAAGAAGATGGGGAAGATGGCTGCCAGCATGATGGTGGCGAAGGCCGAATAGGCCCAGTCGTACATGATCCAGCCTTGCTCTTCTTTTGTGTAACCGCGCAGCATGCGGTTCATCATTCGGTACATGATCGTGTACTCCTTCTTAGTCCATATCGAGACATAGTTCGCTCGCAATAATCGCCGTGAGGTCCCGCAGGTCTCCATACCGAGGTTCCGGTAGAGGCCCTTGGCCCCGAAGCGCATAAAACACCTGATAGCCCGCATAGTCCGCCGGATATCCATGATTGGATTTGTACGGGTGAATATCGAATGTATATCCGGGCTTCGGCGCGACGCCGCACACGGCGCCCTGCGCCGCGTAGCCGCTTTCATCCAGTTCCGCCGCTGTGAGAAACCGTCCAAACCAAGGGTACACATCGAGGTTTGCGACAGTGCAGGCCAAAAACGCGCTTCCGCCGCACTGCTCCAGTACTGCGTCGCCAAAAAGGGAGGTCAAATCAACCTCTTCCGAGACATCTAGATGCGCGTGGTCGCCGAAAATCAACACGGTCATGTCTCCGGCGGCGTCTAATAACTTGCCGAGGTTTTCGTCAAGCGACGTCCGGGCCGTTTGCAGCAACTCGCCCTCTGAGCCGACTTTGTGGCGAATGGTGTCATATGCGATGAGATGGAGCAGCGTGAGATCCGGCCGTTTTTGCCGCAGCACATCACAGGTAACGGCGGTGGAAAACCGATCTAACCCCGGCTGGGGGACACCTCGTCCGAGTTTAGTTCCGTGGCGCAAAAAAGCCCCCAGTTGGAAACATTTGCTCCCGTGTCGCAGGCTCTCACGCAGTTGCTTTTGTCCGCCTTCGAGGTGGACTTCCGGTAGGTTCCATTGGATATTTGCCGCCCCGCAGGTGATAGGCCAGAGAATAGCGGCGGTGGTGAGGCCTTTTTGATAAGCGGCGTCCCAGATGGTTTCCGTTTTGATATGCCGCGCGAGTTGGGCCCAGCGATAACCGCCGGTTTCATCGTAAATATAGTTCGAGATTACCCCGTGTTCTCGCGGCAGTTTGCCCGTAGAGATGGAGGCGTGGATGGGATAGGTGTTGGACACAAACATCGTCCGTACCCCGCCGCGATAGATGGACTGGCTTTTGAATCGCGCGATGTTCGGATAGGTCACAGGGTCGTTCGCCATGGCTTCAAAGGCCTGGTCGCCCACGCCGTCAAAGCTGATTACCAGGATTGCCATAGGCCATTCCCCCGCCCTTCGGCTTTCGATTTAGGATAAGATCAGGAAGTAGTATCCCACTGCGACAAGGAGTGCGGGGAGCAGATTTCCTATTTTTATTTTTGCGTCTACGACCAGATTTACGCCGATGCCAAAAATCATGACGCCGCCCATCGCTGAAATTTGTGTGATGAGACTATCGGTGAACACGTTTTGCAAAAATCCGGCGAAAATTTCGATACTGCCTTGATAGAGGAAGACTGAGATTGCCGAAAAGAGAACTCCAAAACCTAGTGTGGAGGCCAAGAGGAGCGAGATCACACCATCCAGCACGGACTTGGTGAAGATGATGGTCTGATCGTCGCGCAGGCCCGAGTCGATTGAGCCGATCACGGCCATAGCGCCGATACAGAAAAGCAAAGACGCTGTGACGAAACCCTCGGAGAAGGAGGATTTCTGTCCGTCTTTGCTGAGTTTGTTTTGCGCCCACTCGCCAACTCGGTTGAGGCCATCTTCGATCCCGATCCACTCGCCGAGGAACGTGCCGATGGCCATGGAGACAACCACGAGCATGATGTCCCCCTCTAATGCGCCCTTGATACCAATAATGCAGATGCAAAGCCCGATCGCCTTTAGTGCGCTCTTTGCGAACTTTTCAGAAATCCGCCCCATAAGAAGGACGCCAAGCCCGCCGCCGAGCAGGATGGCAATTGCGTTAATCAGTGCGCCCGTGACTCTCATGGGGAATACCTCGTGTGTGTTCTATTTGTGGGGAGATGGCCTTTACATGTCTAGGCTCCTTTTCCAAAGGAGCTGTCCGCGAAGCGGACTGAGGATTGCTCTTTTTCTAGTTCGCCCGCGTCCAGCGAATCCTCCGTCAGGCTTCGCCTGCCACCTCCTTTGGAAAAGGAAGCTTTCACACGTCGCCCTTACCTCCGTCCAATATCTGTCCGATACTGCATGCCCTCAAATTGGATCGGGGTTACGCCCGCATAGGCTCGTGCAATTGCTTCGTCTAGCGTGGGAGCTTTCGCGGTGACGCCTAGCACACGCCCGCCGGCGGTGAAATAGGCGCCATCTTCCAGTTTGGTCCCGGCGTGATAAACAGTCACGTCCGCCGGCACTTGATCCAGCCCGGAAATGATCTTTCCTGTCTCATACGTCCCCGGATAGCCGCCCGAGGCCAACACAACGCAACATGCTGCGTCTGCGCTCCAACGAATCTCTTGTTCTGCGAGACGCTCCTCGACCACTGCCTCGAAAATGTCAAGCAAATCCGTTTTAAGGAGCGCCAAAATGGGCTGGGTTTCCGGATCGCCGAAACGGGCGTTGTATTCGATTACTTTTGGGCCATTCGGCGTCAGCATGAGGCCGAAGTAGATCACGCCCTTGAAGGGCCGGCCCTCTTTCGCCATCGCCGCTATTGTCGGGCGGAAGATGGTTTCCATGCAGATCTCCGCGAGCTCCGGCGTATATTTGGGGCTAGGGCAAAACGCCCCCATGCCGCCGGTGTTGGGGCCTTCGTCGTTGTCGAAGACGCGCTTGTGGTCCTGCGCGGCGGGCATTGTCGCGATCGTTTTGCCGTCCGTAAAGGCGAGTACAGTGACCTCCGGCCCGGTCATACATTCCTCGATGACAACCTTCGCGCCGCTCTGCCCAAAACGCCCCTCTTCCATCATGGCCCGCACAGCCGCCTCCGCCTCCGCGATCGTCTGCGCGACGACGACCCCCTTGCCCAACGCAAGCCCGTCGCATTTAACGACGATGGGCGCGCCCTGTTCGCGTATGTAGGCAACCGCGGCCTCGACATTCCCGTCAAACACCCGATAGCGGGCGGTGGGGATGTTGTATTGCTCCATTAGGCCCTTCGAGAAGGCTTTGCTGCTTTCCAAAATTGCCGCCGCCTGAGTTGGCCCAAAGGTCGGGACGCTTGCCGCAGTCAACGCGTCTACCATGCCGAGCGCCAGCGGATCATCCGGGGCGACCATGACAAAGTCGATCCCTTCCGCCTGTACAAACCGCACCATTTCCGCGATATCTGTCGCCTTGATCGGCACGCATTCCGCGACGCCGCTGATCCCACCGTTTCCGGGGGCGACATAGAGTTTTGTGATCCTCGGACTCCTAGCTAAGGTCGCGGCAATCGCGTGCTCACGCCCGCCGCCGCCGATGACGAGTACTTTCATGCGTGTAGTCCTTTCTCGGTCATAATGCAAGGTTTCTATCCCAAACTCCCTTTTTGCCGGACTACTTCGTATGCCACTACCGCAACCGCGTTCGACAGATTCAGCGACCGAATATGCGGCAACACCGGAATCGTGACCGTCTGACCTCTGCCGCTGTTCAGCAGACACTCCGGCAGGCCACAGGTTTCTGATCCGAATAAAAGGAAGGGATTCTCTGGAAACTGAATGTCATTATATAATGTCTCCGTCCCGGTTTCAACAAAAAACAACGCCTCGTGGCCATATTTGTCCAAAAACGCGTCCAGATTGTCGTGCATTTCCAGGTCGAGGTATTGCCAATAGTCCAGTCCCGCGCGTTTGACGGTGCGATCACTGATCTCAAAAGGGGTCGGGTTCACGATGTGCAGTCTTGCTCCGATTGCTGCACAAGTCCTGGCGATGTTGCCTGTATTCTGTGGGATTTCGGGTTCGACTAGGACGATATGTAGCATGGCGACGGTGCCTCTTTTCTTCCTTTGTAGGGGCGGCTATTGACTGCCCGTGGGCGATTGCTAATCATCCCTACGATATCCAGTGATTCACCACCGCCAGCATCTCGCGCAGATAGTTCACCGGCCAGGTGTACCAGTCGGTATATGCCCCGATACGTGTCACATCTAGCCCGATCACGCGGGCGGTTTGGACGGAGCGGTAGATATGGAAATCATTTGTGACCAAGACGGCGCGAAACCCGTCCGGGAAGTGTTCGGTTAGGATCGCGTTGGCGAAGATGAGATTTTCATATGTAGAGGTCGATAACTCCTCTAAGAGGATGCGGTCTTCCGGTACGCCGATGCGGATTAGATACCGCGCCATCGCTTCGGCCTCGGTGATGGTCGCCCGGTTGCCGAGCCCGCCGGTGACGATGATATAGGCGGCGGGGTTCTGCTCCCAATAGCGTGCCGCCGCGTCTAAGCGATGCGCCAGCGGACGGCTGACTGTCTCCCCCATGACCCCAGCGCCAAGCACGATCACGACATCTTCTGTGTAGTCCACATTGCTTGTGTTCCCGTAAACAAACAAGAAGAGGACAAACACGAGCGGGATCAGACACAGAATCCCCGCGATAACATGGACCTTCTTCGGGATCCGAGGGAGCAAGATGGCATATAACAAGACGCCTGCCCCGAGCACAGCCTGCAAAGTAAAGCCGATCGTCGGATTTGCAACGCGAAACATGAATGCCACGTTTGCTAGAGTGAGAGCCCCGGTAAGGAAGAGGGTAAATCGGATTAAGATCAGTATCATCGGTGTACTCCTTTGTGCGTCGTAGTCTATCGGGGTACTGGCCCCAGCAGCAGGATCTCCTCTAGAAAGACGGAAAACACCCACATAGCCTGCTCTGCCCGTCCCGGCCTGTGCTCATTGAGCCAATGGATATCATCCTGTGGTGAGTGCAGTATATCGAGATGAAACTGCCCATTGACATAGTTCGCGCCGAAGAGGAAGAGGACGGTGTGCCCCGCATAGAAAAAAGCCGCGTGGTCAGTGTTGATCGCGAGGCCGTGCGGGCGTGAGGTAAGGGCCATGTCGTAGCGGCCTTGCAGACGCGCCGCGATTTGGTCGATCTCTGCTGTCATAGTATTGGGACGAGGACTTTGTCGATTTGTTCCGTATCCCGCCGCATAGATTAGCGTGTCCCCGTCGAGCAAAACGTCTGCGTTAACCATTAAAATGATGTTGTCCGCATCAGGCTCGGAGAGCCGATCGAGATAGACATAGGCACCTACCCACCAGACCTCTTCCGCGCCGAAGAAGATGTAGACGATGGTGTAATAAGAGTCCAAATACCGCATCCGCGCCGCGCTTTCGAGCAGCAGCGCCACGCCGGACGCGTTGTCACTCGCGCCCGGATAAAGCAGGCTGTCGTAATGCGCGCCGACTATGATTGTGTGCTCACTCTGTCCTGGGACCGTCAGGATCACGTTTTGGCTGTAGGGCCGCAGGGTGTGGCCGCCGATTGGGAAGAAATGCAACGGATCTCGTGCCCGTGAACTGAGGGATGCCTCCTTGCGGGTGAAAGTTTGTACTTCGATTTGAGATTCTGCATAGCCCATGGCGAGCAATTCTTCGACGATCCACGCGGCGGCATCTAACTCGCGGTAGGAGAACGCAATGCGCTCTGGGAGGTAGTCGTTGAGAAAAAAGATATATTGCAGAGCCAGTTCTCCATGTGGAATATGGACGAAAGGAGAGATCGGTTCCTCGTTATATGCTTCTATAGGCGCTTCGCCCATGTCCGGTTCAGAGACATAGGGTGGGGGCGGAATGCCGGGCGTGGATTCTACAGACAGCGGCACGTCGGAGCAGGACGTCAATAAGAACAGAGAAAGGAACAAGAGAGTAAGTAGAGTCTTTATTTTTCTCATCACCAAACCGCCCTTCATTTCCAGTTGAAAGAAGTATACCAAATTTTGAGCGTTTCTACAAACGCCCGGTTGCGTGTGATATACTAAGAAAAACACACATAAGGAGATGTTAGATATGTCTCGAGAAGCTTTCTGTACCTGCGACTATCTCGCCTGCCCGCACCACCCCCATAAGCACGACGACGAATGCACTCCCTGCATCGAGAAGAACCTGCACAATCAGGAAATCCCAGCCTGTTTCTTCTACAAGATAGGGGCAGATGGCGGCGTGGATAGTCCTTATACGTTTGATCGTTTCGCTGAGCAGGTTTTACTGGAGAAAGTGAAGCAATCGGGAACTACAGGCCTCAGGCCGGGCAAATATATCCATTTCAAAGGTGGAGAATACGAACTGCTCGCCTGTGTCTTTCACAGCGAAACGCTGGAAGAGATGGTCCTCTATCGCGCGCTGTATGGCGAGGGCGGTTTCTGGGTGCGCCCGGCGGCTATGTGGAGCGAGATCGTAGAACATGAGGGCCGACAAGTCAGGCGATTTACGTCGGCAGATGAGGTCTAAATAGGAAAACGACAGAGGCGGTTAAGTCGTCTCTGTCGTTTTTTGTACAACTCTTAATGATGGAATAAGCGTATTCCGGTGAAAACCATGACGATGCCATATTTATCACAGGTTGCGATCACATGGTCATCTCGAATACTGCCGCCGGGTTGGACGATGTAGCTTGCGCCGCTCTTCCGGGTTCGCTCGACATTGTCGCCGAAGGGGAAGAAAGCGTCCGAGCCGACGGTTACGCCGGTGAGTTCCTTGATCCAAGCCCGCTTCGCCTCAGCTTCGAGGGGGAGCGGTTTTTGTGTGAAGACGTCTTCCCACGCGCCGTCTGCCAGGAGGTCTTCCCACTCGTTCGAGAGGTAGACGTCGATCGCGTTGTCTCTGGCAGGGCGGGCGATGTCTTCCCGGAACGGGAGCGCGAGTACCTGGGGATGTTGCCGGAGCCACCAGTGGTCGGCTTTGTCTCCCGCGAGACGGGTACAGTGGATGCGGCTTTGTTGTCCCGCGCCGATGCCAATGCTCTGGCCGTCCTTGACGTAGCAGACGGAGTTCGACTGCGTATATTTCAGCGTGATCTGCGCGATGAGCATGTCCAAAATCACGGGCTCCGAGAGGTCCTTTGCTTCGGTGACGATGGTTTCGAACATCTCGCGTGTGATGGGGACATCGTTCCGGCCCTGCTCGAAAGTGAGGCCAAAAATGTCGCGCCGCTCGATGGGGGCGGGGGCATAGGCGGGGTCGATTTGCACGATGTTGTAAGCGCCCTTGCGCTTTTGTTGCAGGATTTCTAGGGCTTCTGGCGTATATCCGGGCGCGATCACGCCGTCGGACACTTCACGGGCGAGGAGAGTGGCGGTTTCGGTGTCGCACACATCCGAGAGGGCGACCCAGTCGCCGTAGGAGCAGAGGCGGTCCGCGCCTCGGGCTCTCGCGTATGCGGTGGCGAGTGGGCTGAGGGTGAGGTCATCCACGAAATAGGCGCGACTGAGCGATTCGCTAAGCGGGAAGCCAACACCGACCCCGGCGGGGCTCACGTGCTTAAAGGAAGTCGCGGAGGGCAATCCGGTCGCCGTGCGGAGTTCTTTGACGAGCTGCCAGGCGTTGAGGGCATCCATAAAGTTCACGTATCCTGGGCGGCCGCCCAGGACTTCGATGGGGAGAGGTCCGCCGTCTGTGCGGGTGAGGCTCGCGGGGATTTGGTGGGGGTTTAGGCCGTATTTGAGTTCTCTCATTTAGCTCTCCTCATGGCGGTTGTTGATGATGGTCTGTTGTATTTCGCCGCTCGCCAGATCAATGGTGCGGACGAAGAGGGCGACTTTGTTTTGCTCGTTTAGGCTCGTCCATAGGGTTTGGGCGAAGGCTTCGACATCGTTCTCCGTGGAGACAGGAATCGGTTCGCCTCGGAAAGAGGGGAGCGGGTCCCCATCTTTCGCGTAGGTGTGGATGAAATGGCCTGTGCCGGGGAGCACGTTGTAGTATTCGTAGAAGAAGCGGCGGCAGGAGGCGGGGTCGCCCTCTGCGGATTTTAGGATGCTGAGTGTGTAGTTGCCGTCATCTTGTAAAAAGCCCGAGATGCGCGGGGTATAGTTCGGTGCGTCCGGCTCGAAGGTGCGGGTGCGGAGGGCTTCGGTGAAGGATCTGCCCTCGCCCATGCGTGATACGACCGTGTCGGTCTGGTCGCCGTTGGTGACGATCATACAGCCGTCGAACATGCGGACGGGGGCGTAGAGGATGAGGCTGGGATCTGTGAGCTTGCTCTCGTCGAAAGCTTGGGTACGCAGGCCGTCTCCGTCTGCGACAAAGATCCGATTCCGACTGTTTTCGCTGCGGCCCATGATGAAATACGCCGCGACGGCTCGGGTTCCATCTGGTGTGAGGCCGAGGACGATGCCGCGTCCGGGATAGGGGTTGTTTTGGAGAAGCGTGAATAAGTTTTCCAAAGGGGTGCCTCCTTTTGTGTGTGGGGATAGAGTGTTCGGCGTGTTCACAGAAACGGTTGTATCATTTAGAACACCGGGCCCCCGAGGAGGTACCAGCGCAGAGTTGCGACTAGGCTCGCAATCAATAAGCCCGGGACTAGTACGCGGGAGATTCGGTTTTGTTCAGTGAAGTGTGCGAGGAAGATGAATAAGGGTGCGGCAGCGGCCATATATCGCCCGCCGCTCAGTAGCCAAGATACCGCGAAGCAGATAAAAGTATAGCCGATCAAATAGGCGATGAGGACGAGGTTAAGGCGGCGAATTGTCGCATAGAGCAGCATCCCTATCGTGAGCAGGAAGGCGAGGATATTTGGGATAAAGATTGTCCGTGCCAGATGCGGCATGTGGATGATATTCTCAAACTGGGCAACAATCAAACTTCCGAAATAGGCGAACTCATTCGACCAGTGGGTGCGCTGATAATATAGAAACTGGAAAGGGTCGCCGGCAATATACCAATTGAGGCCGAGATATGTGAGGCCGCCAACGAGCATGAGGAGAATCCAAAGGCCCTGCGATAGGATCAAGCGGAAGAACTCGCCCCATTTGCCTTCCTTCATGAGCCCAAACACGCGGTAGTGTATAAGAAATTCGACCGCCGCGACGACGATCAATACGAGGCCTACCATGCGCGTCAGGATGGCAAAAGCCCCTGCGATTCCGGCGAGGGGCCAGTTGTGGGTGCGGATGTAATAGAGGGTCATGACGGTGGTGAGCAGAAAGAGGCTCTCCGTCATGGGGACGCCGAAGAAAAACGAGTGGGGTGCGATGGAGATGAGAATTACTGCCCACCATGCGACTCGCTCGCTCGCGTCTAGCCGGACGAGGCGATAGAGGTAGCAGAGGGCCGCCGCGAAACTTGCGAAGGAGACGAGATAAGCCGAGACTTGGACTTGGTCTATCCCAAGATTCACCAGCCAGACGAGCCAGCCATAGAGTGGGAAAAATACAAGGAGCAGATTTCGCCCGTTTTCTGTCCAAGAGTAGCCGATGGTTGCGAGGGTGAGGTAATGGTGGGAATCGCCCCGTTGGAAGGCGCGAAAGAGCGCTTCCATGGTGGGTGCGCCGCTGTCTTGCCAAAGGATGATGTAGCCGAGGGCCAGCATTGCGAGGCGCACGCCAAGGGCGAAGAGGATGATTGAGAGATAGGGTGTGTGGGTAGATGTTTGTAGGGGCGGGGTTATCCCGCCCATGGGCTCCGATTGTGCGCGGGATAATCCCGCCGCGCAGCAGATGCGCACGAAGGCAATAAAAAACGCCGCCCAGAAGGTCAGTTGCGATAGAATAGAAATCCCTGTGCCAAGCCAGACCATTGTCGAGCCTCCAAAAAAGCGGGCGAACGTGGTTCGCCCCTACAGATTATTCTTCGATGATGACCCGGCGGCCTTCGACGCGGAGCTTGCCGCGGCAGAACAGGTCAATGGCCTTTGGCAAAATGTCCCACTCGGCCTGCTCCATGACGCGGCGTTGGAGACTTTTTGCCGTGTCGTTGGGGAGAATGTCGATCGCTTTTTGGAGGATGATGGGTCCGGCGTCGACTTCTTCTGTGACGAAATGTACGGTCGCTCCCGTGACTTTGACGCCGTAGTCTAAGGCCATTTGGTGGACTTTCAGCCCATAACAGCCCTCGCCGCTGAAGGATGGGATCAGCGCGGGGTGGACGTTGATGATGCGGTTTTCCCACTCCTTGCAGATAGGCCGCTGGAGCACTTGCATGAAGCCCGCGAGGACGACGAGGTCCACGTCGAGGTCTTTTAGTTTTTGCATCAGCGCGGTGTTGAAGGTGCGCTTGGTGGGGAAAGTGGTGACATCGACCACGCTGGCGTCGATCCCGGCGGCGCGGGCGCGGTCAAGCGCGTAGGCGCCGTGGTTGGACGAAATGACCGCGACAAGATCGCAGTTTTGGATTTCACCAAATAGTTTTGCGGCGATGATTGCCTGTAAATTCGTCCCGCCGCCCGAGACGAGCACGGCGGTTCTGACGAGTGGAGATTTTTTCAACGTAGGTCTACCCCTCTTTCGCCTTGTTCTACTGTGCCGACCACATAGGCCGGTTCGCCCAGTTCGGTCAGCAATTGGATGGCCTTGTCCGCTTGGCTTGGCTCAATCGCGAGCACCATGCCGATGCCCATGTTGAAGGTGTTGTACATGTCGCGTCTGGGGATCTGGCCCCGTTCTGCGATCAATTGGAAAATCGGCGGGACGGGGATTTGATCGGTATGGATCACGGCGCGCAGATGTTCCGGCAGCATGCGCGGTACGTTTTCATAAATGCCGCCGCCGGTGATATTGGAAATCCCTCTGATGCCATCGCCGAGGCCGGCGAGGAGCGCGAGGATGGATTTGACGTAGATTCTGGTGGGTCGGAGCAGTTCTTCGCCGAGCGTGCATCCGAGTTCCGGGACGTGGGCCTCTAGCGCTTCTCTCGACTCACCGAGGACTTTGCGGACGAGAGAGTATCCGTTGGAGTGGAGGCCGCTGGAGGCGAGGGCGATGAGGATGTCTCCGGCTTGCATTTTGGAGCCGTCGATGATTTTCTTTTCGTCTACCAGTCCGACGGTGAAGCCCGCGAGGTCATACTCGCCGTCGGGGTAGGAGCCGGGCATTTCGGCGGTTTCGCCGCCGATGAGGGCGGTTTCCGCTTGTCGGCAGCCTTCCGCAAATCCCGCGACGATTTCGGCGGTCCGGGCAGGGATGTTTTTGCCCATGGCGAGATAGTCGAGGAAAAACAGCGGCTTTGCCCCGGCGCAGAGGATGTCGTTCACGCACATGGCGACGCAGTCGATGCCGACGGTGTCGTGTTTGTCCAGCGCGAAGGCGAGGCGGAGTTTTGTGCCTACACCGTCGGCCCCGGAGATGAGCACGGGGCGGTCCATGCCGGAAAAGTCCGGTGCGAAGAGGCCGCCGAATCCGCCGATAGAGCCGAGGACGCCCTTCGTATACGTGCTCTCCACCAACGGGCGGATGCGCTCTGTCGATTCATAGCCTGCCGTAACATCTACGCCGGCGTCTTTATAGCTTTTGCTGTGCGAATCTAACATGAAAGTCTCTCCTTACTCTTTGCCGGTCCAGCAGTAGGTGCAAATCTTGCAAGGGTCTATTCCGATGGACTGGGTGAGTCCGTCCAAGGTTTGGTAGTCAAAGGAACTGATCCGCAGCTTCTGGCAAATGGCGTCTACCATAGCCTGCCCGCGCGCTGAAGTGCCATCCGCATATTCGGCGAGGTAGGCTTCGCCGCCGCTGCCTTCAAGCTCCCGAATCGTCCGCCGTGCGATGAGATCTGCATCGTCCGTGTTGCGGGAAAAATTGAGGTATTTGCAGCTGTACATGATCGGTGGGCAAGCGGAACGGACATGGACCTCTTTCGCGCCCCAGGTCTGCAGGAATTCTACCGTCTCGCGCATCTGGGTGCCGCGCACGATGCTGTCGTCGATGAAGAGCAGGCGCTTGTCCTGAATCAACTCGCCCACGGGCACTAATTTCATCTTCGCGACAAGGCTCCGCACTTTCTGACTGCCGGGCAAGAAACTCCGCGGCCAAGTGGGGGTGTATTTGATGAAGGGTCGCGCGAACTGAATGCCGCTCTTGTTCGCATAACCGATTGCATGAGGTGTGCCGGAATCCGGAACACCGGCCACAAAATCGATCTCTTTTGCAAAGCCCTTCTTCCGATCATTCTCCGCCAAAATCCGCCCGCAGGCGTAGCGCATGGATTCGACGGTAACGCCCTCATAGTGGCTGTTTGGATAGCCGTAATAGGTCCAGAGGAAGGCGCAAATTTTCATCTGTTCGCGGGAGGGGAAAAGTACCTCTAGCCCGTCTGGTGTGATCCGTACTACTTCGCCGGGACCGAGGTTTTTATGGTCCACATAGCCGACTTTTTGGTAGGCAAAGCTCTCGAAACTCACCGCCATTCCATCTTCGCTTTTGCCGATGAGGATGGGGATTCGGCCCATTAGGTCCCTAGCGGCGTAGAGTTCGTCTCCTGTGAGGACAAGGATACTCATGGAGCCGTCAATCGACTCCTGCGCGTGGCGGATTCCGTCGGGGATACTGTCCATCTCGTCGATCAAATAGGCCACGAGTTCGGTCTGGTTAATTTTATCGCCGCTCATCGCGAGGAAACGGCCGCCTGTTTTGAAAATACGATCGACCAGCTCCGCCTCATTGTTGATCCGGCCTACCGTGGTGACGGCATAGGTCCCGAGGTGGCTGCGAATGGTGAGCGGCTGGGGATCATTGTCTGAAATACATCCAATGCCGGCGTTGCCTGACATTTCCGTTACTGCGTGCTCGAACTTTGTGCGAAAGGGGGTGTTTTCAATGTTGTGGATCGCGCGCTGGAAACCTTCCTTTGGCGAATAGATCACCATGCCGCCTCGGCTGGTGCCGAGGTGGGAGTGGTAGTCGGTGCCGAAAAAAATATCTGTCACAACATCGCGCTTTGCGGTTACGCCGAAAAATCCGCCCATCTGAAGCCTCCGGGTTTCTTTTGTGTTTTTCTATCATACTACAGGATGGGGGTTTTTGCAAATGTCTTTGCCGGGCCGCTTGTTTTGACGGTTGCCATGTAGGGGCTATGTAGATATTTTACCAGGGTTGGTAGGTCTGTTGCTTCGCTTTCGCCGAAGGCGACCTGCTGTTTGCATTAGCAAAAAACAATTCAAGAGAAACAATATGGTTTCTCTTGAAAATCTCTTCCTTTTGACTGGTATGCACAGCGGCCCACAGCACCCCTGCCGCCTCGCCCGGCGGAAGGGGTGCTGTGGGCAAAACGCCGCCCAAAGGCTCCTTTGGAAAAGGAGGCTTCCACTCCCGCCGGCAGGCGGAATCACATGACTCAAACGACCACAAACCAAAAGTCAAAACGGGTTTGGGGGGGCTCCACCCCCTAAATCGCTTTTTATGCATACTTTTTGCGCGATGCAAAAAAGTATGTCGCTTCAGCGCAACGGGCGCAGTGAGCCGTAGGCTCATAAAAATAGAGTGTATAAAAGGAAAAATCAAAAAGTTTACATTTAAATAAAGAAAACCCACCCACTGCCAATTGAAATCCCCCAAAACATCCTATATAATAAAAAGTCAGACCAAACCAATAGGAGAACCCCCTATGCTGACAACGCTAAAAAAACGCCGCCTGCCGATTATGGTTGGAGTCGGCATTATCTTGGTGATTATACTCATCACAATTCTATTCCCGAGCGGAGGAGATGCGGCCAGTGCCCAGCGGAATATACACTCCGCCGAGGCCAAAGTCGGCACACTCGCGTCCACGGTGACGGGCACAGGAAGCCTTGCGACCGAGCGCGGGGAGGCAGTCCGCATTCCGATCGGCCTTACGGTAGATGAAGTTTTTGTTGCCTCCGGCGACATTGTACAGGCGGGGGATGTGCTCGCTGTGTTTGATATGGGTTCCATCCTAAGCCGTATTGCGGTAGTGCAAGAAGAAATCGAGGAGATTGACCGCGAGCTTGAACGCGTCCGCACCGATACAGAACCCACGCGGATCATTACCCAAGTGGCCGGGCGGATTGAAACCATTTTCCCGGCGGTGGGAGACTCGGTTTTGACCACCATGCTGAACGACCGCGCCCTCGCGCTCCTCGTCGTAGACGGATCGGACAGCACACTTGCGATTACAGGGATATCCGGCCAAATTGCGCAAATTCATGTCAGCGAAAACCAACATGTTGCGGCAGGCGCGACCCTATTTACGCTCTCTGATGTTGACGCGTCCCCCGTCTATCGCGAGCTGATGCGAGACAGGGAGGAGCAGACGGAAATCTTACATAGCCTCCTCAGCCTTGCTCAATCCGGCGGGGTACAGACTGCAGCGTTTGATGGCATCGTACAAAATGTCGCCATTGGGGATCGTCCGACACCCGGCGGTACAGGGGGCGGCGGGGGTATCAATATTCCGGGGGGGCTGCCGCCCGGCATGATTGGTCTTATGAGCCATACACCGGGCCCGATTGACGGGGATGCCCTTGGTATCGTCCGCCTGGCGGCAATTGAGGCGGAGGAGCCGCCGAGTGAGCCGCCAGCCGAATCCCCGAATGAGCCGCCAAACGATCCGCCGATCGAAACACCAAGTGAGCCGAATGACCCGCCGAAAGAGACACCGAACGAGCCGCCAAATGTCCCATCGGAACCCCCAAGTGATCCGAATCAACCACCAATCGAAACCCCAAACGGACCCCAAACGGACCCACCAAATGCCCCATCCAACGGTTCAAATAACGCGTGGCCGACTTTTCCGGTTCCTTTTTTTACCGAGATTGATACCCTGAATCCGCACTTAATCGATCTCGCACCGGTTCCCGGACAGCCTCCATTGACCTCTATAACAGCGCCAAATAACTGGAGTGGTATGATCTGGTGGATTCCGTCTGTGGATGTATTCCAGGCGGATACGACCTATTTTGCGGTTATTATGCTCGTAGCAAATGACCTCAGCTACACCTTTTCTCCGATGATTGTGGCCGATATTGCCGCTACGGGAGCATTTTTCGCGGGAACACCGCGCTTGCAAGGCCCCTTTTTTACGGCAGTCATTGGCTACAGCGGTGGGGCTCCGGGCTGGTGGCCGCCAACTTTGCCGAGTATCCCATGGCCCCCGGACTGGTGGCCCCCCACCATTGATTGGCCTGATATTTCAGATTTTCTTCCCGATTTTGACTTCTCAGACCTCCTCCCGGACTTTTCTTTCCCGGATTTCGATTTTAACTTCCCGGATTTCGACTTTGACTTCGAGTTCCCGGATTTCGATTTCAGTTTCCCCGAGTTTGACTTCGAATTCCCGGACTTTGACTTCTCCTTCCCGGATTTTGACTTCAATCTTGGCGGGTTTCCCGGCTTGGACGGCGGGAGCCAGAGCCAACACGAAATGACTGCCTTTACCATCGCCCCGGCGGAGTATATGCAGTTGATCGTCAACATCGACGAGCGGGACATCCTTGCTCTGGCCGTGGGCCAGCGGGCGGAGGTCAGTCTGGACGCGATTGAAGGGGTGCACTTCCCCGGTGCGATCAGCCGCATCAACACCACGGGTACTACGGCGGGCGGCGGGGCGCGCTATGCGGTGGAGATACTGATTCCCAGAACGGCACAGATGCTGCCCGGCATGAGCGCCTCGGCGATCATCACTACAGACGAGGCTTTTGATATTCTTCTGATTCCGGTTGAGGCGCTTCAGGAAGAGGGGCTTAATGTCTTTGTCTATACGGAACTTGTCGGCGGTGAGCCGGCGAATCCTGTGTCTGTCCGCACGGGGCTATCTGATGGGCTTTATGTTGAGATCATTGAAGGTCTACGGGCGGGAGATACGGTATATTACGTTGTGCAGCAGGCTTTCCGCTGGCCCACATGGGGAATGGCGCCACCTCCCGGGTTTGGTGGCGGAGGGGGCGGCGGTAACTGATGATTCGCTTTGAGAATGTGAGAAAAACTTACTATATCGGCGGGGAAGAAGTCAAAGCGCTCGATGGGATTGATCTCTTTATCGGCCAGGGTGAGTTTGTGGCTATCATCGGTCCATCCGGCAGCGGAAAGAGTACGCTTATGAACATCATGGGCTGTCTTGACACGGCTGACAGCGGCATATATGAGTTGGACGGCCAGCGCATTGAGCAGTATTCCGAAAACGAACTGGCGCGCATCCGAAACCGCAAGATTGGATTTATCTTCCAGAACTTTAACCTCCTGTCTAAGATGACGGCGGAGGAGAACGTGGAACTGCCGCTTATTTACCAGGGGCTCAGCGCTTCTGTTCGGCGGCAGCGCGTGGCGGAGGCCATGGCGCTCGTGGAGCTCACCGGGCGCGGCAAGCACAAACCCACGGAGCTCTCCGGTGGGCAGCAGCAACGCGTGGCGATTGCCCGTGCGCTTGCCACCCGACCCAGCCTGCTTCTGGCGGACGAGCCGACGGGCAACCTCGACTCCCGTACCGGTGTTGAGATTATGGCGCTCTTTCATCGGCTTCATCAGGAGGGGAATACCCTCGTGCTCATCACCCACGACCAGAAAGTCGCAGATCAAGCGGTCCGCCGGATCAAGATCAGCGACGGGAAGGTAGAGGAGGTGACGTAGGTGGTTTGGCAATGCGTCAAAATGGCGTTCAAGGCGATTGTGGCAAACCGGATGCGGGCGTTTCTCACGATGCTTGGCATTATTGTGGGCGTCATCGCGCTTGTGGTGTTGGTTTCCCTCGTCACCAGCGCGGGCGACGCGGTGACGGAGCAGGTGGAAGGACTTGGCACGGACCTGATCCGCGTCACCATCACAGATGATGGGGGCCGTCCGCTCCAGTTGGAGGAAGTGGCTAACTTTACCTTGCATGAGGACATCGGCGCGGCGGCTCCGGTGAACCAAGTAGCCGCGACGGCAAGATTCGGCTCTGAGCGCGGGCGCGCCACTGTCACCGGAACGACGCCGAGCTATGCTGAAATCTCCGGTGTTACCATGGTCGCCGGTCGCTTCTTGCGCACGACGGATGTGGACAACAATACCCATGTCGCCGTGATCGCCGAACGCGCCGCAGAGGCTCTTTTTGGTACTACGGAGGTGATTGGCGCGCCGCTCTCCTTAAACGGACGGCCTTTCACGGTTGTAGGCGTTGTGGAAGACCAGGAATCTCTTACCAATCTCCTGATGCCGGGACATACGATCTATATTCCCTATACCACGGCTGTCCGCATGGCGGATCATTTGTCCAGCGCGGTGACGACGATGATTGTCTCCGCCGCTGACGGCGACATGAACGCGGCTGAGGCGGCGATGGATGAAATGCTCCTTGAGCGTTTTCGCCGCAACCCGGACGCCTTTGGTATGTTCAACCAAGCGCTTATGGCGGAGGCGATGGACGAGATCACCAATATGCTCACGTATCTCCTTGGCGGCGTGGCGGCGATCAGTCTTCTTGTCGGTGGGATCGGGATTATGAATATCATGCTGGTTTCTGTCACAGAGCGGACGAAGGAGATCGGTGTCCGCAAGGCGATCGGCGCGGGGCGGTGGAGCATTATGTTCCAGTTTCTCATTGAAGCGTTGGTTATTTGCATGATCGGCTGTGCGATCGGCGTTGCGCTCTCCTGGGGGATATTAGAGGTCGCCTCTTTCCTGGTCGGTGATGTGATGGATTTCCGCATTTCGTTGGATGTGGTGGGCGTGGCGGTGGCGTTTTCGCTGTTTATTGGGCTGGTGTTTGGGCTTTATCCGGCGAATAAGGCGGCTAGCAAGCGGCCGATTGAGGCGTTGCGCTACGCGGGGTAATAGATATAAGAAGCTCCCCTTCGGCCAACTGCCGCAGGGGGGCTTTTTTCTCTAATCCTCTTTATTATGAGCCTGCGGCTCGCTTTCGCCGAAGGCGACCTCCTTTTTGCGTTGGCAAAAAGGAGGCAAAAAACAATTCAAGAGAAACCGAATGGTTTCTCTTGAAAATCTCTTCCTTTTGAACTTAGTGCATAGCAAAACACAGCGTCACAGCTTCCGCCTCGCCCGGCGGAAGGGAGTGCAGTGCGACAACCACCGCACATTCGTCTAGCGTACCGCACAAGAACACACACGCCCGAAAGCGATACAAACCTCCGCCGGCAGGCGGAACCCCAACCCTAAAACATCCCCAAACCAAAAGTCAAAAAGGAAGAGATCTTTAAGAGAAACCGATGGTTTCTCTTAAATTGCTTTTTTGGGTACTTTTTTGCCAACGCAAAAAAGTACCTCGCCTCAGCGAAACGAGCGCAGCGAGCCGCAGGCTCATATAAAAAAGAATGCTATAGAAAAGAATACCCTAATCCCCCCGCACTGGGTGCGCCTCCACCACAATGTGCGTATTCGGCGTAAACCGGATTTCAAACAGCCGGAAGTCCGCCGACCGGCCCGGATGTTGGTATACATTGCTCGCCGCCATCGCCTTTAGGTCGGTGGGGCTGAGCGGTCTGGGGAAGTAAATCCGTCCGATCGGCTCTCGCCGTACGACATATAGCGGCCGATATTCTCCCATATCCCGCAGGGAGGAGGTGCGGTAGTAGCCTGTCCAGTGTAGGTGGAGCGTATAGTCCGCAACGGTGAGTTTATCCATCTCAATCGCTGCGATGTCTTCTCGGATATCGCGTATGGTAGACGGCGCGCCCCAGTTGGCGCCGACTAGGAATAAAGTGGACAGCAGGACGCCGATCACCGCCAGGGTGACATGTTTCTTCTCTATTCCGTCGCCGCGCCGCAGCGAGACGAAGATCAGGATGTTCCCGAGTACTACCAGCACGGTCGCCCCGATGCAGGTCCAAAGGACGAGCTGCATCCAGAGCAGGTATCCGTTCAGCAAATCGAGTGCGGTGTCTGCTTCCGCGAGCAGGCGTCCATCGGAGAGGTCAGCGATGAGGAAAGCGGCTGCGGCGATGCCGATGAGCAGAATTTGCAGCAAAGCGAGATCAATAAACCGAGAAAATACGGATTGAACGCGCTTTTGTCGGTTTCTCTCCTGCCAATTGTCGGCCGTTACGTCGATTTTTCTGCGCATGATCGCACGTACGGCGAAAGAAATTGCCGCCATGACGAGGAAAAAGATCAAAAACCCGATCATCCAAGCCCAAACGGACCCGACGATTCCCTGGTCTATCTCCCCGCCGAACCAATCTAATAGAGCATCCATCTATCAGTCACCTCTGGTTATTCTATTCTAATAGTCTACTACATCTGAGCGGAAACCGCAACCTCTACAGGCTTGCCCGGGCCAAAGAAGTAGAGGAGCGCCTCTTTCACTGGGTGGCCGGTGATCTGTTCTAGCGCATATGCATAGGCCACCATCTGCGGCTGGTATTCTTCCGCCTTTGCCAGCAGTCCGCCGGGTGGTATATAGTCTGTTTTGAAATCGAGGAGGACGAGGCCGTCTGGTTCCTCCAGATAACAGTCCACAACACCTTGGAGCAAGATATCCTCCGCTCCGCCTGCGCCGAGGAATTCTCCGGCATGGACCAGGAGCGAAAACTTAAATTCCCGCCGCAGATTCTGGGCGGAGAGCACACGCTGTCCGAGCGGACTTTCGAAGAAGGTCCAAATCTGTTCGGCATCCACTGCTCCTGCGGCCTGATCGGTGATCCGCCCTTCTCGCTGCAGTCGGGCGATTTCTGTCTCGACGCCGTATCGGCTCGTACAGCGGGTAAAGTCAATATACTGCATCACCAAGTGCGTGGCTGTTCCTCGCTCTGCGCCTGTCAATGGTTGATTTGCCTCGATAAACTTAGGTCGCCGGAACATGGGGGGGCGCTTTGCTTGTTGATGCGGGGCCGCCTCTGTGTCTGCCTCTAAATCTCGGTCACGCCCCTTGAGTTCTGTGGCGGTGAGTTTGCTGGGGAGGTCTACGGCTTCTGGGTGGAGATATTCCCATTGCAGAGGCGAACTGCGTTCGCCCGGCTCATCTGCAGGGCTGATCTCCTCCGCAGAAGCGGCATCCTGCTGATCGCCGCGCGCTGGTGCGGGCGGGATAGGTTCGTCCAGATCTGCGGACCCGACCCCACACTCGACCACGCGCACCGTCCACGGCGGCTCCGGGACGGATAAGGTCGGCAGTAAAATCCACGGCGCCGCGCTCGACTGCTCTGCCAGCACATAAGGCGACACCGCTTCCGATGCCATCAGGGCGAGGTCGCTCATCGTTTTTTCGGCGTTGTCCAGAGCGACGGTCATGAGGAGCCGATGTTTTGCCCGTGTCATAGCCACATAGAGAATGCGGAGTTCTTCCGCCAAGGCCTCTTGCCGGAGTTTTTGCCGAATCGCAAGCTGGGCTAGGGTCGGATAGCGGATCTTGCGGATCAAATCTCGCCGCACGCTGGCGATTCCGAGTTCGGGATGCACCAAAATTTGTGCCGTGAGGTCGCGGAGTTGAAAGCGCTTCGCGAGGTCTGGCAGGACGACTATGGGGAATTCGAGGCCTTTCGATTTATGCACGCTCATAATCGTCACGGCATCTCCGGCCCCGTGCGCCGCTGCCAATTTCGGCGGCTCTCCGGCTTCGAGCCGTTTTTCGAGTTGTGTGACGAAATCGAATAAACTCTTGCACCCGCTCTGCGCCATGCCTCGTGCATAGGCGAGGAGGGTCAGCAGGTTTTGCCGCCGCGTTTCGCCTTGGGGAAGAGCGGCGAAAACAGGCAGTGCGCCTGTCTCGTGGGCCAGATACCAGAGGAATTGATCGACTGTCATATCCGGCGCCGCATCTCGCCACCGCGCGAGATTGGCGAGGAACGCGCGGCACTTCTCGCTCTCCACGGCGGAAATTTCTAAGGCATGAAAGAAACCGACACGTTTATCAGACAGCCGAATCTCTGCTAATTCGTCCGGGGTGAACCCGAAGAGCGGTGAGCGCAAGACCCCGATCAGGGGGACATCTTGGAGCGGGTTTAGAATGACCGTCAACAAAGACAGGATGGAGGCAATCTCAACGGTATAGAAAAACCCTTCTCCGGAAGATTTTGCCACGGGGATATCCAGTTCTTCCAGGGCTCGCTCAAAGCGGTAGCCTTTTCCCGAGACGCTCCGGAGCAGGATCGCGAAGTCGCCCCAGGCGTAGCCTTCTTGATCGTGTAGGGTTCGAATTCGTGCGGCCACATGTCGGGCCTCCGCCATCTCGAAGGCGTCGCTGCCGTCTTTTGGCAGGGGCTTTTTATTGAGGATATCCAACTCCACTGCGGGTTCTGCGCCTTCCGGCTCGTCCTTGCCCGGATAAAGCGCTTCGCGGTCGCCGTAGTCCATCTCGCCAAAGGGTACCGACATGATCCGGCGGAACAGAAAATTTACCGCGTGCAGTACGCCGGGCCGGGAGCGAAAGTTTTTACCGAGCAGCACTTTGCGGCTTTCGCCCGGTATTGCCTCTGTATAATCCGGAAAGGCGCGATAATATCCCAGAAAAATCGTCGGGTCCGCCAGACGGAACCGGTAGATGGACTGCTTCACGTCTCCCACCATGAACCGACGGGAGCCGCATGCGCCGAGGGCGCGGAAGATCGCGTCTTGCAGGCCGGAGACATCTTGGAACTCGTCTACCATTACCTCGGCATACCGCTCCGCCAGTTCTCCGGCGACAGCGGTGGGGAGGCCGCTTTCTTGATCTAATAGAAGTCGGATCGCGAGATGTTCCAGATCTGAAAAGTCCAAAACGTTTCGCCGCGTCTTTGCTTTTCGATACGCGCGGTCTACGTCTAGCACCAGGGCAATCAAAGCCTCGATCACCGGGCGAACGGCCGTCATATCCTCAAATAATTCCAGAGAGGGCAGATCAAAGGAAGCGGTCCACTTGGAGGCGGCCTCTTTGCACCGCTTGTACACGCTCTTGAATTCCTCGTAGCCCGAAGCGCGTGGGCTCAACGCGGGAAGCGTTGACGCGGCATGGGTTTCGTCCCAGCCTATCTTCGTCGCCGCGGTAAAACGGGCCAGCCAGCTTATCAACTCATCCCAGCTGGGGCCGTAGGCCTTGTTGAATTTTTCTTCCGTGCGGAACTCCTCCCGCACGGTGCGCATCTCCCGGAGCCAATCGTTGGACGCGGCTTCCGCCTGGCGGAGCAAATAAGCGCCCCAGGGCGTCTCCTTTGCGTCTGAAAGACCTGATACCTGAAGCTCTGCCAACCGCTCCGCCGCCCAGCCATCCGGGTTGGGGTGGCTGAGCAGCTTTTCGTGTACGTCGAGTACTGTCTCGATTAACGCCGCGTCTCGCCGGCCTTCTGACAATGTATCCACTAGTTCGACAAAGCCCGGGAATTCGTTTAATCGCGCGTAACGATCTTCGAGCAGGTCTTCCAAGACCTCTGACAGCATCGGCCCGGACTCGCTTTCGTCGGCCATACGAAATTGTGGATTTACGCCCAGCGTATGCGCGAATTCCCGGATGATCTTGCCGCAAAAGGCGTGGATCGTGTCAATGTCCGCGCTATAAACCAAGGCGCTCTGCCGCCGGAGATGCCGCGAGGGTCGAAGCGCGAGCCGATGGCTGATCTCTTCTAAAATCCGTCCCTTGAGTTCGGCGGCGGCAGCCCGCGTGAAGGTGATGATGAGGAATTGATTCAGTTCCGCCCCGGCCTCCACTTGGTCGAGCAGCCGTTCCACCAGTACGCGCGTTTTGCCGGACCCCGCAGCTGCGGCGACGAGGAGGTCGCCGGCTCTATCATCAATCGCGGCCCGCTGTTCGGGCGTGTATTGTGTATCAGCCATCCGTATCCACCTCCCGCAGCTTCTCTAATACCTCATCGCGCCGCAGAGACGGCAAATATCGGCTCCCGTCTACCGCCACATCGTGGTGGCAGGCTCTGCGGAAATCGCAATAGTCGCAAGGGCTGCCCACACTGCCCCCCAGCGGAAGCGGGGCCACGGTCCCGATTTGGATTTCCCGTGCCAGGTCCAACAGCTTTTGGTCGATGCGACGGCTGATGCGGCCGAGGTCTTCCGCGGAGACTAGACTGTCCCCGCCCGGCGCTCCGTCTTTCGTGAATTTTACCGGAATAAACTGCGGGTTGTCTCCTGCCTCCATCGCGGTGATGAGGTCCGGATTATCGACGATGAGGCCCTTGCGGCAAAGCGCTTTCCGGCGTTCCTTTTCAATTTCCTCGACTTCTGCCGTCTTGGGTAAGGGAACGACCACATCGCGCGCTGGCGCATACAGCACCCCGCCTGCCTCTAGGGGCAGGCCGCCGAAATGCGCGCCGCCGAGACGTGTCAAAGCGAAGAGGTAGAGCAGCATTTGTACGCCTACGCCATACCAGACGTCTGAGAGGGAGAAGTCCTTTTTTCCTGTTTTATAGTCCACTACGCGGAGATAGAGCTTACCCTCGTGAATCCATCCATCGACCCGATCCACCGCGCCCCGGAGGGAGAGTTCTGCTCCGTCTCTGACCAGTTCTACCGCCGGCAGAGTGCCATCTGGTCCGAAGGAGAGTTCAAACTCCAGCGGACGGAACTCTGACCGTCGGAGTTCCTCCACCATGTCTTCCACGACGCTATAGGTGTCCCGGCAGAGCCGCCGGAACAGATAATGGAACCGCTCGGTTTTTTCCGCCATGTCGCCCAGGCGCAGCCGCGTGTATTCCGCTACATATTGATCTGTCAACGCCCGCCAATCCAGCGCGGCGTCGGACTGAAAGCCGCCTCGATTTTGGATGTCTCGCGTCACGTGTTCGAGAATGTAGTGCATGAAATCTCCGGCCATGGGCGCGTCTAATTCGGCCTTTCGCCGGACTTTTGCCCCGAGGCCGTATTGCATAAAATAACGGAAGGCGCAAGAGTGGAAGGTTTCGAGCCGCGAGGCTGAGAGGCGAAGCGTTTCGCCGTATAGCCGACGGGTGGCGGGGATGGAGAGGGCTTGCCCTCGTAGAGGGAGATGTGTATATGGGAGAGAGGGGCCGTTTGGGTGTGCGGTCCCTGCAAAGGACACGACCTCTCGCCCCAAAATCGCCTCCAGTCGCGTCAAAACCGGGGATTTCCGACATGGTGCCCCACTGTCTTCCGCTCGCGCCCAGGAGACGATCAACCGCTCCTTTGGTGCGGCGAAGGCGTGGTAAATCAGAGCTTGTTCCCGATAAACGCGCTCTTCCGCGCTGTCTGGAAGAGATAGACCGAGCATGCGGAGCCGCTCTCGGTCCGCCTCTGTGAGTATGCCACGGCCACTTGCCGGGGCCGGGAGGCGCATGTCCGTCGCGCCTAGTACGATGAGACAGCGCAGGTCTCGTCGCCGTGTCCGGTCGAGTTCGCCGAGCGAAACCCGGTCGATTGTCTGCGGAATCGCGCCTACGCTGTATTGGCTGAGCACAAGCCGCATCAACGCCGAAAACTCTGATTGATCCATCGGTGTCTCGCCCAAAATGGCCTCCGCCTGCTCCAAGGCCGAGATCAAGATGCCCCAAATCTGCAAATATTCCGCCGCGAGCGTGTCTCGTCCGGATGTGCGCAAGCGGTCAGCGCGATCTGTCAGGGTTTCTGGCAGGCGAATCGCTTCTAGAAACGTATAAAGCGCCGCCGCCTGGCCCGCCGCGGTTTTCGCAGATCGGCCGCCCTGCTCCAAGGCCGCCAAGGGCGCCGCTACGCGACGGCGCAGACTGTCGATTAAAGCCAGCTCGGCCGCCTCTTTTTCGCCGAAGGGCGCGCCATATCCGGCGGGGTTCTCCGTCCAATCCGTCCGCCGTGTCCAGCGGCTGCCGTAGATATTCCATGTCCGGACATAGCCTTCCAGCAGGTCTACCTCGGATTGCGCGAGATCAGCTAGGCCTGTCCGCAAGTAGCGGAACATCGGTTCAAACCGCCAGCCGCCGTCTAAGATGTCGAGGGCGGCCGTCAATAGCAACAGAATCGGCTTCTCTAGGATGTCTGCCTTCCGCGCCACATGAACCGGGATTCCGTGGCGTGCAAATATGTGTTCCGCCGCAGTCTCATAATCCCCGAATCCCCGCGCCGCGACGGCGATGTCTCGGTAGCGATAGCCTTCCGTCTGCACCAGCGCCAAGACGCGTGACGCCGCCAGTTCGCACTCCTCCAAAGGTGTCGCCGCGACGTAGAGTTCCACCGCCTCCGTAGTGGGGGGCGGGGTATCGTGGGCGCCGTCTCCGATGTCCGTCGTGAACAGATAGCGCTCCACGTTTTGCAACTCTGCCGGACGGAGCTCGGTTGGTTCTAGCTGCGTAAGTTCTACCGCATGCCCATATTCCTCCGCCGCCCGCCGTAAATAGTTCGCTGTGGTGACAGCGGGCGCGAATAGCGGGTTTTCGTCCCAGAGGCCGTTGCAAGTTAAGGCTACCGTCAAATCTGTCCCCGTGCGGAGGAGGCGTCGGAGGACCCGGTTTTCCTGCGCCGTAAAGTCAGAAAACGCATCAATAAAAACAGCGGATTTCACGATAGAGCTGTCTGCTATGGTATCCGCCAGCCGCGAGAGCGCGTCTCGCGGGTCGGTCCGTCCGCTGACGCCGTCGTAAGCGCCTAGCAAATAGGCCAGATCATGGAGCTTATCCGCGAGGCTGCCTTCGGCCCATTCTGCGGCGTCGAGCAGGGCTTCGGGGGTGAGGTCGCACTGTTTTAGTTCGTCTACCGTATCGAGGATACCCTTCAGAAACTCCGGCTTTTGCCCTAGATGTCCATAGAGGCGAAGGGTCGAAGAGGTAGCGGCCAGCGCCATGCGCATGGTGAGCATCCGCCCGCCCTCATCCAGCGCGACTTGAGCCCCTCCGCCGACTTCCTCCGCGACGCGGCTTGCCAGCCGCGTAAAACTGAGCACTTCCGCATATAGGCTGGTTGTCGGTCCACACCGCGCTATGAGTTCCCGTTCTGCGGCGTGCGAATACTGCTCCGGCACGATCAAGATCGCGCCGGGCATTTTGGCCTCGACCCGCGCACGGATGGCCTCATAGATTTTTCCGGTTTTGCCCGTAGTAGCGGGTCCCAAGATAAGATGCAGCATGCAAAAATCCTTTGCTATTGATGCAATCAGTATAGCACGCGCGCATGCGGACGTCCAGCGATGCGGAAGGGTTTGAATATTTGCGATGCTTGTGATACAATGGCAAAACATAGAGAGTGGAGATAGGGAGAATATCATGGAACGCTATGAAACCAGAACCAGAATCGACAAAGACCTTGCTCAGGAAGTGAAGAAAAAGATACACTCCTCCCGGGAAAGAAAGGGCTTCCTCATCGTCGCGGTCGCTGCGTTTCTCGTCGGCTTTGGCAATGCGAACGAGGGGAACATACCCCTTGCAACTGTCGCCTTTGTGGCGTGCTTTGGGTTTGTCCTGATGTATTTCCGCTCATCCAACTCGCTCACGATAGGGGGCGGAAAAATAAGCGATTCTGCAGCGGACTACATCACCTCCTTCCCGCCGGAAGGCATAAAAGTTTCCGCCGCGAACGGGGGCGAGGAGGTGACCATTCCTTACGATACGGTCACCCGCTTCCTAGAAACAGAGCAGTTGTATGTTTTGTTCACGAGGAAAGATCAAGTGATTCCTGTCAACAAACTTAGCCTTGCTGAAGAGAAAAAGTCTGATGATTTTTTGCGGTTTACGAAGGTGAAATGCGAAAATATTCGGTCGTTTTCGTAACGTGAATGCAAAAAAGGACCTGCCGGGAAGCGCTTCCCGGCAGGTCCTTTTAGTTTCGCCTAGTTAACGACGTCCCAGGGTCACACGCAATTCCAACACTTCGCCATTGCGCCAAACGGTGATTACAACCTCGTCTCCCACTTCAAATGTGGCAAGCACGGCGCGGAGTTCTTCCACAGTCCGAATTTCTTGGTCGTCCATGCGGGTGATGATGTCTCCCTCGGCCATTCCGGCGGCTTCGGCTGGAGTGTTCGGATCGACTGTGTTGACGTAGACGCCCGGCACCCGGCCCGTCTCCTGGGCATAGGCTTCCGTGATCGTCTCAGGGAAAATCCCCAGATGCGGACGCGGGACATAGCCGCGCTCGATAATCATTTCCACATAATGCATCGCCTCGTCGATGGGGATGGCGAATCCGATGCCCTCCACGCCTTCCAAGGCGGATTTGGCGGTGACGACGCCTACCACCTGGCCGAATTCGTCAAACATCGGCCCGCCGGAGTTGCCGGAATTGACGGCGGCGTCTGTTTGGAACATGTTCAGCACAATACCATGCCCCACAGCCACCTCGCGATTGAGCGCGCTGACGACTCCGGCGGTAAAGCTAAAGGTCAAGTCTCCCAGTGGATTACCGAGCGCATAGACCGGACTGCCTACTCGCATTTCGGCGGAACTGCCGATCACCGCGGGGGTCAGGTTCAAATTGCTCGTATCAATGCGGAGCACCGCGATGTCGCTCGTGATCCCTTCGCCGCCGATGAGTTGGGCTGTGTGCATGCTGTAGTCGGAGAGCATGACAAAGATGTGGCTGGCGTGCTCGATGACGTGGTAGTTGGTGATGATATACCCTTCCTCCGAGAAGATAAACCCGCTCCCGGTGACCCGTGTGACGCTGGCATTGGGGTGTGTAATCTCCGAGGTGATGCCCACTACCTGGGTTCGGCCGAGCTCATAAACCTCCTCCGACGTAAGCGCCCCGGCTGGGCGGGAAGAGTTCGCCGGTGGAGGCGTGGGGGAAGGAGTTGGGGTTGGGGACGGCGTTGGTGTCGGAGAGGGTGTTTGCAGAGCGAGCGCGAGATCGGCCTCGAAATCAGCGAGCGTTTCCTCGAACTCAGAGATCAATCTGTGAGATGCATAAAACCCGGCCCCGGCGCCGAGCGCGGTGCAGAGGATCAGCAAAAGAATGGCTAGGAATACGCTGCCCTTTCGCTTGGGAGGCGGCCCGCCGCGCCGCCGCGGTTCATAGGAGGGCGGCTCTTCAGGCGGACGGTCCGCTTTTTTCGGGGGAATCCGCTCCGGTGGGATCTGTACGCCGGGGTCTGGGGTGTCCAGTTTCGGCAGAGGTGCCGTCTGGCCTGACATTCCAGGCGGTGTGCGTAGATTGCCGCTGCCCATGGGATATCCGGTGCCATAGGTCGAACGGCTGTTGGGCACAGACCGTTGCGGCACGACAGGCGGAGCGGCAGATAAAAAAGGGCGGCCCGGATCCCGCTGTGGCGGTACAGCCGGCCCACTGACTTTCGGGGTCACGTCACGCGGTTTGGAAGGGGAGCTATAGGGGAAATATCCACTGTCTAATCGGGTGGTATCTGATGCGTCCGGCGGGGGAATGGATGGGTCTTTCGGGTTGTTCGGGTCATAAGGCATCGTGCGGACCTCCTTTCGTCAGGATATTGATAACGACCTATTATACATCCCAGATGTGAAAAATGCATGAATAAACACAAAAAAGGCGAGAAAAAGGAGGCTCGTAAAGCCTAGCGCAATTGCCGAAAGAATCCGGTCATGAGGGTCTTGGAGGGCGCTTCCAACAGGCCGCCAACCAGTTGCGGCTCATGACCGAATCGCTCTAAAAAGAGGTTGATTACACTGCCGGTGGCCCCGAGGGTCGGGTCCTTCGCGCCGTAGAACACCTTGCCGATCCGCGCGTTGATAATCGCCCCCGCACACATTGGACAGGGCTCCAAGGTGACATAGAGACTACACGACGAGAGGCGCCAGTCTCCCAAGGCGCGGCAGGCCTCCTCAATGGCTAATATCTCAGCGTGGGCGATCGCGCTGTGATCCGCCTCGCGCCGATTGCGGCCTTGGCCAATAATCTGCCCCTCGGCGTCTACGATGACGCATCCGACAGGGACTTCGCCATGGGCCATCGCCTCTTCCGCGAGCCGGAGCGCTTCGGACATGTAGTATTCATGCGTCACGGGCATCGCCTCCCGGAGGAAAGATAAGTATTTTATCTTATCACAATTCGCTGGCGAAGTAAAGGTGAGGCGCGGCCCAATCATGTTCCCCGAAATTTGAATATTTAGCAGGGATCTGGGAAAATGATTTCAATTTAGATGGCGGGCTGAGATTGTCGTTTCAAACAAGACATACTGTTGTCGCATTAAACGTGATATGCTAATGAAAAATCAGAAAGGTGGTTGAAGAAATGAATCAAGAGGTTATTACACGAGCAAGTGAACTCGTCAACTCGAAAGCAGAGTATAGAGAGGGTGATATGAATGGCTATGCCGCGCTTTCCCTGATAGATGAGAACGGCTTCCCCTCCGCCACTACATTTTGCATCACAAGAGCCGACGGCATAAAGTGGCTGACGTTTAATACGGCTGTTGACAGACCATATGCGGAACGAATCAGTAAAAATAAGAAAGCCTGCGTATGCATCAATTCCGGCACATACACAATCAATCTCGTCGGTACAGCCGAAGCGTGCACCGACCCAGAAACGAGAAAAGAAAATTGGCTTCCGTTTTTTAATGATGGCGTACATTGGAGCGGGCCGGATGATCCGAATTTATTGATTATACGGTTTACAACGGAACGCTACACCATAACGTTTGCAGATGATGGTAGTTATGTAGCAGGTAACTTATAGGACAGGCATTTGCCGCCATCCAAAGGGCAAAGCGCGAGTTGGGAATAAAAAAGCAGCCCCAGTCAAATCTGGAGGCTGCTTTTGATTGTTTGAAACCTAGCTCAGTGAGATATTATCCATCCCATTTTGTTCGAACTCGGCGATATACTCATCCATCCGGCCGGTGAGTTCTTTGAAGTTTTCGGGATTAATAGACGCGTGGCTCATGTCTCGCTTGGCGAGTTCCTCTGCGAGAATCTCGAAAAAGACCGTGTCTTCATAGTCCATGATCGCCTCATGAATTCCGCCCTCGACATAGGCGCGGGACGGAGCGACACCCTCTTGGTGCACCTCCAGCAACTCCGGCATCCCAGCGGCGATGCTGTGGGCGAAGAGTTTGGCTTCGAGGTCGTCGTAGGGAGTAAAACGCTCTTCGCCGCGTGTGGAGTTTAGGATCCAGTTACCCACATAGGCGAGATCGAGCAGCAGGCGAAATTCTTGGTTACTTAAGTTGATCTGCATATGCACACCACCTTCTGTCCTTCTGTATCTTGTGACACTATTCATAGTATATCACAAGATGCAGAAAAATGCCACACAAATTTTTGGTACAATCCATCTTTTTGAGAAAAATGTCTCTTCAGTTTGACTTGCGCGGGATCCTAGGGTATCATACAGAGATAGATTGCGCATGTTTTCATCATTTTAGCATAACATCTTTTATGCTTCCCGTCTGTGGTACGGAGGAGGCAAGTATCCATTATATCGGAGGGAAATCATGGCGGAAATGGACAATCGGCCGATAGGCGTGTTCGACTCCGGTCTTGGCGGACTCACGGCCATGGCGACGCTCATGCAGCGCTTGCCCGGAGAGGACATCTGCTACCTGGGTGACACGGGGCGGGTCCCGTACGGGGTCCGCAGCCGGGAGACTATCATCAAATACACCCGGCAAGACATTGCCTTTTTGCTCGGACTGGACGTCAAGGCCGTGGTGGTCGCTTGCGGCACGGTCAGCGCGGTCGCGCTGGAACAGATTCGAGGCGATTACAATGTGCCGATCTATGGCGTACTCGAACCGACTGTAGAGGTGGCCTTGGCCCAGACGAAGACGGGCAAAATCGGCATAATCGGTACAGAGGCGACCATCAACAGCGGCGCTTATGAGCGTCTGCTTCGTGCGGCCGATCCAGATGTGGAGCTTACGAGCAGGGCCTGCCCGTTGTTTGTGCCGCTTGTGGAAAACGGGCGCGTTCATCCGGGCGATGTGGTGATTGAGACGGTTGTGGCGGAGTATCTGGCCCCCATCAAAGCCGCCGGGGTGGATACCTTGATTCTGGGTTGTACGCATTATCCACTGCTGGAGGCGGTGATTGGGCGGTTCCTCGGGCCGAATGTGGCCCTCATTTCGTCCGGCCGTGCGGCGGCGGAGCGGGTGGCGCGGGACCTCGCAGACGAAGACCAACTCCGGGCGCAAAAAGAAGGCGGGATGCATCGTTATTTTGTGACGGACAGCGTGGCGGGGTTTGAAAAGCTCGCATCGCTGTTTCTGCAGCAGGATGTGTCTGGCGATGTGGAGCGGGTGGAACTGGAGTAGGGGATGAATGAACATGTTAAAACAGAACATATAGATTATGATGCAATAATAGAAGCTATAGGTGAAACTTATGGGCAAGAATGGTTTCTAATTTGTAAATGTCCTGTATGCAGTGAAATTTATCTTTATGATAAAGAAGTGGACATCATTTTTCTAGACCCAACGAATATATCTGTAATACAAAATAGGGGCCCCTACTCGTGTAAAACATGTGGAGTTACTTTTGGAAAGGGCTCTACTCTAATTGAATCTACTTTAATTGAGGCAAAATCCAGCAAGTGGAGCTGGGTTATTAACACATAGTATATAAGCATACTGCGGCATGAACACGGTATAACGGATGACACATACCAGATTGCGTGTGCTTCTTTGACAATCGTGCGCACACAGAGTATACTCGTAGGGGCGCACAGTGTGTCCCGGTACCACCAACACAATTGAGGTCTAGCGAATATGAAAGATGTAATGATATCCATCAAAGGCGCCCATAGGCCCCACTTGGCGGAGGAAGACAGTTTCGAACTCATTACCGGCGGAACCTATCACAACGAAGGTGCGGAGACGATGTTTTCCTACATGGAAACCGAGATGACCGGCATGGCCGGCACGCGGACAACGTTTCATGTGAGTCCCGAAAAGGTTACGCTCACACGGGAAGGCACCATGAACGCCCAGATGATCTTTGAACAGGGCAAAAAGCATCTGTTTCTCTACGAGACGCCCTACGGCGCCACGGGGATGGGTGTAGACACGAGGCGGCTGTTCGCGGATTTCGGCGTACCCGGCGGAGATGTGGAAATCGACTACACAATAGACGTAGACGGCGTGGTTGTCAGTGAGAACAGTTTTGTAATCAGCGTGAGGGAGTCCGGCAGGGGCCTCGGCGCGTAAAGATCAAAGCCTCCCGCTCAGAGGGAGGTGGCGCGAAGCGCCGGAGGGAGTACAAAGATGGCAAATACGATAGAGAGCGCAAGAACAGAGATCGGCGTACTGTTGGAGGCGGCCTATAATAAGGCTGTGGCAGATGGCGTCCTGCCTCCCGGCGGGGAGAGCGTCATAGGGACGATCGACATCCCGCGCGACGAAAAAAACGGTGACTACGCCTCCGCTTGGGCGATGGCGGCGGCGAAGCCGCTGGGTCTGCCGCCGCGGAAGATCGCGGAAGCCTTGGTCGAGCGGATTTCGCTGGATGGCAGCTATTTCACCGAGGTGGAGATCGCAGGTCCCGGATTTCTCAACTTCCGGCTCGCGGAGCGGTGGTATCGGGAAGTCTTGCAAACCGTCGAAACTCTGGACCGCGATTATGGGCGCATTGATGTGGGGCAGGGGCAGAAGGTTATGGTTGAGTTTGTCTCCGCGAACCCAACCGGGGCGATGACGATAGGCAATGCCCGCGGCGGTGTACTGGGAGACACAATGGCGGCGGTGCTTGATCGGGCCGGATATGATGTCTGGCGCGAGTTCTATGTCAACGACGCGGGCAATCAGGTGGAATTGTTTGCTGAGAGCTTAGAAGCTCGTTACATCCAACTGATTCGCGGCGAAGAGGCTGTGACTTTTCCGGAAAACGGTTATCACGGCGAGGACCTAAAAGCCCTCGCGCAGCTTTTCTATGACCAACACGGTGAGGCCTATCTCGACATAGACGAGCAAACGCGCCGGGCCGACATGATGGCCTTTGGCCTGGCGTATAACATCGCGAAGATGAAAGCGGATCTCGAGCGGTACGGCATTACGTATGACCGCTGGTTCATGGAGTCTGAACTCTATGATTCCGGCTATTTGGAGGAGACGATCCAACTTCTCATAGACGGCGGCCACACGTATGAAAAAGACGGTGCGCTTTGGCTCAACCTCAAAGACCTCGGCGCGGAAAAAGACGATGTGCTCCGCCGCGCCAACGGACACTATACCTATTTCGCTGCCGATATCGCCTATCATCGGGATAAATTTGTCAAGCGTGGGTTCGACCGCGTGATCGATGTCTGGGGCGCCGACCATCACGGACACGCGATCCGTTTCAAGAAAATTTTGCCGGCGATTGGTATTGATCCGGAAAAGCTGGACTTTCTCATCATGCAGATGGTCCGTCTGACGCGAGACGGGGAGACAGTAAGGGTCTCCAAACGCACCGGTAAGTCCATCACCTTGGCGGACCTCTTGGATGAGATTCCAAAAGACGCCGCCCGCTTCTTCTTTAGCACGAAGCCGGATACGCATTTGGAGTTCGACCTCGGCCTTGCCGTCCGCGAGGATAGCGAGAATCCGATCTATTACATCCACTATGCCCACGCTCGGATATGTACACTAGTAAAAGCCCTAGCGGATGAGGGGGAGACAGTGCCCAAGACAGCCAATGTCGATTTTGCCCAGATCATGGGAGTGGACGAGCGGGCGCTCATTAAAGCGATTGCGAGATTGCCCGAAGAAGTCCGCATCGCCGCCAGAGACTACGATCCTTCGAAGGTCAACCGCTATGCCCAAGAACTCGCGGCGGCATTCCACGGGTTTTACAGCCACTGCCGAATCAAAGGCGAAGCCCCGGAACTGCTTCGGGCACGGCTAAAGCTAGCCGACACCGCCCGGCGGACAATCGCCTGTTGCTTGGATGTGCTGGGTGTGTCCGCGCCGGAGCGGATGTGAGAATATCAAAACCCCCTGCCATGTGGCGAGGGGGTTTTTGTTTTTCACATCAATACTCTATATTATGAGCCTGCGGCACGCTTTGCTTGTTTCGCTGAAGCGAGGTACTTTTTTGCGTTGGCAAAAAAGTACCCAAAAAAGCAATTTAAGAGAAACCGAATGGTTTCTCTTAAAGATCTCTTCCTTTTTGACTTTTGGTTTGGGGGCATTCAGGGTTTGTGGTTCCGCCTGCCGGCGGAGGTTTGTATCGCTTTCGGGCGTGTGTGTTCTTGTGCGGTACGCTAGACGAATGTGCGGTGGTTTGCTATGCACTAAGTTCAAAAGGAAGAGATTTTCAAGAGAAACCATTCGGTTTCTCTTGAATTGTTTTTTTGCCTCCTTTTTGCCAACGCAAAAAGGAGGTCGCCTTCGGCGAAAGCGAAGCAATGGGTCTACCGACCGAGGTAGAAATATCTCTATAGCAAAAATCACCTGCGTAGTATCTCCCCCAGCACCCGCTGATCCACCACCGGCCGATGGCACCCGGACCGATCGCAATAATACGCCGCGGCCTGCCCTTCGACGGGCAAAGCTGTTTCGGCAGACGGCACCAAGCGGTCTACCGGAGCCTGCGGCCCGCCCGGCTCGCCGACGACGGCCACTTGTAGGAAAGGGAAGTATCCAGCAACGGCATCTACCAAGGCCCGCTGATCCTGCCCCGGTGAAATCGTAAGCGTGCTGATGTTCCCGAGGAGCAAAATCGCAGAGAGCAATCCCGTGGCGGACGCGGGATAGCGGCTCATCGCCCCAAGACCTCCCGCGAGGATGCCTTCGGCGGTGGTGAGATAGGTTTCGTCCCGCGTTAACGCGTGGAGCCGGAGCAGATTCGAGGCGGCGACAGCATTGCCGGAGGGCAGCGCGCTGTCGAGGTAGACTTTTTGCCGAAGTGGCAGATCGGTCACATCTCGGCCGGAGAGGAAGAGGCCGCCGCCCGCGCCGCCGAAGAGCTCCATCATATGGGCGTTCCAGGTGAGGGCGAGGCCCAGCCATTTTGGGTCGAAGGTAGCCTGATAGAGTTCGGTGAGGGCGAGGGTCAGGTAGGCGTAGTCGTCGAGGACGGCTTTTTGGTGTGAGCTGCCGTCGATATAGGATGCATAGAGCCTGCCGCTGAGACAGAGGTGCTCGAGGATGAATTGGCAAATCTCCTCCGCGAGGCCGATCCACGCGGACTCACCGAGGAGTCGTCCAGCTGAGGCGAGCGCGGCGGCGAGGAGCGCGTTGGAGGAGGCGATGGCCTTCTCGTCGCGGAAGGGATAGTCGCGCTTTTGCCGATGCGTGTAGAGCAGGGCCAGGTCTTTGGCATATTCGTCGGTGAGTCCTTGCCCGATCCGGTGGGGGAGGCTGAGATTGTCTCCAATGCCATAGGCTTCGCAGAATTTGGTCCCGCGTTCTAAGCCAAGGACTTCGGTGACTTGCGCGCGCGTCCAGAGATAGAATACGCCCTCGCCGTCCTCGTTTTCGGCGTCTAGAGCGGTGTAAAACCCGCCATCTGGTCCGGTAAACTCGCGGCGCACAAAAGCAACGCAGGACCGGGCGATTTCGGCGAATCGCGGCTCCTTCAATGTGATAGAAGCCTCGGCGTAGGTGAGGATTGCCATGGCGTTGTCATAGAGCATTTTTTCATAGTGCGGAATATGCCATTCGCGGTCTGTGCTGTAGCGGAAGAATCCGCCGCCCGCGTGATCGTAAAGTCCGCCCTCAGCCATGCCGGTGAGCGTGGTGGCGACGATTTCGCGGGCGCGATCAGCATCCTCCGCCGTCTCCGCCCAGCGCAGGAGGAAGAGCAGCCGCTGCAAGGCCGGAAATTTTGGGGCCGGATGAAACCCGCCATAGGTGGGGTCAAACGAAGCGTCAAGCGCCTCGACGCCGGCGACCAGGCAGGCATAGCGATCCGCATCTCCACCGGGGACAGGACGGGAGAGGAAACTGAGCAGTTCCAATCCCGCGCCCGTTAGACGTTCTCGCTCACTCTGCCACATGTCGCGGACGCGGGTGAGGAGGCCGAGGAGGCTCTGTTTTGGGAAATACGTTCCGGCGAAGAAGGGGCTTTTGTCGTGGCCGAGGAAGACGGTGAGCGGCCAGCCGCCCTGACCTGTCAAGGCGGTGCAGGCTTCCATATAGAGGTGGTCGATGTCCGGCCGCTCCTCGCGGTCCAGCTTGATGGACACGAAGTGATTATTGAGCATATAGGCCACCTGTTCGTCCATAAAGCTCTCGCGATTCATCACGTGGCACCAGTGACAGGAGGAGTAGCCGACAGACAAGAAGATAGGCGCGTCCCGTTCTCGGGCTTCGGCAAACGCGGCGGGTCCCCATTCGTGCCAGTGGATCGGGTTTTCGGCGTGGCTCCGCAGATAAGGCGACGCGGCGGATTTGAGTCTGTTTTCCATAGGGTTCATCTCCATAGAGGAATTTTCCCATTAGTCTGCCCGCATGCGGGAGATTCATGAGGAATTTTGGCGGAGAAAAATTTGACAGTGAAAAAGAGCAAAGTCAAAGGAAGATAGACTTTGCATGTTTCGTATTCTTTTTCTCAGCAGCTAAAACAATGCGGCGGAGAGATAAATCTTATCTCTATCTTCCTGCGCGATGCCGAGGTATCGCTTTGTGATCTCATACGAAGAGTGGCTGTAAATGTCCATCAGCATAACAGGGGAGA
>WRAO01000017.1 GCA_009780175.1 Oscillospiraceae bacterium
GTCAAAAGGAAGAGATTTTTAAGAGAAACGCAGTTTCTCTTAAATTGTTTTTTGCCTCCTTTTTGTCAAGACAAAAAGGAGGTCGCCTTCGGCGACACGAAGCGGTAGGCCCGATTGGCCTGAGAAAATAAGCACATGGCAAAAAGCATCCAGGAGGACATTGACATCACAACAAATCTCCGCTACAATAAACCCACAATCATATAAGACAGTTCGAAACCATCCTGTCTCAAAACAAAACTAGGGGCGCGCGTGCAGAATACCCCTGCGCGCATTTTTTGTGTTTTCGGGGGATATTCGGAAGGTCTGCCAAGGAGAGAGTATTCTATGGATATCCCCAAAAAAGCCGGAACTACTACAGCTTCCCCCATTCTGGTCTATCTGATCGCAATCTACGCAGCCAGCTTGTTGATTGCCAATATTCTTGCTAACCATATGATCGTATTCATCCACTGGACCACGACCGCTGGGATTTTGACTTTTCCTATTACCTATATTCTCGCATCGGTCCTCGCGGAGGTATATGGGTACGGTTGGGCGCGCCGGGCGGCGTGGCTGAGCCTCGCGCTCAGTGCGCTTTTGGCCCTGTTGATCCAGTTGAGCCTGATGCTCCCGCAGCCGGAATGGTATGATGGCACCATGTTCGCAACGGCGATTGGGGGAACTTGGCGTATTGTCGTCGCGAGTTTATTGGCTTTTACAGTGGGTAAATTCGTGAATGACCGGACTTTTCGCCACCTCAAACAAGGGCGGGAGGGGATGCGGGGATTCACCTTCCGCGCCATGGCATCCTCGATCGGGGGCCATATTGTGGACACGACGATTTTCACACTGGTCGCCTTTGCCGGGGTGATCCCCTGGGACGCGCTCCCCGAGATGATTGTGCTCCAGGTATGCCTCAAGTGGGGATATGAGTGGCTCGCGCTGCCGCTTACCATCCAAGTGGTGAAGTGGGTCGCGGTAAAGGAGACGGCATCCGTTAGCGCAGCTTAATCGTCCGCTGTGCTTTACACCACCAAAGCCGCCCAACAAAACAGCCCCCGCTCAAAGATTGAGCGGGGGCTGTTGGTATGTCTACTTCCCGTATGTTTTCTCGACAGAAAACTTATGCCCTTTGCAACTCATCAGGTTGATAAAAGAGTAGAATTTTCCGGCCAACTCACTTGGATTCCGGGAGGCTTCCTCGAACGCTTTTAAGTCTTCCATGGTTTCAAAGGTGCACATATCCGCCCATGTTTCTCCATCGACCATCTGTTCCCAGGAGATGTAGCCTTTTTGTTTGGAGATGTAGCCGTCATTGAGCGCTTTCGCCGCAAGCAAAAAGTCTGGCACTGATGTCCCCTTTTTGAGTTTATAGGACACATAATAAATGGCATTTGGCATGATACCTGATCTCCTCTCAACTGATAAATTCGCTATGTCCGCTTACTCTCGCACAACCCAATTCCCATCTCTCGGCACCTCGTCTGATCCCACGGGGACAAAGCGAGGTATCTCTATGCCAAGCGTAGTCTCCACTGCCGCCATTAAGGCGCTATGCCGCTCCGCATCCGCGAGGGTTTCCGGTTCTAGGACTGTATAAAAACGGTCCACGACTTCTAGAAGCTGGTCCACGCTCGGAAGGGGCAGCGCCTCTCCATATGGATCATACCAATCCCGCTCTCCCACCATCACACTGAGCCTTACGTCTAAGGTCGCCAGCGCTTGAGACAGGGCCCGCAGGAAATTTACAATCACCGCAGCGTTCGCCCCGGCGTAGTTTGGCGGGAAGGTGAAGTCTACCAATACGATTTCGTCAAACCCGAGCCGCCCGAGTTCGAGGGCGAGGTCCATGATGTAGTCTCGCATTTCCAGATTGCGCGGGTCCAGCCAACCCTCCGCACCGTCTAAGGCGACGGGCGGATTGCGGGTCGCCATTAGTTCATTGTGAAACCCGAAGAGCAGGGCCGAGCGCCCAAACTCCGGGTCGATCGTTTCCAAAATTGGACCCGGCTGGCCTTCGCCATAGAGTGCGAAGCGGATTGCCGTGTCCACCTCGCTCGCCCACCAGAGCCGCCCAGTCTCATCGTTCATCGCAACAAGGATCGCGTTCGCTTCACGGTTTTCCAAGGCCTGATCCCAATTCGACCCCGCTGCCAGCGTCTCTCCGCTGACCAGCACGCCGCGCATCGGGCCGACCCAGGGCAGCGTCGGCCCATCCGGCAATACGGGCAAATCCGGATCGGTCGGGGTTGCCCAGGGGGGCAGGAATGGGAATGGCTCGTCCTGCGCGTCTTCCGGGATTTCGTATAAAATCCCCCGCAAAAAGGGTATATCGAGCCGGATCCCGTCCGGCGTGTAGACGATGTATCGCTGGAACCAGAAAAAGACCACCACCAAAAGGAGAATGATCGTCAAAAGGGAGACACCGAGGACCCGCAGCAGAGTGCGCAAGGGCCTGCGCCGCCGATAGATTTTTTCTTTCTGTCTCGCCAATGGGGTCTACCTCTGTTCTATCTCCATAATCTTGTCCACCCGGCGCTGGTGCCGGCCGCCTTCATATGCCGTGCCCAACCACGTGTCTATAATGCGGAGCGCGGCCATATCTCCCGTAATCCCCGCGCCGAGGGCGAGCATATTGGTATCGTTATGCCGCCGCGTCATCTCTGCCATGACAGTATCTGTGCAGAGCGCGCACCGAATCCCGCGCACTTTATTGGCCGCGATGGACATGCCGATCCCCGTCGTGCAGAGGACAATCCCTCGCTCACACGCGCCAGTTGCCACGGCGTTTGCCGCGCATACGGCAAAGTCGGTATAGTCACAACTCTCAGTCGAATGCGTACCGAAATCTTCGATTTTGCAGCCCTGCTCCAACAGATGGGCCTTTACTTTTTCCTTCAGGGCGAACGCCCCGTGGTCACATGCCAAGGCAATCATGATGGTACCCTCCTACAGTGGAATAAAGGTCGGCTTTCTCTGCCGAAATACTGTCGTATACCGAAACCCCGCCGCGCGGAGTAGTTCTTCGGCCTCAGCCAGATGGCTACCAACATGTTTCGCCATATGCGCGTCAGACCCGGTCGTCACGATCTCACCGCCGCACTCCCGGAACAACCGGAGTACGGGCAGGTCGGGAATCGTAAAATGCGGCCCGGGGTCCCGCCGCATGCCCGAAGTGTTTAGCTCAATCCCCCGCCCGTTTTGGACGAGGATGCCAAACAGATGGCGCAGTTTCTCTTCATACTCCATCATGTCAATCCAAAAACCCTTTTTGGAGATGTAGCGATTGAAGTAGCCCACGTGGGCGATTACGTCCATGAGATTCAGCTCCGCCATGCCGATGTTCTCGTCCAGATATAAATCCGCAAGCTGGTGGCAGGCGGCTTGGTCTTCGATGTCCAGATAGAAAAAGTCGAGCTTTCCCGTCAGCGCGTGGACAGAGCCGAGCAGAAAGTCGAGCCCGGGCGCCGCGGCGCATTCCCGCGCCCGCTCCGGGTCTTGCACCATTTCCGCGAGTTCCATCCCGTGGAGAATTTCGATCCGGTCGCCCCAGATCGTTCTCACTCGTTCGATCGCGCGGTAGCTCTTTGCCCAATCGGTGTAGCAGTCTTTCACTCGCTTGCCCGGCGTCACCCCGCTGATGAGATCGCAGTGGTCGGTGAAGCAGAGGCCGGACAGGCCTTGCAATACGGCCTCTTGAACTGTCTCTTCCATCTCCGTCGAACAGTCTCCGCTGGCGGAGGAATGGACGTGCATATCAAAACGCATGATAGTCTCCTACTCGTAGGGACGGCCCTTGGTCGTCCGCTGTATTTTGATAGGCGGCAAGGGCAGAGCCCTTGCCCTGCGTCACCAAATCGGCCATGTCTCGAACCACCGGAGCACGTTCTGGCTATACCAACTCGACATCGGCCAGCCGGACAAAGCCGGGTAAAAGAGTGCAAACAGCCCGACCGAAACCAAGGTAAAGCCCACAATCGCCGTCTTATATCTCCCCCGTCCGCGCCGGATTAAATGGTCAAACACATAAGCCAGGGCGAGGCAGAGGAAGATGATGTTCACAAAATAGTGATATGCAAAGGATGTACGCGGGATGAACATCCAGGGCAAGAGCAGCATGATGTAGCAGAGGAAAATCGCAAAGGCTCTCCCGTCTCCCCGCCGAATCCACGCCACAGGCATCGCGATCATCGCGAGGAGGCCGCCCCAGTAGACAGCGGGGTTTCCAAACGCGGCAATCCGCAGGATATCTCCATCCGGCGCGGTGCTGGCGTAGTAGAGGATGGGCCGGATGTTGAATATCCACATCCACCAATAGGAGGAGAATCCGTGTTCCATCCCGGCGACGGCGTTGTGGAACCACCACATATGCCGCTGGTTCGCGATTACGAGATTCCAATATCCCACGTCGAAAATGCCATATCCCGCTTCCCGGCCGTGCGGGATGTAGCTGAGATAGTAGATAATCCCCGGAATCAGCAGGAAAAAGACGCAGGAGACTAGGATTGTTTGAATCAAATATGTCCGGAAGCCTTTCTGCCCGATCTGCTTGAAATGTTTAGCTCGGAGAATTTGATAGATCAGCCAGAGCAGAGCCAAGGCCGGGGCGAGATAGAGGCTGCTCCACTTCGAAGCCGCCCCGAATCCGAAGAACAGACCCGCAAAGAAGAGAGAGGGCAAGGTCTTCGCAAACGGCGTCTCTAAATCTTGGCTCACATAGCGGTAGATGAACCAAAATTGGAGCAGCACGAACAAGACCACATAGGTATCAATCGTCGCGATCCGTGTCTGTGTATAGTGCATGAAGCTCGCCGCGAAGACCGCTGTCGCACAGACCGCTACCAGTCGCTTCCCGAACATTTGCTTGGTCATGCAGTAAAACAGGGCCAGGATCATGATGCCGAGGAAGGCACCCATGAAACGCCAGCCAAAGGGGGTCATGCCGAATATGTAGATACCGATCCCCATGAGAACCTTGCCGAGGGGGGGATGTGAGAGTTCCGTCGGCGCTTCATTCATGACGTGTTCATAGGCGGTTCGGGCGTGGTAGATTTCGTCGAAATACATGCTGTTCATGAAGGTGCCGCGGTCTGGTACGGTGTCCTGTTCGTCAAACAAGGCCCCGCTTTGGAGCGCCGGATTGCTCCACTCAAGCGAAAACCGGCCCGGTTCCAGCCGCCTCCCCATCGCGTTGTAGATGGCGAGTTCGCCCAGTTGCAGCGGCCCGCCTCTCATCGCGCCCAGCCGGACATAGCGGACCGCTGTTCCGTCTACAATTTCAGCCTCCAGCCATTGAAACAGCCGCGCGAAATTCTGCGGCATTTCTCCTTGCCGATGCCATGCCTCGCCATCTTGAGAGAAATATAGGGCATATTCTCCGGTAAACAGACCGGTATAGTACCGCACGCGGCCTACATCTACTGTCTCACCGAGGTCGATGACGACGTATTCTTCGCGAAACTCGTGGAAGGTCTGCGGCGCTTCTCTATCGCCCAGGTGAAAGAATGTAATCCCACCCCAGACGAGTACAAGGAGCGCGACGACAAGAATGTCCAGCCGATCCAAAGGGTTCCGCCCCCCGAGAAAGGCAAAGGGCGGCCGCTCGATCAGATAGATCCACTCCACTGTCCCGCTCCGCGGCATGAGCGCCCACGCGTAATAGACAGCGAGGCTCAGCAGGAAAAAGATCAGGGCGATGGGCAAAAGAAGAGCCAAGGAGAAAGTTGGCACGGCGCTATCCTCCAAAGTCACAATGTATTCGCATTCCCCGACGATGCCGAAGACGGCAAAGTTCCATCTTTATATTATACACGAACTTTGGCAAAATGCAAAGAGCAGACAACAGAGGCGGGGATTCCTCCCCGCCTCTATTTGTAACGATCATTTAGCCGCTTACAACCTCATAAGGCCAAGCAGCAATTCCGCCGAAATCATACACGTTTGCATACCCCAGAGACAGCAAAATCCGTCCCGCTTCCGCGCTCCTGCGCCCACTCTGGCAGTAGAGCAAGATTCTGGCCTCTCGGTCTGGCAGTTCTACAGACGCCCGGTCGGATAGCGCCGTATATGGGATCAGAATCGCGCCGACGATATGTCTACTTGAAAACTCCGCTTCCGTCCGCACGTCGAGCAAGATATAGGGTTCTCCGCTCTCCATCATCTCCCGCGCCAGCGACGCGGTGATCACAGGCGCCGAATCTCGCGCCGGCGTCACAACAATCGGACTTGCAGCCTCCGGCACTTCAGGTTCCTGCGGCTCGCCAGACGTGAAAAGAAAGAAAACGCCCACAAGGAGAGCAGCCAGCAGGAGAAAGCATCCAACTTTTTTCAGACCGCTCACAAGGGCCTCCTCAACAATTCCAATTCAACTTCGCCGGATTCGGCTCGTCCTCAATTGCAACAGCCCGAAGGGCCGCTTCCATTCGTCCGCACTCTAGAGCCGCTGCTGGCTCTAGCTCCGCCCATGGCGCATCGGGACCAAGCGTATCATACGCTACCGCCAATGCCCCGTAGAGCGGGAGGCCCATACAGTGCGTAGCGGCGTGGATTGTCGAGGCCGCTTGTCCGATCGCCCGTGCCGCGCCGTAAGCGGCGGGTTGATTCTCGCATTCCCGTGCCGCGGCGTGGCAGTCTAGAATTACCTTCTTCGCCTCCGGCAATTTGATCGTCCCCGCCAGCCAATCTCTTGCGGCGGTCAATGCGTGCCTGGGGCGCGGATCGGACGGAAACGCTTCTTCATAGATCGGCAAGAGCCGCGCCTCGGCATAGTCTGCGCACCAGTTTGTGAGCGTCGCCTTGCTCTGCCCTTCCACGGTGCAGACAATTGCCTGGAGATACGGCGCTTCCCATTCGGTCAGCATTTTTCTGTATTTCGGCATCTGATCTCACTCCCGATCAATCGTTCGCGTAGTTGTCAAAATAGCCCCGGATGAGGATAATCGGCGTGCCTTTGTCTCCGCTGCCGCTGAGCAGATCGCAGAGGCTCCCAACCAAATCTACCACGCGGCGCGGGGTGGTGCCTTCCGTCACGTCTTTGCCCATGAGGTTCTTGTCCTTCGTCGCAATCCGCTCGACGATGGCAGCTCTGGCTTCCTCGCCGCGCTTGTCGCCGAGTTCCTTGTCGGCGATATACTTGAGCTTGAGCTCATTCGGCAAACCAGAGAGTCCGTCCGTATAAGCGGGAGACACTACAGGGTCCGCCAGTTCCCAAATCTTCCCGATTGGGTCTTTGAAGGCTCCGTCTCCGTAGATCAAGACCTCGACCTTTGTCCCGCTCCGCTCTAGGATCAAATTCTGCAAATTCTCTACAAAGGCTTCGCAGGAGTGCGGGAAGAGTTTTACTCGATCTTCATCCGCCTTGTTGGACCCGAGCAGACCATAGTCCGGATTATATCCGCTTCCATCCACCGGCTCACACAAAATATCCGCCAGCGTAATCACTCGCTCCGCTCCCATTGCCAGAAGCCGCCGCTTTGTGTCTTCCCGCGTATGGATGTCTCCCGCAATGACCTGTTTGGTATGTTTCAAAATCTCACAGGGATCGTTCGCCAAAATGATCTCCACGTTACCCATACCGCGGTAGAGTTCGAGGTAATCAATGTCAGTAAACTGGTGGCGAACATCGCCAAACACTGACCGAAACTCGGCCTCGGTGAATACGTCTGTATAGGGGTTCACACCCGCCTCATAGACGCGGTCTGCACTCACCAAGTGATTGCCCACTTCATCGGCTGGATAGGCGAGTTGGATATACAGCTTCTCTACCCCGGCGGCAATTCCCCGGAGCAAGATAGAAAAGCGATTTCGGCTGAGGATGGGGAATACAATCCCCACCGGTCCTGTCGGAAACTTCGCCCGCACGTCCGCCGCGATCTGCTCCGTGGTGGCGTAGTTCCGCTGGGCTCTGGCGACTACCGCCTCTGTCACGCCGACAATATCGCGTGTCCGGAGTGTTGTGTCCGCCTCTTTGCAATAAGCCAGCAAAGACTCCACCACAATCTCTGGCAGATCGTCTCCCGGCTGAATAATAGGCGCTCTGATACCTAATGCTTCTGTACCAACTGTTCTCATGGCTGATCCCTCCTCGGTCACAAGGCTTAGTATACCATAAATCCCCTCTCAAAGCAACGGTGATAGCGCTTCGTGACAAACAATGCACGAAGCAGTGACAAATGTCACTACTTCAGCTTTTATTTCTATGTTATTCTGTAAGTAGAACCGTTCAATGGAGGATTGATGTTTTTATGAACGCTCTATACGATCAAGAAGTATCGAAATACAGCACAAAAGACGCAATCATAGCACTTGGCTTTTTTGCGTATTTTATTATACGAGATTTCGCAGTTAGTATATTCTATTCGCAAGTTCATATCTCTGACGAGGCGTGGCGGATATTAATTGCTGTTACTTGCGTTATTGATATTTTAATCGTATTTGCAATTGTTAAAATAAGAAAGCAAACGCTCACTTCCATCGGGCTACACAAGAAACATATTTGGGCCGCGTTAGGTCTTGGGCTTTTGTTTGCTCCAATTTTCATACTTCAGAGGGTTGCACAAGGGGTCGTGGTCGGATGGGAATTCGTTTCTTTTGGTTCATTCCTATTTGCTTTTATGAATGTAACGCTTTGGGCTGTCAGAGAGGACATCAGCTTTGTCGGCTTTATTCAGACCAGATTGCATGGCCTCGTAAAAAACGACTTCTGGGCTGTCAACTTAGGGGCGGCATTGTTTACGCTGGCACACGTTCCATCACGATTGGTGGACGGCATATCTATGGGGGCTATGACCTTTTTCTTGTTATTAGTGAACTGGTTTTTTATGCACCGTGCGTTTGTTATGCTGTTTAAAAGATACTATTCTCTCGTGCCCGTTTTCATCATGCACGTAGCCTCAAACTTTCCAAGACTGTGGCAGGGGGACGGAATAACTGGTTGGTTATGGATCGCGATTCCAACTACCGTGTTTGTTGTGGCTGTGGAAATTTGGTATGGGAGATGGAATGAACGCCGTCCCGATGAAGTGCGCGAACAAAAGTAACCTTGCTTGTCGCTCCGAGGAGCTTGCCCACACCTATTTTCAACTATCGAGAATTGCTACATCAGGAACAACCAAAGTCCCAGTACGATGCTGTATCATACTGGGACTTTGCGTTTTTCTATGGCGGCGGGGGTTTGGATCTTTATCTTTATTTTACAAGTCCTGCTTCCGCAAGACCAAAATCCCAATCAAGCCCATCACCGCGATTGTAATGAGATGCTGCATAATTACGATCGTATTGCTCGTCTGCCACCACTCAAGTCCAAACAACGGGCGGAAAATGAACGTGAGTTGAGAAGTGGCGATAGAGAGCCCCACGAAGACAAAGATGGTATACGCTCTCCCTCTCGAGAGGATGACCGCCGTCATCAGCATGGAGAATATGGACAGCCAGCCAAACAGGATCACCCCGAATGTGCCTGCATCTATCTCAAATGTGAACTCCAGAAACTCCAACGCGAGCGACATGTCATGGGAGATGAGCACAATCAAGAGCGGCAAAATAACTAGTAAAAGAATGCTGAGCAAGGAAAACAGCAATGTGGCTCCGATTTTCACAAAATAGTACTGCACACGCGACACGCCACTCGCGATCAGCAAGCTCATCACTTTGTTTTTATAGTCCGTACGCGCCATTTGGTAAGGGTAGACAAATAAGAATATAACCGTCCCAAATACGGAGAAGGCAAACAGCATCGCCATCATGATCTCCAGGGTGCTTGGCACGCGAAACCAGACATTGGCTTGGTGCGTTATCATCATGCCGCCTATGATATTTATAACCATAAACCCAAGCATAATCAGTAAATTCACGCGATCATGCATGTTCTTAAACAGTTCCATTTTAAAGACATTCGACAATTTCATCTCAAAAACTCCTCTTCGCTCAAGTGTTGAAGCTGCTTATCTGACAAATTTCGAAAACTGAACTTCTTTCTTCACCTGAGCGAATTCAATATCCTGCGCGACCGCCTGCTTAAACACTTGACGATACACTTCTTCCCTGACCGTAAATTGCACAAACTTACCCGCCATGCTCGATGAAATATCGGCATCTTCCAGCAGTCGCCGGAGCTTTTCGACATCGCTGACCTCAGCAGAGTAGACAAATGCCTGGGTTCTGTCATTCAAGTCAAACGTCGCCGAGAAGTCTCCGTTTTCAAGTACAAACACATGGTCTGCGATGGATTCGATGTCTTCCTGCACGTGGCTCGAAATCAAAACTGTACGTCCGCGCCGTTTGAGGTCTACCAGATAATTGCGGAACCAATCTACTGATTTTGCGTCTAGGCCGCGGAAGGGCTCGTCAAAAATCAAGATTTCCGCATCGTTCATCAAGGAAATGAGGAGCTGTAATTTCTTCGTCATACCCAGTGAATACTTCGACACTTTTGTCTCCAAGGCATCCGCGATGTCTAACTCTCCGGCTAATTTCATGATGTTGTCCGGCGGCGTTCCGCCGCGAAGTCCGGCAAAATACCTCAGATTAAACATGCCGGTCCGATTGCGGTAAAGATTCATGTCATCAAGCACAATCCCGACATTGCCGAGCACATGGAGGTGACTGCGCACCTCCTGCCCGTTGATTAAAACACTGCCCTGATAGTTGGTAATAATGTTGACCAGGCATTTGAAAAACGTCGTCTTCCCGACCCCGTTTTTCCCGACGATTCCATAGGCTTTCCCTTGCTCAAAAGCGATGTTGGAAATTCGCAAAACGTTCCTGGTCTTATAAGAAAAATGCAAATCCCTTACTTGAATTTTCACACGCGTCAACTACTTTCTAAATAAAATATAAGTGCCGATCAAACTCGTAGGCTATTTTTATTCGTCGCAATCCGTCTCTACCTCTTCCTCCGGCGTTTCCTCGTCAGCCTCAGGTTCTGGCTCTACATCGGCCTCGTTTTCCAGCTTCTGCGGCCCATATTCCTCCTCCGGCAGATATGCGGCGTATAGATCGCCCGGCGCTTCCGCCAAAGCTACCGACAAGAGCGCGGTGATATCCAGTCTGGCCAAAATCGTCGCGGCTTCAGCGCGGGTGAGGTTGTTATGCGGCGCCAAGCGTCCGTCGCTGAGGCCTGTTATGAGTCCTCGCTCGACAAGTCGGGCAATCTCTGCCCGTGCCCAACCGGGAATCGCAGTCTGATCGGGGAAGCCGTCTAAGGTATCGGCCGACGCGTCGAAGTCCATCAGGCGACCGAGAATGGTAAACGCCTCCGCACGGGTGATGGAAGCCCCGGCGTCAAAGACGTTTCCGCCTTCCACAGGCCGTCCGGAAATCAGCCCGTGTTGGAACATCGCCGCCACATAAGGCCGCGCCCAAGCGGGAATCTGCGCATGATCGACAAACTCCGTGCCAAGGAGGCTATAGTCCGCCGGGTTTAGTTCCAGACGCCGCGCAAGCATAGCGGCAAACTCAACACGCGTTACATTACGATCGGGATAAAACCGTGTACCCTCCGCCGTATGGACACCCGTGACAACACCGGCATCGCGCATACTGTTCACGTAGCTTTCCGCCCAGTGTCCGATGATATCCACAAATGCATCTGCGATTGTGACCGGGATTGTCCGGGTCACTCCGCCAGCTGTAACAGAGATCGTCCCACTCGTGCCGGGTATGCCGGTCACGGTAAGCAGACCCGTCTGCGCATTGAGCGTGCCAACATTGCCGGTGACGTTTGTGCTATACAGCTCCTGCGAAACAAACAGCGCACGGTTGCCGGAGTAGGCGCGGAAGGAGAGCGGAATTTGATCGCCCAAAGCGACGGTAAGCGCATCCACACGCTGTTCTCCCCGCCGGAACTCAAGCCGATCCGGCGCGGCCACGACATCGAGCCGCAAACTGCCGCTAAGCCCGTTATTCCCCTGTGCCGTGAGCGTCCCACTGGCATTCGCAACCGCTGTGCGGAAGGCAGAACCTTCCTGCGCCCCGAGTGCGGGCATTGCTGTGTAAGAAGTAAACTGAAGCCCCGCCGTGGCTACCGGGTAGTAGCCCCGATCGGTCATGGTAACGGTTGCCAAATCAAAGGGTGTAACCAAAGACCCGCCTAGCACTGCGGCATGGCCCGGCGCAAACTGCATATTCGTCGCCCCGCCGCCCTGGCCATAGTTGGCGACGAGCAGGATAAAGGTCGCACAAGCCCGGGGAAATCCACCAGAGGGCCGATTTTGGATCGCCGCAGTCGTCGTCCCCGGCACGCGGTAGCTGAAGGTGGTGGACCCGCCGCCGTCTAGATTGATGACCTCGGACGCGCCAAGCGCGATCATCTCATCCGCCAGTTCTGACAGGGTAATCCCTGCCGAATGCCCGGAAATTCTGCCGTCCACAGTGTAAAGGATCACACTGCCGTCCGGCCGAATGCCGAGCGCCGTGCGTGGGGCCGCCCCGCTCTGTGCGGGGTCCCAGCCGGATGTACGGGTGCCGTTTGTCACCAAAATATCCCCGCCCCCGGTGGCCCAGACAGCTTCCGAAAGCCGGTTGTCTGTCGCGCCGATATGCAACGTAACCCGATCTCCCACCGCAAAGCGGTCCAGTGTGGCAATATGCGTATAGTCTAGATCCGCCGAGAGCACCAAATGCCCCGCCGGGATGGGTACCGCGCCCTCACTGTCGCTGATCTCCACAACTTCCAGCGATACCGTACCGCCGATTGCCATGTTGCCGCTCAGAATCCGGAGGAAAACCTCGCGGCCCGGCGTGGTCGTGCGGGTGGTGGCGGAAAAATGTTCATCCAGGAGCATGATTCCGTACGGGTGGCGGAACTTGTTAAAGGCGGGTAGGTCCACATGTCCACCGCCGCGCGTGGACAGCAAGAAAGTAACCGTCGGATTTCCCAAAAACGCGGATCCGTCCTCTCGGAAAAACACCGCGCCGCGCCCGTAATGGCTGCTGCGGAGTTGTCCGTTCGATATGTATATCCCTTCCGGCACGCCGGTCTGAAAGGAGAAAAAGTCCGCATTGATTCCGCCGAGTACATTGTGTCCCTGCCCACGAGCGTGGTTGATTACCGTGTTGATATTCGACGCCCCAAACACATAGGACCCCGCCGACACCATGGGTCGGATATCACCGCCCGGCATGAAGCTCAGATAATGCGCCGACTGCCGACCCCGGCTTTGCTCAGATAAGATATGTCCATAGCTCAGCGTATCGGAGACGACCACATGGTCATGCCGCACCCTGTCGCCGGCTCCGACAGCAAGCGCGTAGCCCGGCAGGAGCAGAACGATAGCGAGTATAATCGCTATACACCTTGTAAACTTACGCATAGAATATGTACCTCTCTATTCCTCTATCGCCAATGGCCCGACCAAAACTCGAGCCTTACTTACATATAAGACACGCTCTCAGTGTACCAAATTTAGGAGGATCGTGCAACCGGCTTCCTGTGTACGTTTTGTGAATTATAGGGGTAGCCCCGTTTTATATACGACGCATTTTTCCGGGACAAGGTTCCGTCCCTCGCACTTTCGGCAGAAACCTCGACTTGTAAAACCGTCCAATTTCAGGTAAACTAGATTAATACGCAATCTCCTCTGACGAAGGGACCTGCCCATGTCAAAACACCAAAGCCAAAGGCTCAAGACCGTGAGCCTCGTCATACTCATCACCCTCCTCGGCCGCATCCTCGGCCTGGGCCGGGAAATTCTATTTGCCCAGACCTTCGGCACGGGTTGGGAAGCGGACGCCTTAGCCGCCGCCAGCCTCCTGCCTCGTATCTTCTTCGACGCCCTCTTCGCCTCTGCCGTCTCCGCGAGTTTTATCCCCGTCTACACCCAGACGATGGAGCTTGAGGGCCGCGAAGCGGCAGATCGTCTGGCAAGCAGTTTCTTCACCATCGTCGGCCTTGCCGCCATGACTCTGACCGCCTTCGGTATGGCCTTTGCCGCACAACTCGTCGGACTGATGGAGAACTTCGACCCTGAGACAGCACGGCTCACGGCAAACCTGCTCGTCATCATCTTCCCCTCTCTCTTCTTTACCGGACTCGCCTTTTCCATGGTCGGCGTCCTCAATTCTCTCGGTCAGTTTAACGTCCCCGCCGCGATGAGCATCGCTTCCAATGGCGTTTTGATCGTGTATTTTCTCTTCTTCGTGGAACGTTTCGGTGTCTATGGCGCCGCAGTCGCCTTTCTGATCGGCTGGGCAGCGCAGGCCATCATGCAAGTACCGAGCCTCTACAAACGCGGCTTTCGCTATCGCCTCGGCGTGCGGCATCCCGGCCTCAAACAAATTTTTCGGCTCATGATGCCTGTTATGGCAAGCACTTGGATCGCCCCCATCAATATGCTCGTCATCCTCTGGTTCGCCTCCGCCCTCACCGAAGGCGCAGTTGCCAGCCTCAATTACGCCCACCAACTCTTCATCATGGTCGCCGGCATCTTCGTCCTCTCCGTGACCAACGTGATTTTCCCCGAAATGAGCCGCCTATCCGCCACAGGAGATCGCCGCGAACTCTGCGGCATCGTCCGCGAAACCACCCGCACCCTTCTCTTCCTTCTCATCCCCATCACCCTCGGCCTTATGATTCTCGCCACTCCCCTCGTCCAGCTCCTCTTCGAACGCCAACAATTCGACGCCCACTCCACAGCCCTAACCGCCTCTGCCCTCGCCTTTATGAGCCTCGGCATGGTGGGGTACGGCGTTCAGAATGTACTCATCCGCGCCTTCTATGCCGAACAGCGGGGGCGTATCCCCCTCCTAGCCGGATTGGTCGGCGTAGCGGTGAACATTCTCCTCTGCCTCTTCTTTGTGGACGCCATGGGTGTGGCTGGTCTAGCCCTCGCCTCAGCCGCCTCGCTCCTCGTAACCGCCTTCGTGCTCACGCCTCCGGCTCACCTCATGTTGGGCGGCGGACTCATCACAAAAAATCTCCTATGGGCACTTACCAAAATGACCCTCGCGGCCCTTCTCATGGGCATAGCCGTCTGGTTCGTGCGAGAACTGCTCGCCGCCCCCCTTTCCGGCGGCCCCATCCTCCTGCGGTTCCTCCTTGTACTCATCCCGACCACAGTTGGCGTCTTCATCTACCTCACCATCGCCCACTTGTTGGGCCTCGACGAAATGAAAATACTCCGCAGTTACTTGAGAAAAAGAAAGGAGGGCGCATAGTATGGGATTTGATCTCTTAAGCGGCAGTTTCTTCTACCGCCTCCTCGGACGTATCCTGGACGGTATTGAGCAGTCCGCCCGCCAGAGCCGCATCGTGCGTATTATCCAAGTGATTCGCCTCTGGGCCAAGAGCAGCTTCCTCGTGCGTATATGCACCCACATCGCGGATGCATTTGGAGCCAGCCTGCGCAACAGCGCCATCATTGGTCGCCTCCTGAAAGAAGACGAAACTGGCCGCTACAAAGAACGTGGCCTAGTCTTCCGTGGCTATACCGCCATTTTGAGCCTCCTCAGACGCATTTACCGCGCGCTTCGTCTGGACAAGCTTCTGAGGGACAGCATCACCCAAAAAACTTACATCTGGGCCACTTTGGCCTTTCTCACGATCCCCATTCTGCCCACTATGGCAGTGCTGGGTCTTGTCGCGCTTAGTATGGGGTCGCTCCTCCTCGCTCTCCTTCAAGACCAAACTCGCACCCTCACTTATTCGGCGGTAAACAAATATGTCTGGCTTTATATGCTGGTTTACGGCCTCGCAACCCTCGTCAGCGTGACTTTTTGGGGCAGTCTCCAAATCGGCCTTATCACCGTCTTCTTTGTCGGCTTCTATCATGTGCTCGTGTCCGGCATCGAGACAAAAGGCCAGCTCCGTTTCCTGATCGGCGCACTTGCCTTCGCCGGGGCCTTTGTCGGCCTGATCGGCATCCTCCAATTCCTCGGCTTTATCGGCCCCGGCCTCGGCGCGGCGGCTTGGCTAGACGATGAGATGTTCGACTGGGGCCTCAGAGTCTACAGCACCCTCGGCAACCCCAACGTCCTCGGCACCTACTTCCTCCTCATCATCCCCCTCACCTTCGCCGGTATGTTCATCAGTCAGACGAATCAGGGCCGCCTTTATTTCCTCGGCACGGCGGGTGTCATGTGTCTCTGCCTTCTGCTCACGCTTTCCCGAGGCGCCTATCTCGGCATCCTTTTCGTCGCGGCGACCTTTTGCCTCTTGCTGGACCGCCGCTTCCTCGTCCCCGGCATCTTAGCGGCAATCTTGCTCCTCCTTGCCATGCCAGAAGCGATCTTACATCGCTTCTTCTCCATCGGCGACCTGGCGGACACCTCCACCAATTACCGCGTCTTCATCTGGCTGGGCACCCTTGAGATGCTGAGAGATTACTGGTTCTCCGGTATCGGCCCCGGTGAAGCGGCCTGGGCGCTGGTCTACCCGGCCTATGCCTTCGCCACCATCGTCACCCCCCACTCGCACAACCTGTTCTTACAAATCACCTCTGACGCCGGCGCCCCCGGCCTTGTCGTTTTCCTTTGCGTGATTTATCAATTCTTCAAAACCACTTTCGCCACGCTCCGCCGCACGACAGGATCTCAACGCATCCTTACCATCGCCCCCATCTCCTCCGTCGTCGCCTTCCTCGTCATGAGCATGACAGATTACACCTTCTACAATTTCCGCGTCATGCTTTTCTTCTGGGCCATCCTCGCTGTCGGCATCCTTGCGACCCGATACGACAAACTCCGCGAAGGAGGCGAAGACACATGATCCGTGTCCTAAACATCTCCAGCGACCGAAACATCGGCGGCGCAGGCCGGTGTATCCTCAACTTCCTCGCCCACTATGACCGCACCCAGTTCGAGGTAGATGTCGCCCTCCCCAAAGGGAGCCTGCTCATCTCCGAAGTCGAAAAACTCGATACCCGTGTCATCGAAGTAGATGGCATCGGCGACAAAAGCCTCGATTTCGGAGCTATTCGGACGCTGAAAGGCGTTATCCGAAACCTAAACCCCAATGTCGTCCACACCCACGGCGCCATGAGCGGACGCATCGCGGCGAGACAATGCGGCAAAGCCATTGTCTACACCCGGCACTCCGTGTTTCCCGTCTCCAAGAAGCTCTCTCGCTTCCCCGGCAAGTGGATCAACGGTAAGATCAATGAGCATTACGCCGACGCCATCATCGCTGTCGCCGAAGCCGCAAAGGAGAACCTCGTGGAGAGCGGCATCTCCCCAAATCGCATCGAAGTCATCCTCAACGGCGTCGAAGCCCAAACACGCCTCTCGCCGGAGGAAATCGCTACAGAAAAGGCCCGCTACAGCATCCCCCCTGACTACTTCGTAGCCGGAATCCTCGCCCGCATGGAACCAGTCAAAGGGCACAGCTATCTCCTGGAAGCGATACGGATTCTGAAAGACCAACAGACACCCATTACCCTAATTATCGCAGGCGTCGGAAGTCTCGAAGAAGAACTGAAACAACAAGCAAACACCCTAGACCTCGCAGATTCCGTCCTCTTCCCTGGGTTCATCACTGACATTCCCCGCCTCCTCAGCATCCTCGACCTGCAAGTCAACGCCTCTTACGGCACTGAGGCTACAAGTCTCGCCCTCCTTGAGGGCATGAGCATGGGTGTTCCCGCTGTCGTCACGGACTATGGGGGTAATCCGGGGGTAATCGCTAACGGCCAAAATGGCCTCTTAGTCCCAACCAGGGACAGCGCCGCCCTCGCCGAAGCAATCGCAACGCTGATAGACGACAAAGACATCTACGCCCGCATGTCCGCCTCTTGCCTAGACATCTTCCAAGAGAAGTTCACCGCAGACCAATATGCGAGAAATATAGAAACCGTATACCGCCGCGTGGCGGGAAAGAGAGGGTAATCCATATGGCACAGAAACAAAGGCTCTTCACCGGCTTCGACGTGGCGCTCGTCGCCGTCGTCCTCCTCGCCGCATTCGCTTGGTTCTTCATCCTAAACCGCCCGGCGGAAGTAGCTGAAACCGCCTTCGAGGGCAGCCACGCGCGTTACTTCATCGAAGTCCCCAACCTAACGCCGGAGCAAGTGGCAACCGTTTCTGTGGGAGCCCGCATCCAGGAGGGCAGCCGCCACGTCCCCATGGGCCAGGTCGTCCACATCGAAACCCGCCCCTTCACTGTCCGCTTGGAGGACGACGAAACGCAGACGATCACCTGGGGCGAAGTCGAAGGCCGCGTCTCCATGATCCTCACCGTAGAAACTGAAGTGCACGTGACAGACCGAGACATCCTGGCTGAAGGCCAACTCGTGCTCAAAGGCGGCGAATCCATAGGCTTCACCGGCCCGGGCTTCGCCTTCGCGCAAGCAATCGTCCTCGGCTGGGCGAGAGGGGAGCAATAACATGAAAAATTTCATTGACAACCAAGGCCGCATCGGCGGTAAACTCAGCGTGATCGACCTTGGCATCATTCTCATCCTCATCGCCGTCGCCATCGGCGCCTTCTGGAAATTCAATGTTAGCCCGGTAACCGGCACCCACGTCGATACACCGGCGGTGCGCTATACCATCGAAGTCGTCGGCGTGCGCGATTGGGCCATGCATAATATCCGCGAAGGCGACGCGATTTTCCACCAAGGTGCCCCCATCGGCACCGTCGTATCCGTAGAATCTCAGGCCCATAGACTTCTCGTTCAAGGCGCCACCGAAGCCTGGTGGGGCTACGTGCCCGACCGGTACGTCGTCCTCGTCGAGGTAGAAGCCACCGCCTCCCGCATCGATGGACGCGTCCTAATCAACCGCACAACCCCGCTCGGCGTCGGCAACTCCGAGCAGCCCTTTACTACCCGCTATGCGGAATTTCACGGGACCATAAAGGAATTTACCTTCGATGAATAACAAACGCATCCTAATGGCGACCATGCGCATGGACATCGGCGGCGCGGAGACCCATATCTTGGAACTCTCTAAAGCCCTCCGCCAGCGCGGATATGAGATCACCGTAGCCTCCAACGGCGGCGTCTATGTGCCGGAGTTGGAAGCCGCGGGGGTTCGCCATGTCACCATCCCGCTCCATCGGCGGAGCCTTTGGAACTTAGCCAGAAGCTATTTCGCCCTCCGCCGGCTCGTCAAGTCCGGCGAGTTTGATCTCGTCCACGCCCACGCCCGCATCCCCAGCTTCCTCTGCGGGCTGCTCTGGCGGCGGCTCAAATTCCCCTTCGTCACCACCGCCCACTTCACTTTCACTACCGGCGGCCTCGCGGGTAAACTCACCAACTGGGGCGAGAAGACTATCGCCGTCTCGGAAGACATCAAGACCTACCTCATCGACCACTACGGCGTCCGCGATGAGGAAATTTTCACCACCGTCAACGGCATTGACATGGACCGTTTCTCCAAAACCGTCCCGGGCGATTCCGTCCGCGCCGAACTTGGTATTCCGGAAGACGCGCCTGTTGTCCTCCAAGTCAGCCGTCTGGACGAAGGTCCGGCCACCCCCGTCGAGCAATTGCTCGAAGCCACCGCCACCCTCGCGCAGGAAACCCCCAACCTTCACGTAGTTATCGTCGGCAGCGGCAACCAGTTCGACCGTCTGCGGGCCAAAGCCGAGGCCGTCAATACCGCCCTCGGCCGCACCGCACTCCACATGACAGGCCTGCGGACAGACGTCAACGCCTGCCTCGCCACAGCCAACGTGTTCGTCGGTGTTAGCCGTGCCGCGCTGGAGGCGATGAGCGCGGAACTCCCCGTTGTCCTCGCTGGTCCCCAGGGCTACGGCGGCATCTTCGGCGCGGACAAACTCGCCCTCTCCCGCGACACCAACTTCTGCTATCGCGGCTGTGAACTGTCGAGCGCGAACGCGATTTTGCGCGATGTCCGCACCTGCCTCGCCATGACCCCAGAGGCGCGATCCGCCCTCGGCCAATACGGCAAAGAGACTGTCCGCCAATACTATTCCGTCGAAACCATGACTGAGGACACCATAAAGGCCTACAAGGCCGTGCTCTATAGGCCCAAACGCCTCCTCGTCTCCGGCTATTACGGCTTCCACAACGCGGGCGACGAGGCTATCCTGGACGCTTTCGTGCAGAGCACCAAAGACTTGCCAGTGCCTGTCAAAGTCACCATTCTCTCCAAAACTCCTGCAGAGACAGCGAAAAAGCACGGCGCAGAGGCCGTCTCCCGCTTTAACCCCTTCGCCGTCTTCCGTGCGATGCGAAATACAGATGTCCTCGTCTCCGGCGGCGGCAGTCTACTCCAAGACAAGAGCAGCACCCGCAGCATTATCTATTACCTCTCCATCATCCGCTTGGCAAAGCTGCTGGGCAAGCCTGTTATGCTCTATGCCAACGGCATCGGCCCGGTCGATCGGCCCGCTAACCGTCGCAGGGTGCGTAAGGTGGTGAGCCAGGCGGATATGATTACGCTCCGAGAAGAAAGCAGCCGCGAAGAACTCCTCCGCATGGGCGTTACAGCCCCGGAACTCCACGTGACAGCAGACCCCATCTTCCTCCTCTCCGGCGCGGATGAAGACGGTGCCCTCCACGCCTTCCGCGAAGCGGGTATTCCCGGAGATCGGCCCCTCATCGGCCTCTCCGTCCGCACTCTCCGCACCGGCGCCGAGTTCGTGTCCCAGATGGCGGCGTTTTGCGATCGCCTCACGAGAGAACTAGACTGCCACGTTGTCTTTGTCGCCATGCAGCGCCCGCACGATGTCACTGTTAGTCGGGAGATCATGTCAAGGATGACAGAGTCCGCTTACCTCTTAGGCGACCTCTCCCCCGAAGCCCTCATCAGCGCCTGCGGCCAGATGGAACTAGTCGTCGCCATGCGTCTACATACCATGCTCTTCGCCGCAAAAGCCAAAACCCCTGTCATTGGCTTGATTTGCGATCCTAAGATCGAAAACTTCTCAGAAAAATTAAACATGCCCTCTGGGGGTCCCATTGAAGACTTCTGCCCCGACCGGCTCCTCATTCTAACCCGCGAGATGCTGGTCGACCAGGACCGCTATCGCGATCGCCTGACTACCGCCGTAGCGGAAATGGATCTCAAGGCCAAAGAAAACGGAGCATACCTCAGCCAACTACTGTAAACAAAGAAAGCCTCCTTTTGGAAAGGAGGCTTTCTCTATGCTGTTTTTTCCATTAACAGTCAGGATATCCAATCATACCGTACGAAACGTGACAATAGGTCGCCGTGTTTCACAGGAACATGTATCATCATTTCATCAAGCGTAGCTTTTGATAGCGCCGCGAGACAAAAGCTTGAAAACGAACATAAAAAAGTACGGTGTCTTCTATCTGACACCGTACTTCTTCCTATATGCCCTACCCTCGAAACACAAAAAACTTAAACCCAAGATAATTGATTAACCCCGTCAGTACGGTCACCACTAATTTTGCCCAAACGGTAGCTATCCCCGTCAGCAGCAAATAATGTATGCCCACGACACTGAGCCCCAGCGTGAGCAGATTAATCACCACAAACGGCCCGACCTCTCGGAGAACGCTTGGCTGATTTGCGTCTCGAAAGGTCACATTCTGATGCAGAAAAAAACTCACAACCGCCCCACTGGTATAGCTAATCGCCTGACAAACCGTCGCCGCCATCGGCAGGGCCAGGTAGAGCAGTTTAAACACCCCAAAGTCTATCGCTGTGCTAACCCCACCCAGCAGCGCAAAGGTGATAAACTGCCTATGCCCGAAAATCAGCCGCAGTATTCCACGCTCTCTATTTGAAATACGCCACACCACTTTCAAAAATCGGTTGATGCAGATGCCCCGGAATATTCTTACCCACAAACGGCCCGCGCCGCTCTGAGTGCCCCATCTTCCCAAACACCCGTCCGTCCGGACTGAACAGCCCCTCAATCGCCATCATCGACCCGTTCGGATTGTAATCAATATCCATCGTCGGCCGACCATCCAGATCGCAATATTGCGTCGCCATCTGGCCTTTTGCGGCAAGATCCTGGATCAGATCCGGGCGCGCCACAAACCGCCCTTCCCCGTGAGAGACAGGCAAGGTATACAGATCCCCCACCCGCATCAAGCTCATCCAAGGCGAGTTGACCGACGCAACCCGCGTCGTCACATACCCCGCCTGATGCCGGTTGATGAGATTCCGCGCCAAGGTCGGATCATCTGCTCGTCTGGCCTTGATTTCTCCTTCGGGCAAGAAACCCAGCTTAATCAAAGCTTGGAATCCGTTGCCGAGTCCCAAAATCAAGCCGTCTCTGTCATACAGCAGACGATTCATAACTTCTCCAAGCAAGGGGCTTTGGAACAGAGCGGCAATTAACTTCCCGCTCCCCTCCGGCTCATCTCCACCGGACATCCCGCCCGGCAGAATCAGCATCTGGCTCTCATGAATCGCCCGCGCCAAAGCCTCCACAGACTGCGCCAACAGCTCGCCACTCATGCTCCGCACAATGACAATCTTCGCCTCACCACCCGCGAGACGCACGGCCCGCGCCGCGTCTTCCTCGCCGGTCGTGCCGGGAAACACCGGGATCACAGCCTGCGGCAAAGTCTTCTTCACCTTCGGCGCTAAATTGCTCCGGGTTGGGAACGAGATCGGCGGCACAGATTCCGTCGTCCCCGCTCGGCGTGGGAATATCTCCTCCAACACGCCTTCCCAGAGGGATACCAGTTCTGCCAACTGCAAGGTTTCGCCGCAAAGCTCCAGCGTCGGTTCCGCTGTCGTGCTGCCGATGCGGATCGCACCATCCAGCAGGGTCGCAGACTCCACCAAGATCCCGCCCGGACGACGCGCAAACAACATCTCCGCCGTCAGGTGGTCCTCTGCCACAAACCCAATCTCATTCCCCACAGCCGACTTGAAAATCGCCTCCGCAATGCCGCCCGTCGTCACTGCCCGCGCGCTCTTGACGAGTCCTTTCACCACATACCGGTGGATCGCACCCCACATCGCCCGCTTGACGGCATAGCCATCGCCCGGCGGGAAGTAATACACATGATTCCCCGCCACTTTGAACTCCGGTGATACCACATGCTCCGCCTCACAGGGGGCTACAGCAAACGAAATCACTGTCGGCGGGACGTCCAAATCGAGATAAGTGCCGGACATGCTGTCTTTCCCGCCAATCGCCGCAACATTCAGCCCAAGCTGCGCGTCCAGTGCCCCAAGCAAAGCCGCAAACGGCAGACCCCAGCGTTTCCGGTCCGCTCCAAGGCGGGGGAAATATTCCTGCAAGGAGAGATACACCGTCTCCGGATCAACTCCTGTGGCCACCAATTTCGCCACCGAGTCAATCACCGCATCCCGCGCTCCCTGGAATGGGTTCTGCTCGAGAATATACGGATCACAGCCAAAGGCCATCACGGAAGCCGTCGAAGTCTCCCGTCCAAGCACAGGGAGCAGAGCCGCCATCGCCTGCGCGGGGCTCCGTCTCGTCTTCCCGCCATAGGGCGCCAACACGCTCCCAGACCCCGCCGTCCCGTCAAACCGCTCACCCAGACCTCGTTGGGAGCAAAAGCGCAAATCTGTCACAAGCTCCCGCATCCGCTCTGTTACACCGCCGAGCCGCGGCTCATCATCAATCTCCGGCAGAACAGGCACCTCCGCCTCGGCATGCTTCCGCACACCAGACGTCGCCAAAAACTCCCGCGAAATATTCACGATTACCCGGCCATCCAGCCGCATGACCATCCGCTTATCCCGTGTCACCCGCGCCACTTCATAAGCCTCAAGATCCTCTTCCAAGGCCGCGGCGACAAAGGCCTGCACATCAGACGCTCTGACAACCACCGCCATCCGCTCTTGGCTCTCCGAGATCGCAATCTCCGTCCCGCTGAGTCCCTCATATTTCGTCCGCACACGGCCGAGATCAATGTCGAGCCCGTCCGCCAGCTCACCAATCGCGACCGACACGCCGCCAGCGCCAAAATCATTACACCGCCGGATCAACTGGCAAATCTCTGGCCTGCGAAACAGCCGGATAATCTTTCGCTCTTCCAGCGCGTCGCCTTTTTGTACATCCGCCGCGCATTCCACTTGGCTCGACGCGTCCTGTTCCTTCGAAGACCCCGTAGCCGCGCCGCACCCATCCCGCCCAGTCCGACCGCCGACCAACAGCACACGATCCCCCGGCTCCGGCACCTCTCGCACCACCTGCGCAAACGGCACCGCGCCGACAACAGCCCCAGCCTCCATCCGCTTCGCAACATAACCCGGATGATATAGTTCATGCACCAGCCCCGTCGCCGCGCCGACCTGATTGCCGTAAGAACTATTCCCAGTCGCCGCCGTCCTTACCAAGGTCCGCTGGGGCAATTTCCCCGGAATCGTCTCCGCAACCGGCGTCCGCGGGTCCGCCGCGCCGCTCACCCGCATCGCCTGATGCACATAAGCCCGACCAGACAGCGGGTCCCGGATAATCCCACCCACGCAAGTCGCCGCACCACCAAAGGGCTCAATCTCCGTCGGGTGATTGTGCGTCTCGTTCTTAAACATCAGAAGCCAATCTTCCTCCTGCCCCTCGACCTTCGCCTTCACGCGGATGCTACAGGCATTGACCTCTTCCGACTCATCCAAATTCTGGAGTCGTCCCCGCTTCTTCAGCGTCTTCGCCCCAATCGTCGCAAGGTCCATCAGCGTCTCGGGCCTATCCTTCGCCCGCTCGCCATACACTTCCTCCCGCGCCGCCTGATACTGCGCATACGCCGCCCGCACAGCCTCGTCTTCGATCCGCACTGCGTCGAGTTGCGTAAAAAACGTAGTATGCCGGCAGTGGTCCGACCAGTATGTATCCAGCACCCGCAATTCCGTTACTGTCGGGTCTCTGCCTTCTTCGTTATGGAAATAATCCCGCACGCATTTCAGGTCTTCAATGTCCATCGCAAGGCCGTAATCGGTCAAGATCTGCTCCAGCCCCGCCGTTGCCGCCCAGATCAACCCGTCCACCGTCCCAACAGGATCGGCCTTGCGGAACTGTTGCTCCAGCGTCTCCGGCAAATCAGGAGAAGCCTCCCGGCACTCCACCGGATTAATCAAATACTTCCGCATACGCACAAAATCGGCTTCAGAAATCTCCCCGAGGAACACATACACAGAGGCATACGCCACCCGTGGCCGCTCTCCGCCCGTAAGAAACTGAATACATTGTGCCGCCGAATTTGCGCGCTGATCGTACTGCCCCGGCAAAGCCTCCACGAGAAGCGTCTGATGCGGCCCTTCTATCGCAGGCAAGGCATCATAACAAATATCCGCCTGCGGCTCAGACAGCAAGGTCCCGCGCACAGTCTCCCACGCCGCCTCCGCCATACCCTCCACATCATACCGATGGAAAAGCCGTACCCCACTCAGTGAGACAAGTCCCAAATCCGCCCGAAGCCGAGCGGCCAGGCCCTCTGCCTCCACATCAAATCCCGGACGCTTTTCTGTATAACAACGAAATACCATTTTTCATTCTCCCTTTCGCCGATCAAATCGCTCCTACATTTCGAAACCCGAGCTTCTTCAGCGTGGGCACTGCCACGCGGCTGACAAGGGGCACACATCTCCCCACTAACAAAGCGGCAATCACGGTCCCCTCTCGCAGCCCGTAAATGCCGCCCAAAAACAAAAATGAGAGTAAGGCCGCCAGGGCCACCAAGGTACAGTCCATCACCATCTTCACACGGAAAAAGAGGAAGCGCGGACACTTTTTCACAATCGCCGTTACCAGCGCCGCCGGTGGCAGGGGTACAAGCCGCGCCTGCAAATGCAACACAATCCCGCACGCAATACAGACAATGCCGATCCCCAGCATCAAAAGTTGGCCCAAATATCCGGGAAACGAAACCGTCCCAAATAAGACCTCCGCCGCGTCCACAAAATATCCGAGCAGCCGTGAGATCAAGAGCTGTGTCAAATGAATCCACTGAAAATCCCTGCGCAAAATGAGAATCTGGAGCAGGGCAAAGATAGAGAAGATGAAAAACGCGCTCGTCCCCAAAGAAAAACCGGTAATCAAGCTGTAGACCAAGGGTAGCACACTAATCGCCGAAACGCCAAGACCCGCATTGATGTTAAACACAACGCCAATTGCCATCACAAACATGGCAAAGGTATACAGCAAGATGCGCCGCACAAGCTGCGTCTCTCTCATCCACGCAATATACCCATCAGAACCCCACTGTTTCTCCACGGGACGGTCCATACAACATCCTCTTTCTCTAACGCTCTTCTTCTCGTACCAGGGACGGCAGATCTATCATCCAATCCCAGACATTGTGATACAGATTTTCCTGCGTCGGCTGCATCCCGATCACGACGCCCCGCTGGGTCGCCACGGTCAGATGGCGAAAGCCGATCACCGCAAACGGCATGTCCTCCAAAATCGCCCGGCTGAGCCGTTCCGCCCGATATGCGCGGTCTGTCTGTCCGGAGGCCAAAAAGTCGTCCAAAACCCGCCGCTCCACCCGGTTCGCCGTCCCGCCAAAGGCAAGGGTGCCGAAGAGGAGTTCCATCAAATCAAAATCCGGCTGGAGCCGCACTTGTCCGTAATACAGATCAAAGTCTCCCGCCTGCAAGGCAAAGAGGAACTCATTATAAGGCCTGTCATCCACAATCACCTGATACCCAAGCTCCGCAATACTCGCCGCGATATACGCCGCCGCGTCCAACCGGCTCGTGTTCCCGCTCGCCACCAAAAGCGTAAGCTGCACCGGCGGGCGATCCGTCGTCGCACCCTCTTCCGCTTCTTCGCCCTCGCCGACTATTGCGCCGTTTTCCGCATCCAACTCTCCGTCGAGCACATCCGCTAAAGTAACCGCTCCGGCCAGAATCTGCCGGGCTAAACTAAGGTCAAACGCAAGCCGCGCCGCAAGGTCGTGATCGTAATAAAACAGCGCCGGATGGAAGGGCAAGGGCGACGGCACCGCATGCCCGCGCATGATATTATCTGTAATGTAAAGCCGATCCAGCGCAAAATTGATCGCCTGCCGCACTTCCAGGTTGCGCACCTCCGGCCGATGGACGTTAAATCCGATATAATCCATCAGCGTAGCTTCAAAATGCCGCAACTCCCGTGTCCCCGCCAATTGCGGTTCGCCCGTAGCAGTAAGTTCCAAAGCCGCAATGTCAAGATACCCGGAGTTAAAGTGTGCTGTCATCTGCTCCAAAGTGGCGATCTCTCTGAGATAAATCGTGTTAACCGGCAACTCCGCATACCGCGGATGTTCCGCAAACCCAAGCAGTCTCGGCGGACCATAGTCCTCGATAAACCGGAATGGCCCCGTCCCCGGCGGCGCAGCTTGTCCGCCTGAACCCCAGGGGATAATGGGAAACGTGAGCAACACCGGCAAATTCCCATGCACCCGGCTCAAAATAATGTCCACCTCATAGGGATACGCCACGCCATCCGCGTCAAACCGCCGCTCATAGTCATGCACAATCTCAAGCCGGCCGCCAAACACCACCGAACTCCGTGCCCGGTTCAGCGAATAGATCACATCTGCTACCGTCAGGCTCTGCCCGTCGTGAAAGGTAATTCCCTGCCGAATCTGAATCGTATGCCGCCGCCCATCTAGCGTGGTGACACTCTCAGCCAACACCGGCACAGCGGTAAAATGCTCCGCCAAGGCATAAAGCCCCTCATACACCAGCCCACTCGCCGACAGATTGTCCCGGCTTCGGCTCGTATAGGGGTTGATTACATCCCCCTCCAGCACAAAGCTGATAGATACCCTGCCATCACAGGGAATCCCCGGATCAATGGGAATCGGCGTCGGCGTGACAATCAGTTCCAGCTGATCGTCAACCGTCTCCCGTGCTCCCAGCAAAAGCCCACACCCGGTCAAACTGCTCATCAGCAGAGCCACCACCAGCACAAGGGCTATCCGTTTCCGTGTCAAAGGTTTCATGCTTACTCCGTTTCTCGCATTACAATCATCGCCGCCTGCGCCCCGCGCAAGCCCTCCGTCACTCGGTGCGACCAAAACAAATCCGGCAAACACATCGTACATTCCACCGCCACCGTAATATGCGCCGGCAACAGCCCCGCCCGGACCAAAAGCCGCCGATTGACCTCTTTCAAATCCACCACGGCCTTCCCATCTTCCAACTCCCGAATAGAGTCCTCAGCCTCTTCGCCTAAAATCGCCCGCACCGCAGCCGATACCTCCGACCCCGTCTCAAAACAACAGGCCCCAATCCCAGGCCCAATCGCCGCCCGGATTGTCTGCGGATCCGCACCGAATTCCATCAACTTCCCAACAGCCTTGCCGACAATATCAAGCACCGTACTCCGCCACCCCGCATGAACCGCACCAACGGCCCCAGTCGAGGCATCCCAGAGCAACACCGGAATACAGTCCGCAGTGAACACCGCAAGCGCAACATCCCGCTCCGCCGTCACCAGCCCATCGGCTTCCCAGGCGACGGCTCGGAAGATATCTCCAAACTGATCCGCCGGGCCCACTGCCCGAACCGCATCCCCATGGACCTGCCGAGAAAAGACCAAGTCCTCGTTCCGCGTCCCCAGTGCCGCCGTGATTCGATTGTAATTCTCCAAAATCGCCGCTGGATCATCACCGAGGTTCTGCCGGAGGTTAAGAGACGCATAAATCCCCTCACTCACCCCGCCAAGCCGTGTCGTAAACGCATGCGGCACAGGAATCTGCTCATCGACCAGATACACTAGATCGCCAAATTGTCGGGTGATAATTGCCATAGATATTCCCTCGCTCGTTGCCGGATATATAATAAGCGCACTGAAAGCCTCCTTTGAAAAAGGAGCCTGTATCTACGCATCCTTCCCGCAACAGTTCTTATACTTAATCGGCGACCCATCTTCCCGGATCCGCCCGCAAGGACAAGCCTCATTCCGCCCGACCTTTTTCTCCACACGCACCGGCTGCCGCTTCGGCCTCCCGCCGCCGCCAGTCTGCATTCCCGCGACGACGTTCTGCGCCACGCTCTTGCGCTCCAGCGCGTTCGTCTCCTGATCCTTGCGTACCTGCGCCGTAAACACGCGCCGCACGACCTCTTCTTTGATGCCGCCGATCATGCCGTCAAACATCTCGAAGCCCTCGCGCTTATAGGCATCCACCGGATTTTGCTGGGCATAGGCACGCAACCCAATCCCCTGCCGCAACTCTTGCATCGCGTCAATATGATCCATCCAAAACTCATCTACAACCCGAAGCAACACAATCCGTTCCAATTCCCGCAAAACGGACATGGGTTGCCCCTGTACAAACTCTACTGTCCCAAGCTCCTTTTCACGGCGGTCATAGACCTCCAGAGCTCGGCGTTCGAGTTCGTCAATCAAGCTGTCTTCATCAAAGGCCGCAAGCTGCGCCGCATCTGGCTGCCAAGCCCCCGGCACGAGGAATAACCCCTCAAATGGCTTGACAATCTGCGCAAAGCCTTCCTTCTTCAATGGCTGCCCTGGGGTTATGCTGCCCGCCACCTGCGCCTCGATCACTTCGCCGATCATCGCGCGGACGTTCTCTTCGATATCTCCTCCGTCCAGCACTTGTTGACGTTGCTTGTAGATCAACTCGCGCTGGCGGTTCATAACGTCGTCATATTCCAAAACTTGTTTACGAGACTGGAAATTCCGGCTCTCCACCTGTCTCTGCGCGTTCTCGATCAGGTTCGTAAAAATCTTCTGCTCCAGCGGCGTGTCCTCGTCAAACCCGCCCCGCTCCATGATGGCCTCAAAGCGTTCTTGCGCAAAGATCCGGATCAAATCATCCGTCGCCGCGAGGTAAAACTTGCTCTCACCCGGGTCACCTTGCCGTCCCGCGCGGCCTCTGAGCTGATTATCAATACGCCGCGATTCGTGCCGCTCCGTACCCAAAATAAACAACCCGCCCACGTCCCGAACTTGCTCCGCCTCAGCGGCAATGTCCGCCTTATGCGCCGCGAGCCGCTCCGCGAACATCTTCCGCGCCGCCTTCACGTCCTCATTGTCCGTATCCGCAAACCCGGTCGCTTCGACGATCACCTCGTCCGTATACCCTGCCTTCACCAAATCGTGCCGCGCCAGATACTCCGCGTTTCCGCCCAGCATAATATCCGTACCACGACCCGCCATGTTCGTCGCGATCGTCACCGCCCCAAACTTACCTGCTTGGGCGACAATCTCGGCCTCTTTTTCATGGTTCTTCGCGTTGAGCACATTGTGCTTTACCTTCTCTTTGGCGAGCAGTTTCGACAGCAGTTCGCTCTTCTCAATCGAAACCGTACCCACCAGCACCGGCTGGCCGATCTCATGACACTCCATAATCTGCTGAATAATCGCCCGATGCTTGCCAATGTCGGACTTATAAATCACATCCGGCAAATCAATCCGCGCCAATGGGCGGTTCGTCGGAATCTCGACGATATCAAGGCTGTAGATCGTGACAAACTCGTCCTGCTCCGTCATCGCCGTACCCGTCATGCCGGAGAGTTTGGCATACATACGGAAATAGTTCTGGAAGGTAATGGTCGCAAGGGTTTTCGATTCCTTCTCGACCGTCACGCCCTCTTTCGCCTCAATGGCTTGATGGAGGCCCTGCGAATACCGCCGCCCCACCATCAGACGGCCCGTGAACTCGTCTACGATGATGACCTCGCCATCGCGCACCACATAGTCCACATCCTTATGCATGATCCCATACGCCCGGATCGCTTGGCTGATGTGGTGCATCAGCGTGGAATTTTCCAAATCCGCAAGATTTTCGATGTTAAAATGGTGCTCCGCCTTCTTCGTGCCTCTGGCGGTCAAAGTGGCGACTTTGGCCTTCTCATCGACCACGTAATCGGCGTCGAGGTTGACGTCTTCCTCCGCCTTCTCATCCGTTTTCGCGTAGACCTTCGCCTTGAACCCCCGCACAAGGTGGTCCACCTGCCGATAGAGGTCCGTCGAGGCATCCCCCTGCCCGGAGATAATCAACGGTGTCCGCGCTTCGTCGATCAAGATGGAGTCCACCTCATCCACGATGGCAAACACATGCCCGCGTTGCACCATGTCTTGCTTATACAGCGCCATATTGTCACGCAGATAATCAAAGCCGAGTTCATTGTTGGTGCCGTAAGTGATATCCGCCGCATAAGCCGCCCGCCGCTCAGAGCTCGAAAGCCCCTGCACAACCAGCCCGACCTTCAACCCCAAAAACCGATGGACCTTCCCCATCCACTCACTGTCACGCCGGGCCAAGTAGTCATTCACCGTGACCACATGCACGCCTTTCCCGGCCAGCGCGTTGAGATAACTCGGCAAAGTCGCGACGAGGGTCTTGCCCTCACCCGTCTTCATCTCCGCAATCCGGCCCTGGTGGAGGATCATCCCGCCGATGAGCTGCACTTTATAGTGCCGCATCCCGAGTACGCGGTCCGCCGCCTCCCGCACGGTGGCGAAGGCGTCCGGTAAAATATCATCCAAGGTTTCACCATCTGCAAGGCGACCTTTGAGCCAATCCGTCTTGGCCTTGAGTTCCGCGTCCGAAAGCGCCCGATACTCGTCCTGCAGAGCCTCAATCCGCTCCACAGTCGGCAAAATGCGCTTGACCTCTCTATCACTCCGGCTCCCGAAGACCTTGCTGAAAATACCCATATTTTGAATCGCACCTTTCTAGGAGGATTTTCTCTTTAGCAACATGTAATTATACCACATTTTACTTGGTGATGCAAAGGATTTCAGGCGTTCTGTTCGCTTATAAATTGTTAACTTTCTATGGCCTAGGGAGGTCACGCCTCATTTCGCCGAGGCGCGATTGTCATTTGCGCCCCTGCGGGAGAGACACATCGGGCGTCCCGTTCCCAATTTAGCCCCGTAAAAAACAAACGGGGCGCCCAGTGTGCGCCCCCTACAATCTCTCCAACAATCCCACAAAACCCGGATCCTCAATAGGAGCAAAAACCTCCACCCACTCACCCGTAAGCGGATGCCAAAACCCCAAATATGAACTATGGAGCAGCTGCCGCTCCACCCCAAGCACCCCGGAAAGCTCCGCAGACTCCTCCGTGCAGTACAACCGATCCCCCACCAACGGCACGCCCCGATGCAGGCAATGCACCCGAATCTGATGTGTCCGCCCCGTCTCTAACGTCAATTCCAATGCACTACAAGTCTGCCCGCCAAGCATGCCACGCTTCACGGTCCGATAATGCGTCACAGCCCGCCGCCCATCCACCGCCACAATCCGCAGCATATTCTGCGGCTCAAACCGCCGAATCGGCAAATCAATCACCCCATCCGGCGGCGAAAGTTCGCCCAAAACCAAGGCCGTATATCGCTTCTCCGCCGTCTGCAAGGCCTCCACAACCTTCGCCTTCATATGCGCGTTCTTCGCAAACAGCACCGCCCCGCTCGTATCCCGATCCAGCCGGTTCACAATATGGCAATTCGGCCGCTGCCCGCTTTTCTGTAGGTAGCCCACCACAAAATTCGCCAGCGTCCCCACATTCTTCGCGCGAGACGGATGCACAATCATCCCCGGCGGTTTATTCACCGCGATCAGGCCCTCGTCTTCCCAGAGCACAGCCAGAGGCCCATCCTCCGGCACATTATCCCCATCCCGCTCGCCGAGTGAGACATCCGCCGTCACAAGCTCTCCCGCCCGCACCTGATAAGTGGTAAACCGCAAAACGCCGTCCACATGCAGCCCCCCGTGCGCTTTCAGCCCCCGGACCGCAGCCGCGGACAACCCCATACACCCACGCAAGATATGGAGGAGGACGAATCCGTCCTCCTCCACTGTTACCCTGTGCGAAACAATCATCGCCTTACGATCCGATGCGCCCAGACCAGGTCGCTATACAGCCCGCCGTGATAAACCTCGATAATATCCCCATCGTTCAGCAAGATCACATAGGGATCAATCGCCGCCGTAATCACATAGAAGAAATTCTGCCCCTGGAGCCGGATATAGAAATGCGTGTTCCCATCAATGACCGCCGTGCGAATCTCCTCAATCACGCCGACATTATAAGCCCCCACAATCACGTCTCCCGTGATAATCCCCTGTCGCAGCAAGACCTCACGATACAGCCGCACCGCCTCTTCCACCGTAGGCGCATTCACCGCGATCTGAGACTGCGCCACGTTGACCAAGGAATACTGCCGCACAATGTCCATTGCGTCTTTCAGCGCCACAAAATACGTCGGCTGGTCGGCAATGTTAAGCAACAGCGGGAACGTCGCCACATAGCGCAAATCCTGCACCAGGCCTTCAGCACTCGCCATACCCGCACGCTCATCCGCACCCGCGACAGCGTAGAACGTCGCCTCCCGCGTCCGTTGGTTGACGAGCAAAATACCAACAATACTGTTGTCCGCCCCGACAGAGGTGATGCCCGTATACATGTACACATCATCCTCAATAGCGATGTAGTTAAACCCGGCTGTGGTCCGCGTCACATCACGTTGGCCGAGGATGGAGTTCAAGAAGCCGTTGGAATAAGCCCCAAACCAGTCATATTGTCTGGTAAGCAGTTCCGCCGAGAACACGCGGTCTACCCAGAGCGGGATATCCGCAACATCGTAATACACACTGTGTCCCGTAATGGCGTTCACCAGCACCGCGCCTTGAATATCCTCACCGCCGAACAGTCCAACACGTCTGACAATCCGCGGCACGACCCAGTAGGGCGTCCCGTAGTCATCTAACTCAAACACCGGCTCGTCGAACATAAACGTGGGGAACTGGAAGCGCAGATGCCGGTTGAGATAGCGGAAGAAATACTCGCTCGGCGAATAGCGCATATAGCTGCCCGGCTCAAGGCGAACCACCTCCGCCTGCTGCGTCACCATGTCTACAATGACATAGCCCGGGATCCCCTCCCGCATGTTGTTAAACCACTTGATGATATCCCCATACACCAGCGGCGCCACACGCACCGGCCGCCCCTGGAAGTTGATCTGTGTATAGACCGGCGACACCTCAAACTGCGAAACGACGTCCGCCAGTTCACCGAGGGTCCGGTTCCCGAGCCGAGCCGCACTGCGGGCATCCAGCATCGGAATCTGGTCAAAACTGATCTCGCGCACATCTTCCTCGAAAACGCTGTGCTCCATCGTAAAAATCGCCGCGTAACTTCTGGCCCGCAAAATCGGCGCGGAGATAATATTCCCCACAATAAAGATGGCGACCAAAACAATACAGACAAGCGCCGGCAAAAACGCCACCCGCTTGACCTCCTGCACAAACAGCTGTGCCGTCGCACCTTTGAGCGCGGCCCCGCCGAGCACAAGGCTCAGGCCAAAATAAACCGCGGCTACCACAATCACAAAGCGATAAAACTCCGGATCGTGCAAATTGATCGCCGGCAGCCTCAGATAGAAATATCCGAGCGCAACCAAGAAGGTGATTATAATGGTCGTAATCGTCCGTTTCCCTCTGCTCATGGGCTTGTCTCACTTTCTTCCATCAAGATTTGTCTATGATTTCACTATTGTATCACACTGGCATGTATAGTTCAATCATAGTATACTGTCAAGTAGCCACGAAATCTATCTTTTAGCGAGGTCACACCATGTATGAGAGAATGCTAAACAAACAAGAGACACCCACCTTCGACGATCTCATCCGCTATAGCGGCGAAAGCGGCTCACTTTGGCTCAGGTTAGACGCCAATCTGCAACAGCTCGGCGCCACCCGCGAAATCCGCTTCCCCTACGGCAAAGATTACGGCTGGAGCGCAAAATATAGCGTAAAGAAAAAACACATTTGCGACATCTTCGCCGAAAACGGCGCCTTCACCGCATTGTTCCAAGTCTCCGCCAAAGCCATCGAAACAGTCTACGACGAGTTGGACGATTACGCCAAACAAGTCTGGGCGGACAACTCCCCCTGCTCCACTGGCGGCTGGATCAGCTTCCAAGTCCAGACTGAAAGTCAGATGGAAAACCTGGAGAAAATCATCTTGGCAAAAATCGCCATTCGGTAGGAGAGCCTTTACGTCGAATACCCTAGCTCTTTTCCTCATCCGCCCCCACCTCACCACTCTCCTCCGCAGCCTCTTCAGCGCTCTCCTCGGCCTCCCGCCTCGCCTCCAATGCCGCGCACCTGGCCCGCCAGGCCGCAATCGTCGCCAGACTATCCCCAAACTGCATAAACGCCGCCGCCAGCAGATTCAAATCTTCGTCGTCTTCTATTTGCGCGGCAAAGGCGCTCGCCAATGCCGTAATGCCAATGGCCAGTTCGCACCCATTCACGCGCATCACCTCAAGTCATTCTATTGTTCGCCCATCACATTGTTACCACATAAAAACAATAACGCTCCTCCACTTTCGCGGGGGAGCGTTATACATGTATGACTGTTTATTTATCTGTCCCGTGTCAGTTGGCTCAGCGGAATCGCCTCGTCAAACGCCGCTTGGTTATCAGCGAGTTCGTGCTTATCCGTTTTGCGGATCATGCTCCAGGAGATGAAGATACCAAGTAGCGTAAAGCCCAGTGCCATCAGTAGATGTCTGAAAAACAGATCGTGCCACCGATGCGCAGGGTTCAGATACACCTGTATGGTATACCACAAGCTTGGATTAAAAGCCGGGAGCGCCTCACGCAGAACCAGCCAAGAATCAATAATCTCAACAAAAACGCCCACAACCAGCGAATAGAGCACCACAAAGATCGTCGTGATCCGGTCGAGTTTTCCGCCCGCGAGTTTCCAGCCGTAGAACGTACCCAACGGAATGAGCGCAAACAGCAGCCCGACAAAGTAGTTCGTCAGCATGAGCGCGATAAACGCAGGAGCCGCACCCACAACACCGCCGATGAAGCCACCGATGAACCCACGCATATGGCCCCCATTATGCGCTTTCAGCGCCACTTCCTCTTCCCGCGCGTTTTTCCAGTTTCTCAGGCAAGTCATATGTACAACACAGAGCGGCCCGTCGAAATGCACCAACGTATCACCACCGGTCTGCTCACAGATTGGGCAATTCGGCACCGGATTGATCCCCTCTTCGCGGAACAGTTTCTCCACCGCGTCGATCGCGTTGCGATACAGAGAATTGATATCTCCCTCACCCGCAGCGCTGATCGTGACCACACCCGCAACGCCGGGCGTCTCCGCGTCCGCAGCAATGGACACTTTCCCGTTCAGACGCGCATCGTCTTTCAGTTGTTTGTTCATCGCCTTGATCTGCTTGCCCGTCGCCGCGTCTCCGTACAGACGCAGAGTCAGTCCGTCTTTCATGAACCCGGACAAAACCTCTGCCTCCGCCGGAAACCCAAGCAACAGCCCGCGTCCGACGTCTCCGACCGGCTGAAAGCCTGTCAGCTGTAACATCTGTTCTCTTTCCATACAAAACCCCTCCTTCAGATATGCGTTTATACTATCACGGTAGTCTTTCGTTGTCAAGTGTGCACGTTTCGTTACATGCCCCACCGTAAAAAAATCCCACGCACCTCGAATGTTTCAAAGCGCGTGGGAATTTCCTTCTTGGTGATCCAGCGGAGGCTCGAACTCCGGACAACCTGATTAAAAGTCAGGTGCTCTACCTACTGAGCTACTGGATCCTGGGTTGCGAGTATTCCCTGCGGGGAATACTCGAGCGTGTGAACACGCTCGTAAGTTCGCTTCGCTCACGCGCAACCTTCGAAGGGGGACTAGTCCCCCTTCGACCTTCCCCCTAGTCTCCGACGGGGTTGAAAGGTCAAGGGTATTGTTCACGAAGGATTTCGGTCTGGGGAAGCGCGCCGCTTGCGCGGCGCGCTTGGCTGGGATGGAAGGGTTCGAACCTTCGAAATGCCAGAGTCAAAGTCTGGTGCCTTACCACTTGGCGACATCCCAGTATCTGCGGTGAAGGTGCCTTAACGGCACCTTCACCTTTGGGGTGAATGACGGGGCTCGAACCCGCGACACCCGGAACCACAATCCGGTGCTCTACCAACTGAGCTACACTCACCACATAAGTCCTGATGCCCTTAGCTCCTGACCTTCGCCCTTGCCCGATTCGGGTGGGTCTTCGCCCGAATCGGAAGCGAACGACGGGGTTGCGCAGCGCAGTTTTCGGCAAAGGCCGCAGGCCGAAGCCGGAAACGAAGCGCAGCATCCCCGGTAGTGAGCTCTGGCACGCCAGAAGGGATTCGAACCCCTGGCCTACTGCTTAGAAGGCAGTTGCTCTATCCTACTGAGCTACTGGCGCACATCGGGATCATCAGCCTAAACATTGTATGCATTTTTGACCTCTTTGTCAAGCCCCTTTTGCACAGTGGCAAAAATCCGGGGATTCTGATAGAATAACAAGAAAAGGGGGTGCAGAAATGGCCAACAGAAAACGTCAACTCCTTGTTCTCTCAGCCGCCTTACTCGTCCTTCTCTCCGCCGTCATCGCCTTCCTGCCAAACAGCGCGCCCGCTCGGCAACCCAACCTCAGCCCCATCTCAGAGTTCGACCCGCAACTTATCCAACTCAGTCAACTCGGCGCAAATCTCCGCCCCTTGCTCCACGAGCGAGCGGATATGTCCGCCGAGGAGCGCCAGCGCATCGTCGAAAACCGCGACATGCTCATTGATCTCCAGATTTTCCGACTAGGCACCTCTGTCTATGTCCGGCAATGGTCTACGCACGGACTGTCGGCACTTCCACTGGGTACCCGCTTGGACGACATAGACAGCCGCCAATCTCTCGCCCCTTTCGTAAGACCCGGCACCGGCGAAGTCTATTTCCCCGCACTATTCTTCCCACAAAGCGAGTTCGCACGTGACTTCCTCAACGCAACGCTAACCCTGCAAAGCACTCCACCTCTCACCATCGTCTTCCGCCTCCCGGAGGACGATGGCGACGGATGGCTGCTCTACCGCAATCACCTCTTCCTCTCCCAAGCCACTGTCGAGGCTCATTCCGATTATCAAATCACCCGTCTCGGAGATTTCCTCATAGTCGCCCCGGAGGACCGCACCATCGACGAAACCGCATTGCTCCCCCTCATCGAGCAGATATTCGCCGACGTCTAAGCCCCCGCACCGCATAGATCAACAGCGCGGCAAGAAACAAAATTCCCCCATATCCCTGCAAGGGATACAAATACCGTACCAGATTGGAAAATCCAAACAAACTCGCCAAAAACGCTACGCCCGCCGTCCCGATTATGACCTTCGGGGCGGCGTTTTGCTGTCCACCCGCACGCAGCCGCGCGCAAAACCCATACAGTGACCCAACAGCCGTCGTATAAATCTCCGCCAATAACACCAGCGCAAACAAAATTCCCAGAATAGGCGATATCTGCCCCGCCAAATACAACATCGGCACCTCAAATCCCCCGCTCTCGGCTTGGCTGACGGATAGCGCCAAAAAAATCATCACCGAAGCCGCCCCTAGGCCGATTCCGCCCAGCGCCCCGCCTCGCAGCACCGCCCGCCGGTCCGCCGCCACCGCCCCCACGGGCGCCAGCACCGCCGCCGACATCAAGATATTATACGACCCATATAGAACCGCCGCCCACACCCAATTCCCCATCATTCTTGTAGGGGCGGCCATTGGCCGTCCGCTTCCAATCTCCATCGGATTTCCCCCCATCAACACGCCCACACAAATCACCACCACCGACACCAATAAAAACGGCACCACCGAACTAATCGCGTGAATGACACCCTTAAGCCCCCGGAGCACCGTCAGCGCGGTAAAAAAACCCATAACCGCTCCCCCAAGGGCCGGATGGAGGCCGAATTCTTGCCCAAACAATGCCCCACTCCCCGCGATCATGGCCGTAAAGCCCCCAAATAAACTCACCAAAATCAACGCATCCACTCCCGTTTGAAACACCAAACCGCCCAATTCCGGCAGAATATCTCGATGCGACCGCGCCCCCACCGCCATCCCAATCCGCATAATCAGCACGCCATACCCGACGAATAGACCCGTAGACAGCCCTATTCCCCACAGTCCACCGAACCCAAAATCCACAAAAAACCGCAAAATCTCCTGCCCGGTAGCAAATCCGGCTCCGACTACGGTGCCGATATAGACCATTGCGACACGGATGCCGGATACCTGTTGCTTTTGCATATTGCGCCTCCTTGTGTTGCGTTTGCTAAATATCACGCCCGCCTTAAAAGCCTCCTGTGGCAGGCGAAGCCTGACGGAGGATTTGTTGGACGCGGGCGAATGCCGAAAAAGGACAATCCTCAGTCCGCTTCGCTGACATAACTGACGCCTGGGGAGCGAAGCGATTGGCTCGGCGGAAGGAATGCCCGTGGCAGCGCCTTTGGAAAAGGAGCCTTTGTACCCATCCTATTACCCTATCCACGCACATATGCCCTTGCATCTCCTACGTCCCCAGTGGTATACTACCAACACTACCCTTCTTAGGAGGCACAGCCATGAGCAAAAACACCTACTACATCACCACCCCCATCTACTACCCGTCGGACAAGCTCCATATTGGGCATACCTATTGCACCGTCGCCACGGACGCAATGGCGCGGTATAAGCGAATGCGGGGTTACGATGTGTTGATGCTCACCGGCACCGACGAACACGGCCAAAAGATCGAAGAAAACGCCAAACGCGCCGGTATGACCCCCAAGGAGTTCGTCGATCGCATCGTCGAAGGCGAAGGCGGCATCTACGATCTGTGGAAACTCATGAACATCTCCTATGACCGCTATATCCGCACCACGGATGATTACCACGTCTCCGCCATCCAAAAAATCTTCCGCGCCCTCTATGACAGGGGCGCGATCTATAAATCCGTCTACGCGGGCAAATACTGCACCCCCTGCGAGAGCTTTTGGACCGAGAGCCAACTCACGGACGGCAACTGCCCAGACTGCAGCCGCCCCGTAGTAGACGCCGAGGAAGAGGCCTACTTCTTCCGCCTCTCCGAATACACGGATAAGATCCTCAATCTCTACGAAGAACACCCTGAATTCCTGCTCCCTGTGAGCCGGAAAAATGAGATGGTCAACAACTTCCTCAAGCCCGGTCTATCGGACCTCTGCGTCTCCCGTACCTCCTTCACTTGGGGCGTGCCGGTAGACTTTGATCCCGGCCACGTCGTCTACGTCTGGATTGACGCGCTGTTCAACTACACCACCGCCCTCGGCTACCAAAACGACAGATACCACGATTTTGAGAAGTTCTGGCCCGCCGATGTCCATTTCGTCGGCAAGGAGATCGTGCGTTTCCACTCCATCATCTGGCCCGCCATGCTGATGGCGCTGGATCTGCCGCTCCCAAAACAAGTCTTCGGACACGGCTGGCTGCTGTTTGACGGGGGCAAGATGAGCAAATCCAAAGGCAACGTGATCGACCCCTACATCCTCGCCAGCCGCTACGGCACAGACGCCCTGCGTTACTTCCTCCTCCGCGAGTTCCCCTTCGGCTCGGACGGCAACTTCTCCAACGAGCTCCTCATCACCCGCATCAACACCGACCTCGCCAACGACCTCGGCAACTTGGTATCCCGGACGGTGGCAATGGTCGAAAAATATTTCGATGGCACATTGCCCGAGATGCAGGACCCCAGTCCTGAAGATGATGACCTCATCTCCATGGCTACCGCGCTCCGCGCGCTCTATGAAGAGAAGATGGAAGTTTTCGCCTTCCAGGAGGCCCTTGTGGAAGTCTTCAAAGTCACCACCCGCGCGAACAAATATATCGATGAAACCGCCCCCTGGGTTCTCGCGAAAGACGAGGCGCAGAAAACCCGCCTCGCCCGCGTGCTCTATAATCTCCTGGAGACTATCCGCATCACCACCAGCCTCCTCCTCCCCTTCACCCCGGAGAGCTGCGAAAAGGCCTGGAAGCAAATCGGCGCGGACCCGTCTATCTGCAACTGGGACAGCGCCGCCACCTTTGGCCTGCTCCCGCATACAGTGACCGTCCAAAAAGGCGAAAGCCTTTTCCCCAGAATCGACCTGGCGAAAGAACTGGAAGCATTAGAGAACTAAACACTAGGGCTTATGCTGCTAGCTAATACGCATACCGCGCATGAAAAAGGTTAGCCCCTTTCGGGGCTAACCTTTTCTTTATACCTCGTCCGCCAGATTGATAATCTGCACCCCAAGGCTCTTCGCATAACTCACCGTATACGCCGTCCCGCCGGTGACCCGATCTAAGTAGCAAACGCAAAATCCGCTCTGCTCCGCCAAGTGCCGGTTGCGCTTATACATGCACCCGCCGTAATACTTCTCCGCCGTGTAGACCACCTTGTCCACCTGGCTTACAATCTGCTCAAAAATCGCTCTATCTTCCCCAGGCCAGCCAAAGTCGTGATCTTTGCAGGGCAAAACCAAAATCAGCTTCACCTCCGGGTGCTGCCGCCTCGCTCTGAGCACCGTAAGCGCGGCCAGCATATCAAAACCCAGTGCCCCGCCGACGCCAAAATACTCCACGCCGCGCGCAATGAGTCCGTCCACCGCCCGCTCCAACTTCGCGAGAACCTCGGGATATTTGTCCCGCGGGATGTCCCGGTGTCCGGTGAGGAAACAAGTTTTTTCTCGCATGGTGGTTTCTTCCACGAGTGATCTCTCCCATAGTGTCTTTTCTATAGAGATGTTTCTTTGAGCCATGTGGCTCCAGCGCTACGTTGCGCTGAGGCGCATTTGACTTTTAGCGCTTGCGCGTTCAAGTCAAGTGGTTCCGCCTGCCGGCGGAGGGACTGTCGCTTTCGAGCGTACACGTTTCTGTGCGGTGCATGAGACAAATGTGCGGTGCTTTTCGCACTGCACTCCCTTCCGCCGGACGAGGCGGAAGCTGTAACGCTGTGGTCCGCTGTGCACGAAAGTCAAAAGGAAGAGATTTTCAAGAGAAACCATTCGGTTTCTCTTGAATCGCCTTTTTTGGCGAAGCAAAAAAAGTAGGTCGCCTTCGGCGACACGAAGCGCATGGCCCACAGGCCAAAATAGAAATATCTCTATGGCGACGGCAAGTAAAACAAAAACCTACCCTTGCACCACATCCGTTTGATTCTTCAACACGACATCATGCGCCCCGCCCTCGACGATCGAGACAGACGACACCAACGTCAGCCGCGCTTTTTCCTGTAGTTCTGGGATCGTTAAGGCTCCGCAGTTACACATCGTAGATTTCACCTTCGCCAGAGACAAGGCCACATTATCCGCCAGCGCGCCCGCGTAGGGCACATAGGAGTCAACCCCCTCTTCGAAGGAGAGTTTTTTATCGCCGCCGGAGTCATACCGTTGCCAGTTCCGCGCCCGGTTCGACCCTTCGCCCCAATATTCTTTCATATAGCTTCCGCCGACTACAACCCGCCGTCCGGGGGCTTCGTCAAAGCGGGCGAAATACCGGCCCAACATACAGAAATCCGCACCCATCGCAAGGGCCAAGGTGATGTGATGATCGTGGACAATCCCGCCGTCCGAACAGATGGGCACATAAATCCCCGTCTCTTTGAAATACTCGTCCCGCGCCTCCGCGACCTCGATCACCGCCGAAGCCTGGCCTCTGCCGATCCCCTTCGCCTCGCGCGTAATGCAGATCGCTCCGCCGCCGATCCCGACTTTGATGAAGTCCGCACCGGCATCCGCCAGGAACCGGAATCCCTCCCGGTCCACCACGTTCCCCGCGCCGACCTTCACTTCATCGCCATACCGCGCGCGAACGAAACCGAGCGTCTGCTTTTGCCATTCCGTGAACCCCTCGGAGGAGTCGATGCACAAGACGTCCGCGCCAGCCTCAACCAAAGCGGGCACGCGCTCCGCATAGTCCAGCGTGTTGATCCCCGCGCCGACGACATAGCTTTTCGCGGCGTCCAGCAACTCCCGCGGATTCGCCTTATGGCTGTCATAGTCCTTCCGAAATACAAAGGCCACCAACCGCTGGTTCTTATCAATCACCGGCAGCGCGTTGAGCTTATGCTCCCAGATGATATCGTTCGCCTCTTTCAGGCTTACGCCTTCCTCCGCGTAGACGATGTTCTCAAACGGCGTCATAAATTCCGACACCGGCGTCTTCGGGTCCATCCGGCTGGGCCGATAATCCCGGCTCGTGACCAGTCCCAAAAATTTGCCCGTATTCGTCCCGTCATGCGTCACCGCCACGGTAGCGTGCCCCGTCTTTTCCTTGAGCGCAAGCAAATCTCCCATCGTCTGATCCGGCCGCACGTTGGAGTCAGACGCGACAAAACCCGCCTTGTGCCGCTTCACGCGCCGAACCATCTCCGCTTGATCCTCAATCGCCTGCGATCCGTACAAAAAGGCAATCCCGCCCTCTTTCGCCAGCGCGACCGCCATTCTATCATCCGAGACAGACTGCATCACAGCCGAAACCAGCGGGATATTCATCACAATCGCCGGTTCCTCTCCCGCCCGATAGCGCGTAACCGCCGTTTTCAGCGAAACCTTATCCGGCACACACTCCGCCGACGAATAACCAGGCACCAAGAGATACTCACTAAAGGTGCGAGACGGAGAGTCGTAATAAAAAGCCATTGGCAGGGGCCTCCTTTTGATTTTTGTATTATCCTTTATAATACCATGATTTTTGTTGCAGAGCAACTGGGCTTCTCTTATTTCTTTGCCATAGGGATATTTCCACCCTGGCTGGTAGGCCTATTGCGTTGTGTCGCCGAAGGCGCCCTCCTTTTTGCGTTGGCAAAAAGGAGGCAAAAAACAATTCAAGAGAAACCATATGGTTTCTCTTGAAAAACTCTTCCTTTTGACTGTAATACACAGCGCACCAAACGCTTGTCTTCCGCCTCGCCCGGCGGAAGGGAATCCGCTTACGGGCGCGCACCGCACATTCGTCTAGCGCACCGCACAAGAACGTGTATGCCCGAAAGCGGCCCAACCTCCGCCGGCAGGCGGAACCACATGACTTTTGTGCCCATAAACCAAAAGTCAAATGGGGGTCCCGGGGGCGAAGCCCTCGGGTCGCATTTTTTTGCTTACTTTTTTTGTGCGATAGCAAAAAAAGTAAGGCGCCTCAGCGCAACGAGCATTGCGAGCCGCAGGCTCAGTAAAAAATAGAACAATCTAGAAAAACAAAAACCCTTTTATAGAGCCCTCAGCAATATCGCACACTCCAGCCGCTTCTTGAACATCGCACACCCCACAGGATCCACCCCCCGGACACTGCCGGAAACATGCCGCGCATTCGCTGAACATCCGCCCCCACAATAAAGACGCGCCCAGCAATCGTCACAATCCGGCCGATTGTAGACGGAAAGCCCCGCCAATTCGTCTCGCGCGGCCATGTTCGTCACACCCTGCCAGACATCGCCCATGGAATATGCGTCCTCGCCCACAAACTGATGGCACGGAAACAGCTCACCCCAAGGTGTCACCGCCAAATACTCCGTCCCGGAGCCGCAGCCGAGCAGCCGCTTGTGGACGCAAGGGCCGCGGTCTAGGTCTATGGTGTAGTGATAGAAGCGGAACGCCTTGTCCGTCCCCTGCCTCGCCTTCATCTCAGCGGCGAGACGCTCATATTGCGCAAAAATCACCGGTAAATCCGCTTCCCCCGGCGCATACAAATCCCCCGGCGGGCCGACAGCGGGCTCCAACGAGAGCTCCGTAAACCCGAGGTCCGCCATATGCAGAATGTCCTCCACAAAATCGAGGTTCCGCCGCGTGTAGGTCCCACGGATATAATACCCCTTACCCCCGCGCCGCCGGACAAGTTCCTGGAATTTCGGCACCACCGTATCATAACTCCCGGCCCCAGCAGGCGTCCGCCGCAGGCGATCATGCACCTCTTTGCGTCCGTCGAGGCTGAGCACAACCGTCTCCATCTCGCGATTCAGGAACTCCATCATCTCCTCCTGGAGCAGCATCCCGTTGGTGGTCAATGTAAACCGACACCGCTTATTCAGTGCCGCTTCCCGGCTGCGCCCATACGCCACCAACGCCTTCACCACAGCCCAGTTGAGCAGCGGCTCCCCGCCGAAAAAGTCCACCTCCAAATTCCGCCGATCGCCGGAATTTTCCAGCAGAAAATCGAGGGCCTGCTTGCCAACCTCAAAGGACATTAGCGCCCGATCTCCGTGATACTGCCCCTCCCGGGCAAAGCAGTAGTCACAGGCAAGATTGCACGTATGCGCCACATGCAAACAAAGCGCCTTTACCTCGCCGGACCGTTTCGCCGTCCCCGCCAACGCGCGATACGGCGCATCCGGCGCAAACAACTGTCCCGCCGTTTGGAGGCCCGCAATCGCCTCCATCACGGCGACAATCTCCGTCTCAGCTACTTCCGGATAAGAAGCCGCAAGTTCCGTCGCAAGGCCGTCAGACGACTTCGCCTCATACCTCGCAATCGCGTCAAACACGAGGTTGTCCACCTGATGAATCGCCCCGCTGCTCGTATCGACGACAATGTTCCGCCCCGCCAGTTTATATTGATGTATCATACATTTTCTCCTTGCCATGCCGTATCCTTCGTATATAGAGCGGGCGAACACAGTTCGCCCGCATGCTGCCACGCACCCAAAAAATAACCGCCTGCCGCAACTGCGGAGGCGGTTATTTGTCTATCCCTGTGCTACTTCTGTCCCTCGCATGGCTGGTTAATCACGCCGCAGGAAGTCTTGCAGGCAGATTGGCAGGAGGTGGGGCACTCGCCGCAGCCGCCGGTCGCTACGCTTTGGGCCAAGCTGCCCGTTGTGATGGTTTGGATTCTCTCCATGATGGTCACCTCGCTTCGATTTCTACCCATCATTGTACCGAAAAACTCAGCGATTGTCAACAATCTCAATCTGGCCCTCTGGCGCCTCAAAGGTACGCTTCAAAACCACCCCGCTCGCTTCCAGTTCGCTCAAACACACGGCAATCTCCGTCGTAATCCGCACCCCTGGCGTTACCAACGGCACCCCTGGCGGATAGGCCCATACATAGCCCCGCGCAATCTGCCCCACACTCTCCGCAAAGCCCACTTGCCGACCCGGGAGCCGCATCGCTTCCCCGGCAAGCATCATCTGCTCCGGCATAGACGGCAAAGCGACAGATCCCCGCTCAGGTACGGCCTCCGCAATGCTGTCCTGACGTCGGAGCGCCTCGCCCAACCGGGCACACTCTCCATCCGTGCTCTGCGGACTGGTCATCGCAATCGCATAGCCATCCAGCGCCATTTCCAATTCGATCCCGAACTCTGCCCGGAGCGCATCCATCAGCGCAGTCCCGGTCAGACTGGTACCGCCGCAGAGGATAACCAGTTTTCCCGGATCGTGGGTGTAGATATGGTGAGAGTCGAGCTCTCTGCGAAGCAACTTCAGATGCCGCAAGTCCCGCATTTCCTCGTAAAACCGATCCAGCCGCTGCCGCCAAGCGTCAAACAGCCCCTCCCCCTGCTCCTCCAGGTACGTCACACATCCGTCCATCGACGCTAGGAGCGGATAGGAGGGGCTCGTGCTCTGAAACACCCCCAGCGCATGCCGCAGTCTCGCCGGCGAAACCCGCTCCCCGGCTCGATGCAAAACCGCCGTCTGCGTCAGGCTCGGCAAGGTCTTGTGCAAGCTCTGCACCACCAAATCTGCCCCCTGATGCACCGCTGACGGCGGAAAATGGGAACTCAACCCCAAATGCGCTCCATGCGCCTCGTCCACAAACAACGGGATATCACGATTATGCAGAACCGCCGCAATCGCCCCCACATCACTGAGTACACCCTCATACGTTGGCGACGTAAGCACCACTAGTCGAATATCCGGATAAGCCTCCAACGCCCGCGCCACCGCCTCCGCGGTCACGCTCCCTGCGATCCCGGCACCCGCCACAATCGCCGGCTCCAAATAGACCGGGTGAAGCCCCATTAGTTCCACGGCGTGGTAGACAGACTTATGGCAATTCCGCGCCAGCAAAATCCGGTCCCCCGGACTCACAGAGGCGTAAACCCCCGCCAAAATCCCGCCGCTCGATCCGTTGATGAGAAAATAAGCCTCGTCGCTCCCCCAGAGTCGCGCGGCTCGCATCTGGGCATCCCGTAAAATGCCATCGGGCGCGTGGAGGTCGTCGAAACCGTCAATTTCGGTAATGTCAAGCTGCCACGGCAAGAGCGGGCTGTGTGCCGCTCGTCGTTTGTGTCCTGGCATATGCATAGAACAAATCTCGCGCCTCGCATAGGCCTGAAGCTGGTCGTATAAAGCAAGGTTTTTTTCCATACGGCATACCCACAAAATAAAAAAGATTCACATGATAAGATCATGTGAATCTCTATGGTGGGGGAGGACGGATTCGAACCATCGAAGCGAGACGCAACAGATTTACAGTCTGCCCCCTTTGGCCACTCGGGAACTCCCCCATATGGAGCTGGTGGACGGACTTGAACCCCCGACCTGCTGATTACAAATCAGCTGCTCTACCAACTGAGCTACACCA
>WRAO01000018.1 GCA_009780175.1 Oscillospiraceae bacterium
CACGAATATGTCAAGCCTGCGCTAGAAAAAACTCTGGCGTGGGCTTTGATATTTGTGCCTGTCAATTATAATGCGAAAGCATCTTATTTCATTTTGTTGCCATAAGTTGAAATAAGGGATGATGAAATGTGCCTCATAGTTCAATTTGGCTAGGTAAAATGAAATATGGAGTGCAGTTTGCGGGTGAGCCGAGGCGCACGAATTGGCAATTATTTTGCTGCGGGGCATGGCTTACTCGGGGGCGATGCCTTTGGAGAGGTTTTCGCGCTTGACTTGGCACGACAAATAATATATGATATATTATGAGGGCGGTCACGATACTGTGCCGACGCAAAACCTTTGTACATTCGGGGCTATATATGATATAGTGTTGGGGCAAAGGAGTGTGGGTATGAACGAGTATAAGAGCAAAGTGGATATTGTGTATGGATCCTTGTTGGATCGGATTTTGAATGGTACGTATAATCCGGGCGAGCGCATGGTGATTAGTAAGATGGCGCGGGAGTATGGGGTAAGTGAGATTCCCGTCCGCGAGGCCATTCGGCGGCTCGAGAGCGAGGGTTATGTTACGATAAACGCGAACCATGGCGCGGTTGTGAAGGATATGGATACGGACCAGATCACGCAGATGTTTCAGATTAGAGGCGTGCTGGAGGGGTATGCGACGCGGGTTTGTGTGGACTATTTGCAGCCGGAGGATTTCCAGAAGTTGGAGGAAATCAACGAGAGCATGCTGCGGGCGCTCAAGAACGATGAGGCGAGTTTGTATTCGGAGTTGAATATTAAATTTCACCTGGCGATTTATGAGTGTTTGCCGATGTTTGAACTGTATAACATGATTTCGGATTTGTGGAAGAAGTGGCAGATCACGAGCCGGGTATTTAATGTTGCGCCGTCGCGGGCGAGTGAGTCTTATGATGAGCATAAGGAGATCCTCGAACTGCTGACGAAGAAGGAATATGACAAGGTAGAGATGGCTGTGCGGCGGCATAAGTTTAAGGCTTGCCAGCGGTTTATTGAATATAGTAAGAATGTCTCGTTGAAATAGGCGTGCGGGCTGTCTGGCTGGGTGGCGCGCGGGCTTTAGAAAGCGGAGGAATCCTGTATGAGCAAGTATGCGGATCTGCAAGCTAGGCGCGAGAAACTGATGCTGGGCAGTGGGATCGACAAGATTGAGGCGCAGCACCAGAAGGGGAAATTGACGGCGCGGGAACGGGTCGCATATTTCTTCGACGAGGGGACGTTTGTCGAACTGAACGCTTATGTCCAGCATCGGTGCACGGACCTTGGGATGGAAGGCACGCAGATGGACGGGGACGGCGTAATCACCGGGTATGGCCTTGTTGAGGGGCGGCGGGTGTTTGCGTTTGCGCAGGATTTTACGTATCGCGGGGGATCTCTGGGTGAGATGCACGCGATGAAGATATCGGAACTACAGAAGAAGGCGCTGAAGGCGCGGTGCCCGATTGTGGGGCTTTTGGATTCGGGCGGGGCGCGGATTCAGGAGGGGATTCATTCGCAGGCGGGGTATGCGCGGATTTTCTTTCAGAATACGATGGCGTCTGGGATTATTCCGCAGATTTCGGTGATTATGGGGCCTTGCGCGGGCGGGGCGACGTATTCGCCGGCTTTGACGGACTATATTTTTATGGTTGAGGGCACGAGCCAGATGTTTCTCACGGGGCCGGACGTAGTGGTTACGGTGACGGGGGAGCAAGTCACTGCCGAGGAGCTCGGCGGGGCGGTTGCGCATACTTCGAAGAGCGGGGTTGCGCATTTTCGGGCGCCGGATGAGTATGCTTGCCTCGACAAAGTGAAGGGGCTGTTGTCGTATCTGCCGTCTAGTGCGGGGGATGCGCTGCCGACGGCGGTCACGATGGGCGTTGCGACTGCGGATGTGGAGCGGCTGAATGAGATTATGCCGGATCATCCGAACAAGGCGTATGATATGTATGAGGTCATTCGGAGCATTGTGGATGACGGGGTGATTTTGGAGCCGCATGAGCATTGGGCGAAGAATATCATCACTTGTTATGCGCGGATTGACGGGCGGCCGGTGGGGATTGTGGCGAACCAGCCGAATGTGTTGGCGGGGTGTATGAACATTGACTCCTCGACCAAGGCGACGCGGTTTGTGCGGACTTGCGACGCGTTTGGGATTCCGCTGATTACCTTTGTGGATACATCTGGGTTTTGCCGGGTGTGGGACAGGAGTATGGCGGGATTATCCGGCATGGGGCCGGGGTGTTGTATGCTTACAGCGAGGCGACGGTGCCGAAGATTACGATTGTGACGCGGAAGGCTTACGGCGGGGCTTACATCGCGATGTGCTGCCGGGAACTGGGGGCGGATATGGTGTATGCTTGGCCGGAGGCGGAGCTTGCGGTGATGGGGCCGGAGGGGGCGATTAATATCCTCTATCGGCGGGAGTTGGCGGAGGCTGAGGATCCGAGCGCGAAGCGGGCGGAGCTTGTGGAGATGTACAAGGAGAAGTTTTCGAATCCATACGCGGCGGCGAACAGCGGGTATGTGGATGAGGTGATTGAGCCGCGGGAGACGCGGGATCGGATCGCGCAGGCTTTGTATGTGATGCGGAATAAGCGGGAGGATAGGCCGGCTAGGAAGCATGGGAATATTCCGTTTTGATTTTAGCAATCGCCTTGGACTTTGGTCCGGGGCGATTGTTTTTTATCATTTTATTTTTTAGCCTGCGGCTCGCTTTGCTCGTTTCGCTGAGGCGAGGTACTTTTTTGCGTTGGCAAAAAAGTACCCAAAAAAGCAATTTAAGAGAAACCGATGGTTTCTCTTAAAGATCTCTTCCTTTTTGACTTTTGGTTTGTGGGCGTTTGGGGTTTGGGGTTCCGCCTGCCGGCGGAGGGGTGTGTCGCTTTCCAAAGCCTCCTTTTTCAAAGGAGGTACCTGCCGATATTCCTTCCGCCGAACCAATCGGTCCGCGGCTTCGCCTTGCCCTCCCCAGGCGTCAGTTATGGCAGGCGAAGTCTGGCGGAGGATTTGTTTGGGGGATGCGGTGCTAGAGGGAAGGAATCCTCAGTCAGCTTCGCTGACAGCTCCTTTGGAAAAGGAGCCTTTGGGCGGTGTTTTGCACACAGCACCCCCTCCGCCGGGCGAGGCGGAAGATGTGAGGTTGTGTTTTGCTGTGCATACAAGTCAAAAAGGAAGGCGTCCTCGGCGCAACGAGCGCAGTGAGCCGCAGGCGCATAAAAAAGTAAGGATATTTAGAGGAGCAAAAGAAATCCCTCAGCCGCAAAGCTGAGGGATTGTCTCTTATCTTCTCGTTTTCCGCTGATAAATCGCGAGGGCCATTCCATAAAATACCACGGTCAAGCCTACGCACCAGAGGATCGCGGCGCGCAATGCGCCGTCTGGGAGGGGTTGGTCCAGCATTAGTGCGCGCATGGTGTTGATGATTGGGGTCATGGGTTGATTTTCCGCGAAGACGCGCAAGGCCCAGGGCATTGTTTCTGTTGGGACGAAGCCGGAGCTTAGGAAGGGCAGGATGCCGATCATTGACATGAGTCCAGCCGCGCTTTCCGACTCTTTTGCGTGTACCCCGCTCACAACCGCGAGCCAGGCCATCATGAAGATGTAGAGGACCAAGATTCCTGCAATCATGAGCCACTCGATCAGGCCCGCGCTCGGGCGGAATCCGACTAACAGAGCGGCGCCGATGGTGGCGGCAACCGTTATTGCGCTCTGCACTAAGGTTGCGAAGGCGTGTCCGACCAGGATGGACGATTTCGCAATCGGCATTGTGCGAAACCGGTCTACAATGCCCTTTGTCATATCGCTGTTTACGCGAACTGCGATTGCGGGCATTCCTTGCCCGATGGTCTGGAGAATAATCCCCGGCACAATGAAGTTGACTACACTATAGCCGCCTACATCCATCGCCCCGCCAAAGACATAGACAAATACGACCATGAGGACAGCGGGTACGATCAGGGCCATAAAGATTGCTTCCGGGCTGCGCATCGAAAGCTTCAGGCTCCGGCCGAACATTGTCATCGAGTCGCCCAGGAGCGATCCCTCTCTTCTTGCAAGATTCATCGTACTCATGCTACACACTCCTTGATCTGTATATTTGATTTATCCAGTTGCCATACCAGCAGAGAAACGGCGACCACTACGATCGCGCCGACGATAACGCCCCGGTTTACCACGCTGCCGTTCAGGATCAGCGCCCATTGCGCGCCGAACGCGAGGTAGGCCGACAGGGTATTGACCAGGCCGTGTAGTAGGCAGCACAAGAATACACTGTTTGTCTTCTTGTGTAATACCGACAAGGGGAAACTAAAGACCAGCACCATGACGGCATATACCCCGAAATGGATGTTTTCTTGCGGGCTTCCCGCGATGAGCCAGAGCGGTAAATGCCACACCGCCCAGATTACGCCGAGCAGCACGACGGCAAGCGGAAAAGGCATATGCTGCTCCAAGGACGGCCGCAGAAAGCCCTGCCAGCCGAGTTCTTCCTGCCCTCCGGTAAATAGCGTTTGCACGAGCAGGACGATTGGGAAGGCGAGCAGGGGAGGGCCATGGGGGGTCAGTTCTTGCGTGGGGAACCAAAAGGCAGCGCCTAAGAGTGCGCCAAACAGCAGCAAATATGGCCAGGGTTTGTAATCGCCGCTGAAAATAAAGCGCACAATCGCGCTTGGCGAACGGTCTTTTTGCAGCAGTATGGCCGCGATTCCGGGGCCAAACGCGCCGATCATAATCAGGGGGAGCCCGGCTGTGTATGTGATGACGCCGATGTTATTCAGAACGACCAGGAGCCCGAGGCAACTCCAAGAGATGGCGAAGGTTATTATCAGGAATTTTAGAATCTTCATAGAATATCTCCTCTTCTATTTCTCGCCGATCAGGGTCAAAAACGCGTCTTCTAGGGTTGGCTGCTTGGGGGCGAAGGTGAAGTCTGCGACATTCCAATAATTGAGTTTGTTGAGTATATCGGCAAACTGTTTTGCGCCGCCGTCTGTTTGTACGTCGATGGCGAACGCTGTCTCGCCGCGGCGGATTGGATAGCCGGTTAGGAGTTCTCTGGCTTTTTGCAGATCGGCCTCAGTCTTGAATTGGAGTTGGATGATTCCTTGGGGCAGCTTTTGCTTGAGTTCGTCTACCGTTCCGTCTGCGATGATTACGCCCTCGTGCAAGACCGCGATGTGGTCGGCCAGATATTCGGCTTCGTCTAAATATTGCGTTGTGAGGAGTACTGTTGTGCCGGAATCTGCCATGGATTTGACGATCTCCCACATGGCGAGGCGATTTTGCGGGTCGAGGCCGGTTGTGGGTTCATCGAGGAATACTACTGGGGGGCGGCCCATGAGGCTCATTGCGATATCGAGCCGACGGCGCATACCGCCGGAATAGGTCGCGACCAGGTTATCTCCGGCGTCTGTCAGGCGGAAAAAGTCTAGCAGTTCATCGGCACGGGCGTTTTTGTCGGGCAGGTGCCGGAGAGCGCCGATGATGCGGAGGTTTTCTCGGCCTGTGAGCATCTCGTCTACCGCGGCGTATTGCCCGGTGAGGCTGATTTCGTTCCGGACTGCGCCCGCTTCTTGGACCACATCACAGCCGTTGATTTCCGCGCGGCCTCCGTCCGGTTGCATCAGGGTTGCGAGGATTTTTACGGTTGTCGTTTTCCCCGCGCCGTTTGAGCCGAGGAGGGCGAAGATGCTCCCTTGTTGTACGGTGAAATTGACGCCTTTGAGGACCTGATGGTTCTTGTAGGATTTCGTCAGATTCTTTACCACGATTGCGGGTGATGGTTGGGTCATAGTTGTTTCTCCTTTTTGCGATACATGATGTTTGTATGTATTTGATTAAAATAAACTTCATGCACTCCTTTGCGTTGCGCATGAAGTATTTTCGCTTCTTCGCCGGGATCTATTCTTCTGTAGCGGGGTCTTCGAAAAAGTCGTCCCAATCCGCGTTGATGAAATGTGACAGCACCTCTTCGTCAAACACGGGAACGCCAAGTCCGTCTAATATTTGTTTCAGCAGCATCAACTTTTCCAGCGCCTCAGTCTCTGTCATGGGGAATAGGTATGGGTTCATCCAAATATTTCCCGCGAGCTGCATCAACTCGCCGACGAGTTTCGCGTTGTTCGGCCGAATTGAGCCGTCTGCGATTCCCTCTTCGATCAGGGGCTGAATATATCTCTCAACAGATTTACGGTTTTCTAAGAAGATGTGCATGATAAACTGCGGGTTTTTTTCTACCAGGGACATCAGGGCGACGACGAGGGGTTGATATTCCGGATTTTCAAAGTGGAACTGGTGCTTTAAGGAATATTTTAGCTTCTCCAGCCCGGTCATATTTGGCATCCCCGCTACATCGTGAAATGGGTTTTGTTCGTAGAACAATCTGTCTGTCACGGCGTTGAGGACTTCTTCTTTGGACTTGAAGTGATGGTAAAACGCGCCGCGGGTTAGGCCGCCCATGTTTTCTACGATGTCTAGGATCGTTGTTTTCTCGTATCCTTTTTCCAGAAACAGTTTCAGCGCGGCGTCTAAGATTTTTTGTACGGTTTCTTCTGGGTATTTGTTCCGGGGCATTGTTTTCACCTCGCATACATTCTGTATGTACGTATATTAGCATGCGATGGTTTTTGTGTCAACCCCTCTTTGCAAAAAATATCGTATTTTGTTTTGTCGTGTGGGGGCTATGTAGGTATTTTGAGTAGGCAAATCGGGCCTATTGCTATCGTGTCGCCGAGGGCGACCTACTTTTTGCGTTGGCAAAAAACAATTCAAGAGAAACCGTATGGCTTCTCTTGAAAATCTCTTCCTTTTTGACGTTTGGCTTGGGCGCGTTTGGGGTTTGCGGTTCCGCCTGCCGGCGGAGGGAGGGTCGCTTTCGGGCGGATACGACTTTGTGCGGAGGTGCGTTCTGTGCCTGATAGAGGACGATGGCTTAGACGAAGATTCCGCCGGTTAGGTTGATGTAGACGAGGGCGGCGCCGGCGGCGAGGCAGACTAGGCCCATGAGACGGAAGAATCTCAGTTTTTTGCCGATGTCTTCGCTTGAGGGGTTGCTGTTGCCTTTGCTTTGTAATTGCTTTTTGATGGTGGGGGTGAGTGTTTTTCTGGGAAGGATGAGGAGGAGCACCCCATAAGCGACGGCGAAGATGGCGACGAACCAGAGGAGATAATCGAGAATATCCATGTTACACAAATCCTTTCAAAGTGGACTATTGAAATAGTCTGAATGTGATTATACTAGCACGCTAGGCTGCGGTTGTCAAGCGGGGGATTGTTCGGGGTGTCGGGGTGTTTGGGAGGGATCAAATCCCAGAACACGCATTGACGGCGGATGGCTGGCGTGATAATATAGTGGAAAGAAACTATTGGGGTCGTCTGTTCGATGCGGAGGTGCAGTACAAATGCGGATTAAATTGTTTGATTCGGAGCTTCAAGTGATGGACGTCATTTGGAAAGAGGGGGAGATCCCCGCGAAACGCATTGCGGAAGTGCTGAAGGAGCAGATTGGTTGGAATAAGAATACGTCTTACACTGTGATTAAGAAATGTGTGGAAAAGGGCGCGATTGAGCGGAGCGAACCACACTTTATTTGCCGTGCGCGGATCAGCAAGGGAGAGGCGCAGAACTTTGAGGTGGACGAGCTGGTGAACAAGCTGTTTGACGGTTCAGAGAGTCTGCTCTTTGCCTCTTTGCTGGGGCGGACGCAGATTCCGGAGGATGTGTTGGGACGATTGAAAACCCTTGTGGCGACAGAGGGAGACGGGAGATGAGTTTTCTCCAAATGAGCTTGGCCGGGGCGATCATGGTATTGATCGTGACGGTTACGCGGGCGTTGTTTATGCACAGGATACCGAAGAAGACCTTTGTCGTGCTTTGGGGTCTTGTGATTTGCCGTTTGCTGCTGCCGTTTGACGTTGCGGCGCCGACCAGTATTTTCGCGATCGGGCGACATGTGCAGGGGCCGGTGGGGCCGAGCATGACCTTTGAAGCGGTGGATCGGTCTGTTTTGGAGAACATGCGTGATATCTACTCTTGGCACTACGCGCAGACGATGATAGAGGAGCAGTCCGCGGCGGCGGAGCTGGCGGCGCCTGTTTTGGCGGGGTGGTCACTGGTTACGACTGTTTGGCTGGCGGGCGCGGCTTTGCTTGGGCTGTTTTTTGCGGTGTTGTATGTCAGGCAGCGCAGGAAATTTTTGATGTCTTTGCCGCTGGAGAACGAGCTTATCGCGGAGTGGCTGCAGAGGCATAAGTTGAGGCGGCGGATTCGGGTGCGGGTTTCGGATCGGATCGCTACGCCTTTGACTTATGGGGTTTTCTCGCCGGTGATTCTTTTGCCGAAGCATATGAATTGGGCGGATGAGAAGGGGCTTTCGCATATTTTGGCGCACGAGTTGATTCATATCAAGCGGTTTGACGGGTTGAAAAAACTTCTGCTGGCGGCGGTTTTGTGCGTGCATTGGTTTAATCCGCTGGTGTGGCTGATGTATATGCTGTTTAATCGGGATCTCGAGATTTCGTGTGACGAGGGTGTGATTCGGCAGTTTGGCGAGGAGGCGAAGCCGCAGTATGCCATCACCTTAATCAGCGCGCAGGAGCAGGGGGCGTATCCGCCCTTGCACAACGCGTTTAGTAAGTATGCGATTGAAGAGAGAATCCACGCGATTATGCGGAGCAGGCGGGCGTCTTTTTTCGGGATTTTGGTCGCGTTTGTATTGGTGGCGGGGATCGCGATGGTGTTTGCTACTTCTGCTACGGCGGAGGTTCAGGAGGAGATGTCGGCACGGATTATTGTGTTGACGGATGTCTCGGAGGATGATGCGCTGATTTCCGCGGAAGAGGCGGCCACGATTGGCAGGGTGGCGTTTTCGAGGTATTTTGCCGCGTTTGCGGGGGACTGGGACGATTGGGAGGATATTACGTTTTTGATGACCTTTAGTCCGTGGGTGAATCCGCATACGCTCCGGGAGTGGGGAGTGGGTGCGAACGGGGCGCCTGTGTGGCAGGGGTTGGTGGTTGTGGATAACGAGGCGGGGATGGAGCATATTTTCCCGTTTTCGTTTTTTGTCCACGCGGAGACGGGCGAGGTGCTGCGGTTGCAGTATACGCCGCGGACGGCGTATGCGCTTCTCATGGAGGCTGTGCGTTTGGACGGCGACGAGGCGATTCGGGCGCTGTTTCGGACGTGGAGCGAGACGCATCCGGGGCTTGGGCTGGGTAAGTATGATGATATGTTTATTGGGCTTGCGGCGCAGGCGGTGGAAGCGTTCGCGTTTTTGGATTGTGAGATTGTGGCCATCTATGTGCAGGGGGTTCGGGCGATGGCGTCTGGGCCTGCGGGGACTGTGGTGGTGGAATATGCGGGCGGGGATTTTGTGAAGTTGGAGTTTTTGTTGGTGGAGCGGGAATTGGTGGCTGTGCAGTATATTTTGGGGTAGGATAGCGGGAGAAAAGGGAAAAGCAGACGCCGGTTTGGGCGTCTGCTTTTTGTTGTGGGGTTAGGGGTTGAGTTGGGTTTGGAGCCAGTCGTCGAAGGGTTCTGGGAGGGCGGCGGCTTGGTAGGCGAGGCGCATGTGGTTTTTTACGGCGATTGTGTTGGGATGTGCGGCTCCTAATTTGGGCAAAAGGACGCGGTAACTCTTGACACATAACTCTACCGTTTTGAAGTAGTCCCCATGACAGAAATAGATATGCGCGATATTGCCATATATGATAGCTGTATTTGGGTGCTCCTTGCCTAGCGCCTTTTCGCAGATGGCTAAAGCCTTCTCATACCACTCCGATGCTTCGGAGTAATTACCTAGATGCTCATGGACGCTCGCAATGTTGTTATACGTGGTAGCTGTATCTGGGTGCTCCTTGTCAAGGGCCTCTTCGCAGATTGCTAAAGCTTTCTCGTGCCACTCCAGTGCTTTGAGGTAGTCACCCTGGAGAGCGCAGATACACGCGATGTTGTTATACGTGTTGGCTGTATCTGGATGCTTCTTGCCAAGAACCTCTTCGCGGATTGCCAAAGCTTTCTCATACTGCATAAGTGCACTGGGGTAATCACCCTGATGAGCGTAAGCTCCCGCAAGGTTGTTATATACCGTGGCCGTGTCTGGATGTTCTTCACCAAGTATCGTTTCACAGATGGCTAAAGCCCTCCCAAACCACTCCCGTGCATTAGAGTCGTCGCCTAGCTGAACGTAGACGTGCCCGATGTTGTTATACGAAGAAGCTGCGGCCAGGTGTTCCCTGCCTAGCAGTACTTCACGGATTGCTAAGGCCTTCTCGTATAACTCCAGTGCCTTAGCGTAAATTCCTTCATGGAAAAAACCAACCCCGACTTCATGATACAATAGAGCGGTCAGGATAGTTTTTTCTTGCGCGTTTTCATCATCTGCGAACATCGCCTCCGAGTGGTGTGCGATTTCTAATATGTGCGGAGCAGACAACTTAAATGCAGCCCGTGACTGGATAGTCCCATGGGCATAGTCGAAAGTATGACGTGCCATGTTGAGGCAGGAGGTGATCCATTGGGGGGCGGGGTTGAGGTTTTGGCGGACTACTGTTTGGAGGAGGCGGTGCAGGGAGAGGAGGCGGGTGCTGTTTTCTGAGCGGAAGGAGAGGAGGGAGTAGCGGGAGAGTTCGAGGAGGATGTCGTTTTGGGCGAGGGTATTGTTTGGCGCGAGGGTGTCAGCTAGGGGTTGGGGGAGGTGATCTCGACCTTCGGTGAAGAGGGAGAGGGGGATGTTGTCGGGGGCGCAATAGGCGCAGAGGTTGAATAGCTGGCGTGCGGCCTCTGACTGGATTCGTGCTATGGAAATGGCCCAGGTGGTGGAGACGGTTTTGGTGTAGTCGGTAGTTGAAAGTGGCTGCCCTCTGTCGAGAGTATCCAGCATGTTGTCTGGGAGCAAGTTGATGTATTCGACACAGCTGGTTTGGGTTTCTGCCATGTAGGCGGCGGCGTGTTCTAGGGCGAGGGGGAGGCGGCCTAGGAGGGTGGCGAGGGTTTGGGCGTCGGCTTCGGCGGTGCCGGGGACGCGCTCTTGTAGGAAGGTGATGGCGTCTTCTGGGGAGAACACGTCTACCTCGAGGTGCGTTCCGAGGGGTTTGCGGGTGTCTTGGGTGCAGATTAGGATGTGGCCGTTTAGGTGGCCGGAGGGTAGGAAGGTGCGGAGTTGGTCTGCGAGGCCTTCGGCGTTGTCGTAGAGGAAGAGGTAGTTGTTGTTTTGCTCGAGCCAGGTTTTGACATGGCGCAGGACGAGATCAGGGGGTTCTGACAATGCCGAGGGTAGGCCGGTTTTTAAGGCGACTTCGCGGTAATCCCTGTCTAAGGAGATCTCGGATTCGGCGTTTACTACGCAGATGGCGTCGTATTTCTCTTTGTGCCTGTTGAGATACTCAAACGCAATCTGTGATTTGCCAAAGCCGCCTAGGCCGGTGAGGGTTACAATGTCGGCGTTTTGAAATGCGTTGGAAATGGCTTCTAATATCGCTTCGCGCCCGGCGAAATCTTCATTTTTTCGGGGGAGGTTGTAGAAGGGGCGGGCGGGGGTGTTAGATGGAGGGTCGAGGAGCATTTGCTTGAGAATTTGTATTTCACGGAGAAGTTCTTTTGTGTTGAAATAGGTGGCCAATCCTGCCAGGCCGTGGTCATCTTGAATGGCTTGCTCGAGGAGGTCTACTATGTTGCGGGGAATTGATTCCATGGGGAGTGTATCGAGGTCACAGTCGTCGAAATAGGCAAGTATGGTGCGCATGGAATGCTCTAGTTGCCCTGCGGTATCCTTTGTTGACAAATAGGACGCCGCGTTTTCGGGCGTAAAGAGATCAAGAAGGGCGTCTTTTGTGTCCTGGGATAGTTCAAAATCTGGAGAAGCCAAGGCATGAGACATCGCCTTTCGAAGTGCGGCGGTTAGACGTTGGCGTTCTGGCGTGGCTTTCTGCTTGAACTCAAAGCCTTTTACCGCGCCGCCAATGGCGCCACCCGCAGGCAGTGCAAGGTGCGGTGGAGCACCTTGCGCTAGAAGAATGCCAGATGTAAGGGCGGTAACAGCGGGGGCTAGTATTTCCTGTAGACGGATTTTGACAGCCATAGGCGAACCTCCCCGTCAAATGACAAATTCTTGGTGGATATATTGTACAATGCGTTAGGGAATTCGTCTAGCGAAAAACAAAAACCCCACCGGAGGCATGTGCCTACGGTGGGGTTTGATGCAAAATTTAGTGAACAAAATCTGCGATGCTTTTGCTGGACATCTCGGCGACGAGGGAGTCTTGGACGCTGCGGAAGAAATGCTGCACGGTGCAGCCGGCTGATTCGCCGCGGCTGCAGGTGTGGCCGTCTTGAAGGCAGCGGTTGATTGAGAGGGCGCCTTCAATGGATAAAAATACATCGTAGACACTGATTTGGTTGGCGGGGCGTGCTAAACGATAGCCTCCGTTGCGCCCTTGGACGGCGGTGAGCAGGCCTTTTTGTTTAAGTTGGTTGGCGATTTTGATGAAGAAGGGATATGTAATGCCGATGGATTGCGAAATCGTCATCGCGGTGGGGAGGTCTTCCTTGTTTCGATGAAGATATTGAAGAATCCGGATTGCGTAGTCGGTTGAAATTTGAATTTGCATATATGTCCCTCCATGTGCATTTATAGAACGGCAAAAACCGCAGTGTATGCGGGATGTCGCAATGATATACTCGCATTATAAAGGTTTGATTATGATTTGTCAATAAGAAGAGTAAAATTTTTGTCTAAAACATTTATAAAGAAAAACATAATTTTATGTAAACTGCTGAAACCAAATTGCAACACTTCTTTGTGGAGGGGCTTTGCTCTGGGGGAAAAGTATGGTATACTATCGGGCAAGACGTAACTTTTACGAAGGCGGGAGAGATGGTTATGAAATATATTTTAGTCATCGGAGACGGTATGGCGGACGATCCGATCGAGGCTCTGGGCGGGAAGACGCCGCTGGAGTATGCGAATATCCCTGTGGCGGACAGTCTGGCTAGAAAAGGCGTGCTCGGGACTGCGCTGACGATTCCGCCGGGGGAAGTTGCCGGGAGCGATACGGCGTTTTTGTCGATCTTTGGATGTGATCCCCGGGTGTATAACAAGGGGCGCGCGCCGTTGGAGGCCGCGGGGGCCGGGGTTTCCGTGCCGCCGGGGAATGTGGCGTATCGCTGTAATATGGTGGCCTTGGAAGATGGGCCGATGGGATTTGCCGAGAAGAAAATTTTGTCGCACAGCGGCGGAGATGTGGATGGGCAAGAGGCGCTTGATCTGATGGCGGCGCTGTTTGCGGACGCGCGGTTTCAGGAAGGCGTGGAGCGGGCGAATTTGTTGATCCACGTGTTTCCGAGTTTCCGGCAGATTGCGATTCAGTCTGGCGTGGATCTGGCGGGATTTTGGGCGGCGCCGCCGCACCAGCATTTGGATGAGGTGATCGCTCCGATTTTGCCGAAGGGGAGCGATGTGGCGGTGACGCTCCTCGGGTTGATGGAATTGGCGCATGAGATTTTAGATCAGCATCCGGTGAATGAGGCGCGGCGTGCGCGGGGCGTATTGCCGGCCAATGGGATTTGGTTCTGGGCTGAGGGGACGGCGGTGCAGCTGCCGCAGTTTGCCGAAGTGTTCGGGCATACGGGCGGGGCGATTAGCGCGGTGCCGCTTTGCCATGGGATTGCGGCTTTGGCGGGGCTTCGGCCAATCTCGGTGCCGGGGGCGACGGGGAAACTGCATACCAATTATGAGGGGAAAGTAGCGGCTTCGATTCAATCGTTGCTCGAGAATGGGGATTTTGTTTGCCTTCATGTGGAAGCGCCGGACGAGTGTACGCATAACGGCGACCTCGAAGGGAAGCTGCAGGCGATTGAGTGGATTGACAGCCGGGTGCTGGCGAACTTGCTGCCGGGGTTAGAGGCGGCGGGGATTCATGAGTATCGGATCCTCTATATGTCTGACCATAGAACCTTGATGTCTACGCGAGGGCATGATGAGGCGCCGGTGCCGTTTTTGCTGTATGACAGCCGGAAGGATACGGGGCTTGGACTTGACTTCTCGGAGGCGAACGCGGCGATGGGGCAGTATGTCGCGGATGGGACGAAGGTGCTGGATCTGTTATTTGCGGAATAAGGAAGTCCTTTGCGTATGGGAATCCAAGTGCTGGCCTTTGGGAAATTGAATCTTTCGCTGGATGTGATTCGGCGGCAGGCTTCGGGCTATCATGACATGAAGATGGTCATGGAGACGGTGGAGCTTTGTGATGATATTTCCATTGAGGTTTCGGAAGGTACGGGGATAGAGCTTACGACGAATTTGCCGTTTTTGCCGATGGATGGGCAGAATCTCGCGGTCCGCGCGGCGGAGGTGTTTTTCCGGGAGTTGAATTTGCCGCCGAAGCGGGTGACGATTCGGATTTTTAAGCGGATTCCGGTTTCGGCGGGGCTTGCGGGGGGCAGTTCGAACGCGGCGGCGGTACTCCGAGGGCTCAACGAGCTGTTGGGGATGGGGCTTTCGCGTGAGGAATTGATGCCGATGGCGCTGCTTCTCGGGTCGGATGTGCCGTATTGTGTGGTTGGCGGGACGGTGTTGGCGGAAGGGCGGGGGGAGATCTTGACGTCGCTGGATCCGCTGCCTGGCTGTCATATCGTGATTTGTAAGCCGAATTTTTCGATTAGCACGCCGAGTTTGTTTCAGCGGATTGATTGTGGAAAGATTCGACATCGGCCGGATACGGCGGGGATTTGTGAGGCGCTCCGGGCGGGGGCCTTGGATCAGGTGGCGGTTCGGCTGTATAACGTGTTTGAGGATGTGCTGGATGGACGGGCCAAGGAGATCATGGCGATTAAGCGTGCGCTCATTGACGCCGGAGCGCTGGGGGCCGCGATGAGCGGGACGGGGCCTTCGGTGTTTGGCTTGTTCGACGATGAAGCTTTGGCGCGAGAGGCGCATCTCAGGCTTTCGAAGAGTTATCGGGAGACGTTTTTGACGAGAAATCGGCGAGAAACTTTGATCTAGATTGGTTTAAAATGGAAGCGCACCGGCGATACTATGGGTATTACATAGTAAGGCGGTGCGTTTTTGTATGAAGTTGAAGATTTGGGAATTGTCGCTGTTTGTGGCTTTGGTGGTTGCGGTTGTTTGGGGGTTGCTGTTGGAACAGCGGCAGGCGGGGCTGGCGGAGCGGTTGGTGCGGCTGCATGTGGTGGCGCATTCGGACGCGGACGTGGATCAAGCGTTGAAGTTGGATGTGCGGGACCGGGTGCGGGCGGAGGTGGAGCCTTTGTTGGTGGGGGTGTCTTGCCGGGCGGAGGCGGAGGCGGAGATATTGGCGCGTTTGCCGTGGATTTTGGAGGTTGCGGAGGGGGCTGTAGCGGAGTTCGGTGGGGAATATGCGGTGCGGGTGAGGCTCCATTGGGAGCGGTATCCGACGCGGGTGTATGCGGGGTTTGCTTTGCCGGCGGGGTGGTATAGTTCGCTGCGGGTGGAGATTGGTGAGGCGGAGGGGCAGAATTGGTGGTGTGTGGTGTTTCCGCCGCTTTGTTTGGAGGCGGCGCGGGGTCCGGTGGCGTTTGAGGCGATGGGGCTCTCGGAGGGCGAGGTGGCTTTGATTGTGGGGGACAGCGCGGGGTATTCGGTGCGGTTTCGGGTGCTCGAGGTTATGGATGGGGTGCGGGGGTGGTGGTCAGGCTGATGCTTTTCTTTTTACTATATTATATTTTTTGAGCCTGCGGCTCGCTGCGCTCGTTTCGCTGAGGCGACATACTTTTTTGGTCTTATCGTTAAAAGCAAGCAAAAAATGCGCGTCAGAGGGGCTTCGCCCCCTGACAACCCCCTTTTGATTTTTGCCCTTGCGCATTCGAGTCTTGTGGTTCCGCCTGCCGGCGGAGGGTTTTTCGCTTTAGGGCACACGCGCTCTCATGCGGTGGGCAAAATTGAGTGTGCGGTGGCTATCTTTACAAAGGTATCGAAATCCCACAAGCTAGGGCAGATCCGGCCTTGGTTTGTGGGGTTTTTCTATCATTTTCCACCTACCTCTTGACATTGGGGACGGGTTTTGGTACACTGGAATTAGCACTCGAAGTCGTAGAGTGCTAAAAGAAGGGACGGGCGGTTCGATGGAGCTTTCTAGTCGGAAAAAGCAGATATTGAAAGCTGTTGTGGAGGATTATATTGACTCTGCGGAACCGGTCAGTTCTAAGGCTTTGCAAGGGCGGGCTGATCTTGGGGTGTCTTCGGCGACGATCCGGAACGAGATGAACGATCTGGAGCAGATGGGCCTTTTGGAACAGCCGCACACCTCCGCCGGGCGGACGCCGACGGCGCAGGGGTATCGGATATACGTCAATGAGCTCATGGGGCGCGGCGATGTGTCTTCGGTTGAGGCGGAGACGATAGAAGGCAAGTTTCGGCGGCCCGACGCGCTGGAGCAGGTTGTGTCGGACGCTTCGAAGCTGACGAGCCAGATTACGGCTTTGCCGAGCTATGCGATGCAGACGGTGTCTTTGGAGGTCACGGCGCAGCGGTTTGAGCTGGTGCATGTGGATGACCGGACGTTTATCATTGTGGTGCTGCTCTCGAATAAGAGTGTGCAGAACCGGCTGGTAACCTTGCCGACGGTGACGCGGTCGGAGCAACTCATGCGGCTTTCGGCCTTGTTTAACGCGAGTTTTACGGGGAAGCCGGAGAGTGAGATGACACCGGAACTGATTACCGCCACCGAACGGGCGGCGGGGGATGTGACGGGGGTCACGGCTGTGATTGCTGGCTTTGTGATGGAGATTCTCCTGAAAAGCCGGGTGCAGCATACGGTTGTGTCTGGGACTTCGAGTCTTTTGGAACATCCGGAATTTCAGGATGTGGAGAAGGCGCGGCGGGTGCTTGGGTATTTATCTAACGAGCAGGAGCTGCTCCGCTTGCCAGCACCGGATTCGGACGGGGTGAAGATTTTGATCGGGCCGGAGAATGTGGCGGAGGCACTGCGGGATTCCAGCGTTGTCGTGGCGAAATATGACGCCGGGGACAATTTGCAGGGGATCATTGGCGTGGTAGGTCCGACGCGGATGGATTATGCGAAAGTAGCCGCGAAGCTAAGTTATATTGCGGGCGGTCTGGCGAAAGTGCTGGCGATGGGGGTACCCATTGGGCCGGGCGAGATTACACAGGGAAAAGGAGATGAGGAGCGATGAGCAAGAAACATACAGAGCCGGATCCGGCGGAGATTGACATAGAAATTGAGGAGGGTACGGGGCCCCCGGAAGAGGCGGACGTGTTGCTCGCGGAAGATGGGCCGCCCGGTGTGGGATCCCTGCAGGAGCAGTTGGAGGCGGCCTTGCGAGAGGAGCAAAACCGCTATCTGCGACTTGCGGCGGAGTATGACAATTTCCGTAAGCGCAGCCAGAAGGAGCGCGAGGCGCTCTATGTGGATGTGAAGACCAATGTTGTGGCGGCGTTTTTGCCGGTCTATGACAATTTGGAGCGGGCGCTCAAGCAGGAGACGGAAGATGAGGCCTATGCCAAGGGCGTGGAGATGACTATGACGCAACTCAGGGAAATCTTTGCGCAACTGGGTGTCCGGGAGATTCCGGCGGTGGGGGAGCGGTTTGATCCGGAACTCCACAACGCGGTGTATCATATAGAGGACGAAGCCTATGGTGAGAACGAGATTGTAGAGCAGTTTATGGCTGGGTTTATGCTGGGGGACAAGGTGATTCGGCATTCGATGGTGAAGGTGGCGAATTAGGCTGTGTCCTGCGGGACAAAACAGGTATTAACGGACGCGCAAGGCGCGGACCGGGATAAAATAAAAAACAGACGGGCGAACACAGTTCGCCCCTACAGAGAAAATGGAGGCACTTTAGTATGGGAAAAATTATTGGGATTGACCTTGGTACGACGAACTCTTGCGTAGCCGTCATTGAGGGCGGACAGCCGGAGATTGTTCCAAACGCGGAAGGCAACCGGACGACGCCGTCTGTGGTTGCGTTTGCGAAGGACGGACAGCGGATGGTGGGTCAGGTGGCGAAACGCCAAGCGATCACGAATCCGGATCGGACGATTGCTTCGATTAAGCGGGAGATGGGTACATCACATAAGGTGGACATCGACGGGAAGCAGTATACGCCGCAGGAGATTTCGGCGATGATTTTGCAGAAATTGAAAGCGGACGCGGAGGCTTATCTTGGGCAGCCGGTGAGCGGTGCTGTCATCACGGTGCCGGCTTACTTCTCGGACAGTCAGCGGCAGGCGACGAAGGATGCGGGGACGATTGCGGGGCTGGATGTCAAGCGGATCATCAACGAGCCTACGGCGGCGGCGTTGGCTTACGGGCTGGACAAGGAACAGGATCAGAAGATCATGGTGTATGACCTCGGCGGCGGGACCTTTGACGTTTCGGTGCTTGAGATCGGCGACGGGGTCATTGAAGTATTGGCGACGGCGGGAAATAACCGGCTGGGCGGCGACGACTTTGATGAGGCGGTCATGCGCTATCTCGAAGCTGAGTTTAAGAAGGACAGCGGGATTGATCTGCGGAACGATAAGGTTGCGATGCAACGTTTGCGTGAGGCGGCGGAGAAGGCGAAGGTTGAGCTTTCAAGCGTGACTTCGACGAATATCAACCTGCCTTACGTCACGGCGGACGCGACGGGGCCGAAGCACCTCGATATTACATTGACGCGGGCGAAGTTTAATGAACTGACGCATGATCTAGTGGAGAAGACGGTTGGGCCGGTGAATCAGGCGCTTTCGGATTCCGGGCTGACGGCGAAAGATTTGTCCAAAGTGCTCTTGGTCGGCGGATCGACACGGATTCCGGCGGTGCAGGAGGCTGTGAAGAAGATCACGGGACAGGAGCCGTTTAAGGGGATTAACCCGGATGAGTGTGTCGCGGCTGGCGCGGCGATCCAAGGCGGTGTGCTCGGCGGCGATGTGGAGGGGATTTTGCTCCTCGATGTCACACCGTTGTCGCTGGGGATTGAGACGCAGGGCGGGATTTGCACGAAGCTCATCGAGCGGAATACGACGATTCCGACGAAGAAAAGCCAGATTTTCTCCACGGCGGCGAATAATCAGACGAGCGTGGAAGTCAATGTGCTGCAGGGCGAGCGCGAGATGGCGCAGTATAACAAGAGTCTCGGCAAGTTCCATCTGTCGGACATTCCGATGGCGCCGCGCGGTGTGCCGCAGATTGAAGTTACATTTGACGTGGACGCGAACGGGATTGTGAACGTGTCGGCGAAGGATCTGGGTACGGGGAAAGAGCAGAAAATTACGATCACGGCGTCTTCGAACCTGAGCAAGGACGATATTGAAAAGGCTGTGAAAGAAGCCGAACTGTATGCCGCGGAAGACGCCAAGCGCAAAGAAGAGGTTGAGCTGCGCAATCAGGCGGATCAGATGGTATATCAGTCTGAGAAGATGCTGGCGGATGTCGGCGACAAGCTGGAAGAAGCGGACAAGACTGCCATCCAAGACGGCATGACGAAGGTGCAGGAGGCCCTCAAGGGCGAGGAGATTGAGCTGGTTCGTCTGGCGACGGAGGCCTTGACAAAGGCCTTGCAGACGGCGAGTGAGAAGCTGTATAGCCAAAGCGGTCATCAGCACGGCGGTCCGGAGGGCGATTTCGGTGGGCAGACGCCGCCGGAGGGTGACTTTGTGGATGCGGATTATGAGGTTGTAGACGATCAGGAACAGAAATAGGATTGTGTGAGGGTGCAAAGGCTCCTTTGAAAAGGGGCCTTTGCACTGTGGGACATCGAGTTACGCATAAGGTTTAAGCAAAAAACGGGACGCTGGGGACAGCGTCCCATAGTCTGTTAGTCAGGAGAATAGTTACATGGCGGGACAAAAACGAGATTATTACGAGGTGCTGGGACTCAAGAAGGGCGCCAGCGACTCTGAGATAAAGAAGGCGTTTCGCAAGCTTGCGAAGCAGAACCATCCGGACGTCAACCCCGACAACGACGCGGCTGAGGCGCGGTTTAAGGAGATCAACGAGGCGTATGAGATTCTTTCGGATGCCGATAAGAAGTCGAAATATGACCAGTTTGGGCACGCGGGGGTTGATCCGAACTACGGGGCTGGGCCTGGGGCCGGTGGGTACGGCGGTGGCTTTGGCGGCGGGTTCAATGGGATGGAGTTTGATCTGGGAGATATCTTCGGGTCCTTCTTTGGCGGCGGGTTTGGCGGGAGCACGGCGAACCGCAATGGGCCGCGGAAGGGAGAATCCATCCATCTGGATGAAATTATCTCTTTTGAAGAGGCGGCCTTTGGCTGTGAGCGGGAGTTGAATGTCCCGACGATTGTGGATTGCGAGACTTGTAAGGGGACCGGCGCCGCGCCGGGGACGACGCCGGAGGTCTGTTCGCAATGCCATGGGACGGGGTCTGTGCAGACGCAGAGACGGACGGCCTTTGGGGTGATGAATACGGCTTCGCCCTGTCCGAAGTGCCATGGGGCGGGAAAGATTATTCCGAAGCCCTGTGAGACTTGTAAGGGCAAGGGGAAGGTGCGGAAGCATCAGAAGATTTCCGTGAAGATTCCGGCGGGGATTGATGACGGGCAGACGATCTCTGTGCGCGGCAAGGGGAACGCGGGGGTGAACGGCGGCCCGGCGGGGGATTTGCTGGTGACGGTGCAGGTTCGGCCGCATCCTGTGTTTGAGCGGGAGGGCGCGCGGGTCTATAGTAAGATCCATGTGTCTGTCGTTCAGGCGATCCTTGGGGATGAGCTGGAGGTGGATACGCTCGACGGCAAGGTGAAATACACCATGCCGGAGGGGACGCAGTCGGGCACGGTGTTTCGGCTCAAGGGCAAGGGGATTCCTTATCTCAACGCGAATGGGCGCGGGGATCAGTTTGTGACGGTTGTGGTGGATATTCCAGGCGGGCTGAACGCGGAACAGCGGGAGTTGGTCGCGAAGCTGGGCGAGAGTATGGGGCAGAAGGCGACGAAGAAGGCTGGGTTTTTTAAGCGGAAGTAGAGGATAGCGGTGAAAGCCTCCTTTTCCAAAGGAGGTGGCAGGCGAAGCCTGACGGAGGATTTGTTGGATGCGGGCGAATGTCGATAAAGAGCAATCCTCAGTCAGCTTCGCTGACAGCTCCTTTGAAAAAGGAGCCTATCTATTACAAGGATGTGTGATATGAGTAAATTACAGCACACTGACATCGCGATTATTGGCGGCGGGGCCTCGGGGCTTGTTGCCGCGCTTTCCGCCGCCCGGCTTGGGGCGGCGGTTGCTGTTTTGGAGAAATTACCTCGCGTGGGCAAGAAATTGCTGGCTACGGGAAATGGGCGGTGCAATTTGGGGAATCTGTCTGCGGATTTGGGGGCGTATCACGGAAGCGTGGACGTCTCTTCTGTATTGGCGCGGTTTCCGGGGGAAGAGGCGTTTTTTGCGGAGCTGGGGTTGGTTGTAAGACCGGATGAGGCGGGACGGCTATATCCGGCGAGTGGACAGGCCACATCTGTGCTCGATGCCTTGCGCCTCCAGTGCGCCGCGCTTGGGGTGCGAGAGGTTTGTGACTTTGCTGTGCGGGAGATTCGGCCCGAAGACGGTGGGTTTTTGATCCGGTCGAGCTCTGGCGATACGGTACGCGCGCGGCGGGTGGTTTTGGCCTGTGGGGGTATGGCTGGACCGCAGTATGGGACATCCGGTGAAGGGCTGCAGTTGGCGGAGGCGTTGGGGCATTCGGTGACGGTGGTTTATCCGGCGTTGGGGCCAGTGGCTGTGGAGCCGAAGGCTGTGCGGGCGTTGAAGGGCTTGCGGGTGCAGGCGAAAGTCACGGCGGTCTTGAACGGGCGGCCGGATGCCGCCCCTACGGAGGAAGGACAAGTCCAGTTCGGCGACGGGGTTTTGTCGGGGATTTGTGTGTTCAATTTGGCGGGGTATCGGCCGGAGGCGTTGAGCCTTGATTTGGTGCCTTGGTGTGCGGATGCGGTGGGGCTTTTGCGGGAGATTGCGTCGCGGCGGGCGGAGTTTTTGTTGGAGGATTTCCTCACCGGCCTCGTGCCGAAGCGGGTGGGACAGGTGCTTTTGCAGGCTGTGACGGAGAAACCGCTTTCGACCTCGGTGTCGGCGCTTTCGGAGAAGGAATTGACCGCGCTTGCGGGTTTGATGAAGGACTGGCGGTTTGCGGTGGTGCCGCGTGTGGATTGGGAGGCGGCGCAGGTGACGGCGGGGGGTGTGACGGGCGTTGGGGCGACGTTGGAATCTCCGATTGTGCCGGGCTTGTTTTTTGCGGGGGAGGTACTTGACGTGCATGGGGATACCGGGGGGGTTAATTTGCGGTGGGCGTGGGCGAGTGGAGTTGTGGCGGGGTGTGGGGCGGCGGGTTCGTTGAAGTGACTGTGAGGTGTGGAAAATGGTTTCGAATGAATTAAAAGTTATTAACTATGCCCGAGAGATAGATGTTGTGTTAAGATATAACTCTGTCTGGCTGGCAAGAGTACAAATGGCAGAGCTAGCAGGTCTGGATAAAGCTATCATTAGTAAATACATCCAAGGTATCTTTGCGGCAAAAGAACTTGACCAGAATTTAACTGTTAGAGGATTTTCTTCTGATATTAGTGGTATACTGCAAAATGAGAAATACTATAATCTGGAAGTCCTTTCCAAAATAGCAGATCGGATAAAATCTGATAAGGCAAAGCGGAAGGAGCATATTCGTGTTCAACAATTTCATACTTGGGCAATTCGTCTCATTTCAATGAACTCATCAAATCCATCTCCATCTACTCGTGGACTGGCGATACCTATTGGTGGTTTTGCGCCACTTTCAAATGATAAGAAGCTAAATGATGAAATCGGTAACATACAAATAGATAGTGCCAGCTTAGCAAAGTCTGCTTATAAGAATGCAGATGAATTTTTTGCCGTAGCGATTTTTTTAGAGAGACGCGATAGAAGGAGGCTCATTACTTTCATTGCGAACTTGGCATTTGCGTGTGAATTGTATATAAAATCTTTGATTTATAGTTCTGGTGAAACACCTAAGCAAACACATGAATTAAAAGACCTTTACGATCAACTTGATGAGAGGATTAAAAAACGGATAGTGTGTGAAATGAATTTACCTGAAAGCGAGGTTTTTCAAGTTTTGGGAGAGATAAGTGGCTCTTTCGACTATGCGAGGTATTCGCATGAAAGGTTAGCGCTGGCTTTTAATGATGAGGGCTTAAAACAGTTCACCTTGGCTGTAAAAAACGCGATAGTGTTTCCCCTATGAGGAGATGAAACTATGATTCGAATTACAGACATCAAGGCCCCATTGGATTTCACAATTGAGTGGGTTCGGGGAGAGATTGCGGCGCGGCGGCTTTCGGTCCCGGAAGACACCCTTGTCTCCGTGCGCCTCCTGCGCAAATCTCTCGACGCGCGGCGGCGCACCAACATCCACTACGTGCTAACCGTCGGCGTCGAAATCGCAGATGAGGCAGGCATCCTTGCGAGATGCAAGGATGCCTCCGTCAGCGCGGCCCCGGAGCAACCGTTCCGTGTGCTGCCGGAATGGTCCACTGCCCAATCGCCGGTAATCGTAGGCGCAGGGCCGGCAGGCTTATTTGCAGCATTGACCTTGGCGAAAGCCGGGGCGCGACCCCTCGTCTTGGAGCGGGGCGGGCCTGTGGAGGAGCGTCGTGCGGCGGTGGAGCGGTTTTGGGCCGGGGGCGAGCTCGACCCCGAGTGCAACGTCCAGTTCGGCGAGGGCGGGGCGGGGACGTTTTCGGATGGGAAATTGACCACGGGGATATCCGACCCCCGTGTGGATGAGGTGCTTCGGGCGTTTTGCGAATGCGGCGCGCCGGAGGAGATTTTGTATGAGGCGCGGCCTCATATTGGGACGGATTTGCTGGGCTCCGTTGTGCGGAAGCTGCGGGAGAAGATTCGAACGCTCGGTGGGCGGGTTGAATTTTATGCAAAATTTATAGATTTTCGTATGGAACAGGGCCGGGTGAGCCATGCGGTTTATGAGCGGGGCGGCGAGACAATTACGGTGCCGACCGAGCATATTATATTGGCGACCGGGCATAGCGCGCGGGATGTGTTTGCGCATTTGCACGGGAAAGGTGTGTCGATGCAGCAGAAGCCGTTTGCGGTGGGGCTGCGGATTGAGCATAAGCAGGCGATGATTGACCGGGCGATGTATGGGGACGCGGCGGAGCTTGGGGTTTTGCCCGCGGCGGACTATAAGTTGGCGGTGCGTACGGCCTCGGGGCGGGGAGTATATACCTTTTGCATGTGTCCCGGCGGCGTTGTGGTGGCAGCGAGTTCGGAGCCGGGCGGTGTGGTGACGAATGGGATGAGTTATCACGCGCGGGACGCGGAGAATGCGAACAGTGCGGTGCTGGTTGGTGTTGGGGGCCCTGATTTTGGGTCGGCGCATCCCTTGGCGGGGGTCGCGTTTCAGCGGGAGATTGAGGCGCGGGCGTTTGCGATGTCAGGGCAGTACTTGGCCCCGTCGTGTACGGTGGGAGAGTTTCAGAGTGGACGTGTTGGCGGCGCGTTTTCGGATGTGCGGCCGAGCTATCAGCCGGGCGTGACGTCTGCGCTGCCGGGGGCGTATTTGCCTTCGTTTGTCACAGAGGCGATTTTGGAAGGGCTGCCGATGTTGGGCAAGAAGCTCCGGGGATTTGATGATCCCGGTGCGGCGCTCACTGGGCCAGAGACGCGGACTTCTAGTCCTGTGCGGATTCTACGGGGAGAGGACGGGTGTAGCATCAGTGTGCCCGGACTCTATCCGGCGGGAGAGGGCGCGGGGTATGCCGGGGGGATCGTGTCTGCGGCGGTGGATGGGATCAAGACGGCGGAGCGGATGCTAGGGTAATCCAAATGTTGCGAATTATCGCGCATTTTTATGCGAAACTATTGCATAAAAATGCGCGTTGTGTTATATTGGTCGGTATGCGAGGAGGGGCGATATGAAACCGAGCATTTTTATTGATGGAAGAGAAGGGACGACGGGGCTGCAGATTGAGGAGCGGCTTCGGGGTCGGACTGATATTGAGCAGATTATTATTCCGGAGGCGCTTCGGAAGGATACGGAGGCGCGGCGGGAGCGGTTGAATGCGGCGGACCTTGTGTTTCTCTGTTTGCCGGACGTGGCGGCGCGGGAGGCGGTTGGGTTGATTGAGAATCCCAATACACGCGTGATTGACGCATCTACAGCGCATCGGACGGCGCCGGGGTGGGTGTATGGGTTTCCGGAATTGACATCTACGCGGCGAAGTGGGATACGAGATGCGCGGCGGGTGGCGAATCCGGGGTGTCATGCTACGGGGTTTTTGGCGATTGTCGCGCCGCTTGTAAGCGCGGGGGTGCTGCCTAAGGATACGGTGGTTCCTTGTCATTCGTTGACGGGGTATTCCGGAGGCGGGAAGGCGATGATTGCGCAGTATGAGGCGGCGGATCGGCCTTTGGCCTTGGACGCGCCGCGGATTTATGGGCTGGGGCTGCAGCATAAGCATCTGCCGGAGATGGTGGCGGAGGCGGGGCTTTTGGTGCCGCCGCTGTTTACGCCGATTGTGTCTGACTATTACGCGGGGATGGCTGTTTCGGTGCTGCTCCATGGTGGGCAGCTTGCCGGGGGGACTTCGTCGGCGGAGATTCGGGAGATTTTAGCGGGGCACTATGGTGGGGAGACGTTTGTCACAGTGCCGCCCTTTGGTGGCGAGGATACGCTGGCGAGTCCCGGGTTTATTGAGGCGAATGCCTTTGTGGGGACGAATCAGCTGGAATTGTTGGTGTTTGGGAATGGGGCGCAGACGCTCATTACGGCGCGGCTTGATAACCTCGGTAAGGGCGCATCGGGCGCGGCGGTGCAGAATATGAATTTGATGTTGGGGCTGTCGGAGACGGCGGGACTATAAAAATCAAATGCTTGCATTTGATTTTTTGCCGGAGGCGAAAAGGACGAGGGATACGAAGGACGTTTTCGACAGATATGAATAGGAGGGTACTATTATGCAACAGATATCGGGTGGAGTTTGTGCGGCGCAAGGGTTTTCGGCTGGGGGTGTGCGCTGTGGGTTGAAGAAGAAGGAGCAGCCGGATCTTGCGTTGGTTGTCTCGTCTGTGCCGGCGAAGGCGGCGGCGACCTATACGCGGAATGTAGTGCAGGCGGCGCCGATCCATGTGTCGAAGCGGCATTTGGCGGATGGGACCTTGCAGGCGGTGATCGTCAACGCGGGGAACGCGAACGCTTGCGCGCCGGATGGGGAGCAGAATGCGCTGTTGATGTGTGAGTATACAGCGAAGGCGTTGGGGATCGCGACGGAGCAGGTTGCGGTGTCTTCAACGGGTGTGATTGGGCAGTCTATGACGCCGAAAATGGGGCAGGTTGAGGCCGGGATAGAGGCCTTAGCGGTGTCGTTGACAGTGGATGCCGACGGTTCAGACCGGGCGGCGAAGGCGATTATGACGACGGATTTGACGCAGAAAGAGGCGGCTATTGCGCTTACTTTGGGTGGGAAGGCGGTACATATCGGCGGGATTGCGAAGGGGAGCGGGATGATACACCCTAATATGGGGACCATGCTCTGCTTTTTGACGACGGACGCGGCGATTTCGTCTGATCTACTCCAGCAGGCGCTGCGGCGGGCGGTGGATGTTAGTTTTAACCGCATTTCTGTGGACGGAGATTGTTCGACGAATGATTTTTGTGTGATTCTGGCGAACGGGCTGGCGGGGAATGCGGAGATTCAGGCGGAGGACGCGGAGTATGCGGCGTTTTTGGCAGCTTTGACGGAGCTCTGCATCTATCTGGCGCGGGAGATTGCGGCGGATGGGGAGGGGGCGACGCATTTGCTCACTTGTACCGTCCAAAACGCGCCGAGTGAGCAAGTTGCGACGACGGTGGCGAAGAGCGTGATTGGGTCTTCGTTGGTCAAAAGCGCGTTTTTTGGCAGGGATGCGAACTGGGGCCGGATTCTCTGCGCGATGGGGTATTCGGGAGCCGAGTTTGATCCGGAGTTGGTTGCTGTTTCCTTTGTGAGTGTGGCGGGAGAAGTCCAGGTTTGCAAGGATGGGCGCGGGCTTGGGTTTGATGAGGAACTGGCGCTCCGCGTGTTGGAGCCGCATGAGGTTGAGATTCGGATTGACATGGGGCAGGGGTCGGAGGGCAGCGTTTGCTGGGGCTGTGACCTCACTTATGATTATGTGAAGATTAATGGGTCTTATCGGAGTTAGTTGTAGGGGCGAACTGTGTTCGCCCGCGCATGGATACCGGAGCGAACCATTTACGAGGAGTGTGGCAATATGTGCGAACATCTAGATCGGGCGACGGTTTTGGCGGAGGCGCTGCCTTATATTCGGAAGTATAGCGGGAAGACGATTGTCATCAAATACGGCGGGAACGCGATGACCTCGCCGGCTTTGCTTGAGGCTGTGATGGGCGATGTGGTGCTGTTGCGGCTGGTGGGAGTGAAAGTCGTTGTCGTCCACGGTGGCGGGCCGGAGATTAACGAGGCTTTGGAAAAGGTCGGCAAGGTGTCTCGCTTTGTGGACGGGCTTCGGTATACGGACGCGGAAACCATGGAGATTGTGCAGATGGTGCTCTGTGGGAAGATTAATAAGAACCTCGTGGATCAGATGGGCCGGATGGGCGGCAGGGCGATTGGGCTTTGCGGGTTGGATGGCGGGATGTTTAAGGCCAAGCAACTCAAACGCGCGGACGGGGTGGACCTTGGGCTGGTGGGGGATATCGTCGAGGTGGACCCGCGGCCTGTGGTGGATGCGTTGGAGAATGGGTATGTGCCCATCGTCGCGACGGTGGCGCAGGGGATGGACGGGCCGAGCGCTTATAATATCAACGCGGATACGGCGGCGAGCAAGTTGGCGGCGGCCTTGAAGGCTACGAAGTTGATTTTGCTGACAGATGTCCGGGGTCTTTTGCGGGACCCGAGGGATGAGGGGACCTTGATTCCGAAGGTGCAGGTGAGCGAGGTGCCGCGGTTGATTAAGGATGGGATTGTCTCGGGCGGGATGATTCCGAAGATTGATTGTTGTGTGGAGTCTGTGCGGCAGGGTGTGACGGACGCGCTGATTTTGGACGGGCGTGTACCGCATTCGATTTTGATTGAGATGCTCACCGACAAGGGCGCGGGGACGATGATTGTATCATAGGGAGGCGAAGGATTTGACGAATCAGGAGCTAATCAAGGACTATGACCAGTATGTGATGGGGACCTATGGGCGGTTTCCGATTGCGCTCTCGCATGGCAGTGGGGCGACGCTGTATGATTTTGACGGGAAGCAGTATATTGATTTTGCTTCGGGGGTCGGCGTGAACTCGCTGGGGTGTGCGCATCCGGCGTGGGTGCGGGCGATTACGGAGCAGGCGATGCGGATTGGGCATACTTCGAATTTGTATTATTCGGAGCCTGCGATGCGGGTGGCGAAGGCGCTTTGTGAGCGGACGGGGATGGATCAGGCGTTTTTTGCGAACTCCGGGGCGGAGAGCAATGAGGGGCTGATTAAGTTGGCCCGGAAGTATAGCCGCGACAAATATGGCGCGGGACGGAGCAAGGTTGTGACGCTGGTGCAATCGTTCCATGGGCGTACGGTGACGACGCTTTCGGCGACGGGGCAGGAGGTGTTTCAGCAGCACTTTTTCCCGTTTACGGAGGGCTTTGTGCATGTGCCGGCCGGGGATTTGGATGCGCTGGTTGCGGCGGCGTCGGGGGGCGACACGGCGGCTGTGCTTTTGGAGTTGATCCAAGGGGAGGGCGGGGTGTTGCCGATGGATCCGGCTTATATCCAGCAGGTAGCGGCGTTTTGTGCGGAGCGGGATATTTTGCTGCTGCTCGATGAGGTGCAGACAGGTATCGGGCGGACGGGGAGTTTGTTTGCGTTTGAGCAGTATGGGATAACTCCGGATGCGGTTAGTTTTGCGAAAGGGATCGCCGGGGGATTGCCGTTTGGGGGATTCTTGGCGTCTGAGAAGTGCAGCCGGGTGCTGGGGCCGGGGCAGCATGCTACGACGTTTGGGGGGAACCCGATCGCGGCGGCTGCGGCTTCGGTGGTGTTGGAGACGTTGACGGAGGCGGAGTTGGAAGAGGTTGTCCGGAAGGGGCAATATATCCAAGAGAAGGTATTGGCGATGGACAGTCCGTATGTCTCCGAGGTGCGGGGCTTAGGGCTGATGATTGGGGTTGTGCTGAAGGACATTGGGCATAAGGACTTGGCGAAGCAACTCAATGAAGACGGACTGTTGGCCTTGACGGCGGGGACGGAGACACTCCGGTTTTTGCCGCCGCTGACGATTTCGTATGCGGAGATTGATAAGGGACTGGGGATTTTGGCGAGGCGGTTGGTGGTGTAGGACTTTTGGGTTGCCCATTGTAAAGGACGGCGTCCTCGACGTCCCGTCTGCTTTTGGGCAGTGCACAATTGGGGAACGGGGCGTCGAGGACGCCGCCCCCTACAAAGATGATTTGACGTTTTGTGAAAAAGAGTATAGAATTAGGAGGACTACATCATGCCGAAGCATTTGTTGAAACTACTCGATTATTCGCGTGCGGAGATCGAGGAGATTTTGAACGTGGCGGATCAACTTAAGTATGAGCAGAAGAATGGGATTCCGCACAGTTTTCCGAAGGGTAAGACCCTTGCGATGATTTTTGAGAAGAATTCGACCCGTACGCGGGTGTCCTTTGAGGTGGGTATTTTCCAGCTGGGGGGACATGGGGTTTTTCTTTCGAGCGCGACGAGCCAGATGGGGCGCGGGGAGCCGATTGCGGACACGGCGCGGACCTTGGCGCGGTATTGCGATTGCATCATGATCCGTACTTATGGGCATGAGATCGTGGAGGAACTGGCGAAGTGGTCTGATGTGCCGGTGATTAATGGGTTGACGGATCGCTATCATCCTTGCCAGGTGTTGGCGGATTTGATGACGATTCGGGAGCATAAAAGCCGGCTTGAAGGGCTGAAGCTCTGCTACATTGGCGATGGGAATAATATGGCGAACTCGCTTATCGTGGGTGGGCTGAAGATGGGGATGGATGTCTCTGTCGCTTGCCCCGAGGGCTATGGGCCGCATCAGGAGGCTTTGGACTTTGCCGCAACAGTGACAGACGCGAAGTTTTCGCTTGTTACGGACCCGAAGGAAGCGGCTGTTGGCGCGGATGTGATTATCACTGACGTCTGGGCCAGCATGGGGCAGGAAGACGAGGCCGAGGCGCGGCGGATTGCGTTTGCGGGGTATCAGGTCAATGACGAACTGATGGCTTTGGCGAATCCGGGGTGCATGGTGCAACACTGTTTGCCCGCGAAGAAGGGGCAGGAGATTACAGAGGCCGTGTTTGCGGCCCATGCGACGGAGATTTTTGATGAGGCGGAAAACCGGCTCCATGCGCAGAAGGCTGTAATGGTGCTGCTGATGCAATAAACAAGAGAAAGAAGGACAGGGCATGATAGGGAGATTTAACACGAAAAACTATAGATCGCTCTTGCCCTTCTTTTTCCTCGCGCTCGCCATCATCGTGGCATTTCATGTGGTTGCGAATGTGAGCGCGTTTCTGGAGGTTATTTGGTGGGTTTGGGGAGTTCTCGCGCCGTTTTTCTATGGTTTTTTGATCGCGTATATTCTCAATATTCCGGCGAGCGCGTTTCAGCGGCTGTTTGAACAGGCGAAGGTGCCCTGGGTGGTCCGGCGCGGACGGACATTGGGCGTTGTGCTGGTGTTTCTCTTGCTCCTCATTTTTGTGGCCGTTGTTTTGATCTTAGTGATTCCGGCCATTGTATCCAGCGTTGCGCTCTTTGCATCGAACTTCCAGGCCTATTATGAGAATGCGCTTGGGTGGGTCGCGCAGCTCAACAGCCTCGATATCTTCGGGCTTTATATTGATATAGACGCTCTCTCCGCATCCATTTGGGACTGGTTCCAAAATGTGGGGGAGGATGGGTTTTTTATGAACTCCATCCATACGCTGATCGGATTTTCAACGGCGATTTTCGGCGGGTTATTTACTTTCTTTTTGGCCCTTGTATCGGCGATTTATATGTTGCTGTGGAAAGATGCGTTTAAGGGGTATCTGGCCCGTGTGCTGCGGGTTGCGATGTCTCCACGCTTTTATAGAGGTACGCTGAAATATAGCGAGAGCCTCAACGATAACTTCAAACGCTATATTTATACGCAGACGATAGACGGGCTGATTCTCGGCACTATGGCGACCATTCAGCTTTGGATCATCGGGTCGCCGTTTGCGCTTTTGCTTGGGATTATGCTTGGTATTGTCAATTACATCCCCTATTTCGGCTCCATTTTCGGCACGATTGTCGCGGTGTTGGTTGTGGCGTTTACGGAAGGGATTTGGCCTATTGCCGTGATTGCTACAGTGACACTCTTTATCACCCAGCAGATTGACGCGAATATCATCCAGCCGAGGCTGATGAGCGGTTCGTTTAAGATGAGTCCGTTGCTTGTCATAATCGCCATTACCATTGGCGGAGCGATTGCCGGGATTCTTGGCATGATCGCCGCAATTCCGATTGCCGGTGTGATTAAGGATATGGTAGAGACGGTGCTGGACTATTACGAGCATCAACGGCTCCAAGAATCAGGCGGGATAGAGCCGGACGATACGGATGAAACGAAACTCGGATGACAGCTTCTGTCATCCGAGTTCGATTATTCTTTGATTTTCGCTGCCTCTCCATTGTAGGGAGAGGCTTCGTTGTGCTTCGAGATAAGGGCCGTCCACCAGGACGTCGATTTCCTTGAGCAGGACTTCGGCCTCGGGTATTTCTCTGAGTTGTTCGAGCGTATAGCCGGAGTAGCACCAGACGTTTAGGCCGGCCTCGTGCGCGGCTCTTGCGATTTTTGCGCAGTCTTCCGCTTGGAGGAAGGGTTCGCCGCCGGTGAGAGTTAGGCCGTCGGTGAGGGGGTTGCGGAGCATATCCCGAATAATGTCCTCGACGGGCATTTCTCTGCCGCCGTCTGTGTCGTGTGTGGCTGGGTTATGGCAGCCGGGGCAGCGGTGTGGACAGCCTTGGGTGAAGACTACATAGCGCAGGCCTGGGCCGTCTACGATGGAGTCGTGCATGGTGTGGTGGATGCGCATGGGAGCCTCCTGAAGGTCTGACATAAGGGACAATCGTGGAAAAGGCTTTGCCTTTTCCACGATTGTCATTATAGCGGAGCGGGTGGGTCGTTGTAAAGCGTTGCACGTTATGTAGGGTCTGAATCAAGCTGTTTTTTCAGGGTTCCGAGCGCGTCTTCGATATCGTCGCTTGCGATTTTGGTGTCGGGATCATAATAGGCGAGGAGGGCGAGTTCGTTGATGATGTGGTTGCGCTCGTCTCCCGCGATTTCGCGGATTTTGGCGACGTGGTCTGCGGGGGCGCCGAGGCTCTCCATCAGTTCGGCTAATTCGATGTACCCGTGTTGTGCGGCCATTTCGTCCGACGCGTTTGCGGCGAGTGCGGCGGCGATTGTAGCTTTGGCGGTACGTGTGAGTTCCATATTCTTGCCCTCCTAAGTTGTTGATTTGTAGATGTTTCATAAAATGGGACAAATTTCTACAATTGGATCATAGCATATTGCTGTTTTTTTGTCAATGGAGCGGAATTGGCGGGCGGGGATGGAACCCCGCCCATGTGGACGCGTTATATCTGGTCCAGTGCCTCCAGCCGCTTTGCGAAGTCTAGGCAAATTTCTTCCGCCGCTTCCATGCTGATGCTTTCGCTGTGAATCTTTAGCACCGGGCGGCCTGTGGCGGGGGAGACGTGGACCCAGCCGCTGGCGACGGGGATGCGCAGGCCTTCGATCAACTCGGTTTGGTCGGGTGGGGCGGTGGTGGCGAGGGCTTGCATGAGGGCGGCGCGGTCGCCTTGGATGGGGACTTCTCGGCGGGCGGTGCGGAAATGGGGGGCGCGCTGGCTGATGGTGTGGAGGCTTTGGCCTAAGGTCGCCATCGCGCCTACGAGGCGGCAGGCGGCGAATACGCCGTCGCGCAGGTGGGGGAGGCGGTAATAGAGGTCTTCGGCGCCTTTGTCGCGGCCGAGGCGGAGGAGTTTGGCGTTGAACCCCTGGGCGAGGTGGTCGAGGGCTTTGGGGGCGGCATAGGGGACGGCGACGGCTTTTGCGCCGGATTCGAGTTCGAGGAGGACGAGGATGGCGAGGAGGCGTTCCGGCTCTAGGGTGTGGCCTTCTTCGTCTTCGGCGCGGAGGGTCATGCCGCCGCCTGCGGTTTCGAAGACGGGGACGCCCCAACCGTGGGTGGCGAGGGGGACGTTCATGCGCTCTAAAGTTCGTTTGAGGGCGCGATTGGCCGCGCCGGGGCCTGTGACCTCTACGGCGAAGGGGATGGGGGTCCCGGGTGGGATACCCCAGCTTGCGGCGGAGGCGATATAGGCTTCGAGTGTGCCGGTTGCGGCGGTGCTGTGACCGATGGATTTGCCTTTGGCTCTGTGGAGGTCGCCGGCGGTGAGGGCGGATTCAATTTTACGCTCTTCGGTCCGGGTGATGGGGAGGCCGCGGGGACCGTAGACCTTGAGGTGGAGCGTGCCGTCTTGTTCTCGAACGAAGACGGTGCGAGGGAGGTCGTAAAGGTCGGCGGCGTAGCTGGCGGCGGCTTCGAAGGGGGCGTCGAGCTCTAGCGTGTGTCCGCCGACGGCAGAGACGCCGCAGGCGATGGCGCGGGCCGCCAGATGGGCGGCGGCTTCGCCAGAATAGCTGACGCCAACGCGGCCTTCGATGCCGATGGCGGAGCCGATGGCGAGGCAGGCTTCGGGGGTGATGACGAGATCGGTTTCGCCGCGGATCGCGCCGCCGCCGGAGAAACGGAGGCCGCTGCGGGGTTGGCCGGCGACGAGGTTCTCTTTGATCCGGCTGCCGGAGGGGAGTTCTTTTCCGGGCCAGATGCGGACTTTGGGGTCGACCACGCTGCATTCGCCGAGAATCGTCCCGTCGCCGATGACGCTGCCTTCGTGGAGGAGGGAGCCGCGGCGGAGGGAGGCGTTTTGGCCGACGATGACGCCGTCTAGACGGGTGTCGGGGCCGAGGGTGGCGCCGTCTACCATGGAGCGGGCGACGGCGGCACCGGCGGAGATATGGGTGTTTGCGCCGAGGATGGCGTGGGGGCCGATGCGGGCGCCGGGCTCTAAGGTGACGTGTTTGCCAATGTAACAGGGCTCTAATATCGTCACGCCGGGGGGAATGGGGGTGTGGGACCAGAGGCCTTGGCGCTGTTGCTCTGAGCCGAGATTGAGGGTGAGGCGGTTGTCTAGGGCGTCGATGGCGCATTGGAGGTAGGCTTCGGGGCTGCCAATGTCGCACCAGTAGCCGGTGGCTTCGAAGCCGTAGAGCTTCTGGCCGCTGGCGAGAAGTTGGGGGAAGAGGTCGCGGGCGAAGTCGTAGCTGGTGTTTGCGGGAATCTCTTGGAGGACGCTTGGGGAGAGGATGTAGATTCCGGTGTTGATGCGGTTAGTAAAGACTTGGTTCCAGGGGGGTTTTTCGATGAAGCGTTCGATGCGGCCGTCGCTGTCGGTCATCACGAGGCCGTATTCTAGGGGGGCGGGGTGGGCGTAGAGGACGATGGTGACGTCGGCCCCTTTGTTTTGGTGGAACTGGATACATTGTCGGAGGTCAAAATCGCAGACGGCGTCGCCGCTGAGGATGAGGATGGGGTCTTGGCCGATGAAATCGGCGCAGGCGGCGACGCTGCCGGCGGTGCCGAGGGGGTTTTCTTCGATGTGGTGGGTGAGGCGCATGCCATGGGCGGAGCCGTCGCCGAAATGGTCGGTGATGATGTGGGGGAGGAAGCCGAGGGTGAGGCAGGCGTCTTCGATGCCGTTTTGTTTGAGGAGGTTTAGGGTGTGGGTGAGAATGGGTTGGTCGAAGAGGCGGACCATGGGTTTGGGGATGTTGAGGCTGATGGGGCGGAGGCGGGTGCCTTCGCCGCCGGCTAGGATGATGGATTTCATGGGGGCCTCCTTTGGGGAATAAAATCAGGCAGACCTCGTGGGGAGGTCTACCTGAAGTATTGCCGATTTGGAGGGGGTTTAGACGGGGGGTTATGGAATATACCTTTCGTCATCGCTGACTGGGATTTCGCCATTTTCTAGCTCATATTTTTCTATGCATTCTTGGGCGAGAAATTCTAGTTGGGTATTTAAGGAGCGGCGGTTCTTTTTCGCGATATGTGTTATTTTGGCAAGCATTTCGGCTTCAAAACGGATTCCTGTTTGTGTTTTGTTTGTTGCCATGACAACACCTCGCTACTTTAGATTTTGCTTTCCTCGTAACGATTTAAATCTGCGAAAAAATCTTGAATGGGGACATGGTACATTTCTGCTAATGCGAGCAGGACGCTGATCCGAATGCTGTATCGGCCTAATTCCATTTCGGAGATAATCTTTTCGTGAATATCTAGCCCTTGCGTCTGTAGTCTAGCCGCAACAGTTGCTTGAGAGAGGCGCAAGGCCGTTCTATATTTTTTTAGATTTGTTCCAATGGAGATATCTTGCTTCAATTTGGAGGGCATATGGAAAATCCTTTCAGAGTATATATGCTCTTATTGATTTTTCCATTTTTTTATGCTAGAACCAGAGCAAATATACTCTGAAACGAAAATAAGGTGGTTCCTATTATGCAAGATTTTGAAGTATCATTCCACGACTTCATTGGTTGTGAGGAAATTGGGCAAGCGCAGGGGACCGTGCATTTAATTTTGCGCATGGCGTTCAAGGCGGGGTGGCTGGCGGCGGGAGGGGAACCTCCCAAGGTTGAATTGGAGGCACCGCTATTTCGTACGATGAATGTGAACCCAGATCATGGGCTTTTAGATTAGGTACGGGTACCGCCCCGGCGCTTCGCGCCACCCCTCCAAGGAGGGGAATTATGGCAAAATCCGCCCCAAATGGGGCGGATTTTTTTGGTTTTAGGCTCCTTTTTCAAAGGAGGCTTTTAGGGCCATAGGGCTAGCTGTCACAAGAAAACAAGGCCTTACTTGCCTTCGCGTCTTGCCGCTACGTATTCGTCGTAGGTCATGCGGCGATCGCGGATTTGGCCGTCTGGCAGAAATTCGATGATGCGGTTGGCGACGGTTTGGATCATTTGATGGTCGTGGGTGGCGAGGAGGATGGGTTCGTTGAAGGCCTCCAGGCCGTTGTTGAGGGCGGCGATGCTTTCCATGTCTAGGTGGTTGGTGGGTTGGTCTAGGAGGAGGACGTTGGCGCCGGAGAGCATCATTTTGCTGAGCATACAGCGGACTTTTTCGCCGCCGGAGAGGACGCTGACTTGTTTGTAGACGTCATCACCCGAGAAGAGCATGCGGCCGAGGAATTGGCGGACGAAACTTTCGCGCTTATCGTCGCTGAATTGACGCATCCATTCGATGAGGTCGAAGTTGTCCTCGAAGTAGGAGCCGTGGTCGCGGGGGAAGTAGGTTTGGGTGGTGGTGACGCCCCATTTATACTCGCCTTTGTCTGGCTCGACTTCGCCGGCTAAAATCTGGAAGAGGGTGGTGATGGCGAGTTCGTTGTCGCCGATGAAGGCGACTTTGTCGTCTTTGCTGAGGATGAAGCTGACGTTGTTGAGGAGCTCTACGCCGTCGACCGTTTTGGAAATGCCGTCTACGGTGAGGATATCTTTGCCGGTTTCGCGCTTGGGCTCGAAGCCGACCCAGGGGTAGCGGCGGGAGGAGGCGGGGAGTTCTTCGACGGTGAGTTTGTCGATGAGTTTTTTCCGGCTTGTGGCTTGGCGGCTTTTGGATTTATTCGCGCTGAAGCGCTGGATAAAGTCTTGCAGGGCTTTGATTTTGTCTTCGTTTTTCTTGTTCTGGTCGCGGAGCAGGCGCTGGATGAGCTGGGAGGATTCATACCAGAAGTCGTAGTTACCGACGTAGAGTTTGATTTTGCCGTAGTCGATGTCTACGATGTGAGTACAGACGGTGTTGAGGAAGTAACGGTCGTGGGAGACGACGAGGACGGTGCCGGGATAGTCGAGCAAAAACTCTTCGAGCCAGACGACGGAGTCGATATCTAGGTTGTTGGTGGGCTCGTCGAGCAGGATGATGTCTGGGCGTCCGAAGAGGGCTTGAGCGAGGAGGACTTTGACTTTTTGCCGACCGGTGAGTTCGGACATTTGCTTGTCGTGCAGGTCGACGGGGAGGCCGAGGCCGGAGAGCATTTGGGCGGCTTCGCTCTCGGCTTCCCAGCCGCCGAGTTCGGCGAAGAGGTCTTCGAGTTCGGCGGCTCTGAGGCCGTCTTCATCGGAGAAGTCTTCTTTTTCGTAGAGCGCGTCCTTCTCTTTGCCGCAGGCGTAGAGGGGGCCGTTGCCCATGAGGACTGTCTCTAGGACGGAGTAGTCGTTGTAAAGTTCTTGGTTTTGCTTGAGGACCGAGAGGCGCGTATTGGGGGCGATGAAGACACTGCCGCTGGTGGATTCAATCTCGCCGCTGATGAGCTTCAAGAGCGTTGATTTCCCCGCGCCGTTTGCGCCGATGATGCCGTAGCAGTTGCCAGGGGTGAATTGGAGATCTACCTTGTCGAAGAGCTTGTGGGAGCCGTAGTGCAGGCCTAGATTGTTGACTGTGATCATGTAAAAACCTCGCTATTTATTGTGGGTGTGATGATGTAGTGTGGGGGGATGGAGGGGTGGACTATGCTGTCAATTTTCGCCGTGCAAGGATGCCTAAGAAAAACATGAACCACGGCGGAAGGAACATAGATACAGTGTCTGACAGCCCGAATACTAAGAGTCCATTTATAAATGGAGCGCCTAGGAATTCTATAAGGGAAAAGAAGGTACCGTATGTGAGAAAAAAGAGCAGGATGGCGAATAGGGCTAAAATGTCGGTTAGTTCTGCTCCGAAAATCAGTGTGACAATCGCTGCGAGGAGGCCCCAAAATATTTGATAGAGTCGCAATAAACCCGGGGACTGTGTGTTTACACTGTGCCACAAAAACATGCACCAGATGCACAAATAGAATAAGGCATAGATAAATGACCAGGTCAGAAACTGAGGATGCTGCCGCAGGGACAGATGCAATTGGTCTGCGAAAATGTGCAGAAATAGTATGCTTGTCAGCAGGAATATGGGGGTAACTCTTGTGTTTATAGTTTCCATCGCCGCTCCTGAAGTTCTTGCGTTGTCGTGCGTTAAGGAAGATTCTAAAACATACCCGGGCGGCGCCATTGGGGTTCTTCTTCGGGGCCGCGGCCGGTTATTTTGTTGTAGTAGCCGACGTAGGTGAAGTTGGTGTAGGTCACAAACCAAAAGCTGGCGGCGACAAAGATGAAGGGGAGTTGAGTGAGGAAGTACCAGCCGAGGAAACTGGCCATGAGGAAGCAATATTGCAGCTTACGTCCGTGCATGAGTCTTGCGGATGCTGTAAGGCACCAAAGTACTCCTTTGCCCGGATGGTCGAGCAGGAGGAGGCAGGATTGAGAAAAGGCGCAGACGGCAACGAGGCCAAGCGTGAGGAAGAAGAGGCCGACGAGGCTTTGGTCTAAGATGAGGGAGAAAGACAGCCCGGCGACGATGGGTGCGGAGCGGATCGCTCTTATGAGGATGGTGTCGATAAGATAGTTAAAGCCCTCCATCAGGCTCCAGAAGGACATGGTTTCGCCCTGGACGATACCGCGGGCGTAGAACAGGTAGCCGAGGTCTAAGGTCCAGATGAAGAGCCAGGGGATGACGAAAAAGACACTGCCGAGCAAGGTGAGATAGAAGGGGGGCAGTTCGAGCGGCAGGACACCGCCTGAGCGGACAAAGGCGTCTGCGGAGGCGGTCATTTCTTGGAGGAATTGACCGAAGTCGGAGAGGTTCACGACGAGGATCCAGAGCAGGAACGTGAGGATGTAATAAAGCGCGGTGACCAGGAACAAGTTAGGGCGGCGCGGTGCGAGAATATGCGTTCTGGCCTGCCGCTTGAGTTCTGAAAAAGACAAAGACCTCTCCTCCTCTCCGGGAACAGTTTGACGCATTTTATCATGCAAGGCATACCATTGTACCAAAAATCCGGGCCTGTGTAAATTGGAAGAGCGTGAATATTTAGTAAATAATTCTAATAACTGCGGGAAGTGCGAAAAGCTACTTGACAGAAAATGGCTTGTAGAGTACTATATATCTACTCTCCAAAAAATGGTAGCACAAGATATAGTGTGAAATGTGGGAAGAGGACGTCTGAAAAGGAGAAGCGACATGAGTACAACGACAGTCACCATGATTAAAAAACGCGACGGACGGCTGGTGCCGTTTCATACGGACAAGATCGCGCATGCGATCACACAGGCGTTTAAGGCCACTTATAAGCCGGATAGTGAGGCGGTTGCTCTGAAACTGGCGGAGGAGGTGCTGGCCATCCTCGAAGCGGAGGGCGATGCACAGCCGGACGTGGAACATATACAAGATATAGTAGAGCGGGTGTTGATGGATAACGGCTACGTCACAACGGCGAAGGCCTATATCCTGTATCGCGCGGAGCGGAGCCGGCAGCGGGAGAAGAAGACGCGGCTCATGCAGAGCTATGCGGAGATCACCTTTGCGGATTCGAGAGATTCGGACATTAAGCGAGAGAACGCCAACATCGATGGGGACACGGCGATGGGGGTTATGCTCAAGTTTGGCTCTGAGGGCGCGAAGCAGTTTTACCACGGGCATGTGCTTAACCAGACGCATGCAAAGGCGCATTCGGACGGGGACATTCATATTCACGATCTCGATTTTCTTACGCTGACGACTACTTGCTGTCAAATTGATATTATCAAACTGTTCAAGGGCGGGTTCTCTACGGGACATGGGACGCTCCGCGAGCCGAATGACATCGCTTCTTACGCGGCGTTGGCGTGTATTGCGATTCAATCAAACCAGAATGACCAGCACGGCGGGCAGAGCATCATCAACTTTGACTATGGTATGGCGCAGGGTGTTGCGAAGACCTTTGTGCGGTTGTATCGGCAAAATCTGGCCAAGGCGCTGATGCTTTGGCGGGAGATGGAAGATCCGGATCAAGAGCTCAAGGCTATGGTCGCGGAGATCTACGAGCGGACGGGTCTGCGGCCTACGTTGGAGGGGTATGAGGCTTATCTGGCGGAAGAGCTGAAAGTCTTGACGGAGCGGTATGACGATGTGGAGGGGCTGAAGAAGGCCCAGAACGTCGCCGTTTATCATGCAACCAAGGAGACGGACCGGGCGACGTTTCAGGCGATGGAGGCGTTTATCCATAATCTCAATACCATGCATTCCCGCGCGGGGGCGCAGACGCCGTTTTCGTCGATCAACTATGGGATGGACACCTCGCCTGAGGGGCGGATGGTGATGAAGAATCTTCTTCTGACTACCGAACAGGGGCTTGGCGGCGGAGAGACACCGATTTTCCCGATTCAGGTGTTCCGCGTGAAAGATGGGATCAACCTGAATGAGGGTGAGCCGAACTATGATCTGTTTAAACTGGCTTGCCGCGTGAGTGCCAAGCGGCTGTTTCCGAACTTTGCTTTTGTGGACGCGCCATTTAACATCAAATATTACGATGGCCGCCCGGAGACGGAGATTGCCTATATGGGCTGCCGGACGCGCGTGATTGCGAACGTTCACGATCCGAAGCAGCAGATCGGCAATGGACGGGGGAATTTGAGCTTTACTTCAATCAATCTGCCGCGGCTTGCGATTCGGGCGAAGGGCGATATTCCACGCTTCTTTGAAGATTTGGATCAGCGGATTGATCTGGTTTGCGCGCAGCTGTTGGAGCGGTTTGAGATTCAGGCGAACAAGAAGGTGTTTAACTTCCCCTTCTTGATGGGGCAAGGGGTCTGGCTCGACAGTGAGAAGCTGGGTTGGGAAGACAATGTGCGTGAGGTGCTCAAGCACGGGACGCTCGCGGTTGGTTTTATCGGGCTGGCGGAGACGCTCACGGCACTTCTCGGGAAGCATCATGCGGAGAGTGAGCAGGCGCAGAATTTGGGGCTTGAGATCATCAGCCATATGCGGACGAAACTGGATGAGCGGACGCAGCAGATGAAGATGAACTTTACCCTGATTTCTACCCCCGCCGAGGGGCTTGCGGGCCGCTTTGTGAAGATGGACACCGGTCTGTTCGGCAGCATTCCGGGTGTGACGGATAAGGATTATTATACCAACGGGTTCCATGTGCCGGTGGGATATCCGATTGCGGCGTTTGAAAAGATTCGTCTGGAGGCGCCTTACCATGCGCTGACGAACGCGGGGCACATCAGCTATGTTGAAATGGATGGCGATCCCAGCGAGAACTTGGAAGCGTTTGAGAAGATTGTACGCTTTATGCAGCAGTCTGGTGTGGGCTATGGGTCGATCAACCATCCGATTGACCGCGACCCGATCTGTGGGTTCTCGGGGATTATCAAGGATCAATGTCCGGGCTGTGGGAGACGAGAGGAGAAGGGCGGTGTGCCCTTTGAGCGCATCCGCCGGATCACGGGGTATTTGGTCGGTACGTTGGAGCGGTTTAATAACGCGAAACGGGCGGAAGAGCGCGATCGTGTGAAGCATAACGTATAAAGACTTTGCAAAATAGACACCCAGTTTTAGGGCTGGGTGTCTATTTCTGTCTATTGACTTTGCGCGCGGAATCTATTATAATGGCTCAGCGACTGTGGAGAGATGTCCGAGTGGTCGAAGGTGCAACATTGGAAATGTTGTGTACCGCAAGGTACCGGAGGTTCGAATCCTCTTCTCTCCGCCAAGTGGAACAAATACGAACCCCGTCATAATTGGGAATGTCATCGTGTTTGTGTCCAAACTGTAGCACTATGTAAAACCCAAGGAGTGGGTGGCGAAATGCCACCCACTCCTTGGGCGTTATTCTCCTTTTTGTTCTTTATTCTTTTTCCATTCCTCAAACTCCCGCTTGCCCTCTTCTGAATCAAAGAATTTTTGAATCTCTGGGAGCAACCGCCGTGCCAGTCGTTCTAAGGCTTCTTTCGGAATTTGGAAGTCGTCCTCTTTCTTCTTTTTTGCCATGCGCCCTCCAGCTATTGAATTTTCAAGCTACAATGCGGCTTTATCGCTCTAAATCGTGACCCCCTCTCGTTCGTTCTCGTCTTTGGGTTCTGCTCAAAATCTCATCTACCGCTTCCTTTCCAAGAAGTTTGCGGATTCTGTTGAATCGGTTTTGGACTTTTTGTGATTGCTGTTTCAGTTGATAATTTTCTTTTTTGAGGTCTAACACTTGATTTTTCAGCGGCTCTAGTTGATTTTGCGCTCTGTCTAACTGGTGCTCTAGGCTTGCCACCCTGTCCAACGCCCATTTGTGGTGAGAAAGCACCTTTTGCACCATCGCCTTTAGTGCCTTAAACAGTGGCGCAATCTTGGATTTGTAAGCCTTTGCGCTCTGCAAAGGTTGTGGCTCTGGTAGTTGCCACTTAGGGGAAGTGTCGTACTCGTGGACTAATTTCTCAAATTTGGCTCGGTGTTCATTGAGATTTTTTATCCTACCTTTTCCGCTTTCCAACGCCCCTTGCAAGTCCTCAACTTTGACCTCAAGCTGTGCCACTTCTTCCGATCGGACTTTCTTGGTGTAGTCCAGCACGGACAAGTGTTTTTCGTGCGTTCCCAACTGCTCCCATTCGATGCCATGTCGCTCCATGACTTGGGCGATCTGTTCTTTTTCGGCTTGTACCCATTGATTCCACTCGGTTTCCTGTCGGCTACCACCTTTGAAACCCTGTGTGGCTAGGGCTTGTTTGAGGGAAACCCTCGTATCGAGCCCACGACTGCTGCCAGTGGTGAAAGGCACAAAATCAATGTGGATGTGCGGCGTGGCCTCATCCATGTGCAGATGAACCGAGAATACCCGCATATTCGGATTGCGACTTTGGAACGACTGATAATACTCGTCCAAAATCCGCTCCGCCAGTCGCCCTTTATCCGTCTGGGCGTTCATGTCATCACGGTTCCCAACTTGCAGGATAATCTCATGGAATGGCTTTTCCTGTTTGCCAGAGCGGATCTTCTCGTAGTAGTCAGAGATACACCTGTCAGCCCTCGTCTGCTTGGCGTTATACCGCTCTACCGCCGCTCCAAACAACTCTTGATACACTTCTCGAATATCATCATTGCAATAGGAGCGGTTGAGGTGCGCCCGCTGTGGATCGGTGTTGTGTGCATGGAATTTCCGTGTGTTATGGTTGACCGAGCCTTTGCCAACCATGACGCTGATGGTTCGTTTCATAGTCCTCCTAAATCGTCTAAATTTGGTGCGTCAGCACCCATCAAGGTTTTGTTACTTTTGTCAAAAGTAACGCAAAAGCACTTTTGACATTCCGCCTAGCGGCTACACGTCAAAAGCGCATTGCGCCCTTCGGGGAGGCTTGGGGCTTCGCCCCGCCGTCTGCGGACGGCTCCCCGGCGCACTATCGTGCGCTCCAAAACCAGGCTAGTCGCCGCCTGGTTTTGGAAAGTTCAAGGGCTTTGCGGTTGAGCTTTAGCTCTTGTGCCGTTCTCTCCGAATGTCGTTCCTGCCCCCGATTTCCGTAGCGGCGTTGTCGTACCCCTGATGCGCTTCGCCGCTTTTGTGGCCTCGTGGCACATTCTTGGGCTTTGGTATCCCATTCGGACGGTCATTTAGTTTTTGTGGGGCGATTATTTCCCTCCTTTCGGTCGGTGAAAGTGAAAACCCTTACCTAGCTAACAAGGTGGCTCCTTGTTGGTTAGGTAAGGGTTTTGCGAATTTATGTGGTGGATGTTATTTGGTTTTCGTCGGGTTCGTCGATTAAATATCTTCACAATCATATTATATCATGCTTGTCAATACCCAAACCAAATATTTTTCCCAGTCTGAAAAGAAAGTATACATTAGGGGCGAAAAAAGAACATTACCAGCCGAAAAACAGACCGCAGGGCGCTTGCCGCCCCTGCAAACCCCGGCAGACCAATCGGGGCGAATTAAGCCAAAGAAACGGCTTAATTCGCCCCGATTGGTTCAATGTGCAAAGTCTCAGTTTTCATGCGTTAAGTCAAGGCTAAACGGTTCTGAGGAATTTGCTTATTATTGACAGTTTCTTTTCATTTCGACTAAGGGTCAGACTATTCAAGATTCTCTTGGTTTCGCCTTGACTTTCCTTTGGGTGCATCCACTGCCCACGATTGTGGTTTTTTTATTTCTTCACGAATAATTTGTTCAAGCATGGAATCTTGTCTCTCAGGACTTAGCAACGAAACAAGGTTTACACACGAAAGATATCGTTCGATTTGATGGATGGCGCTGTAGTAGTAATTCAGTTGTTCAAGCGATTTTTTATATACAAGCATTGTAGTTCCAGCGAATAACTCTACAACTGCACCTGTAGCTGCTGCAATGATTGCCACTTCAATTCCAACATCAATAGGCAGTAGAGGAATAAGTACTGCAACAACTAATAGCACAAAGCCTGCAACACACATTCTTTTTGCTAAATTAAATGAAGATTCTGCCTGAGTTCTACTTATTTCGTAATACCTTTTCATTTCACTCAACGCTGTTTTATGGAGGTCAAGTGGGTCATATAGTGGCTGCATTTTTTTGAAGGTCTTTGAATATGTACTCGAATCGCTTGAATCCTGCTCAATGGAATCAGCAATTATTTTAGACAAACCTTTCTTCCCAATTCGTTGGTTGAACTCTGCTACTTTGAGCTCAATATCTGCCTGATCCCTTTCAACTAATCTCTGCTTTCGCATGGCAAGTACTAGAGAAAAAGCAGTTAAAAACACGGCTACACTAGCAACAACAACAGCAAGTTCTTGGGAATCAAGATCTCTTGCATAGACATCCGGCACCAGCATAGCGACTAAGGGTAGTATTATGCCCAGAGTAGTGCCAGCAATCGTTGACCAAAACACAGCCTTTTTCTGCAGTGCCTTTTTCGTCTCTTTTCGCCTTTCAACTTCTTGATTAGAGTCTCTGGAGCCCAGTGTATCTACCCTCTGTTTAAGCTCTTCAATCGTCTGATAACGCTTTTTTTCAACTTCTTGCTTGGAGTTTTCGAAGTTCTGTATATTTACCGTATCCTCTTCCTGAAAGGGTTCTGATTTTTCCTTGGATGTATTCATGCTTTATTCCCCCCTTTTTACCCTAAATTGAAAATAGCATTTTAGCCATACTCAAAAATTCACCTCATATGTGCAGGTGTGCACATATAAAGTCGATACGATATCCGTCGAAAAAGCAGGTAACGAACAAAAGAATTGTACCATAAGACTACTCCAAAGTCTACCTTTGCTATGCGTATGTGTCCGAATAAATTTATTTCATTTTTCGGATTGACACAATTCTTATTTTGAGATATACTGTCCTAGACAAGGAGGGGTGCTATATATGGAAATCGTATCTAACCGCTTGAGACATCTACGGAAAACACTCAACTACTCCCAAATAAAAATGGCGAATATCCTCGGTATCACACAATCTAGTCTCCATCGCTATGAAACTGATGCCAGCGAGCCACCTCAAAAGATACTACTCTGGTATGCCGATCATTTTGACGTATCAATGGATTACATCTTCGGTAGGTGTGACGAGCCACAGGGCAAGCTATACGAGTTCAAACCGAAAATAGAGGATAACGAGCAAATGCGGGAGTTCGTGGAAATGTGCTTTGACCCAAGTTCCCCTATGAACGCAAGGTTAAAGGATATGC
>WRAO01000019.1 GCA_009780175.1 Oscillospiraceae bacterium
ATAATGCCAAAGGATGTGGCACTGTCGAAGAAACAACCCTTCGGACTGATGGTCACTGGTGTCCCGCCGGCGTTGACAATCGTTGGATCCGTCACTTCTTTCTGCGCCGGTCCCATGCCGAGAAATCCGTTCTCCGAGTGCAGCATGACGCTGACACTTTCGGGTATGAAGTTTGCGACCCGCGTAGGGAGGCCGATACCGAGGTTCACGAACTGCCCGTCTTTTATCTCCTGCGCCACGCGCTTCGCAATACTGTCTTGCAGTAGCTCCTTATCCATCCTATACGCCCCCTTCCACGATATAGTTCACGAACACACCTGGCGTCACCACTGTGTTCGGGTCCAGTTCGCCCGCTTCCACCAGTTCACCGGCTTGCACAATGGTCACTTTGGCCGCACTGGCCATCACATTGTTAAAGTTGTTCTGGGAGCCTTTATAGACCAGATTCCCGGCTGTATCGACTCTCGCGGCATAGAGCAGAGCCACATCCGCAAACAAGGGCTTCTCCAGCAGATATTCCTTGCCGTCCACGGTGATTTTTTCTTTGCCTTCTTCCACCAATGTGCCAAGACCGGTCGGGGTCAATATACCGCCGAGCCCGTAGCCCGCCGCACGGATCCGTTCTACCAACGTGCCCTGCGGAACCAACACAACCTCTGTCTCCCCTGCCGCCATCTGGCGGCCCGTTTCCTTATTAAGGCCGACGTGGGTCGCAATGATTTTCTTGAACTGCTTATGCATCACCAGCTTGCCAACGCCCTTATCGGGCAGCCCCGTATCGTTGCAGACCAAGGTCAGGTCTTTGATTCCCGCTTCCACAAGGGCATCCACCAGTTGTTCCGGCGTTCCGTTCGCCATGAACCCGCCCACCATGATCGTGTCTCCGTCTTTGATGAACGAAATCGCTTCCTGGATCGAGATTACCTTTGCCATTTAGCTCTCCCTCTCTACAATCATCGCGATACCTTGCCCACCGCCGATGCAGAGGGTGGCAAGACCATGGCGGGATTCACGTTTCAACATTTCGTGGATCAGCGTTACCAAGACTCTCGCGCCGCTTGCCCCAATGGGGTGTCCCAACGCGATTGCGCCGCCGTTTACGTTTACGATCTCCGGATTGAGTCCGAGGCCGTCTCCAACGCTCAACGCCTGCACCGCAAATGCTTCATTGGCTTCCACCAGATCGAGGTCCGCTGCGGTCAGACCGCATTTCTCTAGTGCTTTCTGTGTCGCTGGGATGGGGCCCGTACCCATGATCTCAGGTTCGACACCGGCAGTCGCACAAGCCTTGATGCTGACAAGCGGTTTCAGGCCCAACGCTTCGGCCTTCGCGCGGCTCGTGAGGATGAGGCAGGCCGCACCGTCGTTGATCCCGGACGCATTCCCCGCTGTGACGGTTCCTTCTTTGTCAAAAGCCGGGTTCAGTTTTGCGAAATTATCGATCGTCGCACCCATGCGCGGATATTCGTCCGTGTCTACCACAACAGGATCGCCTTTTCTCTGCGGGATGGAAACCGGGGCAATCTCGTCTTTGAACTTGCCCGTTTTGATCGCCGCTTCCGCTTTGTTCTGGCTCGCCAGCGCAAACTGATCTTGCCGCTCTCTCGGGATACCAAATTTCTTCGCGATATTCTCCGCCGTGATACCCATGTGATAGTGCTTGAAGATATCTGTGAGGCCATCGTGTACAACGGAGTCGATTAGCTTGCCGTCGCCCATTCTCTGACCCCATCTTGCGTCCTTCAGCAAATAGGGAGATTGGCTCATGTTCTCCGTGCCGCCAACGGCTACAATTTCCGCTTCGCCCGTAAGGATGGACTGCATCCCCAATTGCACCGCTTTAAGTCCGGAACCGCACACATGGTTCACCACAAAAGACGGCACTTCGAGCGGCACACCCGCCGCAACCGCAATTTGCCGCGCGACGTTTTGACCAATACCAGCCTGCAGCACGTTGCCGAAAATAACCTCGTCTACTTTGCTGGGGTCCAGATTGATTCTTTCCAAAGCTGTTTTGAGCACAGCCGTTCCCAGAGCCGCCGCAGACACATCTTTGAACGCGCCACCAAAGGACCCGATTGGCGTTCTGACTGCTGAAACAATTACTACTTCATTCATAGAATTCTCTCCCTCTTATGAACTATTTGTGAACATTATATGACGCCATACGCGCTTTTGTCGTCGACTAGTTTTCTATACGAGGTATAAAGAATTGTTATAGCTCCACCCCTTACCCTCCGCTACGCACCGCACATTCAATCCCGCCCACCGCACAAAAACGCGTACGCCCTAAAGCGACACCTCCTTCCGCCGGCAGGCGGAACCCCAAAATTGAAACGCCCACAAACCAAAAGTCAAAAGGAAGAGATTTTCAAGAGAAACCATGGGTTTCTCTTGAATCGCCTTTTTGCTTCTTTTTGGCGAAGCAAAAAGAAGGCCCGCCCGGCAGGGCAAACAGCCCCTAGGCCAGCAAGGCCTAATATAAACAACAGGCCGCCCAGTGTGCGCCCCCCACAAATACACCGCAAGCAAAAAAAGAAATCCCCCCACCATTCGGCAGGAGGATTTCAATCTTATTGAACTTAGGTTATCGGCGCAGGATTAAAAATACAAAGATCATTAAACAGCTTATGCTGATCTGTATAACATTCCTTCCGCCCACTCGCGACCTCGATGATCTCGTGGAACAACAGCGTCCCAATCTCCGGCAAGGTCGCCTCGCCCGTGGCGATCGGCCCCGCGTTGATGTCGATGAGGTCCGGCCACTGCTCTTTCATCTCATTCCGAGAGCAGACCTTAATCACCGGCGCGACAGCCAAGCCATAGGGCGTGCCGACCCCTGTCATAAACACCTCAAGTCCCATGCCGGAGGCCAGCTGGCAAGGCCCGCAGACGATATCACTCGCAGGCGTCGCCGCGAAAATGAGCCCCTTCTTCGTGGGCACCTCGCCCGGGGAAAGCACCTCAATAATTGGCGCGGTTCCGGACTTTACAATCGACCCCATCGCCTTCTCCGCGATGTTGGCGAGGCCGCCCTTCTTGTTCCCGGGTGTGGTGTTGGCGCCACGGTCTACCCCGCCGAGCGCGAGATAATTGTCATACCACCGCATCTCGTCTGCCAGTCTTTTTCCAACTTCCGCGTCAATGCAACGCTCACCCAGCAGATACACACCGTCGCGCACTTCGGTGACCTCAGAGAACATCACTGTCGCGCCGCCTTTGACAAGGAGATCCGCCGCATAACCTGCCGCCGGGTTCGCCGTGATCCCGGAGAACGCGTCACTTCCGCCGCACTGGAGGCCGACGAGCAGATCAGACAACGGCAATGTCTCACGTCGGCGCTCATTGAGAATCTTGAGCTTCCGCTCCGCCATCTCCATCAGCGCGTCCATCATGGCTTGAAAGCCTTTGCAGTTGTGCAGGACGATAACATTCTCCGGCGTATTCTCTTCCGGGGTGAGGAACATCTCCGGCGTGAATTTCTCACAGCCGAGAGCGACCAACATCATCTGCCCGCCAAAGTTCGGGTGCTTCGAGATATTCTTCAAGATCCGGATGGGTACCTTCGCCTCCGGCGCGTTGATCGCAACACCGCACCCGTAGCCGTGGTTGATCGCCACGATATCATCCACATTCGGATACTTCGGCAGCAGTTCCGCCTTCATCTTGGCAATTGCCACGTTCAATACGCCGGTGGCGCATTGAACCGTGGTATTGATGCCGAGGATATTCCGGGTCCCGGCATATCCGCCGTTTGGATTCCGGTAGCCCTCCCAAGTAGACACCGGCGGACTCGGCAGATCGGTCACGATATTCGTGCCAAACACCATATCGTCCACATCGGGTGGGGTCGGCATGTCCATCATGTGTTCGTTGATCCATCTGCCCTTCGCTATCGCCTCAATCGCGTAGCCAATGGGAATTCCATAGCGCTCGACCTTCCCACCGGCGGGGATATCAACAAGCGCGATTTTGTGCGCCTGTGGAATATCGTCCAGGGCAACGAGATCATCCATCACCTGGGTTCCGGCTTTGATCTCCGCGACCGCAACGGCGACATTGTCCGAGTCTCTCATTTTGATATACAAAGGTTTGGTCATGGTAGAGTATCCTCCTCAGTTAGAGTTAGCCTTTGTTTGCAGCGGCCGCGGCTTTTGCTTTTCTGCTGTCTCTTACGCCCTTGTAGACCGACCAAACAACAGAGAGCACCGAAGCTACAAGGAAGAAAGCGGCGATATTAGAATCAAAGAAGCCCCAGAAGCTGCCGCGCGCAAAGGACAGACCGCGCACCAGGTTGAGTTCCAAAATGCCGCCCAATACGAAGCCCATGATGAGCGGGGTCATCGGGTATTTGAACTTGACCATCAAGAACCCGATAATGCCGAAGATCAGTGTGATCCAAACGTCAAAAATGCGGAAGTTCGCCGCAAACGCGCCGACGATACAGAGTACGAGCACCAGCGGCATCAAAATATGCTTCGGCACCGCAAGGATGCGCACAAAGCCTCTCATACCGCCGTACATAACGACACCGAGCAAAATCGTACAGATGATATAGGTCGCGAAAATACCGTAGACAAACACGCCGCTCGTCTCAAACAGAAGCGGGCCGACCGTAACGCCGTGGATCATGAGCGCGCCCATCATAACAGCGGTAACGGTGTCGGCTGGAATGCCGAGTGTGAGCACGGGGATCATCGCACTACCCAGCGTGGCGCTGTTGGAAGACTCCGAAGCGACGATGCCGTCGATAATACCGGTGCCGAATTTCTCCGGATATTTACTCTGTGACTTGGCCACCGAATAGGCCACCACGTTAGACGTCGCACTCCCGATCCCAGGCATAATGCCGACACCGATACCGATGAGGCTCGAACGGATCAGGTTGACAAACTGCTGTTTGAACTCCGCGAGCGTCATACCAAAGCCGCGAATCTTGAAGGACATGTTCGCCACTTTCTCGTTCTTCGGAATCCCCTCCGCCGCCATCTTAATGACCTCGGAGACCGCGAACAGGCCCATGAGCAGCGGCAGCATGTTAATCCCCGCCGACAGGTCCGGAATAAAAACAAAACGAGCCGCACCGCCGATGGGCGCAAAGCCGATCAGCGAAAGGGTCACGCCAGCAACGCCGGCCATCAGGCCTTTGAGCACATTATCGCCAACCAAGGTGCTAATGAGCGTCAGCGCGAAGAGCGTGATCGCGAACATTTCAAACGGCCCGAACTGGAGCGCAACCGCCGAAATCGGCCGTGCGATAAAGATCAAAGTCAAAACCGAGAGCAACGTACCGATCACCGACACCAAAATGCCGGTTCCGAGCGCCTTGCCGGCCTCGCCGTTTTCCGCCATCGGCGCACCGTCAAACGTGGTTGCCACGTTCGCAGGCGTACCCGGAATTTTGAGCAAAATCGCCGTAATCAAACCGCCCGAGTTGCCGGCGATATAGATGGCAATGAGGAGCGCCATCGCGTTGATCGGCGACATGCCAAAGGTAATCGGGAGCATGATCGCCACGCCCATCGTCGTTGTGAGTCCCGGTATAGCTCCGAAGAGAACTCCCGCTATCGTGCCCAAAAGCATGATTAAAAGGCTTTCAAACGTTAGCACTGACAGGATGCCTTCTACTGCTACTCCATCCATAGTTTAAGTCACCCCTTACCTAAAATAAAAACAAGAACGGAAGCCTGATAACCTCGCCCGCAGGCAAGAAAATAGAGAAGAAATTCGCAAACACATTATAGATCACCAGCGGAAAGACCACTGCGATCACGCCGCACAAAATATAGTTCCGCTTCGTCCGAAGTTCCTCGGAGGTGAAGATCATCATCTGTGCGAAGCTGTAGATCATCGAAACCAATACAAAACCAATCGGCCGGAGCAGGAGCGCATAGCCAATCAGCAGTGCAAGCGTGAGTAGAAACGGGATTATTCTGATCTTTTTGCCATAGGTTTCGTCTTTTCTCAGACCACTTAGCAAAATCAATACGCCTAGACCCACCCAGACCGTCGTCATCAGTTGCGGCACAATTTCACTGCCCGCACCCAGCAAAGTTCCGACCTGAATATTTTGCGCGGAGACAAACAACGCAACACCAATCAGGAGCACAACTAGGTTTATTATATTGCTGTACAAGTTCTTCATCATCATGGAAATCCCCCTCGTGAATAGAGGTACAAGTCCGGGGCCCAGAGCCCGGAGCTATATGCTCCGAGTCTCTGGGCCCTAGCATACCGTTGAACAAAAACTAGCTAAAGTCGATCTGAGACAGAATTCTGTAGACTTCGGTGAAGATCGCAAGGCCATCCACGCCGAGGTAAACGGTCGGAGTTTGGAAGAAGGTGTGGAGCGCCTCTTGATAGTCTTCGTTCGTCGTGACTGTGCGGTAGATAACCTCATTGATCGCGTCGATCATGTTGAGGTCTGTGCCAGCCGGGAACGCGAGGAAGTAGTAGAACGGAATCGCAACATCGACGCCTTGGCTGCGGAAGCTCAGGATCGGATCAAAGCCTTCTACGATCAGGTCTTCTCTGCCGTCGATGCCGAGAGCGACAAAGGAGCCGTTGGTTACGTGGTCAGCCGCGAGGCCGAATGCAGTTGCTACGATGTCAACGTGGCCGCCGAGCAGCATCGCGATACGCTCTGCAGCGGGACCTGCGTCAACCATGGTTACATCGAGGCCAGCTTGTTGCAGGAGAACGCCGGTTGCGAAGGAGATAGTGCCTGTCTCAACGCCGAGCAGGAGCTCGCCGGGGTTTGCTTGGCTGTGTTCGAAGAGCTCTTCAAGGGTGTTGATACCGAGGTCCGCGCGGACGAGGAGCACTTGGCCCGGGTGAGCAGCGGCAACAGCCGCGAACTCAAACGCCTCAAAGCCGAAATCAGCAAGACCGGTAACTTGGTTTACAACGAATGCAGAGTGGAAGAACACTGCTGTGCTGCCGTCCGGTGCTGCATCCTTAACTTGGCGCAGGCCGATAACGCCGCCGGAACCGGTCACGTTTGTGACGATGAAGTTCGGGGGCAGATAGCGGGAGAACTCAGCCGCGTGGAGACGTGCGTTGAAGTCCGAGTCGCCGCCGGGGCCAGCCGGAACAACGATTTCCACGTTTGCCGGCCAGTTGATCTCTGCCGGGCCGGGTTCTGGCGTCTCAGCCGGAGTTGCAGGGGTCGGGGTTGCCGGAGCCGGTGTTGCCGCCGGAGGGGTGCTGGTGCAAGCAACCAGACCGAAGACGAGTAGAGCTACGAGCAGGATTGCGATTAGCTTTTTCATTTTCAATTTCTCTCCTATACATTTTTGTTTTCCATATCATTTACAGGCGTTTCAGACACTGCCTCCACGCCCAAAACATGGTCCTATCTTACCATACAGGGCCGCTTCGGGTCAAATTTCCAGCCGGGGATGTAGAACTGCATCCCAACAGCATCGTCCCGGTCGCCTAGATTGTGCTCGTGATAAAGCTGATTTGCCGCCACGATACGCTCTCTGTCGATCTCGATGCCGAGCCCGGGTTTCTTCGGCACGTCGATGAATCCATCCACAATCGGGAAGGGATTCTTCGTGAGCCGCTCGATGCCCTCTTGCCAAATCCAGTGCGTGTCGATCGCCGTCACATTGCCCGGCACTGCCGCCGCCGTCTGGACGACCATCGCCAGCGAGATATCAAAGTGGTTGTTCGAGTGCGCGCCCCAAGTTAGGCCGAAATGGTTACACATCTGCCCCACCTGCACCGACCCCTGCATCGTCCAGAAATGCGGATCAGCCAACGGGATGTCTACAGATTGCAGGATGAACGAATGGCACATCTGCCGCCAGTCTGTCGCGATCATGTTGGTCGCTGTGGGCAGACCGGTCGCTCTGCGGAACTCCGTCATGATCTCACGTCCGGAGAAGCCTTTCTCGGCTCCACAGGGGTCTTCACAGTAAGACAAAATCCCATGCATATCCTTGCAGACCTCAATCGCCTCCGCGAGGCTCCAAGCGCCATTGGGATCGAGTGTGATACGCGCATCTGGAAAGGCCTTTTTCAACGCCCGAATCGCTTTCATCTCTTCCGCGCCGGACAATACGCCGCCTTTGAGCTTGAAATCGTCAAAGCCATACTTCTCCTGCGTCGCCTTCGCCGTCGCTACAATCGCCTCCGGCGTCAGCGCGACTTCGCTGCGGATACGATACCAATCGCAAGCCGGATCCGCATCTACATGGTACGGCAAATCCGTCTTGTTGCGGTCGCCGATGTAGAACAGATAACCCAACGCCTTGACCTTGTCCCGCTGCTGCCCATCGCCCAGCAACTCAGCCACCGGTACACCTAGGAACTTACCAAACAAATCCAACAGCGCGGACTCAATCGCCGTAACCGCATGCACACCCGTCCGCGAATCAAATGTCTGCAACCCGCGCACATCGTCCGCGCCGGTGGCGACAGCCGCTGTGACCTTGAGCAAGGTATCCTTATACCGCCCGATCTGCGACCCCTCAACAATCCCCTTCACGCTCTCCAGCGCCGCGGTGATTTTCGGGCCGCCCGGCACCTCTCCCGCACCCTCCGCGCCGGTGGAGTCCGTTAGGATCACCACATTCCGCGTAAAATAGGGCGCGTGCGCACCACTCAGGTTGAGCGTCATCGAGTCTCTGCCCGCTACCGGGAATACTTCCATTTTTACAATCGTCGGTGTCATTTTCCTAACCTCCTATTATTGCTGGATGAGATCCATGCCAATCAGCACTTTTCTCAGCTCTTCCTTCTGTTCCGGTGTGATCTCCGCAATCGGCTCCAGGCACTTCCCAACCGGCAGACCCAGTTGGTTCATCCCCTCTTTAATCACCGCCGGGAATGTCCCCATCGCACAGGCGAGACGCAAAGGCGCCAAGCGGAACTGCGCCGCAAGCGATCCCTCATAGTCTCCGGCCACATACTTGTCATAGATATCCGCCACAACCCGCGGCGCCACGCAGGCGCAAGACGCAATCGCCCCGGTCGCCCCGCTGCACATGCCGGAATAAATCAGCGTGTCTCTGCCAATCATCACGTGGAAATTGTCGTTGTTCTGCGTCAGGCGAATATACTCAAGCGTTGTCGTCATATCGCCCGAGCTATCTTTGATGCCTACGATGTTGTCAATCTCCGCCAATTTCGCCGCCGTCACCGGCAGGATGTTTACGTTCGTTTTCGGCGGGTTATTATAGAGGATGATCGGTACAGACGTAGATTCCGCGATCGTCTTGAAATACGCATAAAGCTCTTGCGGCGTCTGAGACACAAACATCGGTGTCAAAACCGAAATCGCGTCCACTCCGACTTCCTCGGCGATCTTCACCAGCTTAATCGCGCCACGCGTCGTGATGTGGTTGCACCCGGCATAAACCGGCACACGACCGTTGACGGTTTCCTTCGTAATCTCCAATATCCGGCGATACTCATCCGGTTCAAACGCATAGAACTCTCCCGTTGTTCCCATCGGGAACATACCATGCACGCCACCTTCGAGGAGAAATTCAATCGATTTACGGAGCATCGGTTCATTAATGCTCCCGTCTTCATGGAGCGGCGTAACAACGGGCGGAATAATCCCTCTTGGAACAAAGCTCATGTGAATACCCTCTACTCTCTTACGCTCTGCCGATATTGATTCCGGTCAGTTTCTCGTAATATTTTGCAATCGCGCTGTGGTCGTTTTGTCCGCATCCGTCTGCGCGGAGCAGCTGCATCATTTCCATCACAGCCGCCGTCATCGGCAGCGGGGCGCCTACGTTGTGGCCCACGGCCAAGGCATTGTCGAGGTCTTTGATGTGCAGATCAATCTTGAATCCCGGGTTGAAATTCCCCGCAAGGATCATCGGCACCTTCGCGTTCATCACCGTGCTCCCGGCCAGGCCGCCCTTGATCGCCTCAAATACCAGCGCCGGATCTACCCCGGCTTTCTCCGCCAACATAAACCCTTCCGAAACCGCCGCGATATTGAGCGCGACCACGACTTGGTTGACGAGCTTCGTCGTATTCCCCGCCCCAATCTCACCGCAGCGCACCACAGAGGCACCCATCGTCGCGAGAAGCGGCTTGTATTGTTCAAACAGCGCATCTTCCCCGCCGACCATGAAAGACAAAGTCCCCTCAATCGCCTTCGGCTCTCCGCCGGATACCGGGGCATCTAGCATCTTTACACCTTTTTGTGCAAGTGCCGCCGCAATCTCTTTCGAAGCCAACGGATCAATCGAACTCATGTCGATAAACACCGCGCCTTCGCGAATCGTCTCAATCACGCCGCCTTCGCCGAGCATAACCTCTTTGACTTGCGGCGAGTTGGGCAGCATCGTCAAGATCACATCGCATGCCGCGCCGATTGCGCGGCGGTCCGCCGCTTGCTTTCCGCCGGCCGCGACCACTTCTTCAATCGCCGCGATGTTGAAATCTAACACTGTCAGGTCATGTCCGGCCTTGAGCATGTTCTTTGCCATGGGTTTCCCCATAATGCCTAGACCGATCAATCCTACTTTCATAATAAGCCTCCCACTCTTCCTCATGTTTACAGCCCATTCGCTTGTCCTAATGCAGATCCAAAATGGGCAATGTATGTTGATTTAATTCTAAAAAAGGGACCACATAATGTCAATTGACAGATTCTCCGAACTCCGCAGTACACATTCCGTCCTTTTGCCAATGTGTCTCATTTTAAGACCTAACGTTTCAAATATTGCAACATATCATTTCACCAAGAAACACACCGTTTCTTTTCCAGGAGGTTCCGCCAACAATCTGCAAAATCACCACTCGTCCTCAAAGATGAAAATGACTTTGACGAATCATTCAACCACATGCTATCATGTGCATAAAAAGCAAGATTCGCCGATTCTACAGCAAATATTCGCGCAATATACATGGGAATGCCCTTGAATCCCCCGGCGATTGTTTGTTATGATAGAATTGGTAGAAATTTCGAATGCGAGGAGGTCCATGGTATGGCACACACGCTCCGCCACGATGCCGAAATCATGATAGAGCGGATCATCTCCGAAAACATGCCGCAGAGGTCCGTTCAGCAGGCGCTCGAAGGACATACCTTTCACGGCAATATCTACTACATCGCCATCGGCAAAGCCGCGTGGACCATGGCAAAAGCCGCCTCTGATTTCCTCGGAGACAGCATCGTAGCAGGCCTTGTAATCACCAAATACGACCACGCCCAAGGCGAGATCCCCCGGACGGAAATCATCGAAGCGGGCCATCCGATTTCGGACCAAAACACCCTGCTCGGCGCAGAAAAAGCCATCGCGCTGGCTGAAAAACTCGGCGAGGGCGACGAACTGCTCTTCCTCGTATCCGGCGGTGGGTCGGCATTGTTTGAGGCATTGAAGCCCGGCATCACGCTGGATGACCTCGTCGCGCTCAACAGCCAACTCCTCGCCTGCGGCGCCGATATCGTTGAAATCAACGCGGTACGCAAGCGTTTCTCACGCGTCAAAGCGGGACGGTTTGCGGAGATTGCCGCCCCTGCTCGTGTGTTCTCTGTCGTCCTCTCGGACGTACTGGGGGACCGGCTCGATTCTATCGCCTCCGGCCCCGTCGCCCCGGACCGCGCTACTGTGGAAGACGTGCAGAAAATCGTCTCCACTTACGACATCAAACTCACCGACATCCAGAAGCAATATCTCCTGGAAGAAACCCCAAAAGCGACGCCAAACGTGACCACTATAATCACCGGAAACGTCCGCAGCCTCTGCCAATCGGCCGCATCGGCCGCTATAGAGCTCGGTTATACGCCCCTCATCCTCACCACAACCCTACACTGTGAAGCGCGCGAAGCGGGTCGATTCTTCGCCAGCATCGCCGCCGAGATACAAACCGGCACTGGCCCAGTCGCAAAACCCTGCGCCATCATCGCAGGCGGCGAGACTGTTGTCACCCTAAAAGGAAAAGGTAAGGGCGGACGAAACCAAGAACTCGCCCTCAGCGCAGCCAAGGGCATCTCCGGCCTAGACAGCACCCTTCTCTTCTCCCTCGGCTCCGACGGCACGGACGGCCCCACAGACGCCGCCGGCGGCCTCGTAGACGGCCAAACCCTGAAAACCCTCCGCGAACAAGGCCTCGATTTCGACAAGCTCCTCGCCGACAACGACGCCTATCACGCCCTAGAGGCCACAGACGGCCTGATCTTCACCGGCCCAACCGGTACAAACGTCAACGACGTCTCCGTTCTCCTTTGCCGATAAGCAGGGAGCGGACGACTGAGAATACATGCGCAAATCTGCGCCGCATACGAAGGAGAATCACCTATGAAAAGAAAAACGAAAATCGTCTGTACCCTCGGCCCAGCCGTCTCTGATCGCGACACGCTCCGCGACCTCATGCTGACGGGCATGAATTGTGCGCGTCTCAACTTCTCCCACGGGAGCCACGAAGAGCATCTCGTGCGTGCGAATATGGTCAAAGAGCTCAGCCGTGAACTCGGCATCCACGTCGCGCTCATGTTGGACACCAAAGGCCCGGAAATCCGGACCAAAACCTCCCCAGACGGGAAACTCGAGTTGGAAAAAGGCGAGACATTCACACTCTACTGCACCGAAAAAGAGGGCTCTCTGCGCGGCGTGAGTATCACCTACCCAAACCTCTGCAAGGAAGTCTCCGTAGGCACAAAAATCCTCCTGGACGACGGCCTGATCGAACTCCAAGTCTATGAAGTCGCAGGCACAGATATCCACTGCACCATCCTAAACGGCGGCGCGCTGGGCAATAACAAGAGCATGAACCTGCCCGATGTCAGCATCCAGCTCCCCGCCATCACCGAGCGGGACGAAAAAGATCTCATCTTCGCCTGTCAACACGATTTCGACTTCATCGCCGCTAGCTTCGTCCGCAAAGCTGAAGACGTGGAGATCATCCGCCGTGTGCTCGACGAAAACGGCGGCACGGACATCCGCATCATTTCGAAAATCGAAAACCAAGAGGGCGTCAACAATGCCGCCGAGATCATCGAGGCCTCCAACGGGATCATGGTCGCGCGCGGCGACCTGGGCGTAGAAATCCCCGCCGAAGAAGTGCCGTTGGTCCAAAAAATGCTCATCACCGAGTGCGTCCGCCGCGGCAAACCTGTCATCACAGCCACACAAATGCTCGATTCCATGATCCGCAACCCACGCCCCACCAGAGCCGAAGTCTCCGACGTTGCAAACGCCGTATTCGACGGTACTAGCTGCGTCATGCTCTCCGGCGAGACCGCCAACGGCAAATACCCCGTCGAGGCCCTTTCCACCATGGTCCGCATCGTCGAGCGCGCTGACCGTGCCCAGGCCTATACCCCAACCTACAAGAGCGCAAAAGACGGCGAAATGACCATCACCGATGCCATCTCCCACTCCACTTGCAGCACAGCGGCGAATCTAAACGCGAAGGCCATCCTCAGCGTCACCAAATCCGGCTACACCGCCCGGATGATCTCCCGCTTCCGGCCCACCTGCCCCATCATCGCGGTAACCCCTGTAGAGAAAGTAAAGCGCCAGCTCGCCATCTCCTGGGGTATTACCCCCTGCTATGGCCCAGATGTGGAAACCACCGACGCGCTCTTTGATCTCGCAATCGAGAAGGCCCAAGAGATTGGCATGGTCGAAAAAGGCGACACTGTCGTCATCACCGCCGGCGTCCCTATCGGCGTAAGCGGCACCACGAATCTAATCAAGGCCCAGAAAATCTAGCATACCAAAAGAAAAGCCCCCTGTCACGATTGTGACAGGGGGCTTTGTGTTTGATACTACTTACATCGTCGTCAGCGCGCGGTCCAACCAGACCGCAGCCACATCCATCGCCAAATAGAGGCTCTCTTTCTCGCTCTTCTTGACCACACGATCCCGGCTCTTGATATCCGGGTCAGTCAATTGGAGCTGAACAGAAACCTTGGTCGCGATATCCAGATCATCTACCTTCTTCGTGTCCAAAATCTGGAGCATCACGATATATTTATCCGCCATGCTTCCGTAATAGAGCAAGTTGTCCTTACGCCGGAGGGGTCGCCCTTTGTAGGTCAAAACCTTCTGCTTCTTTGCCATACTTTCACATCCTTCTCTCCAAAGTGTACCCCACTTTTCCCATTCTGTCAACTTGATAAGGCCAGTCTATTTTGATACACTGTATATATCCTGTCCCAACATCACATTTCGAGGAGGCGAGACGATTGCAAAAGCACACCTTCACCGTCACAGGCATGTCCTGTGCCTCTTGCTCGGGAAAGGTCGAGCGAACCATTGCAGCACTCCCCGGCATCACCGCAGCCTCGGTCAACCTGGCCGCAGAGACGCTCACCTTCTCCTACAACCCGGAAATCGCGCGCCCCGCAGAAGTCGCCCGCGCCGTCCGCGATCTGGGCTTCACCCCACTAGATCCCCCCACAGAAAATGCGGCGGACGAAAGGCGGCTCCGCAAAGATCAGGAGCAAAAGACCCTCTGGCGCCGCACCATCCTCGCCCTCGCCTTCTGCATCCCCCTCTTCTACGTCGCTATGGTACCCATGTTCCCCTGGCTTCCATTCGGCGTGCCGCAATTGATCGAGCCGATGACAAATCCCCTCCCCCATATCGCCGTCCAAGTTCTGCTCACCCTGCCGATCCTCATCGCAGGCCGACAATTCTATAGCATCGGCTTCCGCGCCCTTCTCAAACGACGTCCAAATATGGACTCCCTCGTCGCCATCGGCACCGCAGCGGCGGTCCTCTACAGCGGATACGCGATCCTCCTCGTATTGCAGGGCCACACCCATTTCGTCATGGATCTCTATCTCGAAACCGCTGGCGTCATTGTCACCCTCATCCTCCTCGGCAAAGCCCTCGAGGCCAGGACAAAGGGCCGCACCTCCGAAGCTGTCCAAAAACTCATGAGCCTCGCCCCAAATACCGCCACGATCATTCGCAATGGAACAGAGGTAGAACTCCCCATCCGCGAAGTCCTCGTCGGCGACCTTGTCCTCGTCCGCCCCGGCGCGCACATCCCGGTGGACGGTGTAATCTGTACAGGCCAAACCTCTATCGACGAATCCATGCTCACCGGCGAGAGCATGCCGGTGGACAAGACCACTGGCGATCTCGTCTACGCAGGTTCCATCAACCAAAACGGCATGATCCGCTTTGAGGCGACCAAAGTCGGCTCCGACACCGCCCTCGCGCAGATCATCCGCCTCGTGGAAGACGCGCAAGGTTCCAAAGCCCCTATTGCCCAAATCGCCGATGTGGTAACTGGCTATTTCGTCCCCGTCGTCTGCGCCTTCGCGGCAATCGCGGCACTCCTCTGGTACTTTACCCTTGGCAGTGTAGAGTTTTCGATGGTAATCCTCGTCACCACCCTCATCATCGCCTGTCCTTGCGCATTGGGACTGGCTACACCCACAGCCATCATGGTCGGCACCGGAAAAGGCGCTGAAAACGGCATCCTCATCAAAAGCGGCGAAGCCTTGGAAGTCTCGCACCAAATCGACACCATCGTCTTCGACAAAACCGGCACCATTACAGAGGGTAGACCTGAGGTAACGGATATAATTCCCAGCCAAGGCGTCTCACTAGAACGCCTCTTACAACTCGCCGCCTCCGCCGAGCAGGGTTCCGAACACCCCCTCGGCAAAGCAATCGTAACCCGTGCAAAGGCCGACGAGCTCTCTTTCCTCCCGATCGATCAATTCGGAGCCATCACAGGCAAAGGCCTCGAAGCCGTCCTCGAAGGCACCCCCATCCTGATCGGCAATCGCCGCCTGATGGAAGAACGTCAAATCCTCCTCACAGAGCAAGCGACCCAAGCCGACCAATTGGCCGGCGAAGGCAAAACACCCATGTACATCGCCGCAGACGGCAGACTCCTCGGCATCATCGCCGTCGCAGACGTGGTAAAGCCCAGCAGCCGCGCGGCCATCGCCCGGCTCCGAGAACTTGGCCTAGAGGTCATCATGATTACCGGTGACCACGCAAAAACCGCCACCGCCATCGCCCGCGAAGTCGGCATTGACCGCGTGTTGGCCGAGGTCCTCCCCGGCAACAAGTCCGAAGAGATCAAGCGCCTCCAATCTGAGGGCCGCCGCGTCGCCATGGTAGGCGATGGGATCAACGACGCCCCCGCTCTCATCCAGGCAGATGTCGGTATCGCCATCGGCTCTGGCACAGACGTCGCCATCGAATCCGCCGACATCGTCCTCATGCGGAGCGACCTGATGGACGTGCCCACCGCCATCCACCTGAGCCGCCAAACCATTCGGACCATCAAGCAAAACCTCTTTTGGGCCTTTTGCTACAATGTGCTCTGCCTCCCCATCGCGGCGGGCGCCTTATACCTCTTCGGCGGCCCACTCCTCAGCCCCATGATCGCGGCAGGCGCGATGGTATTCAGTTCGATTTCTGTGCTACTAAACACCTTGCGTCTCAGCCGGTTTATGGTATATAATGGGTGAGAGAATACAAATTTACAATTTGAAAGGTTGATATAGCTATGGCAAAGTTTTTAATCGGAGCTCTGGGCGCTTTTATCTTCGCGTTGGTAACAGCATTGATTCTAATCCTAGGAGTCGGCATGGATACCGGCATCGCGTACTACGCTATCGTCGGTATTTCCGCCTTCATCGGCCTCACCCTATTTGAGCGCCTTTACGCAAAACGAAAAAGATAAGTGCAAGCGGGGCGGGGATGCATCCCCGCCCTTATCATTTCGTGGCCCAAAAGCAAAAAAATTCAAAAAAGGCTTTACAATGGAAGTTTCATCTGCTATGATGATCTAAAATCAATAATAATTCTTATTATCAAATTTACGGAGGACGCGCATGCAGGCCAGAAACCACAGCAAAAAACGCGAAGCCATTCTCGCCAAAATCCGCTCCACCACCTCCCATCCCACCGCTGAGTGGGTCTACCGGGAGTTGAAAGAGGATTACCCCGACCTCAGCCTCGCCACGGTCTATCGCAACATTGGGCTTTTTGAGGAAGAGGGAACTATCGCCTCCGTCGGCACCGTCGCCGGGCAAGAGCGGTTCGACGGAAACACCGCCCCCCACGGCCACTTCATCTGTCACCACTGCCGCGCAGTGATCGACTTCGCAAAACCAGAAGCCTACCCAGACGTGCTGGCCGCCCTAAATCACATGGGCCTGCGCCCAGACCGCGTAGACCTCACAGCTTACGGCACCTGTAACACCTGTTTAGAAGCCCGATAACTTCGGCTTTTAAGACTGGGCAAAGCCCAGATAAAAACTCAATTTCAAACTATATGGAGGTATTTACTATGAAAAAATTTATTTGCAAAGTCTGCGGTTACGCATATGAGGGCGACACCTGCCCGGCAGAGTGCCCACTCTGCAAAGCTGGCGCGGATAAGTTCGCTTTGGCGGGCGACACCACCGGATACGCCACCGAACACGAGATCGGCGTCGGCGCGAAAGACAAAATCGATGCCGAAGTTTACCAAGGCCTGGTCGACAACTTTAACGGCGAATGCGCCGAGGTCGGCATGTACCTCGCCATGAGCCGCGTGGCAGACAGAGAAGGCTATCCCGAGATCGCCGAAGCCTTCAAGCGCTATGCCATGGAAGAGGCAGATCACGCATCGAGATTCGCCGAACTCCTCGGCGAGTGCGTAACTGCCAGTTCCAAAACAAATCTGGAACTGCGCGCCGCCGCAGAAAAAGGCGCCACCAGCCACAAGTTCGGAATCGCAAGAAGAGCCAAAGAACTCGGCTATGACGCCATCCACGACACCGTCCACGAGATGGCCAAAGATGAAGCCCGCCACGGCAGAGGCTTCGAAGGCCTCCTGGAAAGATTCTTCTAAGTCAGTAACCTGACACTCTCCCCCTAAATAAGCAGAAACTCGGACGGGATCTCACTCCCATCCGAGTTTCTGCTTATTATCCTCGTTTGATTGCTTCCAGAAACGCCTCCACACTCTCCCGCTTCGTACTCCAACTGGTACACAGCCGTATCACCGTCTCCGTCTCATTCGGTTTCTCCCACTGGTGGAAGGTAAAGTCGTTCAGCAACGTCTTCACAAGCCCATCCGGCAGACGCGGAAAGAGTTGATTGGCCTTCGTATCGTATTGCATCGGGATCCCAAGCTCCAGCATCCCCTCCCGCAAATAGGCCGCCTCGGCCACACCGTGCCGACCGAGTTCAAAATAGAGCCCGTCCTCAAACATACACTCGAATTGAATCCCTAGGAGAAACCCCTTGGCAAGCATTCCGCCGTGCTGCTTGATGTGATATCGAAACTCCTGCCCGAACTTCGGATTCGGAAACACAACCGCCTCCCCAAATAGCGCCCCCACCTTGGTCCCGCCAATATAAAACGCGTCGCAAAGCCGCGCGATATCCGGCAAGGTCACATCCGTCCCAATCGCCGCCAGACCATACCCTAACCGCGCGCCATCTAACATCAGCGGCAGTCCCTTCTCTCGGCACACCGCGCTGATCGCTTCCAATTCGGCAAGCGTATACACCGTCCCGACCTCTGTCGGGTGCGAAATAAATACCATTCCCGGCTGGACCACATGCTCCCGATTCCCCTTTGCCCAGTGCGCATCATGCATTGCTCGAATCTGTTCTGCCGTGAGTTTCCCCGCCGTATTCGGCACCGTGAGCACCTTGTGTCCTGTGGCCTCAATCGCCCCTGTCTCATTGGTCGAAATATGCCCGCTGTCCGGCGAGATCACACCCTGATGCGGACGCAAAATCGAGGCGATAATCGTCAAATTCGCCGCCGTGCCGCCAACCATCAGATGCACATCCGCCTCCGGCGCTTGGCACGCCGCTTGAATATGCGCCTTCGCTCGGCGAACGTGCTCGTCCGTCCCATATCCTGGATATTCGGTCTTGTTCGTCTTTAAAAGCCGCTCCAAAATGCGGGGATGGGTGCCTTGGACATAGTCGCTGTCGAATCGGATCATGACAAATCTCCCTCTCTGTAGTTAGAAAAATTCAGGAACTGTTCCGTATATTTTCCAAACCTCCGCCAACACTAGGAGTACATCACTACGAACGGAGGTCTTGCCTTGAAATCCAATACACTCAAATCTATCACTCTGCTCCCGCTCACGGCGATTCTGCTCATCGGCCTGGTCAGCCCCGCCTTCGCCGTCGAGCCATCGCCCACACCTGCAAATGAGGCTCCCACAGTGGAAAACCTTGAACTTACCACTTATCGCGGCGTCGGCATCGTCGGAACGCTCGTCGCCCTAGATCCGGAGGGAGATCTTCTCGAGTTCCAAATTGTCCGTTCTCCCAGAAGAGGCGAGGTAGAGCTAGATCAGGCCACAGGCCAATTCACCTACACCCCGGAAAACACCTGGCGCAACCGCGACAATTTTACCTACGTCGCCATCGACGCCCACGGTAACATCTCAGCGGAAGCCACAGTCCAAATCCGGATCGAACGGCAGTCTCGCCCCGTACAATATGAAGACATGCAGGGCCACAGAGCGCATTTCGCCGCTATCTCCCTCGCCGAGCGGGACATTTTTGTGGGCGAACAAATCGGCGGCCGGCATTTCTTCAATCCGGATACTTCCGTCCGCCGCGGGGAGTTCCTAGCCATGAGCCTACGCCTGGTAGACACAGACCTGCTCTCCGGCATCGTCCGCACCGGCTTCGCCGATGACGCCTATATCGCCGCCTGGCTCAAACCCTACGTCTCCACCGCCGTACTAAACGGCACCATCACCGGCCTGCGCCGCTCCGACGGAGACATCATCTTCGCCCCAGACGCCTATATCACCGTCAGCGAAGCTGCGGTCATCCTCAGTAACGTGCTGGGCTTGTCCGATGTGCCGATATCCGCCTTTGGAAGCGATATCATCGCCCCGCCCTGGGCGTACCAGGCCACAGTAAATCTCACCGCTCGAAATATTATATCACCGGGAAATCCCACTGTCTACCATGGCACGCTCACCCGGGCCGATGTGGCGGAAGTGCTCCTCAACGCCGCGCATCTCTTGGAGGGCAGATCCACCCCGCAACCGTCTTTACTCGAGTGGGCTGTTTAGGGTGACTGAGCGGAAAAATAACGGGCGTCAGAATGCTGCCCCACAATCATGCAGGGTACTTTGTTGGAAAATCAGACGAGGGCCGCTGTTTTCACAGCGGCCCTCGTCAACATACATCAAAAGAACCCAAACAAAATCAGCCCCAGCCCGAGCAAGATCAAGGGTATCCCAAAAATCGCCCCGACTACCGTCATCGTGAGTACAACCCCACTGCCAAGCAAGACCAGGCCCAGTATGATGGCGAGAAAAATCCCCATCAAACTAAACAAGAACGCAATCAGTCCCCAAACGATGCGAAAGGGCAGCAATAACAGTCGTAACATCCACTTCTCCTCCAATCCGTTGTTTCTCTATGCCCCTATCCTAACAGCCTATGCTTTGATTGTCATGTAAGGTACATTAGAAACAGATTAGAAGTACCGCTAGGCCCGCTCCAGCATCCCCTCAAGCTCGGCCACTGGGTGGACTCCAACACGCTTGTCCAACACTTCCCCGTCTTTGAACAGAATCACCGTCGGGATACTCATCACACCATAGCGATGACTGATCTCTTCCTCCTGGTCGACGTTGACCTTGCAAATCTTATACTTCCCTTCCATTCTCTCCGCCAGATCATCAATCACAGGTCCGAGCATCTGGCAAGGTCCGCACCATGCCGCCCAGAAATCTACCAGCGTTACGCCCTCTGCAATCGTCTCGTCGAAATCGTGCTTTGTTAAATTCTTTGCCATATCCATGTCCTCCTATTATCTCTATTTCCCTTGCAGGCCCCGCCTCTGGCGGGAAATGCAAACGATTCTTACAGCTTGTCCAAATATTCGACCGCACCGAGGGCTGCCACTTGCCCTTCCCCGACAGCTTTCGACACCTGATAAGGTCTCCCCGTACAATCTCCCGCAGCAAAAACACCCGGAATATTGGTCTGCATGTCTCGATCCACCCCAACATGTCCGTCCACAAGTTCCAAGTTCGGCAGAAGGCTACTGAGCGCTATCGTGCTCCGCAGAATAAACACACCCTGGCAGGGAATCGTCTCTCCGTCAACTTGTAGCCCTTCCACTGCGCTCTCACCCAAAACGGCAATCCGCTTGCCCATAACCACAGGAATCGCCTCGTTCAGTCCCGCAAGGTCCCGCCCGTCAGAGATAACCGTCACCGTGCTGCCGATCTCGTGCAGATAGTTGGCTTCGTGTATCCCCTCCGCCGCACGGATCACCACACAGACGGTCTTCTTGCGATAGAGCATCCCATCACAGGTGGCGCAATAACTCACGCCCTTGCCCAAAAGCTCCTGCTCCCCAGGAAACGCCGCTTTCTGGATAATCCCGCTCGCCAAAATCACCGCCCGCACCGAATAAACATCAGCCCCAACAGAGAGCATAAATCCATCTGTCATAGGCATAACACTGAGCACGCGACCACTTGTAATCGCAATGCCTCTCTCCTTGACTTGTCCGATACAATGCTCCAAATAGTCCGCCCCTGTCATACCCGGGACACCGAGGATGTTTTCCAGCCATTCTGCTTTGTAAAGCCCTGTCTCGCGATAATCACTGGAAAAGAGACGGACACTTTTGTTCCGAACACTCGCATTCAGCGCCGCCGAAAGCCCGGCCGGTCCGCCGCCGACAATGGCAATGTCACTACGCTCCATAGGAAATCGCCCCCTTCCTCTGTTTAGATTATACTAAAATCAGAAGAATATGTAAAGGTCAAAAACGCCTTTTGTAGGGGCCATTACACACACATCAGCCTTCTCATCACGCTTCTCGAACCCAGAGTGTGCTCACTAATTATATTTTTACATTTTTCGAGCGTACTCTTTATTGCAATCACGCAAATATCGGCCCCAAAGGCCGACTCCCACTCAAAGCCTCCTTCGTAATATACAGCGTCCCATCCTCCTTCGCCGCAACTTCCCACTTGACCAGCGTTATTGCCCCTCCGGTGATCTCAATCGCGGTGATATACCGCGTATGTACACTACTCCCATCATTATAATACCGCCCGCTCGGCTCCGCCGGAAACACAGGCCGATGCGTATGCCCCGCCACAATCGGAGTTCCCCGTCGCTCACCCCAGCTCGTCAAAAGCCGCTCCACCCGCGTCCGCCGCTTCGGATTCTGATCCGCCTCAAAGGGATTTCGAAAGCCAACCAACTCCATCGGCTGCCAAATATACCGCACCAAAAAGCGCCCCAACCACCAGAGCCGATAATTGAAAAAATCCGCCTGATGCCCATGGAGCAAAAGCATCTCCCCACCGCTCTCGCGGTGCTCCAACAAAATGGCCTCCTCCACCTCTATCCCCGGAAAGAGCGGCACCGATGCCATCTCTCCTCTCGGCCAATACACCTCCAAATTCTCCCGCACCCACCTCACATCGCGTTTCACCCTGTCATGATTGCCATATATCATATGTAGCCGCCCCTCGCGGTAAAGCCCCGCCAAAAGCCCAAAGATGTGGTCATACTCCGACGTAATCTCCCACATATGCCGCTCCTGCCAAAGCTCGTCGCCGTCTCCCAGTTCGATGTAAGTATACCTCTCCCGATAATAGTGTCGCAACGCCGTATGGTAGAGCTTCTGATTCCGAACAAAGCTATCCGCCCCGCTCCCTCGCCCGCGATGCGTATCCGAGAAGAACACAAGCTTACTCTGATCGTCGATCCGCAGCCTCTTCGCCCGTCCATAGGCCGCAGATATCCGCCGCTCACTGGCACGATCCGTCACGTCCCTCCCCACCCTCCGCTTTTTGCCCCATCCTATGCGGCGCATAAAAAGAAAAGCACGGAGATTTCATGAAATCTCCGTGCTTTTCCGTGCGCCCACCTAATTCATCCGCTTAATCGCCTCTCGAATCTCATCCGACGCAACCAGCTTCCCGCGCAGAATCAACTTCCCAACGGTCTTCTCGAAAAGCTCCACACTCACATCTTTACGAATAATGAGCACCCCAATGACACTGAGGTTAATTTTCCCATCGACTTCCGTCGCCCACTCCTCAAACGTCGCTTTGTCAACCGCCCAAATGCCTACAGCCTTGGACCACTCTTGTTTGCTCGCAATCGGCGTAAGCGAACGTTCGATATCCTCTTTGTGAGTCTCCAGCTTCTGCCTCACAGCGGTTCTAATAAAGTCAGATCTGTTTGAATACAATCCCTGCTCCACAAGCACATCAATCTGCGCCAATTCTACCACTCCTAGATTAATCGTAAGTTTTTCCGTCTCGTTCGACACAATTACCCTCCGTTCTCCATCCAAACAGATGGTTTATAGGCGGATAATAGCACACCTCAAACCAAATGTCAACAATTATATTCCATTTGGATGGTATTCGTAGTCCATCCACCCTCTCCATCGCCTCACAATATGCTCTTCCCTTGCCTCCCACACCCCATTTACTTCCTCTCCCATATCGTATATAGTGTACCTGGACAAGCGCCAAAATCTTACACATCGTGAGGAAACCGTATTGAAAACCGCATCACAGGCAAAAACCACACCCTATCTCGCTGCCGGAACCGCCATCTTCTTCTGGGCGTCTTCCTATGCAGGCGTCCGATATGCCCTGCACTACTATTCACCGGAAGCGCTCATGCTCTTCCGCTTTTTGATCGCCTCTTCTGTACTGCTAGGCTATTGCGCCCTAAAAAAAATCCCGCCCCCCAAAATGAGAGATTTCCCATTCTTCCTGGCAGCAGGATTTCTTGGCTTATTTGTATACATGTGGTTTTTTACCACAGGCACGGCGACTGTCCCGGCCGGTCTGAGCAGCTTTATCATCTCCTCCGCCCCAATCTACACCCTCGTTTTCTCCATCCTGTTCCTCAAAGAAAAAGCCACATTCCAAATCTGGCTCGGCGTGCTAATCAGCTTTGCGGGTCTCGCCATTATCAGCTTCTCGCAATCAGGAGCCCTACAGCTGAACAGCGGTATCCTCTTCCTCTTGATCGCCGCTGTCCTGCTCAGCATGTATAGCATCATCCAAAAGCGCATTGTACGCAACTATTCGGCCATCCAATCCACAGCCTACTGCGTCGGCATTGCGACGGTATGCATGCTCATCTTTGCCCCCGCTCTCGTGCGCGAGTTTCCAGATACGCCCATGTCCGGAAATCTTGCGGTCATATGGCTGGGTCTGGGTCCGGCGGCAAGCGCGTATTTCCTCTGGGCCTTAGCCCTTTCCCGCGTGGAAAAAACGATCCACGTCACGAGCTTCTCCTACCTCACCCCCTTCCTCGCCTCCATCATCGCCTTCGTCTGGCTGGGCGAAGACATGGCCCCCCTAACCCTCCTCGGCGGCGTGATTATCGTCACAGGCATGATCCTGACAAATTTCAAACAGATAAAACACATGCTGCGTGAGGAGCGCACAAAACCGGAATGAGGAAACTACTAGCATTTCTCGGAGCCTTCCTGCTCCTCTTAAGCCTGACCGTGCTAGGCTCCATCATTTTCCCCGAAGCCCGCGGTGTTCGCGTGGTTTCCGTCGGAACCACACATGAATCTGTCAATCACCATCACCTCTTCCGCAGCCCCTGCGGCGCCATGGCCGGCGGAATGCCCACCGACTCGAACCACGTTGCAGATCAATTAATCGCTATCCCCCTCAGCACAGATTTCCAGATCGTGATCGAAGGCCGCTACCACCGCCACCCCAGCTACCACTTCCACCAACACATCGACGACGAATGGATTCGCGTCTTAACCGTCCACCCCGGCACCCCAGATGCCATCTACCGAATCCACGGCCGCGGCAGAGATCACACACGCGAACGCGTCTACGCCTCCTCTTTCCTCAACCTCCTAGAATCCGGAGAATACATACTGGAAGTCCGCGTATCTTGGGGCAACACCCGGTCCGGCAGTGAGGGGCAACATTTTTTAGACTAATCAAATCATAAACAAAAAAGCGAAAATCCTGTAACCACTGGTTACAGGATTTTTTGGCACGCCCGGCACGATTCGAACGTGCGACCTACTGGTTCGTAGCCAGGTACTCTATCCAGCTGAGCTACGGGCGCATAACGCTCGATTATAATAGCACGATCCTCCGGAAAATGCAAGCCCTTTTTTCGAGTTATTCGACCAAGACTGTCTCCGCCTGTCGCGCCTTCCGATTCGAAACCACAAGCCCTAGGAGCGCAAGCAAAATACCAAGCGCATTCATCCAAATAATCCTCTCACCGAGAAAGAGTACCGAAGCCACCACCGAAACCAGCGGAATCAGATAGAGATACACACTCGTCTTCGTCGGCCCCAGTTGTTTGACGCCATACCCCCAAAGCACAAAACAAAGTGCCGATGGCCCAAACCCAAGGAACAACATACTCGCCAGATTAACCGGCTCCAAAAACCGCTCAATACCCAGCCGAAAATCAAGGAAAAATAAGATAAGCAGCAGAAAAAATAGGCCATAGAGAAAAATCCGCCGCGTCGTCTGGATCACATGATACCCAAAAGCGGCAATTTGCTTCGTGAAAATGCAATAAACCGCCCAACAAAGCGCCATCAGCACAGCGAGAAAATCCCCTATCGGACTCAATTCGAGCCGGCTCCCGGAAAAACTAATGAGCGCAATACCGAACAGAGCCATCCCCGCCCCCAGAAAAAAAGCCTTCGCCGGTCGCCCGGTATTGAGAAACCCCCAAGAGAGCAAAGCCGTAAACATCGGCGAAACCGCCGCAATCACCCCCACATTGGAAGCCGCGGTGACGAGCAGCGCAAAATCTTGCAACAGAAAGAACATCGTCACACCCGTCAGCCCGGCAGCGGCGAATAGAAGTTCCTGCCGCCAAGTCGTCTTCCCCATTGATTTCGGGTAGATCAAATAGAGCGCCGCAGTCGCAAGGCTGAAGCGATAAAACAATAGTTCAGCAGGCGTAAACGAGCGGAGCGCGACCACAATCGGCACAAAGGCAAAGCCCCAAATGCAAACAGCCGTCAAGACGGCGATATGTCCCAGCCATTGCTTCTTTTCCATTGTGCTCCCCCCGATCGTTCATATTTCCCATCAGTTTAGCACGGTCCAGTGCGAAAGTCAATCAAAGGGCGTGGAAACCTCTCGTCTTTTCAGGCCGGATATGGCATACTTCTCACTATCAATCTCTTGGAGGTGCCCATAACGTCAGATGGAATGAACAAATCCATACCATGGGGCTGGGTTGTCTTTGGTCTAATTCTATTTTGGCCCATAGGCCTGATTCTGCTCCTCAAGAAAATCCACACCGACAAAAGCGCCACTTTGCGTAGCGGACGCCTTGTCGCCCTTACATCCTACGTCCTGTTCTTCCTTACCTTCATGTGTGGTAGCATTGCACATCTCAGAGACGGGCAGCGAATTGCAAGTTCTATTTTCAAAAATAAAAATAAATAAAGTAAAGATAATTATTGCAATTATAAAATACTGTGTTATAATAGTTTACATAACGGTGCCGAAACGCATCGAAAACTGACCCAAAGAAGGCTTTTATAGGCGACAAGTTCCGATTCCGTTTAGAACCGATACTGATATATAGGTGTGGTGATTATGACTGAAGTCTTAAGACAAGAAAAGAAGTACTTGATTACTCTCGAGCAATACTATCATCTCTCTCGTCAGTTTAGCAAACTCTTGAAAGAGGACCAGCATAGCAGTGGAGACGGATACGTGGTTCGCTCCCTATACTTCGACCAGCTCGATGATAACGACTTTGAGGAGAAAATAGAGGGCCTAGAGGTACGGAAAAAGATACGACTTCGCAATTATGGTGCAAATTCCCAGTCGGCCAAGCTTGAAATGAAGCAGAAGCAAGGTGCGCTGCAGAAAAAACGCTCTTTGACGCTGGACAAGGGACAATCAGAGCGCCTGATCAAAGGAGATTACTCTGTACTCCTAGAGTCTAAGTCCGAATTTGCCGGAGAATGTTTTGGCCTGATGCATATGCAGTGTTATCGACCAAAAGCGGTTGTGTCCTATCAAAGAAAAGGTTTTGTAGCGGATGAAAATGACATCAGAATTACCTTCGACCACCACATAGTAGGGACAGAGTCTAACTTCGATATCTTTTCAAAAGATTTAGTGGAGAACCCGGTATTTGATCCGTTCTTGGTGGTTATGGAAGTGAAGTTCAATGGCTTTTTGCTCAGCTATATCAAAGATATTATTAACGAAGTGAATGTAAGCGAGTTAGCGGTTAGTAAATACTGCCTTGGTAGGGCAGTCGGAAAAAATTATATATTTTTATAAGGTGGGGATATACAAATGAGAGATATGCTATTGGATATTTTAGCACAAAGCGGCGGTTTAACCATTCAAGACATTGTGATCCGGATGGCGGCAGCTTCACTATTGAGCGTGGTCATCTACATTTCCTATTGGTTTACCCATGCAGGCGCGTCTTACAGCAAGAAATTTAATGTTTCCCTTGTTACGCTTACCATTTTATCCTGTACCGTTATCACCGTTATCGGAAATAACATCGCTTTGGCTCTGGGTATGGCGGGCGCGCTCTCTATCGTGCGATTCCGTACGGCGATCAAAGATTCAAGAGACACAACTTACATCTTCTGGTCAGTTATTGTCGGTTTATGCAGCGGCGTAGGCGATTTCTGGACAGCGATTATCGGCAGTGGCGTCGTGTTCGTAGTCATGCTTCTCATGGGGAGAGTTCGAAACGAAAATCGGATCCTGCTGATTATTAAAGCCCAAAAAAGCTTAGAGAGCGACATTGAAGGAACGGTATTCCAGCATTTCAATATGCAGCCTCTGCTCCGTGTGAAGAATACGACCCCAAGCAGCGTAGAATTTATCTTCGAAATGGGGCGAAGCACATATAATCGCACCTATAAGGGCGAGAAAAATATCACGCAGTTGTTATATGAGAAGGACGGCGTGGAGTATGTAAACATCGTCACCCAAAATGACGAAATCAGTGGTTAAGAGACAAGACATAGTGAGGCGGTAATGATGAGGCGTAGTGTTCTTTATTATATGGCCGGCCTTTTAGTGGCCGCAATGCTCATAGTGGGAGTAATGTACATCGGGACAAGCGATGATGTACAGCGCCACCACCAGCACCTTGAACGCCCGAGCGAAGCGGATTTGGGGTATTGTTTGCATTGCGACGACCATACGTTTTGCACACATCTGCCCCTTATTATAATCAATACGCATGGCGCCGAAATACCGGGCAGACCTATCAACTATGAATTGGGCATCCATGGGTTTGGCGATTTGTTGGTTACAACGCCTGACGGTGGGACCGAAATAGAAGTTTCTGTGGTGGTCATAGATAATCCGAATCAGTGGAATCATGCGGATGACCTGCCTGTTCACGAGTCCTTGGCAATGATGCGCATACGTGGGAATTCATCTCGTTTTTTTGACAAACCAAACTACCGTATCAGCCTAATCCATCCCAACGCTGCAGATAACCCATTGCCGCTCCTCGGCATGAATCCTCATGCGGAATGGGCACTTCATGGTCCATTTTTGGATAAGACCCTCATGCGTAATTACGTATGGATGAATATCGCTGCCGAGGTCATGGGTCCGGGACATTTTGTCCCAGAAGTGCGGTTCTTTGAACTCATCTTGAACGGGGAATATCAAGGCCTTTATGTTCTCATGGAAACCGTCAGAGTAAGCCCACACAGACTTGATATGAACCGCTATCGGGAAGGGATGCCTGCTACCAGTTATCTTGTGCGCTTGGACTCGCGCACCCAGACGTCCGAGCGGATCGTGGACACTTTTGTTACGTATACCTATCGCCTGGAAGGGCTGAACTCCGTAGAGATTATGTACCCCAGGCTTTCCCAGCAAAGTGACAGTGTGCGCGATTATGTGACGAGAACTATGAGTACGATGGAATATTTTCTTTACTCGCCGGAAGTCATCTGGGATTCCCGCAGGTACGAGCGGTATATTGATGTAAATTCTTTCGTGAACTTCTATATCATCAATGAGTTCATTGCCAATAATGACTTGTGGACCGGTTCAACCTATCTCCACAGTGACGTGCGGGGGCGGATCGTAGCAGGCCCCGTTTGGGACTTTAATAATGTGATGGATAATTTCTTCCTATCCATGCCCGCAGATGAATTTATGCTCGCCAATCGCGGCTGGTTTGACCGATTGATGATGTGTCCCGATTTTACTGAGCGGGTTATCCGCCGCTGGCATGAACTACGCAGGGGTGTGTTAGCCGAAGAGCGGCTGATCAGCTATATGCAAGAAGTAGAGGATTGGCTAGGTAGCGCCATTGATCGCAATTTTGAAGTGTGGGGATACAGCTTTGACCCCTTTCAAGTAAACGCCATGTCACGGCGTGGCCCAACGCATGCGGAAGTGACGGCAAGAGTGCCTGTGTATGAGGGGATGAGTTTGGCGGCCTATGAAGCGGCCAGATATCAAACTCACCGTGAAATGATACGTGAACTGAATCCAGCAAGCTTTGCAGAAGCCCAAGAATCGGCGCGCAACTTCATGATAGAGCGCGGGCGATTTCTGGATCGCCATATAGAAACCCTACGGCAATTTAGTCATCCTTCCCGGCACGCATTGTGGATTGTACCATAAGCGAAAGGTATATGTATTATGCTAAAATATCTCATTGCAGTATTATTAATAGTCGTCCTCGCACTTGGAGCGTTTTATGCGCATTTTTCCAGAAGTGTATTTATTGACTTCAGACCGAATGCGCCTGTGACGGCTGTGTTCCGCGCGGATGGAGATGCCATTGTGCATCAAAATTCGGACGGGTCTACCGTTCCCTTGACCTTACGCGGCGTGGAGATGACTCCATCCGTTCCGGGGAATATGGCTTGGGACTTTGCCGCCGGCATGAGCGACTATTTGCGGTGGTTTGGATATATCGACGCAATGGGTGCAAACGCGATCTATGTCCCTAATATTATGAACTCTGATTTTTATAGTGCCTTATATCAATTTAATACAACAAATGAAAGACCGCTGCTTCTTTTGCAAGGTGTAGACGGCCATGATTACAACAGCCTAACTTCTGCGCTCAAGGAAGCAATCGACATTATACACGGACAACGAATTAATTTTTTTGGCGGCACCGGCGTTGAGATTTTTCTGTCAAATATATCTCCCTGGGTTGTCGGCTTTGTAGTGGGTGCGGATTGGAACCCAGATACGATTGTATTTATGAATCACTTCGACCCTACTATGTCCGACAGTTTCGAAGGCGAGTTTTTTAGTTCGGCCGAGGGCGCTTCGCGCTTTGAAGTGATGCTCGCCCAAGTAATGGATCATGCGACCGCCTATGAATCGAGTCGGTTTAAGACACAGCGTCCCATCGGGTTTCTCTCAAGCCCCACCCTAGACTTCTTGGAATATGCGCCTGCTTATGCAACGCAACTGCGGAAATACGTGCAGTTAGATCCTGAAAACATCCTCCCTTCGGAATCCATGGTCGCGGGGACATTTGCGGCGTATCGGTTGTTTCATTTCACCGAAGACTTTACAGATTATCTGACACCCAGTCAGCAAGAAGCCCTCGCGCCAATCTTGGAGAACCTAGACCGCAGTTGTATGTTCAACGGATATCTAGATTTGCTTGCACAATACCACAGCATGCCGGTAATCGCAACAGGTTTTGGCTTTTCTTCCGGCCGTGCGCCGCAAAGAATGGACGAGCCGCCCTTGACAGAGCGGGAGCAAGGAGAAGCGCTTGCCAGAACGGCAATGCAGATCGAGGAGCGCGGCTGGGCCGGAGGCTTCATTTCCACTTGGCAAGATACATGGGAGCGGCGCACTTGGAATACCGCCTTTTCTTCAGATCCGTGGCGCTACCATTACTGGCATAATTTGCAGTCTGCCGACCAAGGGTATGGGCTGATGGCCTTTGAACCGGGGCGTCATGCACGTCCGGTTTTGATCGACGGCAATGCGAACGAATGGGTTGACACCCATCTGGTTCATGAATATAATGGCCTTCGTGTCTATGCACAGTACAGCCTCCATGGACTCTACCTGCTGATACGCGGTGAGGGAGTGAACCCGCAAAATACCCTTTACCTGCCGATTGATGTAACGCCCAACTCCGGCACGTCTGCGTTTCGCAATCTACAATTTGATCGGCCTTCGGACTTTTTGCTGATTTTATCGGGAGAGTATGAAAGCCGCCTGCTGGTCAACCAACGTTATCATGCAACCTATCAGCGATTTTATGAGGAAATGACGGGGATAAACCCCTTCACACGAGTGCCGCGTCAGTGGAATTCGGACTTTGTCCCAATTACCCTTGCCTTGCAAAACACCGCAATCGTGGACGCCGACCTATTTACCGATCTAGCTGAGGACGTGCGGGACATGCTGCGATTGCAATCTTGGGATACAGGCGTACTTACGCATGGCATAGGAAACCCCGCCTCTCCCGATTTTAATTCCTTATCCGATTTCTTTTTCGGCGAAAACTTGGTTGAAATACGCTTACCGTGGATGCTGTTAAACTTTTTTGATCCTTCCACCATGCAGGTGCACGACGACTATTATGTCCGGTTTGGAGTAGAAGGCATTCGCGTCCAAGAGATATACATCGGCGTCGCAATGGAAGGCGGCGAGGTTCCGATGTCGCCGATTCCGCTGCGCGGGTGGAGAAATACTGTGGAAGTCCACGAGCGCTTAAAACAGTCCTATTTTATTATGCAAGAGATTTGGGGTGATTAACTATGTTTTCCGACTTGAGAATATATCTGATTATTGGAATATTTATGATTTCCTGCATTGCGTTGATGCTTTTCAACTTTGCAATGATTCATTACAGCAAGAGCAAAAATACTCCCTCGACAAGCGAAATTAATAAATGGAAACTGGTGCTGTATAGACAAGTCATCAAAAGTCCCGGTGTGCAGCCTAACCAATTGAAACATGCGAAATTTTTGTTGAGAAAGTTGTCAAAGCCAGAAAACCTCGTTGCATACGCACAAGCCCTACAATGCCTGAAGAGTGAGTTTCCAGAGGCTTACAGCGACTACATACAAAAGGAACATACCGTTTTCCAGAGACTTGCCTATATGTACAGCAAGAAGCCCCGCATTGAACGGACATGCTATGCCGATTTTATTGGCACATTCCCCCTAGTAGCAGGAGATACGCCCGGACAACTGGTGGACACCCTCATTTCATACATAGACGATTCTAACATTCATTGCCGCACAAAAGTTCTGGGCGCACTCTGTAGCATTGGCAGCGTCCATGGCGTGGCGAATGTATTGCAACTCATTCACGACAGGGGCCTTTTCATGCATCACCAACTCCTAACAAACGAGCTATCAAATTTTAGTGGTGATAAAGAAATTCTGGGAGAATATTTGTGGCGTGAAAGCCGACAGTGGAATGACAATATCACTGTTTCTGTGATACAATTTATCACAAGATTTTCCTCTCGCTACCGCGACACCTTCTTGCCGGTTTTGCAGGATTCTTCTGCCAGCCCGGAGGTGCGGTCGGCTGTTATTCGCTATTATGGAGAACACATGTATGAGCCGGTGCGCCTGATATTGACGGAGTTTATCACCAATCCTACAGACAGCAGCTTGACCGCCGCGGCAGAATCTGTTTTAGCTTTGTACCCAGCGTCGGCGCCGGAATCGAGTGTGATACAAGAGCAGGAGCTGCCCGAGTTGAACTGGTATATGCAACATAATACACGTCCACCCTTCTTAAGCTGGGCGATCAACAAATTAGTCGGAAATTCTGCAGTGTGAGAACAAGGATACAAAAGAAATGACCGCATATATGTCTGACGTATGAAAAAGCGTCGACTTACAGAAAATGCCGGGCGGCGGAAAGGAAGCATACGATGGATTTTTTACGAGAGGCCCTCTACTATGTCAGCATATTTTTCATCCTATACCTAATCGTATTCGCAACCTTTTCGTTTTTTGCTGTTTTGATCGGGGCTTACAGGCTGTATGTAAGTAATCGTATGCTAAAGTTTAGAAATAAGCTTGACCATGACGATCTGCCCATCTCCATTGTGCTTCCGGCTTATGATGAGGCGGTTACCATTGTAGACAGTGTCCACTCCCTTTTGGATCAGGACTATCAATTATATGAAATCATTGTGGTAGACGATGGCTCTGAAGATGACACGACTCAAATCCTAATCGATGCCTTTGACATGAAGCCGACCGATCGCTCGATCAGCCATGAACTGGCGTGTCAGCCCGAGGAGGCCATTTACGAAACAATAGCAAATGGCGTCCCGATTACCCTGATACGCAAGAAAAACGGCGGCAAAGGCGACGCGCTGAACATGGGCATCAATGCCAGCCGCTATCCGTATTTTGTCTGCATGGACGCGGACTCCAAACTGCAAAAAGATTCCCTGAAAGAAATTGTAGAGCCGGTATTTGAAGATGATGCCGTTATAGCTGTCGGAGGCATGATCTTGCTCTCCCAATGTGTGCAGATGGAAGACGGAAAAGCGGTCAATTATCGCCTGCCGTCTAACTTGCTGGTATCTTTGCAGGCGGTGGAGTATAACCGCTCTTTCTTAGCCAGTCGTATGCTGATGGACACATTTAATGGGAACTTGATTATATCCGGGGCTTTTGGCCTGTTTAAGAAAGCGACGGTCATTGCCGCCGGTGGCTATAGTTCTGATAATCTGGGCGAAGATATGGAACTGGTTCTAAAGCTGCATGGATATTGCCGCAACAATGACATGAACTATCAGATGCGGTATCAACCGAGCGCCCTGTGTATGACGCAAGCGCCCACAAGCCTGCGAGACTTGGCAAGCCAACGCCGCAGATGGCACATAGGCTTGTTCCAAAGTATGCTGGTACACCGACGGATCATGCTGAATGCAAAATTCGGGTTGGTGAGCTTCTTCTCATACTTATATTATCTGATGTATGAGTTGTTAGCGCCGGTGATTGAACTATTTGGAATTTTGACTATTATGCTAGCGCTCTATATCGACGTGCTGAATGTAGGCTACATGATCTTGTTTTTGACCATATATGCGATCTATGGCGCCATCATAAGTCTGAGCGCTTTTTCTCAGCAAATGTACATCCAAAAGTTTCAGATATCGCTTTGGGATATGCTAAAGACTTTGTTTTTATGTGTAGTGGAGTTTGGTTTGTTCCGTTATGTTCTTGTCATCGTACGTTTTGCGGCCTTCCTCCGATATGGAAAGAACAAAACGACTTGGGGGAAAATTAAACGAGTATGATGCCCTAGTGTAATAAGGTGGACTTTATACAAGACAAGGCTTGAAAGATGAAACCGTCATCTTTCAAGCCTTGTCTTGTAATTTGTCTTTATCATTGCAAAATCGCTCCGAACTGTGAAATGCCATCACTGAATGGCAAAGGCCTGATATTGAAAAAGCAATTCTGGCGAATAGACATTCGATAAATTTTTCGAGCTAACGCCTTAAGAGAACCCATACGGTTTCTCTTAAATCGTCTTTTTGCTTCTTTTTGGCGATCCAAAAAGAAGGCCCGCCCGGCAGGGCAAAACAGCCCACAGGCCAGCAAGGTCTAACTGCAACAGCAATAAAAAAACAAAAGCCCAGCGCCTCCGCGCCGGGCTTTTCATATTTTCCAGTACCCCTGCACATACTGACCCCAAAAAGGACGGTGAAAAAAATTGAGCCTAATCCCCTGCACCAGCAACTGCGTCTACCAACTCGAAGGCTGCTGCACCCTAGAGCGCGCCGCCTCCCAAGGCACACGCGCCCCAGCAGACGATACCCCCGGCTGCGTCCACTTCATCAGCACGGCAAAACCCTAAATCTGCACCGCCAAAAACGCGTCGCGAATCGTCTTCACCATCGTAATCTGCAAACCCTCAGGCCGAATCAGCTTCGCCTTATCCTGCACCGGCATGATACACCGCTTGAATCCCAGCCGCTGCACCTCCGCCAATCGCTGATTAATCGCCGCCACGCTCCGAATCTCCCCCGTCAACCCAACCTCGCCAATCGCAACCACCGAGCTGTCAATCGTCCGCCCCCGATAGCTCGAAGCAATCGCCAAAATCGTCGCCAAATCCGCCGCCGGCTCGTCGATCTCTAGGCCACCGATGACGTTGATGTAAGCGTCACACCCACCAATCGCCAGCCCCCCCTGCTTCTCCGCAACCGCCAGCAAAAGGATGGCCCGCCCGAGGTCCAGCCCATTCGCGGTCCGCCGCGGCATCTTAAAATTGTTCGGCACCAACAGCGCCTGAATCTCCGCCAAAACCGGCCGCGTCCCCTCCATCACACTGGTCACACAAGTCCCCGGCACATTCTCCGGCCGCCCAGACAGCAGAAGTTCAGACGGATTCGGCACCTCCCGAAGCCCCGCCCCCGTCATCTCAAATACGCCAATCTCATTCGTAGACCCAAAGCGATTCTTCGCCGCCCGCAAAATTTTATAAGACAAATTACTCCCGCCCTCTACATAGAGCACGCAATCCACCATATGTTCCAAAACCTTCGGCCCCGCAATGTCGCCCTCTTTGTTCACATGCCCGATCACAAATACCGTGAGCCCCTCGCCCTTCGCCATCTGCATCAGCCGCATCGTACACTGCTTCACCTGCGTCACACTACCCGGCACAGAGGTCGAATCCTCCGTATACAGCGTCTGAATCGAATCCACAATCAAAATATCCGGCTTCACCTCAGCCACAGCCTCTATGATCTGATCCAAATTCGTCTCCGGGAGCAAAAACAGCTCCTCCCCCTTCACACCCAGCCGCTCCGCCCGCATCTTAATCTGCCGCTGAGACTCCTCACCCGATACATAGAGCACCCGCGCAAAGCGGCTCAAATGGTCGCAAATCTGCAACATCAAGGTAGACTTGCCCACTCCCGGCGCCCCACCAATCAGCACCAAAGATCCATGCACAGCCCCGCCGCCCAGCACCCGATCGAGCTCACCCATCCCAGTATCAAACCGAATCTCCGCCCCGCTCCCCACTTCTGTGAGCGGCTTCGCCAAAGCCGGCTTTCCACCCCGCCTCACAGGCGCAGCAACCCCCGGCTTACTCTTTCCTTTCGCAACCGTCTCCTCCACCAGCGTATTCCACGCCCCACACGCCCGACACTGCCCCTCCCACCGAGCAGCCTCATTCCCACATTCCGAGCAAAAAAACACAATCTTCTCTTTCGCCAAAATACCCAACCTCCCACAAAGCAAGCCCCGCAGGGCCCCTATTTTATCTATGCTCGCTCCGCCCGCCCATATCAACATTCTATCACAAACATACGAACCTACCCACCAAAATGCCGAGCTTCTAACAGCTCCACAGACTGTATATACCCCGCCAACAAAATCGCCGCCAACCGAAGCTGATACGCCTCCGTCCGCAAAAGCGCCTCCTCCCACAGATTCGACAAAAACCCACACTCCACCAAAATCGCCGGGCAGTCAATGTGGTTCATCAGAAACACCCCCGAAGGCACCCGCGTCGGCACCCGGCGTCGTTCTAACCCAAGCCCACTCACCAAAGCATCCTGCATCACCCCCGCAAAGGCCTCACTGGCCTCCGTAGGGGCAAAAAACACATGCGGCCCAGACGCCCCGGGCCCATCGTAAGTATTCTGGTGAATACTAATCACCACCGCATACGGCGTCCCATTAATCAGCTCCACGCGCGCCCGCGTATCCGCCACCTTCTTCGCCCGTATCGTATCCGCCTCCGGCGGATAATCGAGCTCCGCCGTCCGCCGCGTCATCTGCGTCGGAATCCCATAGAGCGCCGCGAGCGCCTCCAGACGCAGCGCAATCGCCAAATTGATCTCGCTCTCCTCATACCCACTCAACGAAACCGCCCCCCCATCCATCCCGCCATGTCCCGGATCGATGATCAGCAGCAGCCCCTCCGTCTGCACCGGAGGCTCCACAGTCCGCATCGTAATCACAAATTTTTGACCCCGAGAATAGAAATACACCCCGCCGATCGCCATGAACAAAACCGCGGCGGCGACACAAAGCAAAATCACACGGCCCGACGACTCCGTTTTCACCTCAAAAACACCCCATTTCGCATCATTAAGGCCCCAAAACGGGACCTCTCCCGCAACAATTTATGCGATCATGTGGACAAATATGAGTCTATCACAAAAAGCACCCTTCGATCAATCTTTTCATACGATGGAGAAATCTTTCGAATAGGAGGACCCCTCTCGTGCATGACCCCATGACGCATCGACCCATACCACCCGAGCCCCTGCCGGAATACAAAACCGGTAGACTCCCATCCACCGCTCCCCTGGCCGTCCCCTTTGTCCCCTTCCAAGGCCCGAATCCGCCCCAATACAGCCCCGAAGAAGCCCTGACCCGCGGCACCCTCTTCCCCGGCCTAGACCTCCCCTTTAAGAACACCGTCAACCAAACCAACCCCCTCATCGGCACAGCCCTCGGCGAACTCAAAGCCTTAGAGATGGCTGTCATGGACCTACACCTCTTCCTCGACACCCACCCCCACGACAGAGAGGCAACCCGCATCTTCGGCCACTACTGCAAACTCCTCGAGACGTCCAAGCGTCACTACGTCGCCAAGTTCGGACCCTTAACGTTGGCTGACTCCGTAGAGGACGGCGTCTACACCTGGCTCCAAGACCCCTGGCCATGGGACTATCAGGAAAGGATGATATAAGCGATGTTTTTCTATGAAAAGAAGCTGCAATACCCCGTGCGGATCACAAACCCCAACCCCGCATTGGCGAAGTTCATCATCTCCCAATACGGAGGGCGAAGCCCCAACAGACTGCAATAAAAAATCGGCACCCCGGAGGGTGCCGATTTCTGATGGGTAGATTTAGAAAATCGAGAACTGAACAATGACGCCGATGAAGGCAATCGAGATCGTCGCGAGGAGTTTGATGAGAGTGTTCAGAGACGGACCAGAGGTGTCTTTGAACGGGTCACCCACTGTGTCGCCGATAACCGCCGCTTTATGGCTGTCCGAGCCCTTGCCGCCATGGGCGCCGCCCTCGATGTACTTCTTCGCGTTATCCCACGCGCCGCCGGCGTTCGCCATGAAGATCGCCACGGCAAAACCGGAAACCGTCGCACCAGCCAGCATGCCGACAATACCGGACGGACCGAGCAGAATGCCGGTGGCAATCGGTGCGCCAACGCCGATGATGGTCGGTAGGATCATTTCGCGCAGAGCGCTCTTGGTGCAGAGGTCAACGCAGGCCGCGTAGTCCGCGTCCGCAGTACCTTCCATCAGACCCTTAATCTCACGGAACTGGCGGCGTACTTCCACAACAATACTCTGCGCCGCACGTTGCACGGAAGACATCGTAAGCGCGGTAAAGAAGAACACCAGCACAACACCGAGGAACAGACCGATCAGAACAGTCGGGTTGTTGAGGCTGAGATCCATATCATAGGGCAATCTAGCATTCGCAACATTGACGAAGGAGACGAGCAGTGCGAGAGACGTAAGCGCCGCAGAACCGATCGCGAAGCCTTTGCCTGTCGCGGCGGTGGTGTTGCCGAGCTTGTCGAGCGCGTCTGTCCGCTCACGGACTTCCGGGCCCATACCAGCCATTTCAGCGATACCGCCCGCGTTATCCGCCACAGGACCGTATGCGTCCGTCGCGAGGGTGATGCCGAGCGTCGAGAGCATACCGACAGCCGATAGACCAACGCCGTAGAGCCCCTGTGCGAAGGCCAAGCCATATCCTTCCGTACCCGGGTTCAAAATGCCGCCGGAAGCGAGAAAGCTCACGAGGATAGAGGTAGAAACGATGAGCACAGGAATCAGCGTAGACTTCATGCCGAGCGCGATACCGCCGATGATAACCGTCGCCGGACCGGTTTGCGCGGCAGCCGCCAACTCTTGCGTCGGCTTGTAGTTATCCGAAGTGTAGTACTCTGTAAAGTAAGCGATCAAACAGCCAGCCAACACACCGACGAGAATCGAAATAAACAGACCCCAGTTGCCGTCCATAATGAAAAACGTCAACGGAGCCGCAGCGAGTGTCGCGAGGATAGCGGCGATATAAGTACCTCTTCTGAGCGTGTTGAGCAGATCTTTCTGCGTCGCGTTCTCACCCGTGCGGATAAAGAACGAGCCGATCAGAGAAGCAAACACACCGACCACAGACAGGGCCACCGGCAGGAACATGCTGTTCCACATCAGGTCTGTGCCTACGAAAGCCGCGAAGCCAAGGGCAATGGCGGCATGCATCGCTTTGACATAGCTCTCATACAGGTCCGCGCCCATACCGGCAACGTCACCCACGTTGTCGCCCACGTTGTCGGCGATAACGGCGGGGTTACGCGGATCATCTTCCGGAATCCCAGCCTCGACCTTACCAACAAGGTCTGCGCCCACGTCCGCCGCTTTGGTGAAGATACCGCCACCTACGCGAGCAAAGAGCGCGAATGCCGATACACCGACGCCGAACATAACCATGTTCTCCGCAATCTCCTGCGGCCCCACATCGAAGACAAAGCGCAACACGAGGAACCAAGCGGAAACGTCAATCAGAGCCAGACCAACCACGGTAAAGCTCATGACCGTACCGGAGGCAAAGGCAACTTTTAGACCCTGATTCAGACTCTGGCTGGCAGCTTGTGCCGTCCGCACGTTGGCTCTCGTCGCCATCTTCATGCCGAGGAAAGCCGCGAGTTGCGAGAAAATACCACCAGTGAGGAATGCAAAGGGGATAAACGGAGACGCAAGCCCTGCGACAGCCAAAATTCCCAAAATAGCCACCATGATGACATAGAACACTGCTACGGTCTTAAATTGACGCTTTAGATAAGCGCCCGCTCCCTCACGAATCGAGGAGGCGATTTTTTGCATTTTCTCATTGCCTTCCGAAAAGCTCATCACTTTTCGGCTTTGGTAGAAGGCAAAGAGCAAAGCAAGCGCCGCTCCCGCCAGGCCTAACCAGAACGCTGTTTCAAAATTCATTTTGCGTCATCCATCCTTTTCTCAACTTTGATAAGTCTTCATTCCTATATCCGAACACCACCCTCAATTTTAGCACAAATCGCACAATTTGCAAGCCGCTCCTCTCACTTTGTGACGAAAATCACGACTTTGATATATATGTCCAAAAACACCGTCTCACCGCTTCCCTTTTCTGTGCACAGACACAAAGCATAGAGAAGGGCACCTGCCAAAACGCAGATACCCTCGTCTATTTCCTATTCTCTGGTTATGCCAAATACGCCTCCGCCACCAATAAATCCAGCGGCGTCGTAATCTTGATGTTCTCCGGGGCTCCACGCACAGCCCCGACTTTGTACCCCTCAAGCTCAAGGAGCCGACTGTCATCCGTAGCCGCAGGATCATCCTGATACCGCGCATGGCAACGCTGGAGGATTTTTGTGTGAAACCCCTGCGGCGTCTGCGCCCCGTAGAGCGGCTGTCTCAGCACTTCCGGCTTTGCCTGCCGTTTCTCGCCTACGCGGCAGACTTGCTCTTCCATCGGCAGAACCGGAATCGCCCCGTCATAACGATCCAAGGCCTCCACACATGCCGCAATGCACGCCTCCCGCACCAGCGGCCGCGCCCCGTCGTGGACGAGGACAATCTCACTCTTCAAATCACGAATCGCCGCGCAGACCGAGGCTTGCCGTGTCGTTCCGCCGAGCACAACACGGCAGGGCTTCCCCTGCTCCGCCGCCAACACTTCCATCTCCGCCCGCTCTTCCTCGCGGACGGCTAACACCAACTCATCTACATAAGAATGCCCCGCAAAGGCTGCCAGCGCATGTGCGATGATCTGCCGTCCATCCAGCATGAGGCACACTTTATTTTCTGGAAGTCCCATTCGGCTCCCACTCCCCGCGGCAAGTACGACCGCCGCCACTCGTTTCCCTTTATACATATTGTTCCCCTAACCAAGCTTCACTGAATGATCCCGCCGCCCACCACCACGTCGTCCTGATAAAACACCGCCGCCTGCCCCGGCGTCACCGCCCGCTTCGGCCCCCGGAGTCGGACTTCCACATCCCCGTTCGGGAGCGGATACAGTGTCGCCCGCTCTTCCCGGTCCCGATACCGCGTCATCACAGTAACCTCTAACGGACCCGTAAGCGCCTCAATCGCGACCCAATTCGGCCCCAACACCGTAAAACAATCCCGCATCAGCTCCCGCTCAGACCCGACAATCACCGTATTCTTCTCCATATCCTTGCCCGTCACATAAAGCGGCGCCTCAGCGGCGACACCCAACCCGCGCCGCTGTCCGATGGTATACCGAATCGCACCCTTGTGCCGACCCAGCACCCGCCCGGATTGATCTACAATATCACCGGGGGTGGCGATAAGACCCATCTTTTCCGTGAGAAACGCGCCATAATCCCCGTCCGGCACAAAGCAGATGTCTTGGCTATCCGGCTTGTCCGCCGTCACAAGGCTTTTCGCCTCCGCAATCTCCCGAATCTCGGCCTTCGTTTTGTCTCCAAGCGGCAAAACCGTCCGCGCCAGCTCGTCCTGTGTCATGGCGTAGAGCACGTAAGACTGATCCTTATTTAAGTCCCGCGCCCGAAGCAGCTCATACCGCCCCGTCGCCTCATTCCGACAAATCCGCGCATAATGCCCGGTCGCAATCTTCCCCATCCCAAGCTGCTCCGCCCGCCGAATCATCTGTGGAAACTTGACAAAGCGATTGCAATCAATACAAGGATTCGGCGTCTCCCCCCGGGCATATCCGTCGGCAAACCGCTGAATCACCTCGCGGTGGAACTCCTCCGTAAACTGAAACACATGATGCGGTATCCCCAGCCGATGACACACCCGCCGCGCATCCTCCACATCCGTAATCGCACAGCAAGTCTTGCCCGTGGTGACGATATCCGTATTCCCAAACAACTTCATCGTCGCCCCGACAACCTCATATCGCTCCATTAATAGCAACGCCGCCACCGAACTGTCCACTCCACCGCTCATGCCCACCAGAATTTGTTCCATACTCCGCTCCAGTCCATACGATTCTAACTGCCCCCAGCATACACAGAACCTCCCCTCTCTGTCAACTAATTGGTGACACGAATCGGACTAGAAAACACATCGCATCCATGGTAAACTAGTGTAGGAGCGCACAGTGTACGCCCGCAGTTAACACAACGACTCTATCATTCGGCGGTACTAAAGATGAACTTCTTCGAAATGACCCGCACCGAGCGCAAAACCTACAACCGGGTGATCTTCTCCGTCTATCTCGGCGCCTTCCTGCTATTCGGCGCAATGACACTGCTCTTCTGGATATTCCCCCTCTTCGGCCCTGGAGATGTCCCCTTCCCGGGTCTGCCGCCCCTGATCGGCGGCACCCTGTCCTTCGTCGCCTTCGGCCTCGCGGGCGGCTGGATGATGGCCAGCCAAGTCGGCGGCGTCTGGCTCATCGGGCGATATCTAATCCGGCAACCGAAGTCCATCTTAATCCTAGCCTGCGTCTTCTTTTTCCTCACCTTTTACGCGTTCTTCTTCGTCGGCTTCTTCCTGGCAATCCCCTTTGCAATCTACAATGCAGTGATCTTACGTCGGAGCAAAGGAATCGTAGAGGAAGAGCCAGAACTCTCACCCCAGCAAAAACGACCCACACGCTTTCGCCTGCCCGTAAAGGTTTTTATCGGCATCCTCCTGCTTCTGGTTGTCGCATTCCAGCTTTATCAAAGCCATCTCGGCAACCGCTTCTTCTCCACCCCCGAAGAAGCTTTCGCCCGCCACGCAGACGGTTCCAGAAACCTCGGCGACCTCTTTTTCATCGACGAACACGAGGACAATCTCACCATCCTCTCTCTCCGCGACGACCAGCTCATCGTCTCCCACTATGTCACCGAACTGCGCAACGGCGCGCGCTGGTATAACTGCCAAGGCACCTCAGGTCACATCATGCTATACCACTCCGGCCTCACTACACAAATTAGTCTTCACTTCTTCCTAACCGACGAAGGCATAGGCGGCAGAGCAAATCGCTATTTCCGCGAAACGCTCGGCCGCAGGCCGCTCTACGGCACCTATCGCCACGCCCTCATCCGCGACCTCTCCATCAACGGCATCCCCGTCGATCACGTCTTCGAGCACATAACCGCAAGGGGCGAGCGCGTCTTCTTCTGGTACTTCTCAGACTTCCCCCCAATCACCGGCCTGAGAGAGGACATTATCATTTCCTTCGACCCCGCCCAAATCGACCCTCAATTCAAACGAAACGGAGAATCCCCATGAAAACACTCATCCTCTACGCCACAAAATACGGCGCCACCCGCGAAATCGCCGAACGCATCGCAACCCAAATCGGCAACGCAACCCTCCACGACCTAAAGCAGATAGACCTTCCTCCCTTGGCAGACTTTGATTGCATCCTCATCGGCAGTTCTCTCTACGCCGGCTCCATCCGCAAAGAGGTCAAAACCTTCCTCGCGCAGCACGGGCCCGAACTACAAGGAAAAAAGACCGGCCTCTTCCTATCTGGCATGAGCGCAGAGGTAAGTCTGAAACCCTTTGAAGATAATTTCCCCACGGCCCTCCTGGAGCAATCCGCCACGTGGGCTTTCTTAGGCGGCGTCTTCGATCCCCAAAAAGCCAACTTCGCGGAACGTCTCATCATGAAAGCCATCACCAAGCAATCCGGCTACGTAAGTACCATCAGCGATGAGAAAATCGAACAATTCACGGCACAAATGAAAGCGTAAATTAGCCCTTTCATAACGATGAGTGTATTCAACTTTCCTGAACCCATTCTCCATTTCATATAATTGAGCACATTCAAAATATGCCCTGACAGAGCATTCTCCGCGCTCCGTCAGGGCTAGTCTTGTTCCAACTCTCCTCACCCAATAGGCATGAGCCTACCGACTACTACATATCGCGCATTGCTGGACTCCCACGAAGTCGTACAGGTAGCCAGCGTCACGAGCCGATCTCTTGGGCCGACTTCCACGTCGCTCACAAAGTCGGATAGGCGGCGATTTTCTTCGATCCAGCCTTCCATCTCGGCATCGTCGGCAAACTGGATGCGCCAGCTTCGGGAATGGACATCTGTCGTGTGTCCCGCAAAAAAGCGGATCACGTAATTACCCGTCGGCGTGAGGAGGAAGGCCATGGGGTGCGCGTCGAAAAACTCCTGTAACCGGAAACTGCGTAGGGTGGAGAACATACTGCCGTCTTGCATGTTGTGGCCGTAGAAAATCGTGTTGTGGTCTACAAATCCGGGGCGGTTGTAGGTATCGACGAAGATCGTGCCGACTTGGCTGCGTCTGCCGTCAAACAGGTGGTTGAGATAGTGGTAGTTGTTCTCGCCCTGCACGACGGGGAGGTTGATTGGCGTGCCTTCCAGGATAATCCAGCCGACTATGTTCGGATTGATCTCCCGCAATGCGCCGAAGTCTACCTCGGGCAGGGTGACGCCATATGGGAGGGTAAAAGTCTCCGGGACGTATACTTCCTCCGGCTCGTACTCCATTGGGATCGGGACATAGGCTGGCCGCTCGATAGGCGGCCGCGTAACATGTTGCGCGAGCTCATCGTGTAACTGCGCGCCTTCCGTGTAGGTTGAGAAGATCGAGAGCAGCATGAGCAGGCCGAACATCAGGACGACGACAGAACTGGCTGCCGTGTAAAACAAGGCGCGTTTCGATGCGGTTCTACTCATAGCGGCACCTCCTAGTCAATGGCATATTTGGGGCTGTAACGCTTCTTTGCCCGCACACCGATCGCAACGCTGCTTGTCAGGCCGATCAAGCTGAACACGGTCAGCGCGATCCAGAGGCCGATGGTGGCGGGGTCGTTGGTCTGCGGAATATCTGGACGGTCCGGAGCGCCGGGCGCGCCGGGGCGATAGTAACATGGCTCATCGGGCGGGGCCGGATCGCCGGGGTAATAATGACATGGCTCACACGGCTCATCGGGCGGGATTGGGGTAGGCGTCACACCCGGTGGCGGCGGAGGGGCCACCGTCGGGGTTGGGGTTGGGGTTACCGTTGGGGTCGGCGTCACCGTCGGGGTCGGGGTTACCGTCGGGGTCGGCGTCACCGTTGGGGTCGGGGTCACCGTCGGGGTGGGGGTTACCGTTGGGGTCGGCGTCAC
>WRAO01000020.1 GCA_009780175.1 Oscillospiraceae bacterium
GGGAGTTCGTGGAAATGTGCTTTGACCCAAGTTCCCCTATGAACGCAAGGTTAAAGGATATGCTACTTGAAATGGCGAAAGGGGGCAAGGAATGAAAGCTGTAATCTACACCAGATACAGTTCGGACGGACAGCGGGAAGAATCCATTGAGGGGCAACTGCGAGAGTGCAAAGAATACGCAGAGCGGCACAATATGACGATAGTCAATACCTATATTGACCGTGCCTTGTCTGCCAAGACTGATGACCGCCCCGAATTTCTGAAAATGATTAGCGATAGTAGCAGACGGCAATTTGAGGTAATTCTCGTTTGGAAATTAGACCGTTTTGCGAGAAATAGAGTAGATTCCGCCACCTATCGGGCAATCTTAAAGCGAAACGGTGTAAAGGTTGTTTCTGCGAAAGAGAACATATCAGATGGGCCGGAGGGGATAATCCTTGAATCCATGTTAGAGGGAATGGCGGAGTATTATTCGGCGGAATTATCGGTCAAAGTCAAGCGTGGACAAAAAGAAAACGCCTTAAAATGCAAGGCGAACGGTGGGCATATTCCTTTCGGGTACAAGGTAAACGCCGAGCGGTATTATGAGATTGACCCGCTCACTGCTCCCATTGTGCTTGAAATCTTCACCCGCTATGCCGATGGGCAGACTGTGAAAGAAATCAGCGCAGACCTCAACGCCCGTGGCGTATTTGCTAACTCAAAGTACAAATATACCAACAAAGCCAGTATGCACAATCTTCTGAAAAATCGCCGCTATATCGGCGAGTATCGCTATGGCGATACTATCACTCCAAACGGTATGCCTGCCATTATTCCAGAAGACATCTTCAAGCAAGTGGCGGAGCGGATGGAGAAGAACAAACACAAGCCAGCCGCACAAAAAGCCATCGTTGAATATGTCCTCACGACCAAGCTATTTTGCGGAAAAGACAAGACCATGATGGTCGGCACAGGCGGCACGAGCAAGACAGGCAAAGTCCACCATTACTACAAATGTGGCAATGCCCTCTACAAGCGGTCTTGCTCAAAAAAGGCGGTCAAAAAGGATTGGATTGAGCGGATCGTCACCTTGCGAATACAAGAATTTCTGGCAGAGGATGGTGCGATTGAAAGGCTCGCCGATTTGGTAGTAGAGTATCAAAAACGGGAAAATACCGTGCTACCATTTCTGCAAAAGCAGCTCGGCGAGGTCGAGAAGAAAATCAGCAATTTGCTTGACCTCATGGAAGATGGCATGGTGAACATTTCAGCGAAAGAACGGCTTGACGGCTTGGAAGTCAAAAAGGAAGATTTAGAGATTTCCATCGCCAAAGAGAAGATAGAAAAGACCCCGCTGGGCAAAGAGCAAATCATGTTTTGGCTTGACAGATTCAAAGACGGCGATGTGAACAATATCGCTTATCGTAGAGAAGTTATTGACATTTTCCTGAATTTCGTTTATCTTGATGATGATAAGATCGTGATTGGGCTAAATTACGATAAGGGTACAAAAACCCTGCTACTTAGCGAATTAGAGGGCGATCCTGTAGGCGAGGAATTGTGTTCTTATTTGGAAAACATCGCCCCGCCAGAGTTCACTACCGGGCTTGCTGTGCTCCGTTTCCGCCGTTGGCGAAAACTGCGTGCCGCAAGCCCGTCGTTCGCTTCCGATTCGAGCGAAGCGGGTACCCGAATTGGGGAAGGGCAAGATCCAAGAGAAAGAAAGCCCTGTAATTTTTTAGAATTACAGGGCTTTTTTGTATCTGATACGGTAGGAAGGAGAATCACCATGCAATACGAAGGAGCCATTTACCGTCCCCCTAGCGAGGCATCGAGTTTGATTTTACAGGTGACAGTTGGGTGTACGCATAATGCTTGTACGTTTTGTGAGATGTATAAGGGGAAGGCGTTTCGGGTGAAGCCGTTTGAGACGGTGCTTGCGGACTTGCAGGAGGCGCGGCGGGCGTATCGGCGGGTTGAGCGGATTTTTCTCGCCGATGGGGATGCGCTTTGTTTGGCGACGGATAAACTGTTGCATTTGCTGGGCACGATCCGGGAACTGTTTCCGGAGTGTTCTCGCGTGGGCATTTATAGCCGTCCGACGCAGATTTTGCGGAAGAGCGAAGAGGACCTGCGGAGACTGGCGGATGCGGGGCTGGGGATTGCTTATATCGGGGCGGAGTCCGGGTCGGATGAGGTGCTGCGGCGGGTGAATAAGGGCGAGACTGCCGAGGAGACGATTGCGGCGGTTCAGAAGATTGAGCGCGCGGGGATACAGGCGTCGGTCACCTTTGTGCTGGGGCTTGGCGGCACGGAACTCATGGAGGAACACGCGGTTAAGACGGGGGAGGCGATTTCGGCGATGGGGGCGACTTATGTGGGGCTCCTGAGTTTGATGATTACGCCGCGTACGCCCTTGTTTGCGGATGCGGAGTCCGGCGCGTTTCAGCCGCTTACGGCGCGGGAGACGGTGGCGGAGTTAGAGATGATCCTCGAACATACGAACTGTGTGAAGAAGACGGTTTTGCGGAGCAATCACGCGTCGAATTGGCTGGTGTTGGCGGGGGTGCTGCCGGAGGATAAGGAGCGGATGTTACAGCAGGTGCGCGCGGCGATGGAGGATACGAGTGTGTTGCGGCCGGATGAGTGGCGCGGGCTGTAGGTGTAAAAAAGGAAGTGACTACCCCGAGGAGGGGAATATAAAGAAAAAGCGTCCCCCTTGTGATGAGGGGGACGCTTTTTGCTTGAAGTGGGGTCTATGCGAGGTCTTCGCCGCGGATGTAGGTTTTTAGTGGGACGGATAGGAGTCCGACGGTGATGACGGCCAGGATGATGTTTGGTACCATGTAGGTCGCGTTGTAGAGGAGGGAATAGATCCAGGGGTTACCCATGGGCATGCCCATGAATTCTTCCGGCATCCACTCGGCGAAGATGAGGGCGCCGGCGAGCCAGTGGATGGCGTATTGCGCGAGGCCTGCTACGAAGGCCGCGAGCATGGGGGCGGAGCCGGCGCGGCGATAAAATAGACCGGCGAGGCCGATGACGGTGTTGGCGACGAAGAAGTCGAGCACGACTGCTTGCCAGCCCCAGGCGAAGCCGCCGGCCATGATGGTGCGGATGATACCGAAGGCGAAGGAACTGAGGAGGCCCATGGCAAGGCCCCAGCGGATGGAATAAATGACAAGCGGGACCAAGATGAAACTTACCGAGCCGCCCTGCGGCATCAGACGGAACCGAAGCTGATGCAGAACGATGGCGATTGCCACGAAGATGGCTGCTTCGCAGAGGGCGCGAAGTCTTAGGCGGGACGGATGGACAGTACTTGACATGGACGATTTCCTCCTTTTTCTGGAAGGAAGGGTACAAAAAATGCACAAGCTACAGGTCAGCTTGCGCAGATAGGTTGCCCCCACTTCCTACGCCGGCATTACCCGGATCAGGTCTCGCGTTCTCGCAAAGAGCAGACACTCTGTTTGCGGGACGCCAGGGTTGCCGGGCCTTACTTGGCCCAATCTCAGCCGGAAACATCCAGCCCCCCTGTGTTTAGTTGTGTGGCTAGTATACGATGGATCGCCCGATCTGTCAACGGCGAAATTCATCTTCATAGAGGCGTTTGGCGTACAAATATAGTCCGAACAGGGCGAAGGCGAGGGCGAAGACGACCGCAATTACCGCCTCAAGACCGCCGAGGAGGAACCCTGTGCCCGTCATGATGGCGCCTGTGATGTGGAGGACCGTGGCGCCCAGTTTGTGTGTACGGAGCCAGACGTTTTGGCTGCGCTCCGTGTATGACCAGCGGAGGGCGAAGGTGTTTTTCTCGCTTGCGTCGGCGAGTTGGGTCGCGACGACTGCGGTGCCGAGGCCTGAAACCAGGGCGATCACCCGGCCGATTAGTGCGGTTGTGAGGGGGGCCTGGGCCAGGGTTGCGTGGCCGTAGACCACGGTGAGGCAGATGCCGGAGAGGAGGGCCAGCAGGAATACTCGAATCCAGGGGGCGACTGCGGCGATGTCGGTCGCTCGGCCTCGATCCAGGGCTTTTGCTTCGGCGGATTTGGCCATGCGGTCTGTGAGGGGGTGGAGGATTACGGCGAAGAGGGCGTTGAGGACCGGCAGGATCCACATGCCGACGCGGTCGATTGCGAGGGCCATGGTGGGGGTGATGTAGACTGTCGGCGGGAGATTGAGGAATGTCCAAAAAGCCGCCGCCAGAGGGGCGACGGCTAGGAAGCAGTATAGGGGGGTGAGCCACCAGTGTTTGTGCATAGCGGCCTCCTTGATGGGGGTGTGGCGCATTGTGTGAGGAGCGGACGATGACCGCCCCTAGCCGATGATGAGGCCGGCGCGGTTAATGGGCATGATTACGGCCACCACTTGGCCGATGATTTCTCGTTCGTCCACGGGTCCGATGGATCTGTGGCGGCTGTCTTGGGAGTTGTTGCGGTTGTCTCCGAGGACGAAGACGTGGCCTGCTGGTACGAGAAAGGGGTAGTCGATATTGCCCATGTGGAAGGTTGGGCCGCTGGTAAAGGGTTCGGTCAGAGGTTCGCCGTTGACATAGACCACGCCTGTTGTCCCGTTGATGTCTATCACGTCTCCCTCGAGTGCGATGATGCGTTTGACCAGGGCCTCTCCGTCCCGGAAATCGCGCTTGGAGAAGATGACCACGTCTCCGCGCCGAGGGGTGTAGAAGATGCTGCGTACGATCATCTGGTCGCCGTCGTGGAGGGTGGGGGACATGGATTCTTGCCGCACAGCCATCGTGTGGCCTACGAAGGTCAGCAGTAAGATGATGGGCAGAAAGACGATGACGAAGCTCTGCATCCAGTCGTAGAGGCCCATGAAGCGGACAGGACGGGGTGTGGGGGTGTGATCGGGATGGGGGGTGTGGTTCATGGTTGCTCCTTATCAAGCCCAGCGAAAGTCTGCTGCGATTTCGTGCGAGGTTTCTGTGGAAGGTCGTGGCTGCCCGTTTGTGAACGGGCCTGCTCGCCATGTATCTATGAACACATCTTTTCGGATTCTGTAAAGACCCGGCTCTAGGGGTAAGTAGGCTTGTAGGTCTTTTGGCATCTCGAACGATTCACGCGGCGCAATCGGTAGTCCGATAGCGAGAAAGCCCCATCCTTCGTGCGGCATGACGCGCCGCCAAACACCCTGGTCATAGACGTCAAGTTCAAAAGGCAAGCCTGTTATGAGAGGAAAATCGCTGTTATTTTGAATCGAAACAGTGACCACAGATGCGTTTATGTCAGTGACAGTCATCGTTACGACCTGCTCAAGTGCGGGATAAGTTTGCAGCGTTGGACACCGCGACACAGGGTTATTGCGGCAAGCCACAAATATAAAACTGACAAGCGCCAGCGTAACGAGCAGAAAAATCACTTTCTTTTTCATTGCGCAATCCTCTTGGGCTATGAGGCAAGCGACTACAACGGATTCTCGCTGTTGTTCACCTGTTCGTTGATCTGTTCGTTAATTTGTGCCTCTATCTCTTCAAATACCGCATCATCTGCCAGCAGATTTCCCACAACGTTGACTGCCCCGAGTGTGAGCAGCAACGCTTTTGCCCAATTGCGCTTGGCTGTAAGTCCGAACACTAGCATCACCGCACCGAACAAAATGCCGACAAGTCTAATATTTTTTGCGCTCATTCTAATTCCTCTTTTCTAAAATATAGTGGTAGGGCAATCGTCAGATTTTACGCCTTGGACTTGATATACTCTCGCAGGAAATCGCCTGTTTCTGGGGCGTCTAGAGCGAAATCGAGCGTGGCTTCTAGGAAGCCGCAAAGGTTGCCGGTGTCGTAGCGGCGACCTTCGAACTCTTTGGCGACGAAGGGGTGGCCACTGAGGCAGAGTTGTTTTAAGCCGTCTGTCAATTGGATTTCGCCGCCCTTGCCGGGGGGCGTGTTTTCCAGAATGGGAAAGATGGCGGGGGTGAGCACATAGCGGCCGAGGATGGCGAAGTTGGAGAACTTCTCTTCGGGGGAGGGTTTCTCGTTCATGTCTGTAACTTTGTAGATGGTGTCTTCCAAGGGGCTTACCTTGAGCGAGGAATATCGGCTTACCGCATCATCGGCGACGGCTTGGGTGCCGACGCAGCAGGCGTTGTATTTCTCCGCGGCGTCGATGAGTTGTTTAAGCACCGGGGTCTGTGAGCGCATGATGTCGTCGCCTAGGAGGACGGCGAAGGGCTCGTTGCCGACGAAGCTTTTGGCGCGCCAGATGGCGTGGCCCAGGCCCTTTGTCTCTTTCTGCCGCACATAGAAAATCTCCGCGAGGTCTGCTGAGCGGCGCACGGCTTCACATTCTTTGATTTTTCCGTCTCGCAGGAGGCGTTCTTCGAGTTCGGGATGGTAGTCGAAATAATCGTCCATCGCGGACTTTGCGCGGTTGGTGATGACCAAAATCTCCTCGATCCCTGAGGCGACAGCTTCTTCGATGATGTATTGGATCACCGGTTTGTCCAGCAGGGGGAGCATTTCTTTTGGGATGGTCTTGGTCGCCGGGAGCATCCGTGTCCCTAGACCGGCGGCGGGGATGACGGCTTTTTTAATTTTCATTATAACCCTTCTATCTTTGGTTTAAAATGGGCGCGAGCAAATTGGGAACGGGACGTCGAGGGCGGTATCCCTGCGGAGTGGAGAGAAAAACGAACGGGCGCACACTGTGCGCCCCTACGAAGTAGAGACAGCCAATGGGCCGCCCGTTGGTTTGTGTTTGTTCTTACAGAAACTTTTTGATCCCCTCGGAGGCCAGAGCAGGGTCTGCGGCGTATGTGATGGTGAAGGCGATGCCGGTTTTTTCGCTGAACTCCATCATCCAAGCGAGGAGTGCTTCCAGTTCGGCTTCTTGCGTGGTGTCTACGAACTTGTGCAAAGCTTCGATGAATACGGCGGAGACGTCGTAGTTGCTGGCGTTGAGGCCGCTGAGGAAGCCTTTCAAAAACGCATAGCTGCCGAAGTCATATTGCGAGATGGAGATCAGTCTTGCTTTATGGGGGATGTCGTACATGAGTTTTGCGCCTTTTTCGAGGCATACGACGTCTCCACGTTCCGCCGCAATGGCTTCTTTCACTAGTTCGATCATCAGTTTGGTCTTCCCGGAACCCTTGGGGCCCATGATGAGCTTAACCATGACAACCACGCTCCTATAATAGAATTATTTGGTGTGTGCAATCTATCGTAGTCGAATCATTTCCTATCCTAATTGTATCAGTTTCCCCTGAAAATGGCAACCGCTTTTTGCGGCGAGATTCCGGAAGGCGGATTTTTATTCGGGCTTGCCGAGCAGGCGGAACATGTTTGCTTTATAGGCTTCTACACCCGGTTGATCAAAGGGGTTGACGCCTTGGATGGAGGCGGAGAGCGCGGCAGAGAATTGGAAGAAGTAGACGAGCCAGCCGAAGGCCGTGTCGCTCATGTCTGGCAGGGAAAGGCCCATGACGGGAACGCCGCCGTCTACATGAGCTTTGACGGTGGCTTGGCGTGCGATTTGGTTGATGGAATCGACGCTGCGGCCCGCGAGGTAGTTGAGGCCGTCGTAATCTTCCGCGATGGGGGGGACTTTAATGTCTCGGCGGAAGCTGTCAAAAGAGACGACGGTTTCCATCAGGTTTCTTGAGCCGTCTTGGAGGTATTGGCCCATGGCGTGCAGGTCTGCGGAGAAGTCTACGCTGGAGGGGAAGATGCCGCCATGGCTTTTGCCCTCGCTCTCGCCGAAGAGCTGCCGCCACCATTCAGCCATGAAACGGAAAGCTGGCTCAAAACTGGCGAGCACTTCGATGTTCCGCCCCTCGGCGTAGAGCGCCTGCCGGACTGCGGCGTATTGCCAGACGGGGTTGTCAAAGCTCTTGTCTACCAAATAGGTCTTCATGGCTTCGAACGCGCCAGCCATCACTTTGTCGATGTCGATCCCGGCGGTTGCCATGGGTAGAAGGCCCGCCGCGGTGAGGATGCTGTAGCGGCCGCCGATGCGGTCTGGGATTTTGAAGCTTTCGAAGCCCTCTTTGTCGGCCCATTTGCGGAGGGAGCCTTTGCCGCGGTCTGTGGTGACGTAGATCCGGCCTTTGGCGCCGATATCGCCGTAGCGGCTTTCGAGGAAGTTTTTGAATACGCGAAACGCGATGCCCGGCTCTAGCGTGCCGCCGGATTTGGAGACGACATTGATGGAGAAGTTTTTATCCTTCAGCAGGTGCCCAATTTCGTTGATGTGCTCGGCGGAGAGATTGTTGCCGACAAAATAGATGTTGGGCGTATATTTCGAGGTCAGATTATAGTTCGGTGAGCGCAGGAGCTCGATTCCCGCTCTGGCCCCGAGATAGGAGCCGCCTACGCCGATGACGAGGAGCACATCTGCCTCGGATTTGATTTTTTCCGCCGCCTGTTTGATGCGGCGGAACTCGTCTTTATCGTAGGTTTCGGGCAGATTCATCCAGGTGGTGAAGTCGTAGTCTACGCCGTAGTTGTTGACCAGTGTGTCGTGGATTTGGCCCACTTGTTCGGTCTTTTGCCACTGGGATTTTTCTAAAAATGGGGATACCCCTGATAGATCGAGTTTAATCATCGATGGAAGCCTCCTCTTGTGTGCCGTTCAAAAAGCGGAGGAGCGGGATGGCCCGCTCCTCATCCGTATTCCGTATTTTACCGCAAAATTCCAAATTTTACAATCCACCCGTGAAGAGAAGTCGCAAAAATTTCTGGAACACCTGGACTAGGGAGATTTTTTCCACCGCATCGCCCGCCACGAGCGGGATTACGGCGACGATGGCGTCTCCGTCTGAAACGGTCAGTGTGCCGAGTTCTTGGCCCGCTGCTACCGGGGCGGGGATGAAGTCTGGCAGTTCCACGATCTGTGTCACGTTGGATGCTGTGCGCCGTTCGAGGAGCAGGCGCGGATGGCCGCCTAGGATGGGTTGGACGGTGTCTGCCTCCCCGAGTTCTACGCGGATGGGGGGCAATACGGCCTCGGGCCTGACGTCTATCAGCGTGTAGTTGGCGAAGGCGAAGTTGAGCAGGGCCTGTGCTGACTCGAAACGTTGTGCGCTGGTTGCGCCGTGGAGGACGACGGCGATATATTCTACGCCGTTTCGTTCGGCGGTGGCGGCGAGGCAGTACATGGCTGTTTGGGTGAAGCCGGTTTTGAGGCCGGTTGCGCCTTCGAAGTAGTAGATGAGGCGGTTTGTGTTGCTTAGGCCGAACTCACCATTTCGGACGGTGTCCATCCAAATCATGGAGAACTCGCGCACAAGTTCGTGTTGGATGAGCGCGCGGCTCATCAGGGCGACGTCTCTGGCGGTGACGTGGCTTTCTCTGGCGTCCATCGGCAGGCCGGTGCTGTTGAGGAAGACGCTGTTGACCATACCGAGTTCTGCGGCCCGTTGGTTCATCCGGGCGACGAAGGCTTCCTCCGTTCCGGCGACATGTTCGGCCATCGCGACGGACGCGTCGTTCGCGGAGGAGACGACGATGGCTTTGAGCATATCGCGCGCGGTCATCTGTTCGCCTTCTTCCAGATAGATCTGTGAGCCGCCCATGCTGGCGGCGTGGCGGGAGGTGGTGATGATATCGTCTAAACTGAGCCGCCCGGCTTCGATTTCTTCGAGGACGAGCAGGGTGGTCATGATTTTTGTGATGCTTGCCGGCGGGGTCGGTGTGTCCGCGTCTTGCTCGAAGAGGACGGCTCCGGTTTCTTTTTCCATCAAGATCGCGAAGGGTACGTCGACGCTGATTGACGGTGCCGCGACCGGAATGACCTCCGGCTCCCACGGATTTCCACTCCAAAATGCGCTTGCCGGACTTGTCAGCAACAGAACCAACAATATCCCCGCGATGATTCGCTTACCTCTCATATTGCCTCGCCCCCTATGGATGTCCTTGGTGGATAAGTATGAGGGGAAAGGGAGGAATATACTTGATTTTTCTATGCGAGGCGTGGTATAATGTGTGCGGTTCGCAAGCCAACAAGCCCTTGACCTTAACCCCGTCGGAGACTAGGGGGAAGGTCGAAGGGGGACTAGTCCCCCTTCGAAGGCGCATCGTGAGCGAAGCGAACTAATACGTTTTCCATAGAAAACGTATGCGCCTAAGCGGGTGTAGTTCAATGGCAGAATTCCAGCTTCCCAAGCTGGCAGCGTGGGTTCGATTCCCATCACCCGCTCCAATGCTCGCTCTCGGGGCAGCTCCATTCCGTTTCCGGCTTCAGCCTGCGGCTTTTGCCGAAAACTGCATTGCGCAATCCCGTCGCTGCGCCCCAAAACCGAACCCACTCCGTTGGGCTTCGGTTTTGTTTTTGAAGGGCAAGGGCGTTTGAAGAGAATCCGACTTTTTAGGCGAGATCGGAGGATGTATATGAAGTGGCTCTATGAACACACGTCCGATAATGCGGCGCGCTACATAGTAGGTACGGTTGGAGAACGGCCCTTGATCTGTTTTGGAATTAATCCGAGTACGGCGGAGCCGAATCGTTTGGATCCGACGGTGAATTTGGTGCGACGGCAGGCGGAAGAGCGAGGCTATGACAGCTTTGTGATGCTCAATGTCTATCCGCAACGGGCGACGGATCCGGATGATTTGCACAAAGCGCCTTGCCCGGTGTTGCAGGCGGAAAATGAACGCCAAATCGCTGGGCTGATTGATGGCAAGGCGTATACGCTTTGGGCGGCTTGGGGCGCATTGATTTGTAAGCGGCCTTATCTTATTCCGTTGGTGCGGCGTATTATTGTGTTGTCGGAATTGCAGAATTGTCAATGGGTATCGCGCGGTAAGTCAACCAAAGATGGACATCCGCACCATCCGTTATATGTGCGCAAAGAAGCGCGGTTTGAGACATTTGATGTTGGGATGTATCGGGGCTTATAGAAAAACGGGGAGCTGTTTGGCTCCCCGCTTTTGTTTGTGCGGTGTTTGATTAAAACACAGTCTTCTGCTCTTCCTCCAACGTCAGGCCATGCGACTCCGTGTACTTGGACAACGTCATCATCATCGGCCCATCGCTGGTGATGTTGCAGGCGGTGCCGAAGCTGTCTTGGAGGGCGAAGATGGCGAGCATGAGGCCGATGCCGATTTCGTCGAAGCCTAAGACGGCTGTGATGAGGCCCAGCGACGCCATGAGCGTACCGCCGGGGACACCGGGGGCGGCCACGGCGAAAATGGCGACGAGCGGGACGAAGAGGAGCATGGTCCCGAGATCTGGCAGAGCGCCATATAGTACTTGGGAGACTGTCGTGGCGAGGAAAACGATGCTGATGATCGAGCCGGGCATGTGGATGTGGGCGAAGAGCGGGATGCCGAAGCTGACCACGTTTTGATCTAGATTCTTCGCATTTGACGCCGCGCGCAAGGCTACCGGCAAGGTGGCGGCGGAGGACATGGTGCCGAAAGCGGTGAGCCAGGCGGGGCCATAGTGGCGGATGACTTCGATGGGGTTACGCCCCGAATAGAGTGTGGCCACTATATAGAGAACCGCGATCCAGAGGACGTGGACAGCGAAGATGATGCCGATGACTTGCAGGAATACGGGCAACTGGACGGTGATGCGGCCTTGGTAGGCGAGGGTCGCGAAGGTCGCGCAGATGAAGATGGGCAGGATGGGGATGACCACTTTCCGCACGATGGCCAGTACGATTTGCTGGAATTCTTCCAAGAGAGTTGCGAAGGTGTTTGACTTGGTCCACACAACGGCAAGGCCGACTAAGAGCGCGAGAGCCAAGGCGCTCATGACGGGCATGATCTGCGGGATGTTGAGCGTGAATACCATGGGAGGCAGGGCATTTGCGCCGGCTGCGGCGTCCGCGATGGAGAGGTGCGGGATGATGGCGCGGCCCGCGAACATGGAGAGGAATCCGGCGCCGACCACCGAGGTATACGCCAAGATCAGGGACAGCCCGAGGAGGCGGGAGGCGTGTTTGCCCATCCGCGCGATCGAGGGGGCGACAGAGCCGAGGATGATAAGCGGCACGGCGAAGAACACGATCTGCCCCGAGATGTGGCGGATGCTGTCGATCACGGTGATTACCGTCTCGTTGACATAGGAGCCCAGCGCGATGCCGATTGCGAGTGCGATTAGTAGGCGAACGGGTAGAGATTTGAGGAATCGAGCCATAATGAAACCACCTTCACACGGGATGTTTGACATGGGTTTAGTTTTTTGTAGTATACGCTCTCCGTTCGGTTTTGTCACTCTTTTTTTGGTTTTTCTTGCTTTGCGAGAGGGGGTGTGGTAGACTCAAAGGTGCTGTAATAACAGGTTGAATCACATAAACGGAGGGATTGTTATGCCAGATTATAAGGCTATGTATTTCCGGTTATCAGGGCGAATGGCAACTGCCGTAGAGGCACTAGAGGCAACCACCGGTGCACTTGTAACAATCACAGAAAAACTCAAACAAGCACAACTGGAAGCGGAAGAGATGTATATTGAGAGTGACGATCACGACGACGAGGAGACTGGGTCATGATTAAACAAAAAGATCAGCTCACGACGGTGACAGCCAGCAATGTGCGGGGCGGGAATGGGGATATATTCCGGACTGTCGTTTTTGCCGAGGAGGAACTGCTTGACAAGGCCACCATGGTCGCGCTTATCACGGTGCCGCCCGGGAGTTCGGCGGGAGAGCATGCGCATGGACCGGACGCGGAACTATATTATATCATCTCCGGCACCTTGCGTCTGACGGATGACGGGATTACCAAGGACCTCGTGGCGGGGGATGCTGTATTTACAGGTGGCGGAGCTTCGCACAGCGTGGAGAATGTGAGCGATAAGGATGCTTCCATGCTTGCGGTTGTTATTAAGTAAAATGAAAAGAGGGCTCCACTTCGTTTGAAGTGGAGCCCTTTCTTGTTTGGGGATTAGTAGGCTTTAATCATGCCGCCGTCGAAGAGGATGGTTTGGCCGGTCAGGTAGGTATTTGCGGCGGAGCAGAGGAAGGCGGCGACACGGCCGTATTCGTCCGGTGTGCCGTAGCGGCCGAGCGGGATGTTGTTGATGTGGCTGGCGCGGACATCGTCAATCGAAATGCCTTGTTTCTCCGCGGTGAGGATGTTCACTTGCTCGAGACGCGCGGTAGAAACGCGGGCGGGGCCGAGGGTGTTGATGAGGATGTTTTCCGGGCCGAGTTCTTGCGAGAGGGTCTTTGCAAGGCCGACGACGCCTGAGCGGATCGAGTTAGAGAGCATGAGCCCTTCCACCATGACTTTGACAGAGGAGGAGGTGGAGTTGAGGATTCTGCCCTCGCCGAGTTCGCGCATATAGGGCAACACTTCGCGGATGGTGCGTACGTAGCTGAGCAGGCAGAGCTCGAAGGCGTCTTGCCAGTTTTGGTCGTCCAAAACGTCGAAGGTGCCGGGTTTTGGGCCGCCGGTGTTGTTGACGAGGGCGTAGATGGGGCCGTTTTTCTCAGCGGCGGTTTTGACGAGGTTCTTGATATCGTCCGCGCTGGTGATGCTGCCGACGAAATACTCGACGCGGTTGCCAGTTTCTTTTTCGATGTCGGCCTGCGCTTCTTTCAGTTGATCTTCAAAAGGCGAAAAGATCATGACTTTTGCTTCTTCGCGGGCCAATTCCAGCGCAACTGCCTTGCCCAAACCACTGCTGGATGCCATTACCAGGGCGCTCTTTCCTTTTAATCCGAGATCCATTTATATTGCCTCCTCAAAAAATGCGTTTTCTTGCTGTGCGTACCGCCAAGATACCATAAGCTGTTTCGCATTGCAAGGGGCCTGGATCTCGCTGCGTACTGGCCTTGCGGTGAATTCGTACGAATGAATTTGGCTATTTTCGGGATTCTTGAAAGGCGAGCCGCTCCGTTTCGTTGCGGCATTTTTTAATGCTCGACCGGGTTGTATCATGGCTATTGATATCAAAACGCCTCTTTTCACCTTTCGGCTATGCAAAAAATCTAGTATAGTGTGCATTTGTCCTATCAGTTTGTGCAGAATCGTCAGAGAAACCGACTTTTCTCGGCTTTGCAAAAGGGGTATCATGAAAGAAATAGAGTTCGAAACATCCCTTCGAAATCATCATACAAATTAAGAATTAAATCTTACCTTCCCTGACGAAATTGCGAATAAATGCTAAAAAATATTAGAAAAGTTAGTGCATTTCGTAAAATCGAGATTACTGTCTTGCAAAAAGGCCTTGCGTGTGATAAAAATATGTATGATGTACATATCTTTATAAGCTTGAAAACGTGAAATGAAAATGAAAAAGGAGAAAAGGATTATGAAACAATGGTTTAGCACAAAAAGACTGATCGCATTGCTTCTCGCTGTTGTAATGGTTGGCACATTGGCAGCCTGTGGCGGTGGCGGTGGTGGCGGCGGCGGTGGTACTGCTGGCGGCGGTGGCGGTGGCGGTGGTGCCGCTCAGCGCATCGAGCTCAATGTCCCGCATATCAACGCACCCTCTCATCCGGTTCACCTCGGTCTGCTCCTGTTCGCGGATGAGCTCTATGAGCGCTCGGGCGGCACCATGATCGCACACATCTTCGACAGCGCCGTGCTCGGCGGCGACATCTCCATCATCCAACAAGTAAACGCAAACCAGCTTCCCGCCGGCCTTGTTATGGGCGTCTGCATGTGGGACGGCTGGGACGGACGTGCAAACCTCGAACTCCTGCCCTTCCTGTTCGAGAACTACGCAGAAGCTTTCGCGGCGTTTGACGGCGAGCTCGGCAGATGGAGCGCAGAGCACATCATCGAGCCGCACGGCGGCGTCGTAATCAACTATTGGCTCAATGGTCTGCGCAACTTCACAAACAGCGTTCGTCCGCTCTACTATCCGGAAGATCTGCAAGGCATGATGTTCCGCACGCCGCAAGTTCAAATCTCCATGGACATGTTTGAAGCACTCGGCGCGGCTGCTATCACCATGGCGTTCGCAGAAGTTTATACCGCTCTGCAGCAGGGCACAATGGACGGTCAGTGCAACTCCCTCGCCATGATCTATACGTCCAGATTCTACGAAGTTAACCATTATGTATCCCTCAGCCATCACCAATGGGCGACCGGCGTGCTCATGTTCTCCACAGAGATGTGGGCTAGCCTGAACGATGAGCAACGCGGCTGGGTACAAGAAGCTGCAGCGATCGGCGCAAGATTCGCGCAACAGACGACGCTTGAGTATGAGCAAATCTGGATCGACCTCATCATCGAAAACGGCAACTCCGTTAACCACATCAACGTTCCGGCATTCCGCGAAGCAGTTGTGCCCGTGTGGGAACACTGGCTCGCAGAGTACGGCACAGAGTTTATTGACGTTGCCGCTCCCTACACCGGTCCGGATTCGCTCGCAAACAGATTCACAACCCGCTAAGATTCCAAGTAATAGAAGTCAGTAGTAGAGTTCCGATCTCCTCAGGAGTGAGGAGATCGGAACTTTCTAGCTAAACATGAGAAGGTGTAATCTATGGATATGGAAAAGTTGAAATATCTCTCAGTCTTTATTAAGTATATTTGCGCAGTGTTGATGGTAGTAATCACCGCCTCGACCTTTATTCAGGTCGTCCGCAGATATATATTCGAGTCGGTGTTCCGCTGGCCGGAAGAACTGGCTATTTATTCCATGATCTGGGTGGCGTTTTTGGGCGCCGTTCTTTGCCTGAAGGACAATGGGCATGTACGAATTGACGCAGTCATCAATCTCTTGCCAGCCAAAGTTAAGAAGTGGGTGGAAGTGTTCGGACTCTTGATGTGCTTTGGGTTTATGATGCTCCTCGCATATAATGCGCCCGCTATGCTTACGACAGCTGGCACTATTCTCACCCCGGCCATGAGAATCCCCATGTACTTGGTATATGGCAGTGTTCTGGTCAGTGCAATTTTGATGGTTCCATATTTTGCCGTGCTGATTTGGACCAAAATCAAAGAGGGTGCGCCTGTGCCGCAGCCGGTCGTTGCACCGCCGGTGGATGTGCAAGATGATACGAAGGGGGAGAATTCATAAATGGCAATGGCTGGTGAAATGTTCATCATGATGGCGCTATTCATGCTGATCGGTATTCCAATTGGATTTTCCATCGGTATGAGCGCCACATTCTATCTTGTTTTTGTTCAAAACATCTCCAGCGGGCTTGTGATTCATAGATTGATCGAAGGTCTGAACTCATTCCCGCTCTTGGCTCTGCCGTTGTTTATCTTGGCTGGCACACTCATGGTCTACGGCAGCACCCCACGCCTGATCCGGCTGGCGAACTTGCTTCTGGGTCGGCTCCCGGGCGGACTGGGCGCCGCCGGTGCGATGGGTTGCTCTTTCTTCAGCGCCATTTCCGGCTCCGCTAACGCTACGGTAGCGGCAGTTGGTCCGGTTGTCGGTCCTGAAATGATTAAACAAGGCTATGGCAGAGGGTTTACCGCCTCGCTGATCGCCGCGACGGGTGCGATGGGCCTTGTTATCCCGCCCAGCGTCATCATGGTTGTTTACGCACAGAGCTCGGGTGCGTCAATCGGTCGCTTGTTTGTTGCGGGTATTGTACCCGGGATCGTCGCTACGATCCTTATTATCGCGCTGACTATCTTTATTGCAGTCCGCCGCGGATATAAGGGTGAGGTTGAAGCGGTTCACTCGATCAAGGACGTCGTTAAGATCGTGCTGGACGCGATTCTCCCGCTGATGATGCCGATGATTATCCTCGGCGGCGTCTTCTCCGGCATCTTCACGCCAACGGAAGCCGCGTCTGTTGCGGTGGTCTATTCCTTGATTCTAGCTCTGTTTGTATACAGAGAGCTTTCCTTGAAAGAGCTTATGGAAGCACTGGCCAAAGCGGGCACGACCAGCGCCATGCTGCTGTTCATCATCTCAATGTCTTCGCCCTTTGGCTGGGTGCTCACCACACAACGCGTACCCATGCTCTTTGCGAACCACCTCCTGTCTTTTGTAGATAGTCCGGTGGCGATTTATCTTGTGGTTATCGCTATTCTCATTATTCTGGGTATTTTTATGGAGTCTTTCGCGCTGGTTATCATCACCACGCCGATTTTTGCGCCGCTGATGGCGAGCATCGGGGTTGACCTGGTCGCATTTGGTGTCGTGGTTACGCTTGCGATTGCGATCGGCGCGATCACACCGCCGCTTGCGGTGTGTATCTTTACATCGTGCCGCGTGATGAACGTGAAGGTGGACGAAACGTTCCCGGATGTATTTTTGTGGGTTTTCGTTCTGGCCGTCGTGATGTTCTTGGTCGCATTTGTTCCGCAGGTTGCTCTATGGCTGCCTTCGGTGCTGATGTAGGACTGATCTGAATACCATAGGTCCGAATGTCTCCCGATCGGGAGACATTCGGACTTTTGCTTTTTACGGGACGCTCCGATCAGAGCCTGAGGCTACGTTTTACTTGACATAATTGCTTGGCAGGGGTACAATATATTGGGTGATTTTAACACTTTCTGTATGAATTTGCAGGGGTGTAATTGAAACTTAATATTGGAAAACGGAGGAGTCAGATCATACCATGGATTTTTTACAGATCATCATGGTCCTGGTCGTGGCAGTCATATTCGCCGTGATCGGGATGGTTGTAGGCATTAACTACAGAAAACGAGTCTCCGAACGGGAGATATCCTCTGCGGAGGACGAGGCAAGGCGGATCATCAACGAGTCGATCAAGAGCGCGGAGAGTAAGAAACGCGAAGCGCTGTTGGAAGCCAAGGAAGAAATTCTGCGCAACAGAACGGAATACGAGAAAGAGATCAAAGATCGTCGCTCGGAGGTGCAGAAACAAGAACAGCGCCTCCAGCAAAAAGAAGAGAATCTTGAGCGCAAGATCGAGACGCTGGAGCAGAAACATGAGAGCCTTAACCAGCAGCAAATCGAGGTAGAGGCAAAAGTCGGAGAAGTCGCCCGGATCAAAGACGAGCAACTCCAAAAGTTGGAACAGATATCCAATTACACCAAGGAAGAGGCCAAGCAGCACCTCATCAGTACCTTGCAATCTGAGGTGACACACGAACTCGCGGCAACGCTGAAACAACTCGAACAGCAGTTCAAAGAAGAGGCGGATCAGAAAGCCAAGGAATATATCTCCCTCGCCATTCAACGCTGTGCGGCGGACCATGTGGCGGAGGCGGCGGTTTCGGTTGTGCCCTTGCCCAGCGATGAAATGAAAGGCCGGATCATCGGCCGTGAGGGGCGCAACATCCGCACGATTGAGACACTCACCGGTGTAGACCTGATTATCGACGATACGCCGGAAGCCATTACGCTTTCGAGCTTCGACCCGGTTCGCCGGGAAGTGGCGCGGATTTCGCTGGAGAAGTTGATTCTGGACGGCAGAATCCACCCGGCGCGGATTGAGGAAACTATTGTCAAAGCCCGGCGGGAAGTGGAAGGCATCATCAAGAGCGAAGGCGAACGGGCCACATTTGAGACAGGGATCCACGGCTTGCATCCGGAGGTCATCAAGCTCCTCGGACGGCAGAAGTATCGCACGAGTTATGGGCAGAATGTGCTCAATCACTCGATTGAAGTCTCGCACTTATCGGGACTCCTCGCCGCTGAACTCGGCGCGGATATCGCGACGGCGAAACGGGCGGGTCTGCTGCACGACCTCGGCAAGAGTATCGACCATGAGGTTGAAGGCAGCCACGTTACTATCGGCGTAGAGCTGGCAAAGAAGTATAAAGAGAGCCCGGATGTCATCCACGCCATCGAGGCGCACCACGGAGACGTGGAGGCGACCACAATTATCGCCTGCATCGTCCAAGCGGCGGATTCGATTTCCGCGGCCCGGCCCGGCGCGAGACGGGAGAACATCGAGAGCTACATCAAGCGCCTGGAAAAGCTCGAAGATTTGACGAACTCCTTCCCCGGCGTAGAGAGCTCTTTCGCGATCCAAGCCGGACGCGAGGTGCGCGTTGTGGTTAGACCCGAAGAGATCAGCGAGGACCAGATGGTGCTCCTGGCAAGAGAGATTGCCCGGAAAATCGAAGGGGAACTCAAATATCCCGGACAGATCAAGGTGCATCTGCTGCGTGAGACGAAGGCAATCGAATACGCGAAGTAACAACAAAAGAACGGACGCACAAAGAGTGCGTCCGTTCTTTTTCGCCTTGTTCTGCGCCTGGTTTTGGCGTATACTGGGGACAAGCTTACATAAATTGAGGTGCCTATGGTTTACCTACTAACCTTCACCGAGGGAGTTCTGGCCTTTCTATCCCCCTGTGTTTTGCCGCTTCTGCCGGCCTATGTGTCCTATTTCGCCGCCGGAGAGGCGGAGCCGCGGCGGACGGCAAAAAATGCGCTGGGCTTTTTTCTCGGATTCACATTGGTCTTCGTCGCGCTGGGCGTTTTTGCGGGACTTCTGGGAAGCCGCCTTCCCGGGCGAACAATGGAGATATTTGCCGGAGGCCTTCTGATTTTCTTCGGGCTCCACTACATAGGCGCCCTGCGGCTTCCCGGCCTTTCGAATGTTCGGGGCGTAGGAATGGATGCGGAACGGCTTCGCAGTTTGAGTCTCCCCTGGGCGATCGTGTTCGGTGCGACCTTTGCGCTCATCTGGACGCCTTGCGTGGGGGTCTTGCTGGGGGCTGCGCTCCTCAAAGCGACCCTCGCGGGCGGAGCGGTCGAGGGGGGATTTCTGCTCTTCCTCTTCGCGCTCGGGATGGGTCTGCCGTTTGTGCTCTCGGCTTTGCTGATCGACCAACTCAAAGGGGCTTTTCAGTTCGTGAAGCGGCACTACACGGCGATCAATCTGGTGTCGGGCGGGCTGCTCATTTTGATGGGGGCCGCAATGGTGCTGGGCCTATTTGGACAACTCATGCAACGTATCCTTTAAGAATCCTTATGCTTTCTGGTATACCACATACTCCACACGGAAAAGCCCGTTGCGATCAGGAATACAGCAAGAAACGCGATGCTCATGTTGGTCAAACCCGTCACCATCCAGCGGATTCCGAGCGCAAGCGCCGGGACTAAGCCGAGGAGGAGCCCCACAATATCCGCGGCGAGCGATTCCCGCATCGTAACGTCCAGTTTTTCCGAATCATACAGGTTAAACAGCACAACATACAGGATGAATACCACCGAGGCGAGCCCTAAAAGCCCCATAGGGATGACATTCGGATTTTGCGGCGGGAACTCGGCAAGAACTGCGCCGAACATCAGCACGAACATAAGGGTCGCCCAGAAACAGATTGCGCTGGCTTTGTCCCCGATGACACTGAGGCGTTCATCTTTGTGGTAATGTTTGAACTCTTTCCTCATGGTATCCATTTCTTTTTTCGTCGCCTGGTCTTGGATAGGGCGTACGGTGGAGAGAATAACCAAACAAAGAATGGATAGCGTGATGAGGCCGATGGGGAGCAAAAATCCGCCTTCTTGCCCGCGAATCAGTGCGAAGACGAGCATCATTACACCGGCGGCGAAAGTGCCGCCGCAAGTCATGCCGACTGCGGTGCGGATGATCCATTTGATCCGCGAGCCTTTCTCTGTTGTTTCTGCGTTCTCATTCTCGCATGTTGCTTTTGGCCAGAGTTTTTTGCTGATCCATTCGCTGACGGCGATCAGCGTCATCAACGCGACAAAAAGGATGGCCCAGCCGTGCCACCCCGGGATGAAGCGGGCCGTAAGCGCGCCCATACCAGCCGCGAGCAAGAGATAGATGGTCCAGAAGGCGATTTTGCCTATGGTTTGCTTTTTCATGATTGTGCGTCCTCCTCGTAGATGAAAATGTCTTCGATCTGCATGCTGAAATAGGCGGCGATTTTGAAGGCCAGCGTGATGGACGGATTGTAGCGTCCGTTTTCCAGCGAACTGATCGTCTGCCGTGAGACTTCGAGCGCGTCGGCGAGCTCCTCTTGCCGCAGGCCCCGCTCTTTGCGGATTTCTTCGATCCTGTTTTTCATAGCGCTCCTCCTTGGAAAGTGTGCTTTACATTCAAGATAACAGGTTTGCGGTCGGATGTCAAGCACGCTTTACGTGATTGGGTGAAAAAATGACCGCACCTACAGGTGCGGTCATTTTTTGTGTTTGCGAGGATAGGCATCTTGTTCATCTGTCAGCTCTAAAAGGTAGTCTGTGCTGGTGTTATAGATTAAGGCAAGATTTTTCAATATTTCCAAAGGGATAGCATTGGCCCCGTTTTCATACGCAGAATATGTGCTTCTGCATATGTGCAATAACTCGGCCACATGTCGCTGTTTCAAATCACGATCTTCACGTAAATCCTTGACTCTCCGTAACCTCATGCCATCACCCGCATTTATTATAGGCGACATAAATTCTGTCATTGATTTTTGACAGAATTTATGTCAAAATGAATGAGGGAGTGGTGCATATGACAACGACCGCGTGGATGATCGAGCAATTATTTATAACATTAGGGATAAGCCTTATGGCGCTCCCTTGGTTTTTTATCATCTGGATTTGTTCAAAGGACGGAAAAAATGACCGCACTGAGAAGTGCGGTCATTTTTGGTGGGAAGTATAAGGGATGGCGTCCCCTACACCAAAGAACTCGTACAAGCGGGACAGCGGGTAGCTTCGGGGTCTACCTCAGTCTTGCAAAAGGGGCAGAGGCGTTTTGGGGTTTCTTCGGCTTTCTGCGCCTCTTTGGTAAGCAGTCGGTTCATCGCCCGCACAAGGAAAAACACGACAAAAGCCAGGATGATGAAATTAAGCACCGAAGTGATAAACGCGCCATAGCGCAGCGTGACGCCGAGGACGTTCCACTCCAACGCGTCAAAATTTTGCCCGGTGACGATGCCGATGATGGGGGAGAGGATGTTGTCCGTCAGAGAAGTGACGACGGCGGCAAAGGCGCCGCCGATTATCATGCCGACGGCGAGGCTCATCACGTTGCCGCGCAGAGCGAATTCCCTGAATTCTTGCATGAATCGTTTCATGATGGCCACACTCCGTTTGCTTTAGTGAAACCGGTATTCGTACAGGAAGATACGCACGTTCCAGTCGCCCACGCGGAAGGCGCAGGAGAGGTCTTGTTCATCCCGGCACGTAAAGCCGGCGGATTCGTAGAACGCGTAGTTGCAGTCGGTATCGGTGTAGACGTAGATGGACTTGACGCTTTTTGTCCCGAAGTAAGCGCTGAGTTCGTGCCACAGTTGTTTCCCGAGGCCGATGCCGCGTGCTTCTTCTGATACGGCGAGGAAGACGAGGGAGCCGTCATAGGTATCTTCCTTGCCGCGGAGCAGGTCTGCATAGGTGCTGTTGATTTTGGAGATACATTCGTAGACGTCGCGGCGCTCGTTTTCCGTGGCCTTGAGCAGGGTGAGCGCGTGGTCCATGCTGTCATCTTGCAACATGCGGCAGACGGGCGCATCGCCCTCTACGGAGCCGAAGATGGCGCCGGCGATTTTGCCGTCTAGAAGGGCGACTTTGCCGAAGGAGCTATAGTAGAGTACCTGATTGAGATAGAGGCTGATTGTCGCATCGAGCGCCTCTTGGCTTTCGACTAAATCGACCCATTCCCAAGTTTCGTCGATCATGGCTTTGAGGGCGGGGAGATCGCTTTCTTCTACGTCGCGGATGGTAAGTGATTGGCTCACAAAGTGTGCTCCTTTGTTTAGAAGATACCTGTTTTCAGTTCCGCCACGATCTCCTCGAACCGCATAAAACGCGAGGCTTTGACCAATACCTGATCCCCAGCATAGAGCAAGGAAGGCAAGGTAGTGAGGGCCTCCGCTTTTTCGTCAAAGTGCCAGACGATAAGGCCGTGCGGGTTGACGGACACCGCACCCTCGTAAGTGTGGCGGCTCAAGGGGCCGACGGCAATCAGACAGTCGATGCCGCTTTGACCGACCGTCTCGCCGATTTCGCGGTGAAGTGTCTCTGCGTCTGGGCCGAGTTCGCCCATGTCGCCGAGAATGGCGACGCGGCGGCCCGCCAGGGAGGCGAGGGAGGTGAGCGAGGCGCGAACAGAACTGGGGTTTGCGTTATAACAGTCGTCGATGATGGTGAGACTGTCTGTCCGCAGGACGTTCGCCCTGCCCTCGACGGTGTGAAAGACAGCGATGCCTTGTTTGATCTGCGCCTCTGTCATGTCCAGCCGATCACCGACGGCGGCGGAGGCGAGAGCGGCGTAGACGAAGGGGAGGCCGAAGGCGGGGATGGTGACGTCCATCGCTCTGCCTCCCAGATGGAATATGCAGGCGGTGCCGGATTCTCCGGCTGGGACGATATCGGTGGCGCGATAGTCGTTGCCGGGCGCTAGACCGTAAAGCAGCTTTTTGGCAGTGGTTTGTTCGGGGGCGATGTCGGTGATGACACAGGGCCTCAGCATGTCGTCGTCGCCGTTGAAGAGGGCAAGGCCGTTCTCCTGGAGGCCGTGGAGGATTTCGGTTTTGGCTTTATAGACCCCGGCGCGGTTCGAGAGATTATCGAGGTGCGCGTACCCGATGATGGTGATGATGGCGACGGTGGGCCGCACCATCTCGGTGAGGCGGGTCATTTCGCCGAAGTCGGAGATGCCCATCTCGATCACGGCGGCCTCGTGCTCTTCGCGCAGGGCGAGGAGTGTCATGGGAACGCCAAGTTCGTTATTGAGGTTGCCCGCTGTCTTGTGGACACGGAATTTCGCGGAGAGGACAGCGGCCATCATCTCCTTCGTGCTCGTCTTGCCCACACTTCCGGTGATGCCGATGACGGGGATGTCAAAGAGACTGCGGTAGTAAGCGGCAAGGGCCTTTATGGCCATCTGGGTGGAGTTAACGAGGATGCAAGGCCCGTCAGGTGCGTCGATCTCGCGCTCCACGAGACAACAGACCGCGCCGCGCCGAAAGACATCTTGGACGAAATCATGTCCGTCCACGCGGGTACCGGGAATGGCAACAAAGAGCGCGCCGGTGACATCAAAGCGGCTGTCCATGACGACCTGACGGATTAAAGTATCGCCCCCGCCGCCGATCAATTTGCCGCCCATGACCTCTGCGGCCCTCTGTAGTGTGACTGGTTTCATAGTCATTGATATTTCTCCATAGATACGGCGATGATTTTTTCGCATAAATCTCCGAAGTCCAGACCCGCCGCTAGGGCCTCACGCGGGAGGAGGCTCTGGGGGGTCATGCCGGGGAGAGTATTTGTCTCAAGGCAGTAGAGTTCACCGTTGTTTGCGAAAATGAGATCTGTGCGGGAGTAGACTTCGAGGCGAAGGGCTTTGTGGGCGGAGAGGGCGGTTTCTTGAAGCCACTCGGCGAGGAATGGGGGGAGGTCTGCGGGGCAGATCTCCTCCGTCATGTCGGGCTGGTATTTGTTTTCGTAGTTGAAAAAGCCGCTCTTGGGGCAGATTTCGATCACGGGGAGGGCCTCGCCGTCCAACACGCCGACTGAGAATTCGCGGCCGGGAATATAGTCTTCAATGAGGGCCTCGGTGTCGACGCGGAAAACTTGCGCTAACGCGTCGTGTAAATCCGCGGGGTTCTCCACAATCGTCGTCGCGACACTGGAGCCGCCGCTGCAGGGTTTGACGACACAAGGGTAGCGGATCGGATCCAGTACATCGCTGTTATCCCGCGTCACGACTTGGCCGTGCGGAACTTGAATCCCCGCGCTTTGGAAGAGTGTGCGGCTGATGCCCTTGTGCATCGCGAGGGCACTGCCGAGCTTGCCTGTGCCGGTGTAGCGGATACCCGCGAGGTCGAAGGCGGCTTGGAGGGTGCCGTTTTCGCCGTCTTCGCCGTGAAGGGCGAGGAATACAATATCCGCCGCGCGGCAGAGCTCGAAGACATGGGGGCCGATGGAGCTATCGCCCGACCCGGGACGCTGTTTGCGGATGGCGTCGAGATCCGGTGCGATGGCGACCAGATTGCTGGTGACGCGGCCCAGCGAGTTGTCAAAGACGGATTTGGGATCTTGATAGGGCTCCGGATAGCCGAAGAAAAGGTCCATCAGGAGGACCTGATGGCCGCGTTCAATGAGCGTTTGGGCGATCTGTTTGCCGGAACTGAGCGATACGTCTCGCTCGGGATAGAGGCCGCCGCAGAGGACTACTATGTACATGGGAGGTTACCTCGTTTTTGTTTTTTGCTGGAGACATTTTATCATGTTTTTGATTGGGGTTCAATGTAGATTTTGACGAGAGAGGCTTCTTTTTCACTTCTAAATATAAAGAAAACTCGCTTCCAAAATTTGCAATTTCCGCAGATTAGGTGTAAACTACCAAGAGACAGGCCAGTTCTGTTTGCTGGTGCCGGATAATACCTATACTATTGGAGCCAATTAAGCCGCTCCAATTTACTTGCGGCGGAAGGACACTCTCTATGACACATTCCAGACATAACAGGAACTACCTGCATGGGGCCGCAATTTTGGCGGCGGCTGTGGTGATTGTGCGCGTGATCGGGGCGGTATATCGGATTCCGATGGCGATTATTTTGGGCGATGAGGGCAACTCCCCCTTCGCGGTGGCGCATTCGATCTATCAGTTCCTGCTCATTGTGTCCACAGCGGGCTTGCCCGTGGCACTCTCAAAAATGGTAGCCTCGGCAGACGCCATGGGCCGGCCTCGACAGGTGCGGCGCGTGTTTGTGGTCGGACGCAATACCTTCGTAATCCTCGGCGCGGTATCTTTTTTGATTATGGCGGGACTCCACAGACAACTTGCCGATCTGTTCGGCTCCCCTTCGGCGGCCTATGGTATTTTAGCGCTCTCTCCCGCGGTGTTCCTCGTGGGATTGATCTCGGCTTACCGCGGGTATTGTCAAGGACTTTCCGACATGGTGCCTACCTCGGTGTCTCAGGTGCTGGAAGCCTTTGCGCGGCTGGTGATTGGCATTGGGCTGGCTTGGATTCTGGCCAGTCGCGGTTTTTCCGTGCCGATCACCGCGGCGGGGGCGATTTTCGGCGTCACAGCGGGGACGGGGATTGCCGCGGCCTATCTCTTTTTCGCCAAGCGTCGGGTAGATCGCCGTCACCACGTGGCGGACACGCTGGATACGCCGGACTCGAACCGTCGTATCTTCCAAAATCTCAAAGATATCGCCATCCCGCTGACGCTTGGGTCTTCGATTCTCAGTCTCATGACCATTGTCAACAATGCCGTGATTTTGCGCCGACTTCAATTTGCGGTCGGGCTTCCTTACGCAGAGACGCAGAGTCTTCACGGGACTTTCTCTATGGCTCTGCCATTATTCCATTTGCCATCGGCCTTTGTCATCCCGATTACGGTCGCGCTCATCCCGGCGATCTCCGGCCTTTTGGCCCAGGGAGATCAATTGGGCGCCAAGAAAAACTCGGAATCCGGGATTCGCATCACCTGTCTCCTCGCGCTGCCAGCCGGAGCGGGTCTTACCGTGTTGGCGGGGCCGATTATGGATGTGATCTACTATGGCAGATTCAACGCCGAATATGGGGCGGGATTGCTCGCATGGCTCGGAATCGCCGTCTTTTTCATCTGTTTCTTCCAGGTCACCAACTGCGTGCTCCAAGCATATGGGTTCCAACGATATACGCTCTATACCCTGCCGATCGGTGGAGCAATCAGCGTTGGGCTGACCTGGCTCCTCATCGCGGACCCGCGTTTTCTGATCTACGGCGCGGCGATCGGCATCTTGGTCTGCTACGTCGTAATCAGCGCAATGAACGTCGTACTCGTCAAGCGGAGCATTCCCGACCCGCCGAGCTTTCTGCGAGCTGTCACCCGGCCCCTGCTCTGCACGCTGGTCATGGCGGCGACGGCGTGGGCCAGCTATGGCTTAATCAGCGGCGTAGTCGCCAATGTGCTCGGGGATGTTTCCGGCCGTCTCCCCATCGCCATCTCCCTGACCGGAGCGATCGGCATTGCGATGTTAGTCTATCTGGTCCTCATCATCGCTACCCGGGCATTGACGAAAGAAGACATGCACATGTTGCCAAAGGGCGAAAAATTGGCGAAAGTATTGCGCGTTCGGTAAAATTTCAAGAAATTGCTTGCATCTGGGGGAAAAGTATGGTAGATTCTCAGTGTGGTAAATCCTACACGGTGGAAGATTTGAGGGAAATCGTCGCATTGCTCCGCGCTCCGGGGGGGTGCCCTTGGGACAGGGAGCAAACGCACGAGAGTATCCGGCGCAACTTCCTCGAAGAGACTTACGAGGCCTGTGAGGCCATTGACAGCGGCGACTCCGCACTGCTCTGCGAGGAACTGGGAGACGTTTTGCTCCAGATCATGTTTCACACGCAGATCGAAGCGGAACAAGGTCGATTCACGCTGGACGATGTGACCGACGCAATTTGTCGAAAGCTGATTTACCGGCATCCCCACGTCTTCGGAAACCGCGTCGCAAACGACAGCGGCGAGGCCCTCGCAAACTGGGACGAACTCAAACGTCAAGAAAAGCAGCAGGAGACGGTGACCGAGGCGATGGAAGGCGTGGCAAAAAGCCTCCCCGCGACCTGGAGAGCCGAGAAAATTCAAGCGAAGGCCAGAAAAGTCGGGTTCGATTGGCCAGACGCCGCCGGAGCCCTGCACAAGATAGACGAAGAGCTGGCCGAGTTTAAAGAAGCGATTCAATCCGGAACAGGTGTACGGGAAGAACTGGGAGATCTCTTGTTTTCCGTAGTCAACGCAGCCCGATTGCTAGATATTGACCCGGAAGAGGCTCTACACGCCACCTCGGACAAGTTCATCCGGCGATTCGCCTACCTGGAACAGGCGGCGGCCGAGCAGGGGCAAGCCCTCCCGGATATGACACTGGATGAGATGGAAGCCCTCTATCAAGCGGGCAAAGAGAGACTTTAAAGCGCATGCGCTTTTAAGTAATATAAAGGCGGCAAAGCCGTCGACCATTATTTAGGAGGAAGAACAAATGAATAAGGCAGAACTGATTGCCCTGGTTGCAGAAAAGGCAGAGCTGTCCAAAAAAGACACTGAGAAAGCAGTCAACGCGCTGGTAGACGCAATTACCGAGAGCCTGCAAGGCGGCGACAAAGTGCAACTGGTTGGCTTTGGCGTATTCGAAGTCAAAGCGCGCGCAGCTCGCATGGGCCGCAACCCCAAGACGAAAGAGCAAATCAACATCCCTGCATCCAAGGTGCCCGTATTCAAAGCCGGCAAGGCATTCAAGGACGCAATTGACAAATAAGAAGCCTCGTGTAACAATGGAACCGCCCCCAAAACTGGGGGCGGTTTTTTGTATCAAGGAAGCAATTGCTTGACAAGAAAAAACTATCGTGATAGTCTGGCGGACATAGAACATGTCGGAGGAGGATACGCTATGTTTGGTTGGTTGAAGAACAAGAAAGCGGCAGAGCCGGTAGAGACATCGCCCGGGGGTTCTGCCATTTATAAGTATGACGAGCCGCAAAAAGAAGGCCTGCGTATGCCGGAGGCGGTTGGGGTGTATGCGGAGGAGATTGAGGCACATTTCGCAACCCTATATCCCGACCGTGCGCACAATGTACTCCATGAGATGATCTCAGACCTCATCCATGTGGACGTACACATCCTGCGGCCTTCGGCGGAAGAAGCGTTCTTTGTCATCTACACCACAGGCATGAGCGATTTGCCGATGTGCGTCCCAGACGCGATGCCGGGGGCGGACACATACAAGCACGCGGAACTCTTTATGTACCTCCCGCCCACCTGGGACCCGCAGAAGGCGCTGGAGATGGACGGGGACCAGCCCAACGAGAATTTCTGGCCCATCTCCTTTATCAAATACCTCGCACGCTTCCCCCATGAATGTCGGACTTGGCTCGGGGAAGGACACACCATCCCCAACGGGCCGGACTATGTGCCGATTCTACCTAGTTCCCAGATGAGCGCCTTTGTATTACTCGGGTTCCAAGGCGAACTCGGTGAAATGCAGGCGAAAGACGGGCAGATGGTGCGATTCTATATGCTCCAGCCCCTCTCCCGCGCCGAGACGGAGTATAAGCTGCAACACGGGATGAATGCGCTGATGGCGCGGTTTGAGGAGAAAGACGTGCCGCTCGTCGCGGATATCAACAGAAAGAGTCTGATTTATTAGGGAGGGCAAACATGCGTTTGGATAAATACCTCAAAGTTTCGCGGCTTATCAAGCGGCGGACGGTGGCGAACGAGGCCTGCGATAACGAGCGGGTCAGCGTGAATGGACGGCCTGTCCGCGCGTCGTACGCGGTTGCTGTGGGCGATGTGATCGAGATTGCGCTGGGTGCGCGGGTGACCCGGGTGGAGGTGCTCACGATTAGTGAGCATGTGGCGAAGGGCGAGGCACCGGCGATGTATCGGGAGTTATAAGGGCGAAAAAAGGGCCTTATTGGGAGCTGATTGCACCCGATAAGGCCCTTTATTGGTTCTTTATTCTGACTGAGTGTCGCTCAATTCATAGAGGTAGAACAGTAGATCGAGGTTCCATACGGACCTAAAATCGATGCTGATGAGGCACTTTTCTGTCCCCTTTTCGTTTGGGCCAAAGAACCGCAACGAACCGTCATCGGTGTCCATTTGGGTCACATCTTGTAACGCAAGCCTGGTTTCGCCTCTGCGATGAGTATGGATTAAGACCCCGTCAACCAGCTTTAAACTGTCTCCAAACGATAGGTGGAGGGTGGGGATACGGTCCTCTGTGATGGACTTTTGGTCGACTAACCATTCCGTAAACACTTCGGATAACGCGTCTCCGCCTGTGTTGACGACGGATATCTCGGATTGAGATTTTTCTCCTCTGGGTATCGGGACGATGCTTACGCTGCGGATTCGGTTTCTCTGCCTGCGAGCGTCTACGGCGCTGCTGGCAATGGCTGAGGCCGCGCCCACGGCCAAGGCCCCGAGCACGCCAAGTCCGCCTGGGACAATGATGGTCCCGCCGCCCGATGCGGTATCGCGAAGTCCGGCGATTTCGCTAAAATGGAAACGGTGCTCTTTGCCGCCGCTCTGAACGACAACGCCTTCTTCGTAAATGGTGACCTGCGCGCGCATCCGCTTTGTCAAAAAAAGCAGAACCAGCGGGAAAAAGACCGCCGCGCCCAACAGCCCGTAGCCGATGATGGTGTCTTCCGGGTCAATGGGATATAGGATGAGGAAGATCCCGCCTATGCCGAACAAGAGAAAGGCGGCAATAGCGCCGATTTTGAGCCATGCAAATGTGGACCTTTTTGTTTCGTATGCAGCGAGTTGTTTGCCGAAATCTTGCATATATATCGTCCCTTCTATCGGTTCTATGCGCATAAGACTATCATGATAGTCTTATGTTGTCAAGCACGCCTTTTTTTATCGTTTTTTGCGATTGTTCTGGCCTGGCGGGGCTTCGGGTTTTACGAGGCACCACTTATGGAATCCGATCAAGTCTGTGCGGCCGGCGCTTCGTAGGGCCTCTAGGACTTGGCGTTTTTTCTCTGGCCTCCGCCACTGGAGGAGGGCGCGCTGGAGATTGCGCTCTTTTTCGGTTTTGGGGACGTGGACGGGGTTCATGGTCATCGGGTCGAGGCCGGTGTGGTACATGCAGGTGGAGACGGTGCCGGGGGTGGGGTAGAAGTCTTGGACTTGTTCGGGGTGCCGGCCGGTTTTGTGGAGCGTCTCGGCGAGGGTTACGGCGTCTTCCAGGCGGCAGCCGGGGTGGCTTGACATGAGGTAGGGGACGAGGTATTGCTCTTTGTCGTATTTCTGGTTGAGGCGGCGGTATTTCTCGGCGAAGCGGTCGTATGTCTCGACGTGGGGTTTGCCCATACAATCGAGCACATGGGGGACCACATGCTCGGGGGCGACCTTGAGCTGGCCGGAGATATGGTAGTGGACGAGCTCGGCGAAGCATTCGCCGTTGGTGTCTTCCAGGAGGTAGTCAAAGCGGATGCCGGAGCGGACGAAGACTTTCTTGACGCCCGGGATGGCCCTGACTTTGCGGAGGAGTTTGAGATAATCGGTATGGTCCGCGTCTAGCTCTTTGCAGGGCGTGGGGGCGAGGCAGTGGCGGTGTTTGCAGAGGCCGTGTTTTTGCTGTTTGGCGCAGGCGGGACGGCGGAAATTTGCCGTGGGGCCGCCCAGGTCGTGGACGTAGCCTTTCCACTCGGGGTGGGAAAGGAAGCCCTCTACCTCGCGGACTACGGATTGGTGCGTGCGGGAGGTGACCATACGGCCCTGGTGGAAACTGAGGGCGCAGAAGTTGCAGCCGCCGAAACAGCCGCGATTGTGGGTGACGGAGAAGCGGACCTCGTCAATCGCGGGGACGCCGCCCTTGGCCTCATACATGGGATGGACCTCGCGGGTGTAGGGGAGGTCGTAGGTTTTGTCAAGCGATGCGCCGTCGAGTGGGATGGCGGGGGGATTGGCGATGAGGACGCGGTCCCCGTGGCGTTGGAGGACGGCTTTGCCGCGGATGGGGTCGTGCTCTTCCATTTGGAGGCGGGTGGCTTCGGCGTAGGCGCGTTTGTCTGTCTGCACCTCTTCGAAGGAGGGACATTCGACTTTGGGGAAGGGGCAGTCCGCCGCGTTTGCGGCGGTGTAGACGGTGCCGCGGATGTCGGTGAGGGTTTCGATGGGGGAGCCGCTTTTGAGGCGGGCGGCGATTTCGCGGCTTTGAGTCTCGCCCATGCCGAAGACGAGGAGGTCGGCTTTGGCGTCTAGGAGGACGCTGCGGCGGACTTTGTCGGACCAGTAGTCGTAGTGGGCGAAGCGGCGGAGGCTGGCTTCCAGGCCGCCGAGGATGACGGGCAGGCCTGAGAAAGCCTCGCGGGCGCGGTTTGCGTAGACGATAGTAGCGCGGTCTGGGCGGAGGCCTGCTTCTTTGCCGGGGGAGTAATAGTCTTCACTGCGGGGCTTTTTGGCGGAGGTGTAGTGGGCGACCATGGAATCGAGGTTACCGGCGGAGATCATAACGCCAAAACGCGGCCTTCCCATGGCGAGGAAGGCCGCTGTATCATGCCAATTCGGCTGCGCGAGGATGGCGACGCGATGCCCCTCGGCCTCTAGTACGCGCCCGATGACGGCGGCGCCGAAGCTGGGGTGGTCAACGTAGGCGTCGCCCGTGATGAGGAGGAAGTCGTAGTGGTCCCAGCCGCGGGCGGTCATGTCGGAGGCGGAGGTGGGGAGGAAGGTGGGTGTGTTCATGTGTGGCTGCTTTCTTTTTGCTTATAGGAGTGTTTTTTGAGCCTATTGGCTCGGGGGATTTTGCCCTGCCGGGCGGGCCTTCTTTTTGCTTCGCCAAAAAAAGCAAAAAGGCGATTTAAGAGAAACGCAGTTTCTCTTAAAGAGCTCTTCCTTTGACTTTTGGTTTGTGGGTATTTAGGGGTTGGGGTTCCGCCTGCCGGCGGAGGGTGGTGTCGCTTTCGGACGTAGACCTTCTGGTGCGGTACGTGAGGCGAATGTGCGGTGGGTGCGGTGCTAGAGGGAAGGAATCCTCAGTCAGCTGCGCTGACAGCTCCTTTGGAAAAGGAGCCTTTGGGGCGCTACGTGGTGTCTCTACGAGTTACCGCGATGCGGTGTCGAGGGTGGAGTTATCCTTTTGCAGTTGGGTACGCAACATAAAAATCAACGAGAAAACAGGCGAAAAACACATCCGCCCCAGGTGAACGTGGGAGGCGGGTTTGTTTTTGTTTGTACCGAAAGTATAGCACAGACTTATTTAAACTTCAACAATACATGGCCCTGCGGCAGAGTGCGGATAAAACATTTGAGTTAATATAGAGATTAATTAAGTTTTATAAAACTAGAAAATATAACTATTGACAATAGTTGGATAAGTTTATATAATGTAGTAAAATTTAAAATGAAAAATGTGGAAAATGTGGGCGTGAACACGTTCGCTTAGATATCTCTGGCCGAGACAACGCAATGAACTCTAGGGTTCTCAGAATAGCATGATGCTTTTGGGTGTGGTGTGCTGTGAAACTGCGGAAAATTACGATTTTCATCTTAATCATAGCTCTGGCTCTGGGGATGCTTATCCACGCAGGGCCGATTGGCGATACCCCGAGCGCCGCGGCGGCGCAGGGGCCGGCGGCAGACTTGTCTATGACGGATCTGCTCACGCAGTCTGTTCCGGTGACCTCACACGCGGATTTGGTAACACGAATCAACGCTGTGCCAGCGAACGGGTCGGCGGTTTTCGCCTTGCCTGCGGGCGGGATCACGGGCGGAAATGCGATTACTATCAACGGCGGGAGACGGATTACGCTCATCAGCCAAAATCCAAACGCGGCGGCGGTTTATACGCAAATGACCTCCCTCCAGCGGCATTTTGTTGTCACCGCCGCGAATTCTAGCCTCACGCTTTTGAATGTGACGCTCGACGGAGGGAACGCCGGCGGCGGAATCAATGTAGACGCCAGCGGCACCGTGATTGTGGGGCCGGGTGCGGAGATTACCCGCAGCAGGGGATATATATATTCCGGGGCCGCATATGGCGGCGCGATCTTTGTTGCTACTTCCGGGGTCGCTATTTTAGACGGCGGCGTCCTGTACAACAACCTTGCGCGCGGCAACGATGGCTCTACCGGGGGCGGCGCGTTGGGCAGTACGAATGTGTTGGGCATGGCGCGCGGCGGTGCCGTGCATGTACAGACCAATGGCGTATTTACCATGTATTCCGGGCGCATAGCAAACAACACCGCGCAGGCCGGAACGGGTACCGCCACAGGCGCCGGCGGTTGGGCCTACGGCGGCGGAATCAGCATGCTCGACGGCAGGATTACGATTTTGGGCGGTATTATCGAAAATAATCTGGTGCACGGCGGCAATGGCGGCGCGAACGGGGCGGCTGGCACGGCTGCGGCCGGCGAAGGCACTCAGGGCCGGGGCGGCGGGATTGAAGTCACCGCCGGAACGCTGACTATTCAGGACGCCGTAATCCGGAACAACACAGCGCAGGCCGGACATGGCGGCGTAAGAAGCGGTACGGCAACGGGAGCCACCGGTGTGGGCGGTACCGGCGCCGGCGGTGCGATAGTTGTGCGCGATGGCACGGTTACCATTTCCAGGACAGAGATCAGCGGCAATCGCGCGATCGGCGGCAATGGCGGCGCCCGGACATCGACCGGAGCCGGGGTGATCGGCAACGGCGGTAACGTGGTCGGCGGCGCTATCTTTACCGATAATGGAATATTCGAACTCTCTTATGTAGAGTTCATCAACAATATCGTACAGGGCGGCACCGGCGGCCATGCGCAGAGTACGGCCTCCAGCATCCCGGGGACCGGCGGGAGCGCTTCGGGCGGCGCCATAGAGATGTATATGGCTGCTGTGATAACTATGACAGGTCCTGTGCATTTTGAGGGCAACCAGGCCATTGGTGGAGTCGGCGGCGACCGGCTTGCCGGCACGACCACAAATGCGGCGGGAAGCGGCGGGTATGCCAGGGGCGGCGCGATTTGCATTCGTGGCGGCGCCGTACACGGCAATGGTCTTGTGACAATGATAAACAACACCGTCCAAGGCGGCACCGGCGGGCGGTCCAGTTCGCTGACAGGCAGCCGCGGCGGCGCGGGCGGGTATGCCCAGGGCGGTGCGCTCGGTCTATATTCGGCGACCGCGACCGTGGAGCTTGGGAATTTAGTGGCCCGTAATAATAGGCTCGTAGGCGGTGGCGGCGGAACGAGCGCCTCCGGCGCGGGCTATACCGGCGCAACATCGACGGATTTGCTCGGCGGCGCGATTTTTATTACGACCGGAGGAAAGGTCAGTATCGGCGCAGGCGAACTTTCCGGACACGCGGCTCTCAACGGCGGCGCGGTGTATGTGATAGGCGCTTCGCAGTTTGCGATGAGCGGTTCCATTTTGGATAATTGGGCTGAAAACAACGGTGGGGCAATCTACCTCTCGGGGACAAATACGCGTGTTACCGTGCCTGCCGGCACAATTCGGGACAACCGCGCCGGGAACAACGGCGGCGGGGTATATGCCGCGGCCGCCGCGCAGATGACAGCCACTTCCGCCACTTTCCAGGGGAACATAGCGGGCGTGCATGGCGGCGGCGCGTATATCACGGACGCCAACTCCCGCCTTACGGTAGAATATGGTGTGTTTCAGGGCAACCGCGCGGTCAATGGCGGCGGCGTCTACGCGGCGAATATTGACAACGCGTTTCGCATCAACGGCGGCACTATGCGCGATAACGTAGCGACGGATGCCGGCGGCGCGATCTATACCGCGCGGCGCAGCATAGGCTCCCATGTTGTCGCGCCTGCATACAACAATATTACGACGGGTACAACGGTACAGTTTTTCAACAACAGCGCGGGCAGTTTCTCCGACCCGCCCGGAAACGCGCACACACTGACCAATCTGGGATTTTCTTCGGCGAGTATATTCACGCATATCTTAAACAACTATGATATCAATATCCAGACGAAGCTTTGCGTGCGTAACCACGCGGAACTGGTCGAGGCGCTTGGCCTGATCCCGGTCGGCGGCGGGGCCGTGATTGAACTGCATAACGATTTTCCAGCGACGGGGAATACAATCACCATCAGCGGCGGCAGACAGATCACGATCACCAGTTGCAGGGACATCGTAGGCCAGCGCGTTACATATACGCAGGACAGGCCCTTTCAGCGGCACTTTATTGTCACTGGTGCGGGCACCAGTCTTACGCTTGCGAATGTAGTGCTTGACGGAGGGAACGCCGGAGGCGGAATCAATGTGACCGCTGGCGGCACCCTCGTCGTGAGCGAGCGGGCTGAGATTATCCGCAGTGTGGGGCATATGTATTCCGGGGGCGCATATGGCGGCGCTGTCTTTGTTGACGGCGCGACCGCTAGGTTAGACGGAGGCGTCCTGTACAGCAATACCATACGCGGGAACAACGGCGGCAACGGCGGCGGGGCAGGCCACCCGGCAAGTTCCGTTTTGGGCATGGCCCGCGGCGGCGCTGTACATGTGCAAAACAATGGCGTATTTACCATGTATTCCGGCCGGATAGCGAACAACGCGGCGCTGGCCGGTGTGGGCAGTACCGGCACAGCGACAGCTAGCGGGGGCGCCGGCGGCTGGGCCTACGGCGGCGGAATTAGCCTGCTCGGCGGCACGGTCAATATTCTGGGCGGTATCATAGAAGACAATCTGGTACAGGGCGGTGCAGGCGGCGCAAACACCGCCGGCGGCACCACTGCCTCTGGAGGCGCCGGGCAGGGCCGCGGCGGCGGGATTCAGGTTCAAACCGGCACGCTGGTGGTGCGGGACGCCATTATCCGAAACAACACGGCCCAAGGCGGCGCCGGCGGCGTGAGAGGCGGCACAACAACCGGTGCTTCCGGCATAGGACATGCCGGTGCCGGCGGCGGGATCCTTGTGTATATCGGCAATGTGACCATGACGCGGACGGAGATCAGCGGCAACCGCGCCATCGGCGGTGTCGGCGGGGCCAGAACCTCGCTCGGAAATGGAGCGATCGGCAGAGGCGGCAATGGTCACGGCGGCGGATTCTTTACCGATTTTGGAGTGGTCGAGTTCTCTTATGTAGATATTATCAATAATACCGCGCAAGGCGGTCCCGGCGGGCAAACGCAGAGTTCGGCCATCAGTATTCCGGGTCCGGGCGGTTTTGGCCGGGGCGGCGCTTTGGAGACTTATAGCACCGCTGTCATCACTATGGCAGGTCCTGTACATATGGAAGGCAATCAGGCAATCGGCGGGGCCGGCGGCGACAGAATCGCCGGGGTCACCAGCAATCCGGCGGGGGCCGGCGGGTACGCCCAGGGCGGCGGGGTCAGCCTTTACAACGGCACGGTTCGCGGAGACGGGCTTGTGACGATCATGTACAACACCGCCCAAGGCGGTGCGGGCGGCCATTCAAACTCGCTGCTCGGAAGCCGCGGCGGCGATGGCGGCGGCGCCCAAGGTGGTGCGTTCAGCCTTGTTTCATCGGGTTCGAACGTGGAACTGGAGAATTTCGTGGCACGCAATAACGGGCTCCTGCCAGGCGCTGGCGGCACGAGCGCCTCCGGCGCGCTCTATACCGGCGCGGCGGCGACGAATCTGCTCGGCGGCGCGATTTACATTGAGGCCGCGGGAAGAGCCTCCATCGGCGCGGGCGAAATCTCCGAGAACTCGGCGATACAAGGCGGCGCGGCGTTTATCACGGGTACAAATTCCCGCCTTGCGATGGGAACTGTCGAGATTTTGGATAACACGGCAGAAAAGCATGGCGGCGGAATTCATGTGGCGGCCGCCGCGCAGGCAACGGTCATCAATGGAACGATTGCGGGCAATGAGGCGGGCGGCAGCGGCGGTGGGGCATTTATCACGGGGACAAACTCCCGTCTTACCGTGCCGCAAGGCGTGTTCGAGGGCAACCGTGCGCAAAACGGCGGCGGTGTCTATGTCACCGATATCAGCAATGCCTTTATTTTGCAGAGCGGCGCGATGCGCAACAACACAGCGACAGACAGCGGCGGCGCGATTTTCACCGAGCGGCGCGGCATTGGTATGTATGTGTTCTCCCCCGCGTATAACAATATTACGACAGGCGCGACGGTGGAGTTTAGCGGGAACAGTGCGGCAGAGCTTTCTGAGCCGCCTGTGAACGCATATATACTGACCAATCTGGGATTTGCCTCCACAAGCGCATACGCGCACATTTTGAATAACTATGACGTGAACGCCCAAGAGCGGGTGTGCGTGCGCAATCACGCAGAACTGGTGGCGGCGATCAACGCGATTCCGGCGGGCGGCGGAGCGGTGATTGAGATTCACAACTCTTTTCAAGCGACGGGGAACACGATTACCATTGGCGGTGGGCGGCAAGTCACGTTGCGCAGCTGCAGACATTTCCCGGATGAGCGGTTTACCTATACACAGCAAAACGCGAGCCAGCGGCATTTTATCGTAAGCGGAGCGGGCTCTAGTCTTACCCTAGAAAACGTGGTGCTCGATGGCGCATGGGTTTCGGGGCTGGTGAACCGCGGCGGTGTGCTCGTCCACCAGGGCGGAAGCTTTGTTATGAACGAAAATAGCGTGATTATGCGGACCATGTGGAGAAACCAAGAGGGTGCGGCTGTCCACCTGGGCGCGGGAAGTGCACAATTTGTCATGAATGGCGGCGAGCTTCGAGAGAATGAAAGTTTCCGAGGCGGCGGCGGTGTATCCGTCACGGCGGGGGCTAGTTTTACGATGCACGGCGGCCAGATTCGGTCTAATCGCGGTACGAATGCGGGTGTCGGGCAGCACAGCGCAGGCGGTGTTTTTGTGAGCGGCACCGGGGCCATCTTTACCATGTATGACGGCGAGATTGCGGAAAACCAGGCGATTTTAGAGGCCGCAAGCCACGGGCTTTCGGCCGGCGGCATTCATGTGGCGAACGGCGGGCACCTGGAAATGCATGGCGGAATCGTCCGCTTGAATACCTCTTTTACCGGCGACGCCGGAAATGCCGGCGGAATCCATGTCGTAAACGCAACCGCGACTATGCGTGACGGGCTGATCGAGAGGAATACGGGCCACAGCACTACAATCGGTGAGGGGTCCGGCGGTATTCACATCTCCGCCGGCGGGCGCTTTGAGATGTGGGATGGTGTGGTCCGCAATAATTCCGGTACCAGCGTGAACGGCAACACGGCGGGCGGCGTTGGGGTTACAAATAGGGCCAGCGATAACGCCGTCAACAACGTCGGCAGCGGGAACTCCCAATTTATCATGCACGACGGACTGATTGAGGGAAACACGGCCCAGAGACAGGGCGGCGGCGTCTCTGTTTTGCAACGATCCGGCTATCCGTCTGCGGCGGGACGGCCTGAGTTCATCATGCACGGCGGACGGATCGCGGAGAACTATGCCTCGGTTACAGGCGGCGGAGTCGCGGTTATGAACCATGTGGCGGGCCGTGACGCCAGGGCGATCATGCATTACGGCATGATTGAAAACAACACGGCCGCCACCACGGGCGGTGGGGTGTCGATCAACACGACGGCAAACAATTCCGGTGCGCATTTCCGCATGGTAAACGGCGCGATTCGGGGCAATGAAGCCGGGACCCACGGCGGCGGTGTCCACGTGACGGCTACCACGGGCGGGGTTTTGCGGGAGGCGCTGTTTGTCATGGAAAACGGAGCGCTCGAAGGCAATCGGGCGGCGACCCACGGCGGCGGTGCCTATGTGACGGATATCAGCGACGCGCTGGTCATTTACGCGGGCGCGGTGCGGGACAACATAGCGGGTTTTGATGGCGGCGGCATTTTCACCGAGCGGCATGAAAATGAAGTGCTGACCATCACAAGCGCTGCGGCCTGGCGAAACATTCAGACAGGCGCCGAGGTAGTGTTTGACGGCAATCGCGCTTCTCGAAGCTTTGTCCCGCCGGAAAATGCCCATGCCCTCACGAATATTGGGTTTGCGAGCACGAGTATTTATGACCATGTAATCAACAATTACGACATCACGTTCCGAGAGATCGTTATTCCCTATATCCCGTTTTCTTTTACTAAGGTCGATGGCGGGCTTTATCAAACGCCGCGGCAGATAACACCACTGGCCGACGCCACCTTTGCGCTCTACTTCTTCAATGAAATACGCTTTCAAGAGTTCGACACTGATCCTATGGTGGACCACACGCAACGAGTTACTCAGGCCGGCATAGACGCCGGGATTTGGGAGCGGGTGCAAGGGCCTCTGACCACAGGCGCCGACGGGCAGCTTGCGGTCCACTTAGCTTTGGCTACGAGGACGCCCATCCACCAGCTTGTGGAACTCTCGGCCCCTGCAGGCTATTTGCTCCCCTATGGGCAATGGCGTATTACGGTAGCCAACCCCGATACGGGAACGGTTTCCGTCACCACCAGAGGCGACGCGCCGAATTTTGTGCAGATCGGCGGCAACTACTACTTGGGCAATATGCCCATCCAGACCTCGGTTCCATTTCGTTTTATCAAAACCGATATGCGGCTTTACGATGCGGATATCAGTGTGGCTCCGCTCTCCGGCGCTATCTTTGAACTGTATCGCTGGAACGCGGCGATCGGTTGTACAACCCACGCCGATCTGGTGACAGCCGCCGGGATTTCGCACGGCTGCTGGACTTTGGTCGGGATCCAATCGGGCGGTGGGACCTCTTTAGAGGTACAGTTTGGAACAGTTTACCAACTTGTGGAGCGGGCGGCGCCCTGGGGCTTTGTGGCACCAAACGGTCAGTGGCGAGTTGTGCCGAATCAGAGCACCGGACGGGTAGACGTGACGACAATGGGCGAGGCTCCGGACTTTGTGACGGTGAACAACGAACACCATGTGGGTAATGTCCCTATAGCGCGGTCGAATTTTTCCTTTATCAAGACAGACGCGTTTGGCGTCCCGCTTCCGGGAGCCCAATTTAGCCTGTGCCGCTTCATTCCGCAGAGCGGCAGCGAGCCATTTGAGGATATGGTAACGCTGGAAGGCCTGTTGTACGGGTTTTGGGAGGTTGTGGCGACGGTAGAAAGCGGAGCCGACGGGTTGGTTGAGTTTGAACTGACCGCCGGGCGCTATAACATGCTCGAAATCGTGGCTCCCCGCGGTCTGGAGCGACCGCTGGGCCAGTGGCGCATTGATGTGGTGAGCGACACGGATATGCGAATAAGCGTGGTGGGCGACGCTCCGGCGATTACGCGGGTGGGGGACACCTATCGCTTGGTGAATATGCCGAGGCAAGACCGATTTACATTCACCAAGACAGACGGCAGTACCCCGGCCACGCTCCCGCTCCCCGGCGCGGAGTTCCGGCTTTACCGCTACATAGGTCCAACCCCCGAGGACATGCGGACCGCTGAACTGCTTGCGCTGCCGGACCCGGATGACGAGGCCTTCTTCGTCGTCGATGAGCGATGGGAGGCGGCATTCCGCCCCTGTGACACGGTGACGCCTGAGAGTATTGCCGCTGGGTACTGGGCATTTTGGGGTATCTCAACAAGTAGTTGGAGCGGATTGGTGTCGTTTGAGCTGGACCCTGATCCGGCGATCTATCAACTGGTAGAAGCCGTGACGCCCGCTGGTTATGAGGCGCCCGCCGGGCAGTGGCGCATTCTGTTCGATCCCGCCGAGGAAGAAGTGACTACCTTCGCGGTTGGTCCCGGCGCGGCAGAGTTTGTTCTAGACGCCGGCGGTGAGCGTGCGCTCCGAAACACCCAGGTTGGGCTGCCGATTGTGCGCTTTGTCCTCAACTACTGTGACGAAGACGGGTGTGAGCACGGGCTGAATTGTCCGGCGACAGAACATCTGTTCCTTGCGCTGATGGTGCCGGAGGGAACTCCTGTGGAACGTCCTGTGGAGGATCCGACGCGTGTGGGCTTTCTCTTTTTGGGCTGGCACACAAGCTCTGTGGCGGAGAGTCCGTATAACTTCAATTTGCCGATCACGGAGGATCTCAGCCTCTACGCGCACTGGGAGGAGCGAGAGGTCGACGTGATATTCAACCAGAATGACAGAGGCGTGCAGTCGGATCGGGTTATCATCTCGATCCCCTACGGCAGTCTCTATGAAATGGGTATGACGGCCACACCCGTGCTGCCACTCATGGTACGGCCCGGCTTCTCTTTTGTGGGCTGGTACACCGCCGCCACGGGCGGGGTGAGGGTGCTGCCGGAGGATATGCTCCTGCGGCCCGAAATGCACACGCTGTACGCGCGATGGAGCGCAAGTGTACAGATCACCTTCCACCGCAACGACGGTGCGGATATTCCGCGGACGGTCATGCTGGATATGGCGGGGGAAGACTATACCGCGGCTATGTCGTCGCCCTCTGTGGTGGCGCTTACGCAACATAACGAAGACCTCGTCTTCCTCGGCTGGTTTGACGCGCCGGAGGGCGGGAGACGCATTCATCCTGGCACAACGCTCATCAGCACGGCCGCACACACCTTATACGCGCGTTGGCGCGGGGCGGATGTCCCTGTAATCTTCAACGGCAACGGCGGGACACCGGCGCTGCAGACGGAAATTGTGTCAGATGACGAGACGACCATCGGTACGCTTATCGCGCGGGTGACACAGCCGACGCGAGCGGAATATATCTTCCTATACTGGTCGTTCGAGCCGGATGGCGGCGCGGCGGCTCCGAGCGCCATCATCAACCGAGACGAAGACACCGTGTTATACGCGCAATGGAAATCAGCGCTTGTCCCCGCAATCGAACTCACCGCGACGGAAGGGTCCGACGGCATGATAGATGGCGTCACGGTAGACGGTCCCGGCGATCCGGATTTTTCGGCGGATGCCAGCCGCATTGTCACCATTGTTGTGACGCCGGAGGAGGGGTATGTGTTTGACGGGGATACCGATGTTACCGTGAACCTCCCGCCGGGGTGGGAGATGATAGACGGCCCCTCTGTTGACGGAGACGGCAATATTGTGGTTGTGATCCGGAAGGAGATTTTTGCCGTGACTTACTTACCGGGTGCCGGCACGGGCGAAACCTACGTGGTTCTGGGTGTACCGCTCGGTACCTTGCACGAGATTCTGGAATTCGACGAAACCGGTTTCATCGCTCCGGATGGATACGCATTTATCGGCTGGCGTTTGGGCGAAGAGGTCTTGCAGCCCGGCGACGAAATCGAAATGACGGAGGATGTTACGCTGGTCGCTGAGTTTGGCCTGATCTTTACCGTAACTTTCCATTTGTACGATGGGACTGGCGATTATGTCATTGTGCGGGTGATAGACGGCAACCCGATTGCGCCTGAGGAGATACCGGATCTCAAAGCTTGGTACAGCGAGGCGGAAGCCCCGCCGGGGTACGCGCTCCGCGGCTGGTTTACGGATGAAGTCCTGGACGAGTCCGGCCGGATGCTGAACGGACGCAGAAGACCGATGCCGCTCTCCGGGCTGGAAGCGGATACAAACTTCGACTTAGAGGCCGTGATTACGGCGGAATGCTTCCCGCCGGGTGAGTCTAACCTCGATCTCTATGCCATCTGGGGTCTTTGGGGCGATGTCAACGGGAACGATGTCGTAAATCTTGCGGACTTGCTCTTGCTACAGGAGTACCTCGCCATGTTCCCTGTGACCATCATTCGGGAGGCGGGCAATGTGGTGGCGAATTTTAACACTGTCGGCGAGCCGATTCTGAATCTTGCAGATTATCTCCTGTTGCAGGAATACCTGGCGATGTTTCCGGTGGTACTGGGCAAACCATCATAAGCGGAAAGACATTCAGACGTATACCCCTTGCGGTAGTATTGATAGCGAAGGACGTGAATACGATGAAAGTATGTATCATGAAGGGACTAAAGGCGAGGCTTCTGCCGATTTTACTGATTGCGATATTTTTATTGCAGATGACTCCGCCTCCGGCTTCTGCGGCGGATACCGGGATACGATGGAATATCCCGCATGTCAACAGTGAGCCGGGTGCGTTTGTTGATCTGCGTATTCCCCTGACTGAAAACCCCAATCCAGGGTTCAGCGCCATGACGATTTTGATCGGCTATGACGCGGCTGTGCTTACGCCGCAGGGGACCACTGCCCTGGCGATTCGGAACCGGATTGATATCATGGACGCAGGGTTTACTATTATGTATAACCCAAATCCGGGCGGGTATGTTGGGACCCATGTGCTGATCCAGCTGACACCTGAAATGGCGGGGTCTATCTTTAGGGGTACGGATCTGGAGATCATCCTTCGTTTCCAGGTTCGGGCAGATGCGCCGGGCGGGACATCGCCTGTTACTTACATCGGACACGATGCCGCCCGCAGCGGGGACCCAAACCCCATCCCCTTTGCAACACCGGGTCCGGCGGAATTTGGCTCTGTGACGCTCCCGGGTGGGGTGGTGAACCGTACGATCAGCTACATGCCGAACGGCGGCACTGGAGCAATACACACGGTGACCGTGGCGGATGGCGGGGCCCATACCGTGCGCACACCGGCGAGCGCAGGAATTGCTGCCAGTGATCCTGTGCGCTATGAATTCGCGGGTTGGAGCCGAAATTCAGACGGCAGCGGAACGAGATATTTCGCGGAAGACATGTTCGAGCCTGTTACGAGCGATGTGCAACTCTACGCGCAATGGGCTGTGCGCACTTTTGGCGTAAGCTTTCTGCGCAACGATGGCACGGCCGCCGTACACTCCGCGGCTATAGTCGCGTACAACGAACTGGCGGCGCGTCCGACGGATCCGGTGCGCACGGGCTGGATCTTTGATGGGGTTTGGTTGGATGAAGACGGCAATGTGTTCCATTTCGACACGCCCATCACGGCGGGCCGCACGCTCAGGGCATCGTGGACGCGGATTTCGTATACGGTGACCTTTCTGCGCAATGACGGAACGGCTGCTTTGCACGGAACGCCGGTCGCCGTTTACCACGGCGACACGGTGACAATCCCTCAAACGCCGGACACATGGATGGATACCGGTCTTGAGCCGCCTGAGCGCTATAGTTTTGTGCACTGGCTGGACGAGACAAGCGCAGCGTTTGACTTTTCGACCCCCATCGTGGGGAACCGCACGCTCCACGCGGAATGGATCAAAATCCCGCCCTTCGATTTTCGAGTGAACTTCGCACGAAATGACGGAACCGGTGCACTGCATGGCGCTCCGGCTCTGCTTTTAAACGGTGACACGGTGCCGCGTCCGGAAGATCCCGAGCGGGAGGGCTACACCTTCGTGCGCTGGATTGATGAGGTCGGCGCGGAATTTGACTTCGGCACACAACTTTATGAGGTGGACCGCACGCTGCGCGCGGAATGGTTGCGGATTTCGTATACCGTGACGTTCCAGCGCAATGACGGCACAGCCGCGTTACATGGTGCGCCGGTGTCTGTCTACCATGGCGATCTAGTGACACGTCCGGCCAACCCGACGCGTACAGGCTATAGCTTTGTGCGCTGGATGGACGAAAGCGACGTGACCTTTGTGTTCACCACGCCGATCACAACGAACCGCACATTGCGGGCGGAGTGGCTGCCTGAGTATCTTGTGACCTTCCAGCGCAATGACGGGACTGGGGCGCAACATGGCAGTCCGGTAACTGTCGTAAGCGGTCAGACGGTGGCGCGTCCGGCGGATCCGACGCGTGCGGGGTACAACTTCGTGCGCTGGATTGACGAAACCAACGCGGAATTTGTCTTTACAACGGCAA
>WRAO01000021.1 GCA_009780175.1 Oscillospiraceae bacterium
GTGGTATTACTTATATCTGCAGTGTGCCTCTAACTCCTATCAATACGAGATGAAAGCCGATGGTGTATTCAGCACATGGCTCGCAGTGATCCAGCCACGCGACTGGAGAGTTTTGGAGCGGCCCGATTCCAGGCCAGAAGCTATTTTGCGTCCGCGATAAACAAGGACATCTCCACCCCTCAGCCGCGTAAGCGTACCAACTAAGCAGGGGTCTAGAGGGGGCGCAAAATGCGCCCCCTCGTCTTGAGTATAGAGATTATCTGTGCTCTATATCGAAGCCAAGTGCCACCTGCCGCGCTTGCACCTTGAGGAAAGGAGCGAGATCGACATAGGTATAGGTGACAACCTCCGACACAGCACGCACCCAGAGGCATTTAAAACTGCCTCTGGGCTCACCACAGTAGGCGACGCTACATCCTCCGCGAAAGGAATTTCCGGAGACAAGCGACTTACTGTGAAAACGGTGGCGCTAGGAGAGTGACCGCTCCCTAGCGCTATACCCTTCCGCCAAACGAAGCGCCAACACACGAGCGTGTGTTGGCACGAGTACAAAGTCAAAAGGAAGAGATTTTCAAGAGAAACCATAGTTTCTCTTGAATTGTTTTTTGCCCACTTTTGAACAAGATCTCCATAGCGCATACTTTGCAGATTCATTGGAAATAGCATTTATCGAAGAACCCAAGGCCGTGTCAAAGCCGCCCCTTGTCTACCGGGCGATGCGCCCGGTAGACAAGGGGAACCGGAGCGTAAAGCTGCTATAGGCGGCCCTTCTCGTTCGGCAGGCGCGAAGAGGCGAGATAAATGGACTTGACATAATAATTACGTAACGGTATTATATAATAAAAAATGTAACAATATTTTCCATGAATCAGCAAAAATATATGAAAAGTTTCAGGAAGGAAGATTGCTATGCGTCAAACAAGTATGCGAACTATCCCCTTTAAGAGACTCCTTAGCATGTGTTTAGCTGCCCTGTTAGTATATTCAACGCTTACTGCTGTGACGGCTATACCGTCAAACACCTCATACAATAGCAACATCGCGCCTGCCGTTACTTTCTTGACAATCACTGAACGGGTTGCCGATCCGCCCACGTTCAGTGGTTCGCCCACGAATGACGACATGGGCTGGAACAATGTGCCGCATGTACAAGACGGGCGCATATGGACCGATAAAAGCGTCGAAGAAGGCACGGGTACAGATGATTTTATTCTCACCCTTTCCGCCTTGAGCCAGTCGTTCTACGTCACAAGCGGTTTTGCAATCCCCACGGACACCGTGTTTGTGATCGACGTGTCCGGCAGTATGGGCGACCCCCTGCTCGGCGTCGACGGGGTTCCCCGCATATCTTTGCTGATTGACGCGCTGAATGAGGCCATCGGTATATTGCTAGACGCAAATCCGCAAAACAGGGTTGCCGTTGTGGCATACGGCGGCGCGCTTGGTGGCTCCGCCAGAGTTGAGCACGTCCTGCCGCTGGGCCGCTATACTGCCGCGGCCGGTAGCTTTTTCTCCTTTCAGCCCGCCGCAAGTCCGTACTATTTGCGCGTGGAGGTTGGCGGCACACCCCGCAATATCCTCGTCCAAGGTTCGACGCCGACGCAGTGGGGCATACGTGAAGGCGCTCGGATTTTGGAGGATCCCGCCAATCTCACCACGGCAGTCGTACCCATGACAGACACCAGCGGCACGATCACTGAAGTTACCGTCACGCGCAGACCGAATATCATCTTGATTACCGACGGCGAACCGACGATGGGGCGGCCCGATTTCTATTTCGATTCCCCTGCCCCGGTTACCGTCGGGCCGATTGCGCCGAACTCTGGCCAAAACCAGCTCACGGCAGCCACCGGTACATTCTATGGCGACGGGAGTTATGGCGAGTTGGGTCTAGCTGTGATGACTGTCCTAACCGCCGCCTACAGACAACGGACAGTGCAAGAGCGTTATTTCCCTAATGGTGTGGTAGACGGACAGGTCGGACAGCCTAGCCCTTCGGTGGGCTTTTTTACCATCAGTGTCGGCACCCAGCCCGGGGGGGCGTATGGCGTGGCGGCACAACAACTCATCAATGCGACGATGAATCCGATCCCCGCAAATACCGCCTTGGTCGAGCAAGGGATACGGTCTCGGATGGATCCCGCGAATTGGGCGCCTCCCAGCGCCATCACGATGGGGCCTACAGCAGGCACGCCCACTATGGACGAACTGCTTGCCGCGTTTGCCGGCCCCGGCGGGGCAACTGGGTACTTCACTGCGCAGTTTCGACAGGGGTATCCTATCTATCGTTGGGATTCTTCACAGAGTACAGTGAATATCGAAAACCTCATTCCCAACCCTTTAATTCCCTATTTGACCGACGACGATTTGGAATATGCGGACGAGTTTTTCCCGGCCACAAACTTAGAACAATTGCGAGAGGCGTTCCGCGCCATCACAACTAGCATCCAAGGTCAAAGCACCTCTCCGGTCACGAAGGATGACGGTCACCCGGAGAGGAGTGGCTGGCTCGTCTTTTCTGATGTGCTGGGCGAATATATGGAGTTTCGGGATGGGCCTTTGCTGTACTTTGACGGCATCTATTATTCCAGATCCGGATTCGACCTGAATGATTCAACCGTAGAAAGCGATTACCAAGCAATCCTATATCACCACTTGAATTATGGGATCACTCCCGCTGATCCATTCTACGTTGCGCAAGATATAGTAGATGCTCTGATTGACAACAATATCCAAGCTGGGAATATCACTTACATCTTCTATTACGCGGATGCGAACAGAAATTTCCTCGGCTTCCCAGCATCCGCAGCCCCAAATGCGGCGGCTCGGGTGCAGGTATTCCCCATGTTTGGCGATATTCCGCCCATTGTCCCCGGTGGGCAGACTGATTTGATGTACATTACCTTCCATGTCATCACCGCATTAATAGACGGTACGTTTACTGAGATTATTACACCTCCTGTCGGCCCCAGCGGTGCGCAGGTACCTACGAACCGCACGTTGACAGCGGGTGACCAGGTCATACGGTGGTATATCCCAGGAAGTCTCATTCCGATGCGCATGGTTGATGACGACGGTATCGTAACCGGGAATTTACAGCCGATTCAAGTGAGATACACAGTCGGACTGGATCAGGTGCGCGTTCTCGCGGGGATATCCGCCGCGTACCGAACCGCAAACCCGGGGCCGGACGATTCGATTTACTTCTACTCCAACTATTGGCGTAACAACCGGACGCCCGCGTCTGTACCGACACCCTTGAACGTCAGCTTGGCCTTCTATGAGCCCCATCCGCTCAACCCCTTCTATCTGGAAGGCCGGCCCGGCTATGACGGAGAAAATATTGTCTTCAAGCAGCCGACTCGGGGTCCGACACAAACGGCGGAGTACGTGTCCTATGACCGCTCCTTCCTATACTTGCCTCCCGGAGAAACCGAGTCAAGCCGGTTTGACTTGCATTGGCTGGGCAACAACGGGCGGCTGCGGGTCGAGCTGCCGGGTTGGCTGGATATCACAAAAGCCTTTGTTTTTGACGGAACGCCCTTGCAGTGGCCACCGAATGAAATCGATTTTTCGACGATGACTCCACTTGTTTTCGCGGTATACAACTCGGATGGCACTAACGTTGCCACCCTTACGCTTCCAAATACCCCAGACGACTTTATTTGGAACGCGGGGCAAAACAGATGGGAACTGACAGCCCCCCTGGAACTGCCGCCGGGGGCGTATACCGTTACGAAAACCGGGGGAGCGGTGAGCGGGTATCTCTATCTCCCGCAGCCCGAAGTGGGGACGATACTCGTGGTGTCTGGGACAACTGCATACATCGACTTTGTCAATGTATACATCCCTCTTTCAGACAATCGGCCGGCCTTATATGTAATAAAAGAATTCGACGGCCTGCCTCCGGGCGTGTTCCCACCGGGATTTGCGGTTGTGATCGTAGGGCCGGAAGGCGAAGAGGCGCCTAATCCAGACAGCCGCTGGCAGCAACTTTCAAATGGCTCCTGGGAAATCAGGTTGACTGCGGCCCAAGCCATTGCGGGGATTCGTTTGGAAGGGCTCGCAGTCGGAGAATACAGCGTTACGGAGATCAACTTCACTAACGCGCCCGGATTTAACTTCCTTGGCGTAGGGTGGGTGGCGGTCGATGCGTATTATAATTCCACAGTTTTTGGATCAGGGGCAGATTCGCTGCCGATTATCGTCAACCTCGGGCCAGAGAGTGATGCCGCGGTCAGAATCTTGAATCGGTACGGACCCGCACTACCGCCACCACCGCCCCCGCCAACGCCAACGGACCCGCCGGACCCGCCAGACCCACCGGACCCACCGGACCCGCCGGAGCCGTCCCCTTCACCCTCGCCATCGCCCTCTCCGTCTCCATCGCCTTCCCCCTCGCCGACTCCCACACCAACGCCTCACATACATACACCGACACCCACACCGTCGGAGCCGCCGATCGCCCCGCCAACCGGGGACGCTCGCGGAACGGCATCCCTCATGGTTACGCTCTTACTTGGCCTTGGCTGTATGAGCGGCGTGATCTTGTACTGGTATCGGAAAAAGTTTGCTTATCTGGGCAAACGCCTGTAGGACAGCACATGGGAAAACGAATAGACAAACGAAAATCCGGATGACAGCGGAGTATGCCCTTTGCAGTGTTTCTGACGGGACGGTGGATGGTTGTGTTTCCTCCGGCGCACGCTGGCTGGATTGGCGCGATGATGTCACCGCGCGGAGCGAATATGCCGCGCTGTGGACCAGTTTTGAATGCCACGTTGAGCGTCCGCCTGCGGATTTTCCAGAAGAGCACCCGCCTAGCGCCGCCTCAATCGAGCGGCCGCACGGCGCATGTATAGACATGAGTTCTCCGCAATCAATCCCGATTTTGTGGATTAGGTTTCGATTGCGAGGACCTCGGGAAACTATCCTGTTGAGTGAGCATCGTGAGATTACGATAGTCACAGCGGGCGGCGAAACTTTGGTATACAAAATATTCAACGTGCGCTGGACAAACGCTTGGGATTGCGCCTATACTGCTCGATCCGAACGACGTTGTGACGGCCAATCTTCTCGAAACTGCCCCGGCAAACAGCCGGGGTTTGTTCTTGCCACCTGTTCGAGCGTTAGAGATCGTAACGCCCGTATGTTGGTACATGCCGCACTGCATGTCCATGTGCTAGACGAACCTAGGGCATAGGCCTTATCTAAAATAGAAAGATACGTCGGCAGAGAGATTTCTGCTGGCGTATCTTTAATTGTTGAAAGTGGAGTTTCATGATGAGCGATTCCGTCCTAATAGAGACGTAAGGCGTACCCCCTATGGTTCTATCTGTGCTCTGCTTTTGTTGCTGCAAGCCGCTCTGACGGATACGACGTGGTGGTGTTCGGCATCTACTCGCTCTAAGATCGTGAAGTCGAGCGCGGGCATGAGTTGAACATACGCTTCAATGTTGCTTTTGAGCAATTTTTCAATGCGGGATGATCCACCACGGAAAAGCGAATTATCTCTCGTGTATAGCCGATTTTTTGGTGCATAACCGTACGGTGACCATACATGACCTTCGCAGGCCCCGCCGCATGTCCTAGTATAAGCACACCTCTGCTATATCTTCAAGGCACATGTATGGCCCGCGAGGCGGTGGGGCCAAAATCACCGAGGAAAGGAGAAAGTCCGTGGAAAATGATGCGTTGGCGTACGTAGACGTTGCTACCGAGGAACTCAAGAAGGCCAGGCAGTCCGAGCAAGTCTAGCACCGCACAACCCTCCGCCGGACGAGGCGGAACCACACGTCCAGAACGCACACAGGCCAAACGTTCAAAGGGGGTCGTCAGAGGGCAAAGCCCCCTGACGCGCATTTTTTTGCTTACTTTTTTGGGCAAGGCAAAAAAAGTAAGGCGCCTCAACGCAACGAGCAAAACGAGCCGCAGGCTAAAAATGAAAGGTTTTTCAAAAAGATAGAGATTCAGGCTTGACAGCGCCTAGCAGTTCTGGTATTCTATCAAAGCGTCGAATGGACACAGTTTGTCTATTCGCGTGGAAATGCGATGAAGCGGGAGATTGCTCGGGGGACCGAGGTAACTTTCGTGGAGTATGTCCGATGATCGGGCGGCTGAGTTTGTCCACTGCGTATATCGCTTGGACAGAGAAAGAATCGGCAGAATCTGCCGATTTGATTTTTGTGACAAGAATGATACGCACGGAACGGTGGACACGAAAGGCTCCGATTTACAATCATTTTGTAAGGAGGAAGACACACATGGCAACACCAGCAAAGAAAATGATCCGCATTCGACTCAAGGCTTACGATCACCAACTGATCGACCAGGCGGCAGAGCGTATTGTGGACACAGCGAAGCGCACGGGCGCGGCGGTCTCCGGACCGATTCCGCTGCCGACGCGCAAGGAGATCGTCACGATTCTGCGTTCCGTGCATAAGCACAAGGACAGCCGGGAGCAGTTTGAACGCCGCACGCACAAGCGTCTGGTCGACATTCTGGCACCGACACAGAAGACCGTGGAAAGCCTGATGAGCCTGGAAATTCCGGCAGGCGTCGAAATCGAGATTAAACTGTAAAAAGCGGACACCCAATGGCCGTTATTACAGTGCTAATCAGGTCATGTTGATGGGCCTTACCGTCAACCAATAACCTGGCGCTTACCTTAAATAGTAGCGCCGAACGAGGAGGAACAGACAGTATGAAGAAAGCAATCATCGGCAAAAAGGTCGGCATGACGCAGATCTTCGATGAGATGGGGAAGGTCGTCCCTGTCACCGTCATTGAGGCGGGTCCTTGCACTGTGGTGCAGAAGAAGACCAAGGAGAAGGAAGGCTATTCATCCGTACAGCTCGGTTTCGCGGACGAGAAAGCGCGTAAGCTCTCCAAACCAGAGCGGGGTCACTTGGAAAAAGCGGGTGTCGGTCTGAAAAGATACCTGAAGGAGTTCAGACTGGACGACGCCGAGAACATGAACATCGGCGACGAGATCAAGGCTGACACCTTCGCCGAGGGAGATAAGATCGACGTGACCGGCATCTCCAAAGGTAAGGGCTTCTCCGGTGTTATCAAGCGGCACAACGCGGCGCGCGGCAGAATGTCTCACGGCGGTGGCCCGGTTCATCGACATGCGGGTGCGATGGCTGCGAACACCGATCCGGGTCGGATCTTCAAGGGTAAGATCGGCGCGGGTCAACTGGGTTCGGAGCAGGTCACGGTTCAGAATCTGGACATCGTGAAAGTGGACCCGGAACTCAACATGATCGCGGTTCGCGGCGCGATTCCCGGTCCTAAGGGCGGGATCGTGTATCTCAAAACTACAGTTAAAAACGGTTAAGGAAAGGAGAGTCGAGAAACATGCCAACTGCAAACGTATATAACATGGCAGGCGAGAAAATCGGTACGGTCGAACTCTCCGAGGCCATCTTCGGCATCGAGCCGAACAAGGCCGTCCTGCACGCCGCTGTGAAGAACCATCTGGCGAATCGTCGGCAAGGGACCCAAAGCACGCTCACACGTGCGGAAGTCTCCGGCGGCGGACGGAAGCCTTGGCGGCAAAAAGGTACGGGCCGCGCCCGCGCCGGTTCCACCAGAGCTCCGCACTGGACCCACGGCGGATTGGCCTTCGCGCCGAAGCCACGGGATTACAGCTACAGCCTCAACAAGAAGGTGAAGCGCCTTGCACTCCTCAGCGCATTGTCGGCGAAGGCCAATGAGACGGCGATCTATGTGATTGATACGCTCCATCTGGACGAGATCAAGACGAAGAAGATCGCAGCGCTCCTTGAGAAGCTGGAGATCGGCGGGAAGAAAGCCATCGTGATTACCCCGGAGCGCAACGAAGAGATTTACAAGAGCGCGAGAAACATTGAGGGTGTGCAGGTCACGTTCGGCGGAATCCTCTGCCCCTACGACATTTTGAACGCACGGGCGCTCGTGATCGACAAAGCGGCGCTCGTAAAGATTGAGGAGGTGTTCTCCTAATGAGAAGCGCATATGACGTAATCGTGCGTCCTATCATCTCCGAGCAGTCCATGGAACAGACACATATGAAAAAGTATGTCTTCGAAGTGGCGAGAGATGCAGGGAAGATTGAGATCAAAAAGGCCGTGGAGACGGTGTTCGGCGTGAAGGTTGATAAAGTCAACACGCTCCGGGTCAAAGGTAAGGTCAAACAGCAGGGACGCAATCCCGCTGGACGGACCGCCGAGTGGAAGAAAGCCATCGTTCGGCTGACAGACGATTCTAAGACCATCGAATTCTTCGAGGGAATGGTGTAAGGGAGGAATAGACAATGCCAATTAAATCTTTCAAACCCACCACTCCTGCGAGACGGCAGATGACCGTTTCCGGATTCGACGGGGTGGACAAGAAGGCCAGACCAGAAAAGTCGCTGACTGAAGTTCTGAAGAAGAACGCGGGCCGCAACAACCAAGGGCGGATCACCGTCCGGCATCGCGGCGGCGGCAATCGGCAGAAATACCGGATCATTGACTTTAAGCGCAACAAGTTCGATATGGACGCCAAGGTGCTCCGTCTCGAATATGATCCGAACCGCACGGCTTTCCTGGCTCTGCTGGAATACGCAGACGGGGAGCGGAGATATATCCTGGCTCCGCAAGGCCTCTCGGCCGGAGACAGCGTGCTCTCTTCCGCGACCGCGGATATTAAGCCGGGCAACGCGTTGCCGATTAAGAGCATTCCGGTGGGTACGATTATCCACAACATTGAGCTTCATCCCGGACGCGGCGGCCAGTTGGTTCGCTCGGCGGGTACCGCGGCTCAGTTGATGGCGAAAGAGGGCGACCTCGCTCAACTCCGTATGCCGTCTGGCGAGTATCGCATGGTGCGGATCAGCTGCATGGCGACGATCGGCTCGGTGGGGAACGCGGATCACGCGAACATCACCATCGGTAAGGCTGGTCGGAAACGGCACATGGGTTGGAGACCTACGGTTCGTGGTTCGGTCATGAACCCCTGCGATCACCCCCACGGCGGTGGTGAGGGCAGAGCTCCGATCGGACGGTCCGGCCCGGTTACGCCTTGGGGCAAGCCGGCGCTCGGTTACAAGACGAGAAAAAAGAAGAACCCGACTGGCAAGTACATTGTCAAGCGGCGTAACGCGAAGTAGGAGGTGTCGTAATTATGGGTAGAAGTATTAAAAAGGGCCCGTTCGCGGCGCCAGAGCTGTTGAAACGTGTCGACGATCTGAATGCGGGCGGCGAGAAGAAGGTGCTCAAGACTTGGTCGAGAGCGACTACCATTTTCCCCTCGTTCGTAGGCCATACGTTCGCCGTCCATGATGGACGCAGACATGTGCCGGTGTATGTCACCGAGGACATGGTAGGCCACAAGCTCGGAGAATTTGCTCCGACGCGGACCTATAAAGGTCACGCTGGCTCGAAAACCGGAAGATAAGGGGGAAAGAGATATGGAAGCAAGAGCACATTCTAAATTTATCCGCATCTCGCCCCGCAAGGTCCAGATTGTCTGTGACCTGATCCGGGGGAAAGATGTGCGGACCGCGCAGGGGATTCTCTCACAGACCCCGAAAGCGGCGAGTGAATATCTGCAGAAGCTCCTCAAGAGCGCCGCGGCAAACGCGGAGAACAATTTCGAGATGGACCCAGACAGCCTCTATGTCGCCGAGGTGTTTGCCACTGGCGGCCCGATTCTCAAGCGCGGCATGCCGCGTGCCCACGGTCGGATGTATCGGATCAATAAGCGGACGAGTCACATCACGCTTGTGGTCAGAGAGAAGGAGGGTGCTTAAGTATGGGACAGAAAATCAATCCACACGGCCTACGGGTCGGCGTTATTAAAGATTGGGATTCTCGCTGGTATGCCAGAGCTGACAAAGTGGGCGATCTGATCGTTGAGGACTACAAGATCCGTGAGCTCCTCAAAAAAGCCCTCTATGCCGCTGGGATTCCGAAGATCGAGATCGAGCGCGACAACGTGCGCGTGAAGGTCTACCTCCACGCTTCTCGTCCCGGTGTGATCATCGGCAAGGGTGGACAGGAGATTGAGCGTCTGCGTCTGGTGCTGGAGAAGAAAATCGGTAAGCCGGTTTCGCTCAGCATTGTGGAAGTCAAGTCTCCGGATACAAACGCGCAGCTGGTTGCGGAGAGCATCGCAAGCCAATTGGAGCGTCGGATCAGTTTCCGTCGTGCGATGAAAAACGCCATGGGCCGCGCAATGCGGATGGGCGTGCGCGGGATCAAAGTGACCGTTGGCGGTCGTCTCGGCGGTGCGGAAATCGCACGGAGCGAGAGCTACCACGAGGGTACGATTCCGCTGCAGACGATTCGCGCGGACATCGAGTTTGGTTTTGCTGAGGCGCACACGACTTATGGTCGTATCGGCGTGAAAGTTTGGATCTACAAAGGTGAGGTTCTGAGCCAAACCCTGCGTACCACTCCACGTACGATGGACACCAGCAAACCTCCGCAGGAGCGCCGTGAGCGTTCGGACCGTGACCGTGGTGGAGATCGCCGTGGTGGCGGGAATGATCGTGGTGGTCGTCCGGGCGGTGGCGGCGGTTATCGTGGTGGGCAAGGCGGTCAAGGTGGCGGTGGCTACCGTGGCGGCCAGGGTGGTCAAGGCGGCGGTCGTCCGAGCGGAACGCAGGGCGGCAACAGCGGTCCCGGCTTTGGCCGTGACAACCGCGAGATGAACAGAGACCGCTCCGGCGGTAGCTTCACCTACGCAAACCCGAGCAGCCGTCCGGCGGCACCGAAAGCGCCGACAGCGGACGCTCCGGCAAAGGAAGGAGGAGACGAGTAAATGCTACTCCCCAAAAGAGTGAAATACCGTAGAGTGTTTCGGGGCCGCATGACAGGCAAAGCCACACGCGGCAACACCATCACCTACGGGCAATACGGTCTCCAAGCGCTTGAGCCTTGTTGGATCACCTCCAACCAGATCGAGGCGGCCCGTATCGCGATGACCCGCTCGATCAAGAGAGGCGGTCAAGTTTGGATCAAAATTTTCCCCGACAAGCCTGTTACGCAGAAGCCCGCCGAGACCCGCATGGGTTCGGGTAAAGGCTCCCCGGAGTATTGGGTGGCTGTCGTAAAGCCCGGCCGGATCATGTTCGAAATTACGGGCGTATCCGAAGAAGCGGCACGTGAGGCGATGCGTCTCGCAAGCCACAAATTGCCGTGTAAGACCAAGTTTGTCATGCGCGAGACTGAGACAGGCGGTGAATCAGATGAAGGCTAACGATGTACGTCAATTGAAACCCGCTGAGCTGGAAGCGAAGCTGGGCGAGTTGAAAAAAGATCTGTTCACCCTGCGTATGCAGCACGCCACCAAGCAGCTCGAGAACCCCATCCAGATTCGGGCAGTCAAGCGTGATATCGCCCGCGTCAAGACGGTGCTCAGACAGCAGCAGAACGGGGAGGTAAGCTGAGATGGCAGAACAGAGAACAACAGCTAGAAAGACTCGGGTCGGTACAGTCGTCAGCGATAAGATGGATAAGACTGTTGTCGTCCTCATCGAAGACCGTGTGGCCCACCCGCTCTACCAGAAGACCGTGAAGCGCTCCATCAAGCTGAAAGCCCACGATGAGGGGAACCAATGCGGTATCGGCGATCGTGTACGGGTCATGGAGACCCGTCCGCTCTCCAAAGATAAGCGCTGGCGGCTTGTGGAGATCATCGAAAAAGCGAAGTAAGGAGGTGCCGGCATGATACAAGTAGAATCTTATCTGAAGGTTGCCGATAACACCGGCGCCAAAGAAATCAAAACCATTCGTGTCCTAGGCGGCTCGCGCCGTAAGTACGGCAACATTGGCGACGTGATTGTGGCCTCTGTCCGTAAGGCGGCCCCCGGCGGCACAGTGAAGAAGGGCGATGTGGTCAAGGCCGTCATCGTTCGCACTGCAAAAGGCGTACGCCGTGCAGACGGGACTTATGTCCGGTTTGACGAAAACGCCGCAGTGCTCATCAAGGACGACAAAAACCCGCGCGGAACGCGTATCTTTGGCCCTGTGGCCCGGGAGTTGAGAGATAAGGATTACATGAAAATCCTGTCCCTCGCGCCTGAAGTAATATAGGAGGGACGAGCGAATGTTTGTAAAAAAGAATGACACCGTAGTCGTCCTCTCCGGCAAGGACAAGGGCAAAGAGGGCAAGATTTTGTCTGTAGACCCGAAAGACGGGAAGCTGATTGTGGAAGGCATCTCTGTGAGCAAGCGCCACAAGAAGCCGAGAAAGCAAGGCGAACCGGGCGGCATCATCAAGGTCGAAACCCCGCTCTATGCCGCAAAGGTTATGCGGGTTTGCCCGAAATGCTCGAAGCCGACACGGCATGCCGTGAAGTTCAACGCAAAAGGTGAAAAAGTCCGGGTCTGCAAAAAATGCAGCGCGGAAATCTAAGGAGAGGGAGGGAATTTCAATTGCCTAGATTGAAGACACGTTATCAGGACGAAATCGCTCCCGCCCTGATGACGAAATTTGGTTACAAGAGCGTCATGCAAGTGCCCCGATTTGAGAAAGTCGTAATCAACGTCGGCTGCGGGGACGCCAGAGATAACGTGAAGGCTCTGGATGCAGTTGCGAAAGACATCACCGCGATCACCGGCCAAAAGGCCGTTGTGACGAAGGCGAAGAAGAGCGTCGCGAACTTTAAGCTCCGCGAGGGCATGCCCGTCGGCGTGAAGGTTACGCTGAGAGCTTCCAAAATGTGGGAGTTCCTCGATCGCCTCTTCAACGTGGCTCTGCCGCGTGTTCGTGACTTCCACGGGATCAACCCCAACGCCTTTGACGGGCGCGGGAACTATGCGCTGGGTCTCAAAGAACAGCTGATCTTCCCGGAGATCGACTACGACAAGATCGAGAAGATCCGGGGTATGGACATCATCATCTGCACCACCGCCCAGACGGACGAAGAAGCCCGCGAGTTGCTGAGACTCACCGGTGCACCGTTCATTACCGAAGCGTAAGGAGGAGAATGAGGACATGGCAAAGAAATCAATGATTTTGAAGCAACAAGCGACCCCGAAGTTCTCCACGCGTGGGTATAACCGTTGTAAAATCTGCGGACGCCCGCACGCTTATCTGCGTGACTACGCTGTCTGCCGGATTTGCTTCCGGGAATTGGCTTATAAGGGCCAGATTCCGGGTGTGCGGAAAGCTTCTTGGTAGGAACTTGTAGGGCAATCCTCAGTCAGCTTCGCTGACAGTTCCTTTGAAAAAGGAGCCTTGTCCCTTAGGTTTCTTTCTTCAGAAGGAGATGGCAGGCGAAGCCTGACGGAGGATGCCAACGATGTACAGCGGATGACAAAAGGCCGACCTTTTGGGGCCGGAACCTTGTCGCCAGAACAGGCCATTGCCTGTGACTTCTAAAAGGAGGAAGTTTATGCAGATCACAGATCCAATTGCAGATATGCTGACCCGTATCCGCAACGCCAATGCGGCGGGGCATGATACGGTCGATATTCCTGCATCGAAAATGAAGAAGTCCATCGCCCAGATTTTGCTGGATGAGGGCTACATTCGTGCTTATCAGCTCATCGACGACGCCACCCAGGGGATTATCCGGGTGACGCTCAAGTATGGCCCCAGCAAAGAGAAGACCATCACAGGTCTTCGCCGCGTGTCGCGTCCGGGTCTCCGGGTGTATGCGGGTGCGGAGGAGTTGCCGAAGGTGCTCCGTGGGCTCGGTATCGCTATTATCTCTACAAGCAAGGGCATCATGACGGACAAAACCGCGCGCAGCGGCAATGTCGGTGGTGAAGTCCTGGCTTTCGTTTGGTAAGGGGGGGCGCGGAATATGTCTAGAATCGGAAGAGCGCCTATTCCTTTGGCCGCAGGTTTGGATATTAAGCTGGATGGCGGCATTTTGACCGTCAAGGGTCCGAAAGGCACCCTTACCCAGCCGATCCACCCGAAAATGGAACTGGAAATCACCGCAGGCCAAATCGATGTCAAGCGCAATAGCGAAGACAAGTTTGATAAGAGCCTCCACGGTCTGACCCGGAGCCTTGTGAACAACATGGTCGTCGGCGTGACGGAGGGCTTTAAGAAAGAGCTTGACATCAACGGCGTCGGTTACAGGGTCGCGCTGGAAGGTAAGAAGCTGGTTATGAACCTGGGCTACAGCCATCAGGTCATCATGGAGCAGCCGGACGGGATTTTGATCGAAGTTCCGGCGCCGACCAAGATCATCATCAGCGGAATTGATAAGCAACTGGTCGGCCAGTTTGCAGCGAATGTGCGGGAGAAACGTCCGCCGGAGCCTTATAAGGGCAAGGGTATCAAGTACTCCACCGAGCACATCCGCCGCAAAGAGGGCAAGACCGGATCTAAGAAAAAATAAGGAGGTGAACCCGTATGATTCAGAAACCAGATACCAACAAGCAGCGTAAGAAGCGCCATCGCCGCGTGCGCGGCAAGATCGCGGGGACGCCTCAGCGTCCCAGACTCAATGTGTTCCGCAGCAGAACCAACATCTATGCCCAACTGATCGACGACGCTACCGGCGTGACCATCTGCTCCGCCTCCTCTGTGGAGAAGGACTTCGATGGCGCTGGCGGCAACAAAGAGGCCGCTAAAAAAGTTGGCGAAGTGCTTGCGGCACGTGCGAAAGAAAAAGGCATTGAAGAAGTAGTCTTTGACCGCGGCGGATACTTGTATCACGGCCGGGTCGCGGCTCTGGCAGATGGCGCCCGTGAAGCCGGGCTCCAATTTTAAGAGAGGGGAGGACGAAAGGATATGGCTGAACAGCAAAGAAATGATAACAGAGATCGGCGCGGTCGGGATGGCGGCAGAGGCCGTCGTCGCGAGGAAGAAGCGCCGAGCGAGTTTACCGAGAAGGTCGTCGCGATTAACCGTGTCTCCAAGACCGTAAAAGGTGGCCGGGTATTCAAGTTCTCCGCCCTCTGCGTCGTAGGAGATGGCAAAGGCCGTGTGGGCTTTGGCCAAGGCAAGGCTGGCGAAGTTTCGGACGCGATCCGCAAGGGCATCGAGGATGCCAAGAAGAACATTGAGACAGTCACACTCTCCGGCAGTACGATTCCGCATGATGTCACCGGCATCTTCGGAGCCGGCAAGGTGCTCCTCAAACCCGCAAAGCCCGGTACCGGCATTATCGCCGGCGGCTCGGTTCGCGCGGTGCTGGAAGCGGCTGGTGTGAAAGACGTGTATTCGAAGTGTCTGCGCTCCAATAATCCCGCTAACGTGGTTAACGCTACGTTGGAAGGACTTCGGAGCCTGCGAGATGCTTCTCAAGTTGCTAAGATCCGGGGCCTGAACCCGGACGATCTTGTAGGTTAGGAGGCTTTTCTGATGGCTAAGCTAAAGATTAAGCTCGTGAAGAGCCTAAACGGCAGGTTGGACGCGCATATCGCCACTGCCAAGTCCCTCGGGCTGATGCGGATCAACAAAGAAACGGTCCAGCCCGATAATCCGCAGACCCAAGGCAAGATCCGCCAAATCGGCTATCTTGTCCAGGTCTCGGAAGTTCAGTAGGGGGGTGTCAAGATGAAATTACACGAACTAAGCCCTGCTGAGGGTTCGACCTTCGTTGCAAAGCGCAAAGGTCGCGGGATCGGTTCCGGCAACGGAAAGACCGCAGGCCGTGGGAGCAAGGGTCAAAACTCTCGTTCCGGCGGCGGTGTGCGAATCGGATTTGAGGGCGGCCAGATGCCACTCGTCCGTCGCGTTCCGAAGCGCGGATTCAACAACATGTTCGCAAAACCCTTTATCAGTGTCAATGTGTCTTCGCTCGAGCGGTTTGAAAACGGCTCGACCGTGACCGTACAAGACCTAATCGACGCAGGCCTGATCTCGAAGCCGAAATTCGGGCTCAAAGTTCTCGCGGGCGGCGATCTGACCAAAAAGCTTACAGTTCAGGCGTCCGCTTTCTCCGAATCGGCAAAGTCGAAAATAGAAGCCGCTGGCGGAAAAGCTGAGGTGGTCTAGGGTGTTACAGACGATTAGAAACGCCTGGAAGATCGAAGAATTGAGAGCGAAGATGATCTTCACTCTCATGATTATCGTCATCTTCCGGCTCGGAAACGCTGTTCCTGTGCCTTATGTAGACACAGCCCTTCTGGCTTATCACTTCCAGACTTTGGAAACCACCATCCTCGGACTGTACAACGTCATGAGCGGCGGGGCCTTTGAGCAGGCGTCCATTTTCGCGCTGAGCATCCAGCCCTACATTACTTCGTCCATCGTGATGCAGTTGCTCTGCGTTGCCATCCCGGCACTGGAGCGCTTGCAAAAAGAAGGCGGAGAAGAGGGCAAGAAGCTCATCCAGAAGATCACACGTTTCGGCACGGTTGGCCTCGGTCTGGTTATGGGCCTCGCTTACTACCTGATGCTCAGCAACTGGGGTATCCTCGGCGCAGAGGCACAAGGCTTCTGGCCTGGACTGATTATTGTGTTGACCTTTACGGCCGGCAGCGCCTTGGTCATGTGGATGGGTGAGCAGATCACCGAGTTCGGTATCGGAAACGGTATCTCCCTCATCCTCTTCGCAGGTATCGTCTCTCGTTTCCCTGTTGCGCTCGGCAGCATGCTCGAGGGTCTGATCACCGGATTTATGGCTTGGTGGCTTGTGCTCCTCGTGCTGATTGGCGCACTGCTCCTGGTGATCCTCATTGTCGTCATCCAGAACTCGGAGCGGAAGATTCCTGTCCAATACGCAAAGCGCGTGGTGGGCCGGAAGATGTATGGCGGGCAGAGCACACACCTGCCGATCAAACTCTCCATGACCGGCGTTCTGCCGATCATCTTCGCTCAGGCACTGGCAAGCCTTCCGGCTACGGTCGCGGTGTTTTTTAACCCCGCTCCGGGCGGCTGGTTGGCCGGATTTGCCAACTTCTTTGACCCGTCTCGGGTGCCTTATCTCTTGATCTATGTCCTGCTCATTATCTTCTTTAGCTACTTCTACTCTCAAATCCAGTTCAACCCGATTGAGGTGGCGAACAACCTGAAGAAGAACGGTGGCTATATCCCTGGCTTCCGTCCCGGTAAGCCGACTCAGGATCATGTCCAGAAGATCCTGGGCAAGATCACACTCTTCGGAGCTGTGTATCTCGCAGTTGTCGCAGGTCTGCCGATTGTTGTTGGTCTGATTCCGTTCGGAATCGGCACAGCGGCGCAGGCGACAGGCGTCGCACTTGGCGGCACCAGCGTCATCATCGTCGTGGGCGTTGCGCTTGAGACGGTGAAGAACCTGGAGAACCAAATGCTCATGCGCCATTACAAAGGTTTCCTGGACCAGTAAGGGGAAGCGAATGCGAATCATTTTATTAGGTGTGCCCGGTGCGGGCAAGGGGACCCAGGCGGCTATTATCAGCCAACGCCTGGGCATCCCGGCCTTATCTACGGGTAACATCCTCAGAGCCGCCATTGCGGCAGAGACGCCGCTTGGCCTTCAGGTGAAGGACATTCTGGCGCGGGGAGATTTGGTATCGGACGATGTCATTCTCCCTTTGATTAAAGAACGGGCCGAAGAGCCGGATTGCGCTCCGGGCTACATCCTGGACGGTGTGCCCCGGACTCTCGCGCAAGCGGAGGGACTAGATGCCCTCGGGTTTGGGATTGATGCCTGTCTCTTCTTCGACGTACCGGACGAGGCTGTGATTAGTCGGCTCTCCGGTCGGCGGACTTGTCGGGGCTGTGACAAGGCCTTCCATGTAACTGGGAATCCGCCCAAAACAGCGGACGTCTGCGACTATTGCGACAGCGAGCTCTACACTCGTCCTGACGATGAGTTGGAGACGGTGCAGAAGCGGCTCCGGGTCTTCCGGGAGCAAACCGCTCCACTCATCGACTACTACACCGAACGCGGCAAACTGAAAGTTGTGCCGAGCGGCGGTCCGGTCGATCAGGTTACGGCTTTGGTCTTTGAGGCGCTTGGCATTTCATGATTTTGTTGAAATCCAGCCGAGAGATTGAAACGATGCGTCTGGCCGGTCGGCTTGCTGATCGGGCTAGACGCTTAGCCGGGGAGATGGTTGCCCCGGGCGTAACTACCGCCGAGATTGACCGTGAAGTGCAACGCCTCATTGAGGCGGAAGGCGCTGTGCCTGCGTTTCTAGGCTACCGGGGGTATCCGAAGAGTGTTTGTATCTCTGTCAATGAGGAGGTCATCCACGGGATTCCGGGGAAACGGGAGATTCGGGCGAGTGATCTTGTGAGTGTCGATGTCGGAGTCCTGCACAGTGGGTTCTACGGGGACTGCGCCGCTACTTTTTGGGCGGGCGTGGTCACCGAAGAAGCACAGCGACTTGCGGAGGTGGCCCGAGAGAGTTTTTTCGCGGGTTTCGCCTGCTGTAAGGAGGGCTATCGGATCTCTGATGTGTCTCATGCCATCCAGGCCTACGCTGAGCAACACGGATTTTCCGTTGTGCGAGACTTTGTGGGTCATGGGATCGGCAGATCGCTCCATGAGAGTCCGGAGGTGCCGAATTATGGTGAGCCGGGCAGGGGCGTACGCCTTCGGGCGGGGATGACCCTGGCGATTGAGCCCATGATAAACGCTGGCGGCTATGCGGTTCGCGTCCTTGCGGACGATTGGACTGTGGTCACGGCGGATGGAAGCCTCTCGGCGCATTATGAGAATACGGTGCTTATCACAGATGGTGAGCCGGAGATTCTCACCGCATCGAACCATTGAGGTAGAGTGGATATGGAAGACGTGCAAAAAGGGGATCTGGTACTGTCGCTCAATGGGCGAGATCAGGGCAAGGCTCTGTTTGTCGCCGAGGTGGACGATTTGTATGTGGTCTTAGTAGACGGCAAGAGCAGGAAGCTGGAGCATCCCAAGCGGAAGAAAATCCGGCACTGCAAATTCCTTGCCCGTGAGGCCTCTCGGGTTGCCGAGAAGCTCCGGACGGGTGAGCGAGTCACCAACGTTGACGTGCGACGCGCCCTCGCGGCGTTTCACACCGGAGAAGTAAGTCAAAGCGATGACGAGACCGGAGGAGGTTCGTGACAAGATGGCCAAAGACGACGTAATTGAGTTAGAAGGGACCGTGGTTGAAGCGCTCCCGAACACGATGTTCCAAGTGGACATTGGCAACGGCCACGTAATCTTAGCGCACATATCCGGCAAACTCCGGATGAATTTTATCCGTATCCTGCCTGGGGACAAAGTGACAGTGCAAATGTCGCCCTATGATCTGACCCGGGGTAGGATCACTTGGAGAAGTAAGTAAGGTCCGTTTTTCCGGAACGGCCCGAGGGGAGTGAGGCGTACCTCTTGTCCTCTTCCGCGGCACCTTGTTCCGAACTGGGAAATCAGACTTTCTTCCAGCCTAAAACCGCCGCCAGCGGGTCGGTTTATCTAGGGCTCTCAGAACAACTTCGTTTTACCCTGCTGGAGAAGGAGTTATCACATGAAAGTCAGACCAAGTGTGAAGCCCATGTGCGAAAAATGCAAGATTATCAAGCGCAAGGGCAGAGTAATGGTAATTTGCGAGAACCCACGCCATAAGCAACGTCAAGGGTAAGACCGATTGATTTCGCGCTTTCCCTTGCCTTTGGCGGGGAAAGGGTACACAGAAAAATTCTACTGTAGTTTTCGAGAAAGGGGATTAGTTTATATGGCACGTATTTCCGGTGTTGATTTGCCCAGAGATAAACGGATCGAGGTTGGCCTCACCTATGTCTTCGGGATCGGCAGAACGAGCGCCAAGCAAATTTTGGCCACGACGGGGATCGACCCCAGCACACGCGTAAAAGACCTCACCGAAGAGGACGAGATCAAGCTCCGCGAATGTATTGACAAGGAATACATCGTAGAGGGCGACCGCCGCCGCTCGATCGCGCTGGACATCAAGCGTCTGACCGAGATCGGCAGCTATCGCGGACTCAGACACCGTAAGGGTCTGCCTGTCCGCGGACAGCGGTCGAAGACGAACGCTCGTACCCGTAAGGGGCCGAAGCGTACAATTGCTAACAAGAAGAAGTAAAGGAGGGATGTAAGTAATGGCACCAGCAGCAAAAGGCAAAAAGACGACCAGATCGCGCCGCCGCGAGCGGAAAAATATCGAGAAGGGCGCCGTCCACATCCGCTCTTCCTTCAACAACACGATGGTAACCGTAACGGATACCCACGGCAACACCCTGAGCTGGGCAACTTCTGGCGGCATGGGTTTCCGTGGCAGCAAGAAGAGCACTCCGTTTGCCGCCCAAACCGCAGCGGAGACTGCGGCGAAAGCCGCTATGGAGCACGGCCTCAAATCCGTGCAGGTGTTCGTGAAGGGCCCGGGTTCCGGTCGTGAGGCCGCGATCCGCGCGCTTCAGAGCGCTGGGCTCGAGGTCACGATGATTAAAGACGTGACCCCAATCCCGCACAACGGTTGCCGTCCGCCGAAACGTCGTAGAGTATAGGGAGGAGCAGATCAATGGCTAGATATACAGGTGCAGTCTGCCGCCTCTGCCGCAGAGAGGGCGAGAAGCTCTTTCTCAAGGGCGACAGATGTTACACGGGCAAGTGCGCAATCGACAAGCGGAGCTACGCCCCAGGCCAACACGGTCAGGGCCGTACCAAGGCTTCGGAGTACGGTACGCATCTCCGTGAGAAACAAAAAACCAAGCGTTACTATGGTCTTCTCGAAGGCCAGTTCCGCAGCTACTTTGACAAGGCGAAGAAACAGAAGGGTCAAGCGGGCGAGAACATGCTCTCTATCCTCGAGACTCGTCTGGACAACGTGATCTACCGCCTCGGGATCGGCTCGAGCCGCGCTGAGGCGCGCCAGCTTGTTCTCCACGGACATTTCCTGGTCAACGGCAAGCGCGTGGACATCCCTTCGTTCCTGGTCAAACCGGGCATGATTGTCTCAATCAAAGAGACGAGCCGCAAGTCGGACAAAATTAAGGGCAACTTGGAGGCGAGCGCGTCTCGCGTCCCGCCGAAATGGTTGGAGCTGGACGGCAGCAACTACATGGCGAAAATCGTCGCCCTACCGACGAAGGCGGACATTGATCTGCCGATCGCAGAGCATTTGATCGTTGAGTTTTACTCGAAATAATCGGGCATACACCCTCATTTGGATAGCTGTATTGGATCGGAACTTGAATAAAAATGGGAGGGTATTCGTCTAATGATTGAAATAGAGCGCCCACGAATCGAATGCGTTGAAACCCCCGGAGATGATTCTTACGGTAAGTTCGAAGTAGAGCCTTTAGAGCGCGGCTACGGAACCACGCTGGGTAACTCCCTTCGTCGAATCCTGCTCTCCAGCCTGCCAGGCACTGCCGTAACTACCGTGAAAATCGCCGGTGTGCAACATGAGTTTTCTACCATCCCGGGCATCAAGGAAGATGTGACGGAGATTATCCTCAACGTGAAGGGGCTTCTCGCGAAGCTCCACGCTGAGGGGAGCAAGACCATCTATATCGAGGCCTCCGGCGAGGGCGTTGTCACCGCGGGAGATATTCGGGAAGACGGCGAAGTGGAGATTCTCAACCCAGAGCACCACATCGCTACACTCGGGCCGGATGCTTACCTCAGCATGGAGCTGACCCTCAGCCACGGCAGAGGGTATGTGCCGGCGGAGCGGAACAAGCCGCAGCAGACGATCATCGGTGTAATTCCGGTGGACTCGATCTACACACCGGTCACACGTGTCAACTACTCTGTGGAAAATACCCGCGTGGGTAAGACTACGGACTTTGACAAGCTAACGCTGGAGGTCTGGACTGACAAGACCATCTCCGCGCGGGACGCTGTGAGCCTCGGCGCGAAGATCCTGGTAGACCACTTTGAGCTCTTCATCGGCCTGTCCGACGCGGTTGGTGCGAAGAGCACGGTGGTTGAGCGGTCTGAGACACAGAGAGACAAGGTTTTGGAGATGACCATCGAGGAGTTGGATCTCTCGGTCCGGAGCTTCAACTGCCTCAAGCGGGCGAACATCAACACGGTGGAAGATTTGATCTCCAAGACAGAAGAAGAGATGATTAAGGTCCGGAACCTGGGCCGGAAATCGCTCGAAGAGGTCGTCCATAAGCTGGCAATGATGGGCATGCACCTCGCCAGCAACGATAACAATAATTAACCGAAGGGAGGAAACACCCTATGCCTGCACGTAAACTTGGCAAACCGACAGAACAACGTTTCGCCATGCTCCGGCAACAGGTGACGGATTTCCTTGATAAAGGCCGGATGGAGACTACTCTCACCCGCGCCAAGGAGATTCGGCCGATTGCCGAAAAAATGATCACGCTGGGTAAGAAGAACACCCTTGCGACACGTCGCACTGCCCTGTCCTTCCTCACCCGGGAAGACGTGGTGACAAAGCTTTTTGCTGAAATCGCACCGAAGTACGCCGCACGTCAAGGCGGATACTGCCGGATCGTGAAGATCGGTCCTCGTCGCGGAGACGCGGCGGAGATGGCGATCATCATGCTGGTGGAAGAGGGCGCGCCTGTTACGACAGAGAAGAAGCTTCCGCTCCATGCAGCCGCCGCTGCGGCTCCTGCCGCTGCTATTCCGGCTGTCGTAGAGGAGATGGAAGAAGAGGCGGATGTGTTGGAAGACGCCGTTGATTCTCCGGATGTAGACGCTGCGCTGGAAGAGATCGAGGCGGCGGAAGCCGAAGCTGAGGCCGAGGCGGAAGAAGCCAAGGAAGAAGCGGACGAGAACGAAGAGTAAGAACCTGTACCGCACGGGGACGACCAATGGTCGTCCCTGTTTTGTTTTTGCGGAAGTCTCCTCGGGTGCCGGAATGGAGGAATCGGCTCTTTTTTAGAGGATTGCTCTTTAAAGCACTGCGATTAGAATAAAAACCCTCCCCTTTTGAGACACTAGCTCAAAAGGGGAGGGTTTTTGCTATGAATATGACCAATCAACAATATAGCGCTTATGTGGATCAGATGGCGCCGAAGTCGAGGCTTTGGGGGAATTTGGTGCGGGCGTTTTTGGTGGGTGGGACGATTTGTGCGATCGGGGAGGGGATTGTGCGGGTCTACGTGCACCTGGGGGCGGAGTTGGATAATGCGCGGACGGGAGCGGCGATTACCTTGATCTTTCTCGCAGCATTGCTCACGGGACTCGGATTATATGACAAACTCGCGCAGATCGGCAAGGCGGGGGCGCTGGTACCGATTACGGGCTTTTCCAACGCTGTGGTGAGTCCGGCGATGGAGTTTAAGAGTGAGGGGCATGTGGCGGGGTTGGCGGCAAAGCTGTTTTCCATTGCTGGGCCGGTGTTGGTGTTTGGGGCCTTGGCGGCAATGGGGTATGGGGTAATTTATGCCTTATTCAAATAGTCTGCCGTTGCCTTCGGGTCTTAGAATCCACGAATAATCGCGGATGCAGATTACGATGTCTGGCTGGTGGAGCATGATGAAGCCCGCGAGGCTCATGCTGTCGAACAAGCGCAAGTCGATAGAGGTCATAGTGTTGAAGTTGACGTAGATGAGGCTCTCGACCGCGTTGGTGAAGCTGTCTCCGAAGACGAGGATGCTGGGGAGGTGGGGACGGTTGGTGTCGATTTCGGTCAAGGGGTGGTCGCCGCCCATGTAGAGGCCGTAGAAGACTTCTTCCCAGTAGATGCCCGGCAGGTCGTGGACTGTTGCGGGACGCACCCAGCCGTTGTCTTTGCGGGTGAAGGGGATGGGCGTCCGTGGTTCGGCGACGGTGAGGCGTTCGTCTCGGAAGGGAGAGGCGCCCCAGAGCATCCGGCCCCGGGAGCCGGTATAGGGGTTGGGGAGTTCGGTGAAGATGAAATCTTCGGCGCGGAGGAAGGGCATATCTAGGCCTGTCTGGTCCAGCAGGGCTTCCATGATGGCTTCATAAGTGGCGAAGGCGCCGGCGGAGCTGAAGTGGTGGTCTACGGCGGAATAGTAGTGCCTTGGATTGCCGCGCGCGGCGAAGACTTCGCCCATATCTAGGAAGGGGACGCCATGGGCTTCCATTGCTTCGGTGAAGGCCTGCACTGCTGGGCGGTAGCCTTGGCGGTTGTTGATGTAGCTGGGGAAATATTCCCAGAAATAAGCGGTTTGGTCGGGGACGGCTACATAGAGGAAATGACCGCCGTAAGATTCGATGAGCTGCATCAGCGTATGGAGCTCGCGCGCACGGGCATTGGCTTCCGCTGCTAACCATTCCTCCGTGGGGGCGGGTTCTGCGGGGAAGCGGAAGAGGAGGAGGTCGTCTAGGACGACGATGTTGTTGACGACTGGGCGGCCTAGGAGGTGGATGTCTGCCCGCGCGGTGAGCCGGGAGAGGGTGATGCGGAAGGCGGAGTGGTCGCCGAGAAATTCGTCGATCCCGGCGAAGTAACTGCCGTCTAGGACGGCGGCGGTGGAGAATTCGGGCATGGTGGCTAGGTAGCGGTTTTCGTAGTGGGAGATGTTGTCACGGTCGCGCAGGAGGGTTAGGAGGAGGATGCCGATGAGGAACAGGAGCGCGGCGAGAATGAAGAGGCGCTCGGCGAGGGGTTGTTGTTTCATTTTTGGGGGGCGCTCCTTTCTTTTTGTGATGGTTTTTCTATAGGAGTGTTTCTTTTTTTTATAAGCCTGCGGCTCGCTGCGCTGAGGCGCCTTACTTTTTTGCTTGCGCTCAAAAAAGTAAGCAAAAAACGCGCTTTTTCTTTTTTTAACTTTTTACTCGTGTGCGTTTTAGCCGTGTGGTTCCGCCTGCCGGCGGAAGAAGGGTTGCTTTCGGGCGTGGGGGTTGTTGTGCTGGGGGGTTGATTGAATGTGCGGTTGTTTATCCCTTTGGCTAGAATTGGAAGTAGATGAAGGGGCGGAGGCCTTCGGTTACTAGTCTTGTGTAGGCTAGGGCTAGGAGGAGTAGGGCTAGGAGTTTTGGGGCCCATGTGTGGATTAGGGCGAAGGTGGGGCTGTCGCGTCTTGCTTCGAGGGCTTTTTCTAGGGCTAGCTTGATTGGGAAGCAGGCGGCGCAGGCGATGAGCCATTCGGGCCAGAATTGGAGGAGGTAGAAGAGGGTGTGATTGAACTCGCCGCTGCTGCCGCCGAACATGGCGCTGAGGTAGATCATCGCGTGTCCGAGATCTGGGGCACGGAAGAAGACCCAGCTGAGGGTGACGAGGGCCATGGCGTAGACCCAGCGGATTACTGCGGGGAGACGGTCCAGCAGTTTGCCCCAGAGAAATTTCTCGCCCATAAGCAGGACGAAAAACCAGAGGCCCCAGACGACGAAATTCCATGCGGCGCCGTGCCAGAAGCCAGTGAGGAGCCAGACGACAAAGAGGTTGCCGACGAGCCGGAGGGGCCCTTTTCGACTGCCGCCGAGGGGGATATAGACATAGTCTCGGAACCATGAGGAGAGGGAGATGTGCCAGCGGCGCCAGAACTCGGTGATGCTGCGGGCGATGTAGGGGTAGTTGAAGTTTTCGAGGAAGCGGAAGCCGAACATCCGACCGAGGCCGATTGCCATGTCGGAGTAGGCGGAGAAGTCGAAGTAGATTTGCATGGCGTAGGCGAGGGCGCCGGTCCACGCGAGGGGGGCGCTTAGGAGGCTTGGGTCGTAGGCGAAGATAGCGTCGGCGATCCTTCCCATGGGGCCGGCGATGAGTAGTTTTTTGCCGAGGCCGAAGAAGAGACGGGTGAGGCCTTCGGAGAAGTCTGCCACGGTTTCTTTGCGGTGTTCCAGCGCGTCTCCTATGGTTTCGTAGCGGACGATGGGGCCGGCGACGAGTTGTGGGAAGAGCGCGATGTAGAGCATGACGCGGAGGGGGTTGCGCTGGGGCTCGATGTGTCCGCGATAGATATCTACCACGTAGCTGATACTTTGGAAGGTGTAGAAGGAGATGCCAATGGGCAGGATGATGTGTGGGATGGGGAAGTCGGGGGCGAACTGGGCGACGGTTTCGGCGAAGAATCCGGCGTATTTGAACCAGCCAAGAAGGCCGAGGCCGATGGTACAGCATATGGCTACCGCTAGGTGTCTTGTCCGTTGGGTGTTCGCTGGGCTGGCGTAGAGGCCGCAGAGGTAGGACGTGATACCGGAGATGAGGACCAGCGGCACGAAGCGAGGTCCAGCCCAGGCATAGAAGGCGATGCTGAACAGCAAAAGAACCGTGTTTCTTGTCCCGCGCCAACGACGTGGGACAAGGAAATACACGGCTAGGAGGGCTGGGAGGAAGAAGAATAAGAATGAGATGCTGCTGAATATCATGGTTTTTGTTTTCTTTCTCTCTATTTTATGAGCCTGCGGCTCGTTTTGCTGAGGCGACTTACTTTTTTGCATCGCGCAAAAAAGTAAGCAAAAAGGCGATTTAGGGGGCGATGCCCCCTAAAAACCCCCTTTTGACTTTTAGCTTATGTATATTCAAGTCGCGTGGTTCCGCCTGCCGGCGGAGAGGTTGTCGTTTTAGGGCATACATGTTTTTGTGCTGTGGGTGCGATTGAATGTGCGGTGCTTGTTGCGCTGCACCCTCTTCCGCTGGGCGAAAGGCAGAAATTTAGATAACTTCCTTCAAGGCCTGCGCCAACTGATCCGGGCAAGAGGTCCCTTTCCCTTTGCAATTAAGCCCTTCCAGGCGGGCGATGACCTCTTCGGCCGGCATGCCTTCTACGAGGCGGATGATGCCTTTTAGATTGCCGTCGCAACCGCCTTTGACGGTGAGGCCGGTGACGATGCCGTTTTCGATGGTGAAGGCCATCTCGCTTGCGCAGATGCCTTTGGTTTTGTAGGTGTGTTGCATCGTGATCTCTCTTTCTGCGAATTTCGCTTTGGGTCTGGGCTATACTTGTCCCAATTCTATCATACAAGGCCTACATAATCAATCCGGGCTGGACATATAGTGCAAGTAGTCGATGAGAGAGGGGGTGTCATATGCGGATCTGGAAGCGGATTGCGTTGATTCTCGCACTGGCTTTGCTGTTTCGAGGACTGGTGGCCCTGGGTGTGGACGCGGCCTTGGAGGGGCTCATCCAGACGGCGATGGGGGACGAAACTGTGGTCGAAGCCGCAGTGCTTAGCCAGTCTTCTCTGCTCACAGCCTCGGCCTCTGTTGTTATCGAGGACGAGGCGCCGGATACGCTCTTATATGAACCCGCCTCCTCCACTCCGGACGCGCCGGAGGAGGGCGCGGTTGCATCTGCGCCTGATCTCGTCGAGGTTTTGCCCATCTACAGGCCGAGCAGCATTGATCGGCTGCCGACGATGACCTTTCGGGGGGATGAGAGGACTCCGAGTTCTGAGGGTGTTTATTTGCGCAACAGCACAACTTACGCAGTCGACATCGAGGCTATGCTCCAAGAACCGCTTGGATTTAATCCGCGCGGCGGCGAAGTGCCTACGGTGCTCATTCTACATACGCACGGGACTGAATCTTTCGAGCCGGACGGGTATGACTGGTATGATAATGTAGACAATTATCGAACGACAGATCGCAACCTCAACATCACCCGCGTGGGGCGGGAGATCGCGGCGATTTTTGAAGCGCGAGGCATTCGGGTAATTCACAGTGAGGAGTTTCATGATTATCCGGCGTTTCGCGGGTCTTATGGACGGTCGCTGTTGACAGCGGAGCATTATTTGACAATGTATCCGGAAATTCAGGTGATTTTTGATATCCATCGCGACGCGATAATCAACGCATCTGGGCAGTACGTGCGGACGATGGCAGCGATTGAGGGGATAGAGAGCGCACAGATTATGTTGGTGGTGGGTACGGACCACGCCGGGCTGTATCATCCGGGCTGGCGGGACAATTTGCGGTTTGCGCTACGGCTGCAGGCAGCGATGGTGGAGTATCACCCTACCTTTGCGCGACCGATGTCGCTCCGGGAGGAGCGGTTTAACGCGCATGTCCGACCGGGGGCGGTTTTGGTGGAGGTCGGGACTTGCGCGAACACCTTGCAGGAGGCGTTAACGGCGAGCCGGATTTTTGCGGAGATTGCGGCGGATGTGATTTTGGGGACATGAATGAAAACCGGCAATGGGGAATCTCCATTGCCGGTTTTCTATTTTGTGCGCTATTAATCGCCCCTATAGCAAGGACGCGGTCGCCCCTACATTTGGTCGGTGCGGCCCAATAGGTAGTCGGTGGTGACTTCGAAGAAGTCGGCGAGTTTGTTGATGACACTTAGCCTGGGTTCTCTTTCATCAAGTTCATAGCTTTGGCACGCTCTTTCTGACAGCCCAGTGCTTTCAGCCAATTGCTTTTGTGTTATATTTTTCGAAGTTCTCAATTCACGCAATCTTGTAGAAAAAGCCGACATTTGCAACACCACCAAAAGAATTTATAAAAAGCAATTGACACACACATTTGCGCGTGTTATCATGAAGTCGTGACACGCTAAAATGTGCGTCCAAGGAGGTCGTCTCTATGCAAAGCATCCTCGAAGAATTTTTCTATGGCAATATCTCGCCGGAGGTGCAGACTTTTTCGAACGATTCGGAGTTTGGGAAGGCTTTGGCGCTGATCACGCGCACGGAGGAGCAGCTTTTGGAGCGGTTAGGCGCGGACGAGAAGGAGCTCCTCGAGCGATATATAGACGCGCAGATGGAGTTGAACCGATTGACGGCCATGAAAGGCCAGCTCTATGGGTATAAGCTTGGCGTATTGATGACCGCTGAGGTGTTTCTCACGGGCAGGGAGGTCGTTGCCGGGGGTTAAAGCCCGCGATTAGGCCGGTGACCATAACCCAGCCTATATAGAGGAACGACACTGCGGTGAATAGGGCGAGCCAAAAGACGATTCTTGCAATCAGACGCCGCAGTTGGGGCAGTCGATTCGTTCCATAGGCTAGTCATCCTCCTCGTTGCCCCATAGGTATGCCGCGAGGTCTTCTTCATCCCGCTTGATTAGGCCTCGCTCACCGGCGAGGTCCTCCAGGTGGTGGGTGAACTCGTGGGCTACTGTTTGGCGGAGTTCTTCGTAAAGCGCGGGCTCTGAGAGGCGTCCGTGGACGCGGATGAAGGAGCCGTAGTAGATGTAGATATAGCGGCCCATGACGTTGCGGTGGTATTCGCCGAGGGTACAGAGGTCTTCCGCTCTGGCGTAGGGGCTGTATTTGACCTCGGGCAGAAGGCAGATGCCGCCGTTTAGTTTTTCGTAGAACGCCTCGGGAAAGGTTTCGGCGATTTCTTCGAGCATCTCTTGCATGCGGTCGATTGAGATCATGTTTTGTCTCCTGTATAGCATGTGGGCCTCCTAACATGCGGGGTTCTGTGGAACATCAGAGGCGGGCGCTTGATAATCGCCCCTTCGGAATGCAATGCTGCTTTGCGGGCGGGGTAGAACCCCGCCCCTACGATTTGTGTTTGCGGCTTTCGGCTACTGCCAGTTCATCGCAGCGGTTGTTGTATTGGTTTTCGGCGTGGCCTTTGACCCAGTGGAAGGTGACTTTGTGGGTGTCCATCAGTCGGAGCAGTTCTTGCCAGAGGTCTGGGTTTTTGGCGGGTTCGTCTTTGTTGCGCATCCACTTGTTGGCGCGCCATTTGTAGACCCAGCGTTTTTCGATGGCGTTGACGATGTATTGGCTGTCGGTGTAGAGGTCTACTTCGCAGGGTTCGATGAGAGCTTCTAGGCCCCGGATGACACCTAGGAGCTCCATGCGGTTGTTGGTGGTCTGGGGTTCGCCGCCGGAGAGTTCTTTTTTGTGGGGGCCGTAGAGCAGGATGGCCCCCCAGCCGCCGGGGCCGGGGTTGCCGCTGCATGCGCCGTCGGTGTAGAGTTTAATTGTTTTCATCGGTGATTTCGCCGGGGGTTTCGTCAACCGGGAGTTCGTCCGATTCGGAGGGAGGGACGACGGGTACCGCATCTTCCTCGTCTAGCTGCTCCGTACGGGCGATGCAGATGACTTTGGATTCTTCCGCGAGGCGCATCAGGCGGACGCCTTGGGTGCCGCGGCTGAGTTGGTTGATGGAGGAGACAGCCATGCGGATGATGGTACCGTCGTCGGAGATGAGGAGGATGTCGTCTGCGTTGTCTACCACCTTGATATCCGCGATGGGGCCGGTTTTTTCGGTGATGTTGTAGTTTTTCAGGCCGACGCCGCCGCGGTTTTGCGGGACGCCGGAGTCGCCTCTGAGGTATTCGAGGATATCGGTCCGTTTGCCGTAGCCGTTTTTGGTGACGGTGAGGAGGGCACCGCCTTCGCGGGCGCGGGCCGCGCCGATACAGTAGTCGTCGCCGCGCAGACGGATGCCGCGTACGCCGGCGGAGTCTCTGCCGGTGATGCGGACGTCTTGCTCGCTAAAGCAGATCGCCATGCCTTCGTGGGTGGCGATGAGGATGTTTTGGTTGCCATCTGTTTTGCGGACGGCGATGAGTTCGTCGCCTTCGTCAAGGGTGATGGCGCGGATACCAATGCTGCGGATGTTTTTCAGCGCGGAGAGGCGGAGGCGTTTTGTGGTGCCGCCGCGGGTGACCATGACGAGGTATTCTTCGTCGTTGAATGCGTCGACGTGGATCATCTCACTGACTTTTTCGCCGGCTTGGAGGGGGAGGATGTTGACGATGTTTGTGCCCTTCGCTGTCCGGCCCGCTTCGGGGATCATATAGCCTTTTTTCTGGTAGACGCGACCGAAGCTGGTGAAGAAGAGGATGAGGTCGTGTGTCGAGGCGGTGAAGAGGGTTTCGACGTAGTCCTCTTCCTTGAGGGCTTGGGCGGTGATGCCTTTGCCGCCGCGTTTTTGGCTGCGGTAGGTGTCCGCCGGGAGGCGTTTGATGTAGCCCGCGTTGGTGAGGGTATAGACGCAGGGCTCCTCGTCGATGAGGTCTTCGATGTCGATCTCGTCTTCGACGGCGGTGATTTCGGTCTTCCGCTCGTCGCCGAATTTGTCGCGGATTTCGGTGAGTTCGGTGACGAGGACGTCTTTGAGCATTTCTGGGCTTGCCAGAAGCGCGTTGTAGTAGGCGATTTTTTCTTGGAGGTCTTTGTGTTCGGCTTCGATTTTTTCGCGTTCTAGGCCTTGGATGCGGCGTAGGCGCATGTCGAGAATCGCTTGGGCCTGCAATTCGCTGAGGCCGAAGCGTTCCATGAGGCGGGCGTCCGCGTCGTCGTAGCTGGTGCGGAGGATCTGGATGACTTCGTCGATGTTGTCAACGGCGATCATGAGGCCTTCGAGAATATGGGCGCGCTCTAGCGCTTTGCGCCTGTCATACTCCGTCCGGCGGGTGATGACTTCTTTTTGGTGGGTGATGTATTCTTCCAGCATCTCCTTCAGGCTGAGAAGTTTCGGCTGGCGTTGGTCGTTGACCAGTGCCAGCAGGACGATGGAGAAGGTGATTTGGAGTTGGGTGGATGCGTAGAGCCGATTGAGTACGACACCGGGGTTCGCGTCGCGCCGGAGTTCGATGACCATGCGCATACCGTTGCGGTCAGACTCGTCTCTGAGGCCGGTAATGCCGTCAATTTTTTTGTCTTTCACCTGATCCGCAATGCTTTCAATCAGGCGGGCTTTGTTGACTTGGTAGGGGAGCTCGTTGACGATGATACGGATCCGTCCTTGCCCAAACTCCTCCGTCTCGGTCCGGGCTCTGACGCGCATACGACCGCGACCAGTGGCGTAGGCGGCGCGGATTCCGGCGCGGCCCATGATGATGCCTTTGGTTGGAAAATCGGGGCCTTTGAGGTGCTCCATCAGGTCGTCCAGATCGGCCTCGGGGTTTTGGATGAGGCAGATGGTGGCGTCTATCGTCTCCCGCATGTTGTGCGGGGGGATGTTCGTGGTCATACCGACGGCGATGCCCATACTGCCGTTGACGAGCAGATTGGGGAAGCGCGAGGGGAGCACACGGGGTTCTTTGCGCGTCTCGTCGAAGTTGGGGAGGAAGTCTACGGTTTCTTTGTCCAGCTCTCGCGTGAGCTCGGCGGCGAGTTTGGACATTTTGGCTTCGGTGTAACGGTAAGCCGCAGGGGGGTCGCCGTCTACGGAGCCGAAGTTGCCTTTGCCGTCCACGAGCATGTAGCGCATGGAGAAGTCTTGCGCTAAGCGGACGAGCGCGTCATACACAGATGCGTCGCCGTGGGGGTGGTACCGACCCAGTACGTTACCGACCGTAGTGGCGGATTTGCGGAAGGGTTTGTCTGAGGTCAGCCCGTCTTCCAGCATGGCGTAGAGGATGCGTCTGTGGACGGGTTTGAGGCCGTCTCTGACGTCGGGCAAGGCGCGGCCTACGATTACGCTCATGGCGTAGTCGAGATAGCTGTCCTTCATCTCTTTTTCGAGTTCTACTTGGACGATCTTTTGATTTGGGTAGGATATATCTGGGTTCTTTTCGTTAGTTGGCACTGTGGGTTACCTTCCTTTGCCTTGTCTTTCATTTAGTCCTGCTCTGTAAAAAAGTCAGTATCTAGCTTTTTCATCTCATATGTCTGAAGCGTCGAAACTCCGACGCCATACTCGATCATCAGTTCAGCCAGCTTGTCTCCGTCTACTAAGACAAGGTGGTTTTCTTTTGCGCATTGCACTGCTTCGCTTGAAAACTTTGCGGTTGTAATGAACAATCCCTTGCCTGTCTTGTTCGCTATCGCGCCAACAAATGTCTGCACTTCTGGGCGACCAATCGTTTTGGAGAGCGCCCAGCGCTTCGCCTGAATGTAGATATTGTTAAATCCAAGTTTGTCTTCCCGAATAATCCCGTCTATGCCGCCATCTCTAGATAGTGGGGTTACAATTCCTTCCCCGTCAAGGGCCCCACCATAACCCATGGCCAGTAAAAGCTTGACAACAAGATGTTCAAAAAATACTGAATCTTGGCTCATAATCTCGCTTAAAATCTCACTCTTTAGCACTTCGTTTATCTGCAAAAATGCGGCTTCTATGCGCTCTCCCGGGGTTTGTTCTTGCTGATCATCTTCACTTCGTTCGGCGCTGGGGTGCATGCCCTCTGCTAATACCCTTCGTCCTGCATCCGTTATACGAGCGGCGTCTCTCCCTAGGTATTCCACGAGCCCGTCTTTTTTTAACCTTGTTTTCACCCAGCGGAGCCGATAACGAAAAACGGTACTCACTCCGTCTTTCATTCTCACCGCGAGATCTTCTTTCGATATATGCTTACGCTTGGCAATGGCATCACCTAATTGCTTGTTGGAATGAGGTTCTCCGTTTCCAAGGGTTAGGAGCACTTCTCTATATAATTCGTTTAGACTTGGAATAGCCATGGAGGCGCTCCCTTCTTTGATGATTGGCTACACGTCGATATTCTGCGCAAACTGGGCGTTTTCTTCGATGTAGGCTTTTCTGGGTTCTACTTTTTCGCCCATGAGGACGGTGAAGATTTCATCTGCCTTGAGCGCGTCGGCGATTTCGATGCGGTTTAGGATGCGGGTTTCAGGGTCCATCGTGGTATCCCAGAGTTCGCTGGGGTCCATTTCGCCGAGACCTTTGTTGCGGCTGATTTCTACTTTGGCGTTCTCGTTGTCGCCGCGCAGTTCGATTAGTACCTCATCCCGCTCTCTGTCGGAGTAGGCGTAGCGGACGTTTTTGCCGCGGGTGAGTTTATAGAGCGGGGGTTGGGCGGCGTAGACGTGGCCCATCTCTACGAGGGGGCGCATATAGCGGAAGAAGAAGGTGAGCAGAAGGGTTCTGATGTGGCTGCCGTCTACGTCGGCGTCGGCCATGATGATGACTTTATGGTAGCGGAGCTTTTCCAGATCAAAGTCGTCCCCGATACCGGCGCCGAGAGCGGTGATGACAGGGAGGAGTTTGTCGTTGCCGTAGACTTTGTCTACTCTTGCCTTCTCTACGTTGAGCATCTTGCCCCAGAGGGGGAGGATGGCTTGGAATCTGCTGTCTCTGCCGCCTTTGGCCGATCCGCCGGCCGAGTCCCCCTCGACGATGTAGATCTCGGTGAGGGCGGGGTCGCGCTCGTTACAGTCGGCCAGTTTGCCGGGGAGGGTCGCGCCTTCTAGGGCGTTTTTGCGGCGGATGCTCTCTCTGGCGCGTTTCGCCGCCTCTCTTGCGCGGGACGCGAGGACGGCTTTTTCCAGGATTGCGCGGCCTACGGAGGGATTTTCTTCGAGGAACTCGTCCAGCTTTTCGCCGACCATTTGTTCGACTAGAGTTTTGATCTCGCTGTTCCCGAGCTTCGATTTGGTCTGGCCTTCGAACTGGGCTTCCATTAGGCGAACGGAGATGATGGCGGTGATGCCTTCGCGGCAGTCTTCGCCGGTGAGTTTTTCTTCGCCTTTGAGGAGGCCGATTTTTTTGGCGTAGGTGTTGAGTACGCGGGTCAAGGCGGCTTTGAAGCCGGTTTCGTGCATGCCGCCTTCTCGGGTACGGATATTGTTGGCGAAACTGAGAATCATTTCGTTGTAGCCGTCGTTATATTGGAAGGCGACCTCGGCTTCGGACGTGTCTTGTTCGCCGCGGATACAGATCACGTGTTCGTGGAGTGCGGTTTTGTTCTTATTGATTTCCTCAACGAATTGGGTGATGCCGCCTTCGAAGAACATCTCGTGGTGGATGGGCGCCTCCGCGCGCGTATCGGCTGTGTTGATGCGCAGACCTGCGTTTAGGTAGGCCTGCTCTTTCATGCGTCCGTGGACGGTTTCGTAATTATATTCCAAGATATCGAATATCTCGCCGTCCGCTTTGAAGCGGACTTTGGTGCCGGTTTTGTCTGTATCTCCGATTACGGTGATGTTTTGGGCGATGTCGCCACGTTCGAAGCGCATTTGGTGGATTTTCCCGTTGCGGTAAACTTCGACTTCCAGCCATTCGGACAGGGCGTTGACAACTGCCGCACCCACGCCGTGGAGTCCGCCGGAGACTTTATAGCCGCCGCCGCCGAATTTGCCGCCGGCGTGGAGGACGGTGAAGACGACTTCCAGGGCGCTCGTGCCAGTCTGCTCCTGAATGTCTACAGGGATACCGCGCCCGTTGTCTGTGACGGTGATGATATTGTTTTCGCTGATTTCTACCGTGATCTCGTCGCAATGGCCCGCCAAGGCTTCGTCGATGGAGTTGTCTACGATCTCATAGATGAGGTGGTGCAGACCGCTCTCCGAGGTGGAGCCGATGTACATACCGGGCCGCTTACGGACAGCTTCCAGGCCTTCCAGGACTTGGATTTGGGATGCGTCATAGGTTTGCGGGGTGGACGGGGCATCGGGGGCGCCGCCCCCTACAATTTCTGGTTTTTCTGCCATGTGTGTGTTTGCCTCCTAGTGGTAATGTAGGGGAATCCCTTGGGGCTTTGCCCCTACAATTCAAATCCGACTGCCGCGCTGCGCTTTTGCAGGGTGGCGGTGGATAGTTGACTGAGATAAATCGTGGTCTTGCCGTTGGTGTTCACGATGACGAAACTTTTGGGCAGCTCCTCCGCTACTCCCACAACTGTCCCGGCCCGCTCCGCTTTGGCCAGAAAACTTCTGGTGATGTGGGAGGCGGTGCAGTTGTCCAGGTCATATATACCGACTACGTCCGCTTTGAGAACGATGGTGTCTTGTCCTAGGTGTAAATACATATGCGTTTCTTCGCGAGTGATGTAGGTAAACACCGTTCGCCCCTACAAAACTCTGCCTTTCTCTACGGTGAAAATCTTACCGCCGGTTCGGCCTGCGATACCTTTGTCTTCGCAGCAGGTGATGAATACTTGGCCGGTTCGGATGCGGTTGAGGACGAAGTCTTGCCGGGCGGGATCTAATTCACTGAGGACGTCGTCCAGGAGCAGAAAGGGGTATTCGCCACGGTCTTCGAAGAGGATGTCTCGCTCGGCGAGTTTGATGGAGAGCGCCGCCGTGCGGGTTTGACCTTGGGAGGCGAAGCATCTTGCTGTCTCGCAGTTGATCTCGATCGCGATGTCATCTTTGTGGACACCGGAGAGGCAGAGTCCGGCGTCGATCTCGGCTTGCCGGAGCCGCGTCTGGTGGGCCATGAGCCAGTCGAAGAGGACTGCTGGTTTTTCCAGCGGGTTTTCTATGGTACTCACCGTCTCATATCGGAGGGTGAGCTGCTCGCGATTACCGGAGAAGTCCGCGTGGATCGCGCGCGCGGTGGGGGCCAGTTTCTCTACGAAGGCCGCCCGGTAGTGGATCAGGTGGGCGGCGCATTTGGCAAGCTTGAAGTTAAAATCATCTAGCGTATCAAGGAGGGCGGGTTTGGTCCAGTGGTCTTTGAGAATACGGGTCTTATGTTCATAGAGCCGAGCCCACTCGGCGAGCCAGAGGGCATACTTGGGGCGGAGTTGGGAAAGGCTGTCGTCTAAAAATCGCCGTCTGGTCGCTGCGCCGCCGCGGACGAGCTCCAAATCGTCCGGACAGAAGAGGACTGCCATCACTTTGCCGGCCAGATCGGCGGAGCGTTTTTGCTTTACACTGTTGAGCAGGATTTCTTTTGTCTTACCGCGCCGCAGGCCGATTTCTATGGTCTGCTCCCGCTCTTCGGCAAAATAGGCGGCCTTGATCTTTGCAAAGTCTCGTGTATGACCAATCAATTCTTTGTCGAACCGTGTGCGGAAGCTTCTAGCGCCGGTGAGATAGTGGATGGCCTCTAGGAGGCTGGTTTTGCCCTGCGCGTTTTCGCCGATGATGATGTTCGCGCCGGGGTCGAAGTGGATTTCGTCTTGCTCTAGGTTGCGAAATCCTGCGATGGAAAGCTTGGTTAATATCATATCTATCTCGTTCCTATGGGCCAGTAACGGTGATTGTCACATCTCCGAGCTGGATTTGGTCGCCGGGGCGGCATTTTTTACCGCGCATGGCGCAAATTTCGCCGTTGACGGAAACAAGGCCGTCTGTGATGAGCACTTTCGCCTCGCCGCCGGAAGAGACTAAGTCTGCATATTTGAGCAGAGCATCCAGTTTTATAAATTCCGTCTTGATCGCAATATTCATCAACTATCGCCTGCTTTCAGGCGGACAGGGAGGACGAGATAAGTGAAACTGCCGTTTCCGTCTGTCGGAGTGATGACGCAGGGGGAAACGCTGGTACCGAGGGAGATGGTAACGGTATCTGCCGGGGCGGCTTTCAGGGCGTCGAGCAGATATTTATTATTAAAGCCGATCTCGAGGTTTTTGCCGTCTCCGGCTATTTTACAGCTATCGGTTGCTTTACCGAGGGCTGTGGCGGTAAAAAGGTTAATTTCACCGTCTTCAAATACACAGCGGACGGGGCTCTTGAGCTTTTCATTGATGATAAGCGAAACGCGCTCTACTGCGCCCATCAGGGCTCTTTTTTCCACTGTGACTTCCAACTTGTTAGTCTGTGGGATAACTTGTTTGTAGTTGAGAAAATTGCCCTCGATCCGCCGAGAAATGACGACGGTGGGGCCGATAGAAAACAGAATATGCTTTGAACCCAGAACTAGTTTAACCGTTTCTTCGGAGTCTGAAGCAATTTTTTCCACTTCACCGAGGGCAGAACCAGGGACGACAAAGCTACAATCTTCCATCTCGGCCTTCTCTAGTTGTTCACGGCGGAGCGCGAGACGGAAGCCGTCTACGGAGACGATGGTAAGGGTTTTGCCTTCAATTTCGAAGAGGCTGCCTGTATGAATGGGCTGGCTCTCGTTGTCTGAGACGGCAAAGATGGTTTCACTAATCATGCGCCGCAGTGTGTTTTGCGGGATATGAATCGCACTTTGTCCATCCACGGAGGGGAGTTCCGGATAGTCCGACGCGGGGGTACCGGGGATGTTAAACTTACTCGGTCCACAGGTGATGGTGGCCATATTGTCAGAAGCGACGGCGATGGTGACGATATCATCCGGCAATTTACGGACGATGTCGCCCAGAAGCCGCGCGTTGAGAACAATGGCGCCGGGTATTGTCACCTCGGCCGGGACTTCGGTTTTAATCCCTGTTTTGAGGTCGTAGCCGGAGACTTTGAGGAAAGTGCTCGCTTCCAGCAGGAGCCCTTCCAGGGCAGGGACAGCGCTTTTGGCGGATGCCACTTTACTAGTGATCGTAATGGTTGCCAGGAGTTGGGATTTTTCGCAGGAGAATTTCATCGAGTTGTACCTCCGCTCATAGAGAATGTAGGATAGTAGATTCGTAGTCGTAGTCGTAGTAGAGAAATATGTGGAAAAGTGGGGGCAAGCCTTGTGGTGTGAGGGAGATGTGTGTGGGAAAGTTTGTGAGCCGTGGAATAAGCAATGTGAATAACTGTAGGTCAGCATTTTATTCACAGAAGCTGTTAGAGTTATCCACGGGGGAATGTGGGAAAGTTTTTGCTAGCCTGTTGTCTCTGTGATGTTGGTTTGGATGTCGCGGATTATATCGCGGAAGGCGGGTTTTTCTTTGATGTCTGTCTCAATTTTTCGGATGGAGTTGAGGACAGAGGTGTGGTCCATTCCACTGCCGCTTTTACCTCTGTATTCTTTACCGATGTCGACGAGGGAAAGGTCGGTAAGTTTGCGGATGAGGTACATGGACACTTGGCGGGCAGTGGCGGTGTCTCGGATCCGACTGCTGCCCCGAATATCTTCGACGGAGAGCATGAAGTAGCGGGCTGTCTCGCGGATGATGATATCTGGGGTGGGTTGGAGCTCTTCGCGGATCATGTCTCTGAGAACTTTATAGGCCGTGTCTCTGTTATCTATGTCGTAATTGACAAGCTCCCGGCTGGCGGTGATTCGTTTAACCGCGCCTTCGAGATGCCGGATGTTGGCGGTGAAGTTGTTTGAGATAAACTGGACCAGATCGTCCGGAAGCTTAGTGCCCAGTTGTAGGGCCTTGGCCTGAATGATGGCGATGCGGGTTTCGTAATCCGGGGGGCCGATGTCTGCGAGGAGGCCCCATTCGAAGCGGCTGCGTAATCTGTCTTCCAGGAGCAGGATTTCTTTTGGGGGCCGATCGGAGGTGAGGACAATTTGGCAGCTGGATTCATGGAGGGCGTTAAAGGTGTGGAAGAACTCTTCCTGCGTTCGGTCTTTGCCGGCGATGAACTGGATATCGTCCACAAGGAGGACGTTTGCTGAGCGGTATTTCTGACGGAACTCTTCCATTTTGCCGGTCTGAAGGGCATAGATGAGTTCGTTTGTGAACTCGTCGCCCTTGATGTAGACGATTTGCGCGTTGGGATTTTGCTCTTTGATCGCGTGGCGGATGGCGTAGAGCAGGTGCGTTTTCCCGAGGCCGGAGTTGCCATAGATGAAAAGCGGGTTATAGGCGGCGGCGGGTTTTTCCGCGACGGCCTTGGCGGCGGCGTGGGCGAATTTGTTGTTCGAGCCGACGATGAAGCGGTCAAAGGTGGAAGCTTCCCGCTCTTCGGTGGGCGTACTTTTTTGGGTGCTCTGGCCTTGAAAGGCGGATAACTCATCTGGGCCAAGGATAAGGAGGTCGACCTCACCGGCGAAGAGTTCGGTGAGGGCGGTTTTTAAATGGGTTGCGAATTTTGTCTCGATGACCTCCCGCTTAAAGGCGGAGGGGACGCAAAGAACCAGACGGCTGTCTTTGAATGCGACAGCGGTCGTATCGTCAAACCAGGTATCGATGGCAGTGGAGGTGAGCTCCTTTGAAAGAATATCTAAGACGCGTTTTAGGACATCAGATGCAGAGTTCATTGCGTAGGGCTCCTCCTCGCACGCGGCGATGTAGTAACTGTATAATTATAGCAAATTTTTGAAGTATGTGCAATCTAAATATTTAATGTAAGGGGCCTTGCAAAATGCTTAGAAAGCGGGTAAAATGACTAGGTATTTACCCCGGCTGCTTTTGTGGCCGGGGGTAGTCTGCGTTTGCTCTTTTTGTTTTCTTTTAGCCTGCGGCTCGCTGCGCATGTTTCGCCGAGGGCGACCTACTTTTTGCTTCGCCAAAAAGTAGGCAAAAAGGCGATTTAAGAGAAACCGAATGGTTTCTCTTAAAAATCTCTTCCTTTTGACTTTGCACCTGTACTTGTTTCCGTCATGTGGTTCCGTCTGCCGGCGGAAGCTGGGGCGCTTTTGGGCATGTGAGTTCTTGTGCGGTGGGTGCGATTGAATGTGCGGTGCGTCCTCGTGCAAGAGGGCATGGAATTTTGGTATTACGAGGAGTAATTATGCTGGCGCTTACTAAGTTTTTGAATGAGAATACGCCTTTTCTCCAGGTAGCTGAGGCCCTTGCGGCGGGGGACACGCCTGTCCTCGTTAGCGGGGTGGGGGAGATTCATAAGGCGCATTTGACCTCTGTTGTCCGCAAGGAATCTGGGCGGCCGGTGATATTGGTTACAGCGGATGAGGCAGAGGCGAATCGGCTTTCGCGAGATGTGTCGGTGCTCACGGGAGAGGTGCCGCTCCGGCTTATGAGTCGGGAGCTGATGTTTTATGCCGTTTCCGGGATGTCTCGCGAGGCGGAGCAGACGCGGATAGGGACGCTCTATGCGATGGCAAGGGGGCAGGCCTCCATTGTGATTGCCACTGCAGAGGCTCTAATGCAGCGGTGCATGCCAAGAGAGGCCCTGCTGGGCGCTGTGGAGACTTTGACGATTGGCGCGGTCTATGATCTCGGAGCGCTGACGGAGCGCCTGGTTCGGGCCGGATATAGTCGCGCGGAACAAGTGGAAGGACCAGGGCAGTTCGCGCTTCGGGGCGGGATTTTTGACGTGTTTTCCCCTGCATATCAGGCCCCCGTCCGGGCTGAGTTCTGGGGGGATATGATCGATTCTCTGGCCTATTTCGATCCGGACACGCAGCGACGGACGGAACAGGTGAAGTCCTGTGTGATTTTGCCAACGGCGGAGGCTTTGCCGACCTTGCATCCGGATGGTCAGGGTGGGGCCTTAGAGGCGGTTCGGGCGCTTTTGGAGCGGGTGCGGAAGCGAAAAGATGCGCCGGAAGCCTTAGTTCGGCAGATGGAGACAGATGTCGCGCTTCTCGGCGGCGGTGCGGCCCTGTCTTCGGCAGATCGATATATGGGACTGTTGTATGAGAGACTCACGACGCCACTGGAGTATTTACAGGAAGGAACCACCGTATTTCTCTCGGAGCTTCGGCGACTTTCAGATGGGGGGAAGACCTATCTGGCGGAGCAGAAAGATGTGTGTGAAGCGGCGGTTGTGGCCGGGGTTTTAGAGAAAGGACAGACGGAGTTTGTCCGGCCTTGGCCGGAGGTGTTGCGGGAGTTGGCGGAGTGGCCTTTGGTGGCGATGGAGCACTTTGCCGGGTCGGCCCCGGAGTTTCAACCAAAGGTTTTAATCGGCCTCCTTACCAAGCAGTTGCCGTCCTATGGCGGCAGCATGGAGACGGCGGAGGGAGATATTCGGCACTATGTCGAAACGGGGTACCGTACGCTTGTCCTCTGCGGAGATAAAGGTCGGGCGAAACGGCTTGCCGAACGGCTGCGGGAGGCTGGATTTCCTGTCCAGTTGGAGCTTTCGCCGGTTAAGGCGTTGCCACAGCCGAGGACGTGTATGGTCACGCTCGGGAGCTTGTCGGCGGGGCTCGAATATCCGAGTGTAAAACTTGCGGTGATTACCGAAGGGCAGATTTTGAAGACGGGGCCTGTTCCAAAAGGTCGCAAGACGCGGCCGCGCGGGCAGCAGTTGGAGAGCTATACAGACCTCTCTCCTGGAGACATCGTCGTCCATGAGCACCACGGGATTGGGCGATTTGTCGGGATCGTGCCGATGGACATCGACGGAGTGAAAAAGGACTATATTAAGATCGCGTACCACGGCACAGACGCGCTCTATGTCCCGGCGACGCAGCTTGATTTGGTGAGCAAGTATATCGGCACCGGGGGAGAAGATCGCCCGGTGAAGCTCTCTCGCATGGGCGGGGCGGATTGGACGCGAGCGCGGACGAAAGCCAAAGGCGCGGCGAAAGACCTCGCCAAGGGATTGATCCAACTCTATGCCGAACGCCAGCGGCAGAAGGGGCATGCTTTCTCCCCCGATACAGCTTGGCAGCGGGAGTTTGAAGAGGCATTTGAATATACGGAGACAGACGATCAGCTTGTCTCTGTGCAGGAGATCAAACGGGACATGATGAAAGACATGCCCATGGACCGCCTGCTCTGCGGCGACGTGGGGTATGGTAAGACGGAAGTCGCCCTCCGCGCTGTGATGAAGTGCGTGCTGGAGGGCAAGCAGGCGGCGATTTTAGTGCCCACAACAGTCCTCGCGCAACAGCACTACGCGACCGCAGTGCGACGGTTTTCGGGGTATCCAGTGCGAATTGAGGTGCTCAGCCGCTTCAGCACGGCGGGACAGGCGAAGAAAATTACGGATGCTGTGGCGAATGGTGGTGTGGACATCCTGATCGGTACGCATAAGCTTCTGCAGAAGAAGATGGCCTTCAAAGATCTAGGCTTGCTCATTGTGGACGAGGAACAGCGCTTCGGCGTGAGCCACAAAGAGCGGCTCAAAGAGATGAGTAAGAATGTGGATGTACTCACGCTCTCGGCGACTCCCATTCCGCGCACGCTGAACATGGCACTCGCGGGGATTCGAGACATGTCTACCATTGAAGAGCCGCCGCAAAATCGGCAGCCGGTGCAGACCTATGTGATGGAGCATGATTGGGCCGTGATTGCCGACGCGATCAGCCGCGAACTGGCGCGGGGTGGACAGGTATATTATCTGCACAATAAGATCGAGGGGATTGAACGCACGGCCGCACGGATCCGGGATCTTGTGGAAGGCGTCCGCGTCGTTGTGGGGCATGGGCAGATGGATGAACGGCAGCTCAATCACGCTATGGAGCAGATGATCTCAGGTGAAGCGCAAGTGCTTGTCTGCACGACGATTATCGAGACAGGGATTGACATTCCCAACGTGAATACGCTGGTCATTGAGAACGCGGATCGGTTGGGCCTTGCGCAGTTACATCAGATTCGCGGGCGGGTGGGGCGGTCCAGCCGAGCGGCCTTTGCCTATCTGACCTATCGGCAGGACAAGGTGCTGACTGAAGTGGCGACGAAACGGCTCACGGCGATCCGGGAGTTTGTAGAATTCAACTCCGGCTTCAAAATCGCGCTGCGGGACCTTGAGATTCGCGGGGCGGGTAATATATTAGGGCGGGAGCAGTCAGGCCATATGATGAGTGTGGGCTATGATATGTATCTCAAACTTCTCAATGAAGCGGTATTAGAGGAGAAGGGAGAAGCACGGCCTGTCAGAGCCGAATGCGCAGCCGATCTCTCTGTTGACGCGAATATCCCCGCCTCCTACGTGGCGATGCCAGAGGCGCGGATTGACCTCTACCGCCGCATTGCCCACATCCGCGCAGAAGCAGACGCGGCAGATTTGATCGACGAATTAATCGACCGTTACGGCGACCCGCCAAAGAGTGTGTTGACCTTGATCCAGGTGGCGCGCTTGCGCGGCGAGGCGTCGAAAGCTGGGATTACGGAGATTTCACAAAAAGCGGGGCATTTACAGATCATGTTTCTGCCGGAAACCTTTTCTCATGAGCGCATTGCGGCGATCTATGGTTTGCCGGGATTCCAGGGTCGGATCAGACTTCTCCCCGGAGCCGTCCCGGCGATTCGGCTTAAGCTGGCGGACAAGGCGATTATTGATCAGGCGACGGGATTTGTGCGGGTATATGCGGAGGAAAGTGTAGACAAAGTGTAAAACTTATGGCTGAGGCTTGTTCCGGACGGCAAAAATATGGTAAGATGGCAAAATCACCACAAAAGAGGAGATCAAACGATGAACACAGCGAAAAAAGGGATTTGCCTGATTCTGGCCCTGCTTCTTTGCATTGGGCTTTTTGCGGCTTGCGGAAATACGGTGCCGGAACCGCCTCCAACACCGGAAGCGCCGCCGGAGGCTTCGCCCACGGTTCAGCCGACTCTGGACCCGGGTCCTATTTATCTTGCCGGGATTGACGCGCGAACTGTCGTGCTAGAAATCGAAGGTCGGCCGGTATATTGGGAAGAGTTTTTCTTCGATCTGCACAGTGTGCGGGCGGCACTCGTAGCGGGTGGTTCCATTGAGGACTGGGATGCTGTTTTTGAAGGGCAGATGCAGTTTGACGGCGAAGTGACCTATAACGAGTTTGCCATTCTCCACGCCATAGACGCAGCGATGGAGCGGCGCGTGGTGGAGATTTTCTATACAGAAGAGCTCGGTGAGTCTCTTGAGGAGGACGCCTATGAGGTGTATCGCCCGATCTTTTTAGCGCATCATGGCTTTACTGAGGAAGCATTTGCGGCGTTTTTAGAGAGCAATTTCCTGACCGAAAGCGTGTTTCGCTATATCACTGAAATCATGTTCATGCACGAAGGGGCCGCACCGGCCCTTTACGGAGAAGATGGCGCAGGCGTGCCCCGGGAAGCGGTTGACGCGCTTGTGGAAGAGGAAGGGATTCTCAGAGCTAAGCACATTCTAATCTCGGCAGACGGCCCGGATGACGCTGCAGCCACAGCGCGTGCGCGGGAGATTTACCAAGAACTGCGAAACTTCACCGGTACACAAGCGGACTTTTTGGCCCAGTTTGACGCTTTGATGGGGCTCCATGGAGAAGATCCGGGCATGCTGACCAATCCAAACGGCTACACATTCTTGCCGGGCGTCATGGTCGAAGAGTTCACAGACGGCACAACGGCGCTCGACTATTATGAAATCAGCGCGCCGATTCGGAGCTTTTTTGGGTATCATATTATTCTCCGTTTGCCGGTCCAGCCGGAGGCAAGTGTGATGCTGCCCGGCGGCGGACAGAGTGCGCCGATCCAGATCATCGTCGCCAGAATCCAGCTTGAGCAATTGCTGGAGCAGCTGCGGGAAGAGCTCACGTATGAGCGTATGCCGGTGCTGGCAACGATTGTACCCAGCGAGATTTTTGCGTATCCGTCCTAATTCCCAAACAAAGTTGAGAATCCGACAAAAACCCCTTGACACTGTGATACAAGCGTGGTATATTAGCAAAGCTGTCCGGGGCCGTTGCGATGGTAGCGGGAGTTGATAACTGGGTAAAAAATAGTTATTGACATAGGCCTGGAAGTGTGCTACAATAA
>WRAO01000022.1 GCA_009780175.1 Oscillospiraceae bacterium
ACAGATTTACAGTCTGCCCCCTTTGGCCACTCGGGAACTCCCCCATATGGAGCTGGTGGACGGACTTGAACCCCCGACCTGCTGATTACAAATCAGCTGCTCTACCAACTGAGCTACACCAGCACATGCCTTACCAGCACAAATTATAGTACCAAACATCCCACCGCTTGTCAAGCCTTTGTTTCCCGTGCTATGATGAGCGGAGCATTCTGCCTTCGGAGGTGGCCTTCTTGCATCTATCCAGAGCCTTTTTTGAACAAGATACCGTAACCGTCGCAAAGGCGCTGCTTGGTCAGCATTTGGTCCGCCGGGAGCCGGATGGGACCCTCTCCCAGGGCCGCATCGTCGAGACTGAGGCCTATTGTGGGTATCGCGACAAAGCCTGCCACAGCTATAAGGGCAAATCTGACCGCACAAAGGCCATGTTCGGCCCCAGCGGCCACGCCTACATCTACCTCATCTACGGCATGTACCACTGTTTTAACGTCACCTCCGGCCCGCCCGGCGAACCAGAAGCCGTGCTCATCCGCGCGTTGGAGCCGCTGGACGGCCTCCCTCAGATGGAGTCCCGGCGCGGGATGAATAAACTCCGCCAACTCTGCAGCGGCCCTGGTAAACTCTGCATCGCCATGGATATCCACAAAGCCCACTACGGCACAGACCTCCTCGCGGGTGGCGACCTCTACCTGGCAGCCGCTCCACCTCCGGCTGAGATCACCGCCTCGAAGCGGATCAATATTGGCTATGCCGAAGAGGCGGTGGATTTTCTCTGGCGGTTTAGCGTGGCTGGGAGTTCTTTTGTTTCTGTTAAGCCTTAATTTTTTTACTGAGCCTGCGGCTCGCAATGCTCGTTGCGCTGAGGCGCCTTACTTTTTTTGCTATCGCACAAAAAAAGTAAGCAAAAAAATGCGACCCGAGGGCTTCGCCCCCGAGTCCCCCATTTGACTTTTGGTTTGTGGGCACAAAAGTCATGTGGTTCCGCCTGCCGGCGGAGATTTGTGTCGCTTTCGGGCATACACGTTCTTGTGCGGTGCGCTAGACGAATGTGCGGCGGTCGTCCTACGCACTTCCTTCCGCCGGGCGAGGCGGAAGACAAGCGTTTGGTGCGCTGTGTATTACAGTCAAAAGGAAGAGTTTTTCAAGAGAAACCATACGGTTTCTCTTGAATTGTTTTTTGCCTCCTTTTTGCCAACGCAAAAAGGAGGTCGCCTTCGGCGACACAACGCAATAGGCCTACCAGCCAGGGTGGAAATATCCCTATGGCACGCCGCAAGGCAAAACTTATTTTACCACCACATGCTCCGCGCCAAGCATCTCCTGCAACTCTGTAATCAAGGCCGGGTGGATCAGGCACTTCGCCGCCACGCGCTTCTCCGTGTCCGCAAAATACAGCACAATCTGATGCTCCCCAGGGAACATGGTGAGAATCAAGCGAATCCGCACATAGGCCGGGTCGTCTTGGCTGTTTAGGCGCACATACATCTTCTCCTGTAGTGACCGCGCACCGGGCTGTCCGCTCGGAAGCGGCGGCAACTCACCCAAGTCTAAATCGCTTACTGGGCGGATCTGCTCTACCAAAAGCTGCGGGTCCTTGTCATCTCGCACGCTGATTTTGCCGCGGACGATGACGATGTTGTCCTCCGCGATATAGGCCCCATCTCGGTCCAGCGTGCGTTGGAAAACGAGCAGTTCCATGTCGGCTGTATCGTCCTCCAGGGTGATGTAGGCCATCAGCGTGTTGTTGCGCGTTGTCTTCGTCTTATACCCGGAGACAACGCCGACCAGCGTCACCATCTGCTCGTCTCGGAATATGCGCGCGCCGCCCTCTGCGGCGAAGTCCGCGAGAATGTCGCCGATCCGCGCCGCGCCGAGGCGTTTGGCGCGGTCCCGATACTCGTCCATCGGGTGCCCCGTGAGGTAAAGACCCGTTGTTTCTTTCTCCATCCGCATCCGCTCACGGGAGCCGAACTCCGGGATATCGGGGAGAGGCATCTTCCGCTTTTCCGTACCCTCTTCGTTCGTGCCGAACAGATCCATCTGCCCCTCTAAGTTCTTGCGCTGCCGCTCGGCCACCTCTTCCAGCATCCGCTCACAGACAGCCACAAGTTGGGACCGTCTCGCCCCCAAACTATCAAACGCGCCGCATTTGACGAGATTTTCCAGCGTCCGCCGATTGAGGTCATGCCCATACATCCGCTCGACAAAGTCCGAAAAACTCTCAAACGGGCCGTTTTGTTCCCGCTCGATCACCAGCCGCTCAATCAGCGACCGGCCGATGTTTTTGACCGCCACGAGGCCATATCGAATCCCCTCATCGGTCACGGCGAAATCCGCGTCCGACTCGTTCACGTCCGGCGGGAGAAGTTTGATCCCCATCTCCCGGCACTCTGCCGTGTACTCGGCTACCTTCCCGCTATAGTCGAGTACGCTGGTGAGGAGAGCCGCCATGTATTCCTTGGGATAGTGGCATTTGAGATAGGCCGTCTGAAAGCTGATGATCGCATAGGCCACGGCGTGGGCCTTGTTGAAGGCGTAGTTGGCGAAGTCGAAGATATCGTCGTATATCTCCCCGGCGGTTTTCGCGTCCACGCCATTGGCTACGGCGCCCACGATGCCGCGATCCGCGTCTCCGTGGATGAAGGCCTTACGCTCGCGTTCGATCTCCTCCGCCTTCTTCTTGCTCATGGCCCGGCGGATCATGTCCGCCTGGCCCAGCGTAAAGCCCGCGAGCTTTTGGAAAATCGCGATGACCTGCTCTTGGTAGACGATGCAGCCGTAGGTCACATCTAAAATGTCATAGAGCATCGGGTGTTTGTAGCTAACCTTCTTCGGATCATGCTTCGAGGCGATAAATCGCGGGATTGAATCCATTGGCCCCGGACGATAGAGGGCGATGATAGCCGTAATATCCTCAATGCTCTGCGGCCCGAGGCCGGTACAGACGGCGGTGATGCCGGTTGATTCCATCTGGAACACCCCGGCGGTCTTACCCTGTGAGAGCATGGCGAACGTCGCGGCGTCCGTGTCAGGGATGGCGGCGAGGTCGAAGTCCGGCTCCCGCTTTTGGATCAAAGTCACCGCGTCTCTGATAACGGTAAGGTTGCGCAGACCGAGGAAGTCCATCTTAAGCAGCCCCAGCTCCTCCAGCGTCCCCATTGGATATTGGCAGACGATGGATTCGTCGTTCCTCGCCAGCGGCACGTATTCATAGAGCGGCTTTGTTGTAATCACCACGCCCGCCGCGTGGGTAGAGGCGTTGCGGGGCATCTCTTCGAGGGCTTTTGCCGTGTCGATCAGGGTTTTCATGCGGGGGTCACTCTCGCAGATGTCGCGCAGGGGCTTGGAGATGGCCAGCGCGCCGTCCAGCGTGATGCCCAGCGTGTCCGGCACCGCTTTCGCCACCACGTCCGCCTCGGCGTAGCTGATACCCAGCACGCGGGCCACGTCGCGAATCGCGCCCTTGGCTTTTAGGGTGCCGAAGGTGATGATCTGGGCCACGTGGTCCGCGCCGTATTTTTGCGTTACATAGTCCAGCACCTCACCCCGGCGTTCGATGCAAAAGTCGATATCAATATCGGGCATACTGATGCGCTCGGGGTTGAGGAATCGCTCGAAGAAGAGGCCGAAGCGGATGGGGTCTACGTCGGTGATTCCGAGACAATAAGACACCACGCTCCCCGCCGCGCTACCCCGGCCCGGGCCGACGGAGATACCCTGGGATTTCGCGTAGGAGATGAAGTCCGCGACGATGAGGAAGTAGTCTTCGAAGCCCATCTGGGCGATCATTTGGAGTTCGCGGTCTAGTTGGGCGCGTGTCTCGGCCTGTCCTTCGCCGTACCGCTGTAGGAACCCGATCTCGCAGAGGTGCCGCAGATACGCCACCGCATCTGTCCACCCCTCCGGTAATTGAAATTCCGGAAGGTGATATTCGCCAAATTGAAACTCTAAATTACACTGCTCCGCGATCCGCTCCGTGTTCGCAATCGCCTCCGGCGACGCAGGAAACAGCGCCAGCATCTCCGCTTCGCTCTTGAGATAAAATTCCTCTGTCTCAAACTTCATGCGGTCTTGATCGTCCAGCGTCTTCGCCGTCTGGATGCACATCAGCACGTCTTGGATGTAAGCCCCCTCGCGGGTGAGATAATGCGCGTCATTGGTCGCGACGAGCGGAATGCGCGTCTCCCGTGAAATACGAATCAGCCCTTCGTTCACGGCCGGCTGCTCCGGCAGTCTGTGGTCTTGGAGTTCAAGGTAATAGTTCCCCTCGCCAAATAGATCTGCATAGCGGAGTGCGACCGCTTTCGCCGCGTCATAGTCCTGTTCCATTAGGCGTTTCGGGATTTCGCCACCGAGGCAGGCGGAAAGGCAGATTAGGCCTTCGCTATGGGATTGGAGGAGGTCCCAGTCGATCCGGGGTTTGCTGTAAAAGCCTTCTGTATATCCTGCGCTCACCAGATAGCAGAGGTTTTGATAGCCCACCCTATCCTTGCAGAGCAAAATCAGATGGTAGGGCGAAGCGCTCCCCGGCGTCTTGTCAAATCGGCTCCCCGGGGCTACGTAGACTTCGCAGCCGATGATCGGCTTTATGCCCGCTTTTACGCAGGCCTTGTAGAACGCAATCGCCCCGTACATTGACCCGTGATCCGTAATGGCGAGCGCCGTCTGCCCCAGTTCTTTTGCCCGCTCGGGCAACTCAGAAATGCGGCAGGCCCCGTCGAGGAGGCTGTATTCGCTATGTACGTGTAGGTGGGTGAATGGCATTGGGAGGCTCCTTTTGTATTTTATGTGTTTTGCGAGCAGTATGATTATTTTCCTTTGTCTATAAATCAAATTTTTCATACAGCCTTGCGGTTATTGGTCTGCATATCAAAAATACAACCAACCCCATAGCGGCGATAATCATAGCGGCAGGCGTAGCCATGCGCGGCAGTTCAAACACACGATAAAATAGTGATTGCAGTCCAAAGGCAGTGCCAAATGAAACAAGAAAACCAATGATAGGAGCCAAACTATCTCCCTTATCGTTTTGTAAATATTGTATGAATTGCAATGTGTAATTAAGTCCTGCCGTCGCCCACACAACAAAAAACATAGCCCCTGCGTTGTAAATGCCCATAGGTATATACTCAAGTATATAGGGGTCTGCTAAAACTGCCACTACCCAAACAACCGCTAACACTGGCATACTTGTCAGCGAAAACAAAAAGTAATTGAGATAAGTCGCTGTTGTAAAATCCTTTTTTGAAATTGGCGCATCAGGGTTAGCTTCTGTCCATTTTGAGTAACTTTTGGTTCTCGTTAGGATAATATAAGGAACTACGGCAATTATAAATTTTACAGGTAAGTCAACAACAAGCTCCCTTAACCACCGTTCGGAAATCACATTTGTAACCGCTGGAATAGTTCTCATAATTGCAACTGCTACCCATACTATCAAAAGGGCAAATAATGCAAGCAATACAGTTTTTCCATTTGTTCGGACAGATTGCATGAGATAATTTTTTATTGGTTTTTTTGTATTCATTATACTTTCTCCTCTGCACCAACTATAAAATTCCTACAACTCCCCACCGAGCTCCATCAACTTCCTCACCCGATGGCTCATACAGGACTTCGTCACCGGCGGGTCTGCTAATTGCGCCAGTTCCTGCAGACTCAACTCCGGATTCACAATCCGCAGCAAGGCCGTCTGATGCAATTTCTCCGGTAAACTCTCCAACCCGTCTCGCTGTTCGATTCGGCGGATTGCTTCCAGTTGCAGGGCGGCGGCCTCCACGCTTTTGTCCACATTCGCCGCGTCGCAGTTGACCCGGCGCTGGATGGTGTTGCGCATGTCCCGTTCTACCTTGGCCGTCATATGCGCGAGCGCTGCCCCTGGGGCGCCGATGATGGTCAAAAAATCCTCAATCGCGCCGGACTGTTTGAAATACACGGCCCAATGGCCCCGGCGCATGGTGTCCTTCGGATCGAGTTGCATGTCCCTGAGAATCGAAACCATTCCCCGCGAAACGCTCATGTGGCTGGTCACAAGTTCGAGATGATATCCCCGCTCCGGGTCCGTTACAGATCCGCCCGCCAGAAAAGCGCCCCGGACAAAAGCCGCCGGGCAGCAGGGTTCTTCAAACAGGCCAAAGTTGATCTGATGCGCAAAGTGCGCACTCCCATCATAGCCCACCGCGTCCGCGATATCTCCGAGTTTGACTAGATCAGTGACCGCATAAGCCTGTTTCCCGGTCGCTTCGGATTCCGGCTGCACATCAAACGTGAGCCCGAAGGCGCGATGAAGCAAAGCCCCCAGTCTCACCCCGAACACCCGGTTTTCTGTGACAATTCGCATCTCCCGCGGGGTAAAAGTATTGCCGTACAAAAATGCGCCGTAGACCTCCGCCACAGCGCAGCACCGCTTGCCCACGGGCAACTTGCAAAGTTCTGTTTTCACACCGGCCGAAAAAGTCATGCCTGTTCCTTCCGTTTCTCGCGCTTCTCAATGTCCCGATGGATCGTCTCCACCTCATATCCCTGCCCTCGAATCAGCGCCGAAAGCGCCTCCGCGACCGCCACACTCCGATGCAGTCCCCCGGTGCAACCGATAGAGATGGTGAGGCTCGTCTTGCCTTCTTCGATGTAGAGGGGCAGCAAAAACGTAAGCATCCGCTCCAGGTGCCCCATAAACTCCCCCGCCGACGCGTGGGAAAACACAAAGTCAGACACGGGCTTGTCCAGCCCCGTCTGCGGCCGGAGGTCTTCCATATAATAGGGATTCGGCAGATAGCGCATATCAAAAACGAGATCTGAGTCCATCGGTATCCCGTGTTTAAAGCCAAAGGCCACCACATTCACATAGAGCGATTTTTCCCCACTCTTGGCCGAGGTGAAGAGCTGATATATTTTCCGTTGCAACCTGCCCAAGGTCAATCCTGTCGTGTCCACGATAAAATCCGCCCTGTCTCTGACCGACAAGAGCAAACGCTTCTCCTGCCGGATCGCTTCTTCCAACCCGTGCCCGCTCGATTCCAGCGGATGCCGCCGTCGGGTTTCTTTGAACCGCCGCACGAGTTCTTCCACAGACGCGTCCATGAAGAGGATTTTGTAGGGACAGCCGAGGGCCATCATCTCGTCCAAGGCGGAGAAGAGCGCCTCAAACCCGCCCCGGCTGCGCACGTCTGTCACGATGGCTACCCGTTCATACTGGCCTCTCGCCGCAAGGCAAAGTTCGGCAAAGCGAGGGATGAGAACCGCCGGCATATTGTCTACGCAATAAAAGCCCAGGTCCTCCAGAATATCCGCCGCCTGGCTTTTCCCTGCACCGCTGATCCCGGAAATGACGATAAATTCCATGCCCCACTGCCTCCTTTCCTCTTACGGTATCCGCTTGATCTCCGGTTCTAATAAAATTCCCGTCCGCTGATATACTGTCTCTTGAATATGTTCCATCAGCCGCAGCACATCATCACAAGTGGCCCCGCCGCGGTTGATTACGAATCCCGCGTGCTTTTCCGACACCTGCGCCCCGCCGACCACAAAGCCCTTGAGATCCGCTTCTTCGATCAGGGCGGCGGCATAGCCTTCTTTTGGGCGTTTGAACGTACTGCCGCCGCTGGGCCATTCCAGCGGTTGGCTGGCCTTTCGCCTACCCGCCAGATCGTCCATCTTCGCCTGTATCTCCGCGCGATCTCCTGGCGAAAGTGTAAGTGTCGCGCCTAGGATAATCGCGTCCGTGTCGCTAAAGCGACTATGCCGATAGGCAAACCCTGCTTCGTCACCCGAAATTGTCCGTTCGACTAGGTTCTCGTCCAGATATCGCACTTCAGACACTACTTGAGCCATCTCGCCGCAATAAGCGCCGGCATTCATGTAGATCGCCCCGCCCAACGTCCCCGGGATACCATGGGCAAACTCCAGTCCGGTCAGTTCGAGGTCCCGCGCCGCAGTCGCGACACGGCTGAGGAGCATCCCGGCAGGGGCGTAGATCGTATGCGCTGACAGTTGCTGTACTTCCGCCGAAGCGCCGTTCTGCGTCTTGAGCACAACCGCGTCAATCGGCCCATCGTCCGCCAGCAAATTGCTCCCGTTGCCGATTATAATTGGCCGAATCCCAGTTTCTCGCAAAATCTGAGCCGCCAGGACGATTTCCGCCTCCCCGTTGGGCAACACCATCGCCCGTACCGGGCCGCCGATGCGAAAAGAAGTATGCAGTGCAAGCGGCTCGCTTTCCAAGACCCGAAGCCCCGCCGCCGTTAGCTCTGCTATAATCACCTGCATACGCCCGATCCTCCCGCTTTGTTTAATCCATGTCTTCCGCGAAGAATTGATCCAATTGCTGGGTAAACTCAAGGGCCGCATGATAGCCCATCTTTCTCTGCCGGTTGTTCATCGCCGCCACTTCGATCATGACCGCAAGATTCCGCCCCGGTTTGATCGGCATGGTAATACTGGGCACCTGAATCCCGAGCATCTCCGTATAGGTCAGGTCGATGCCCAGTCTGTCGTAGACCACGTCGTCTCGCCACTCTTCCACGTGGATCACGAGGTCGATTTGCTCAGTCTGCTTCACCGCGCCTATGCCGAACAGCCGCCGCACGTCGATAATGCCCAGGCCGCGCAGTTCCATATAATAGCGGATGCTCTCCGGGGCCGTTCCGATCAGAACCGTGTCTGAGGTGCGGCGGATTTCCACCGCGTCGTCAGCAATCAGCCGGTGCCCGCGTTTAATCAGCTCGATCGCCGCTTCGCTCTTGCCCACACCGCTTTCTCCGGTGAGGTATAGCCCCTCGCCATAGACCTCCACCAGCACTCCGTGCCGCGTAATCCGGGGCGCGAGCTCCACTTTCAGCCACCCGATGCAGGCCGCCACAAAGTCTGTAGTGTCTCGATCTGTAGAAAACACTGAGACATTCTGCGCCGCCGCCGCTTCCAGACATTCCGGGAGCACTTCGCTCTTGTGGCAGATCACCAAGGCCGGAATCCCCGTGGAAAATAGGCGCGTGAACGACGCCCGCCGTGCGTCCGGCTCGAGCCGTTCCACGTAGCTGCTCTCCACCTTGCCCAGAATCTGGATCCGTTCGGCCGCAAAGTGCTCATAAAATCCCGCGAGCGGAAGCCCCGGCCGGAAGAGGTCCGCGGTGCAGATCTCCACCATGTCATAATCAGACGATTTGTGGAGGATTTGCAGTTCAAAATGCTCGACGAGCCTCGATAGTTTGATGCTGTATTTCTTTTGCAATCCCATTGTGTTCACCCTATGCAAGCATGCCCGATTTGTTTCATTGTATCACGAATTCCTTAGAAAAGCAAAGGCTTTGGGTGTTTTTGTTTTCCGTCTCCGCAGGATTCTGTCATTGGCCCGAGGGCATTTGTGTCGCTTTTGTAGGGACTGTACGCCGGGGGCCTCATTTGTGTTGATTTGCATAGAAATCCCTCCTTACATATGGTAGAATGATCGAGAACCAACCCTATCGAAAAGGAGACTTCCCATGCCAGACCTGCTCAAAGACATGTATAATCCCGAGTCCATACAGAAACTCGCCTCAGATATCCGGGCAGTCTACCCTGCATTCCAAACCGATACGTTCCTAACGTCGGTTCTAGACGAAACCTGGTCCACCCTGGAACTCAAAGCCAGGGGCCGACAAATTAGTATAGCCTTGGGCAAATACTTGCCGGCAGACTATAGCGAAGCGATTGGCATCATCGATCAAATCGTCATGAATTACGGCACCTGGCTAGACGGCTTCTTTGCCATGGTTTTCCCAGATTTCGTCGAGGTCCACGGGCAAGACGAAGCGCATTGGGACATCTCCCTCGCCGCCTTGGAGCGATACACGCAATACGCCTCCGCGGAGTTTGCCGTAAGACCCTTCCTCATCCAGGACCAGGACCGCATGATGGCGCAGATGGCTGCCTGGTCGAAGCACGAAAACGACTCTGTCCGCAGGCTCGCCAGCGAAGGATGCCGCCCCGCGCTCCCGTGGGGGCAGGCATTAAACAGTTTCAAACAAGACCCCACCCCCATTTTGCCAATCTTAGAGCAACTCAAGACCGATCCGTCCATCTGGGTCCGCAAGAGTGTCGCCAACAATCTAAACGACATTTCAAAAACGCACCCGGATTTGGTCGCAACGCTCGCAAAGAAGTGGTCCGGCAAACATGAACACACAGACTGGATCATTAAGCACGGGTGCAGAACACTCCTGAAACAGGGCAACCGCGCCGTATTGGCGCTGTTTGGATATGATGGCGCCGCTTCCGTAGACATCCAAAACCTCACGCTTGAGGCAAGCTCTATTTCACGCGGAGAGTCGATTGCCTTCTCCTTCTCGCTTACGGCAAAGGAGCCGATTAAGGTGAGGCTGGAATACGGCGTCGACTATGTAAAAGCCAATGGGAAGCGGAGTAGAAAAATCTTCCAAATCTCAGAAGTTACCTGTAAAAAGAACGAGCAGCGGGCCTATACACGAAACCATTCTTTTGCAGATGTCAGTGTTCGAAAACACTATCCCGGCCTCCACTCGATTACACTGATCGTCAACGGCATAGAACAGGGAACTTTAGATTTTGAACTGCGCGCAGACTAGAGAGGATATTTTTTATGATAAAAGGAAGCAAAATCGAACTAGTCCCAGCGACCTTAGACGACAGGCAAAACATCTATGACTGGTGCTTCCATTCCGAAACCACAAAGTTCCACGCCGGATCAGATTACCCAGATGTACCCATTCCAACTTTCGAAGAATTTTATGAAGACTATGTTGACTATTTCTTCACCGGCTCAGCCCCGCAAGACGGAAGGGGCTTCCTGATCCTGCATAGTCAAGAACCGATCGGCTTCATCAGCTATTCCTCCTATCACCTGAAGCCGCAAAAAGCAGAGCTCGACATTTGGATGAGTTGTGAAGCCAACTGCGGAAAGGGCTGCGGCACAGACGCGATTGTTGCTCTGGGAGAGTACCTCAATCAAGCGCTGGACATCCAAGAACTAATCATGCGCCCGTCTATCAAGAATACAAACGCAATCAAGTCCTATAAAAAAGCAGGCCTCGTGGAATCCAACATGCCCGCAGACGCATATATGCTGGATGAATACATAGCCCTCCACGGAGACGGCGAATACGGCACAGATGGGACCGTTCTATTAATCAAGCAGTTCTGAGCACAACCGCCGCACATTCAATCAAACTCACCGCACAAAAGCTCCTTTTCTAAAGGAGTTGTCAGGCGGAACCACAACCCCTAAACACACATAAGTAAAAAGTCAAAAAAGAAGAGATTTTCAAGAGAAACCGTATGGTTTCTCTTGAATCGCTTTTTGCCTATTTTTTGACGAAACAAAAAGTAGGTCGCCTTCGGCGACACCAAGCGCAGGGCAGCCAGTCCCTGGTAAAAATAACCCACTAGCCCCCGCAAGACAAAACAAAAAGAGCCGTCCCCACCAGGGGACAGCCCTTTTCCCAAAAACAAAAACCAATCAGTCCGTTACATACGGAATCAAAACCACCTGCCGCGCTTGCTTAATGGCAACAGTGAGTTGTCGCTGATGCCCGGCGCAAACACCTGTGGTTCTGCGGGGCAGAATTTTGCTCCGCTCGGACATGAACTTCTTCAGACGGTTGATGTCCTTATAGTCAATGTGCTGACATTTGTCCACACAAAACTGGCAAACCTTGCGACGCTTCCGGCCCCCGCCGGCGCGACCGCCTTTCATGTCTCTTTGCTCTTTTTGCTCGTACATTCGGATTACCCTCCTATCCTAAATAGTTTTTTGTAGGAACGCACCGTGTGCGTCATCAAATCTTACTAGAACGGCAACTCGCCGTCGTCATCGTCCAACTCGGCAAAATCCGAGCCTGCGACGGGTGCGCCATAGCCCGCGTCAATCGGGGGCGCGTCCTTGTCGGAGAAGCGGCCATATCCGCCGCCACCGCTCGTACCGGTGTCTTGTTTCGATCCGGTAAAGTAGGCCTGTTCCACGATTACTTCCGTGCTCCAGCGCTTGTTGCCCTCTTTGTCTTGCCATTCGCGCACTTGCAGGCTGCCCTGCACAGCGATCATCGCGCCTTTGGCAAAATACTTTGAGATAAATTCCGCCGTACCCCGCCAGGCGACACAGTCGATAAAATCGGCCTGCCGCTCGTTGGTATCCTTGCTGACGAACCGCCGATTTACAGCGACGGTAAACCGCACCACAGGGATTCCGGACGGCGTATTGCGCAGTTCCGGGTCTCGGGCCAGGCGGCCCATCAAAACCACATGGTTCATGCGTGTCCCTCCTACGCCGGGCGGACGGTAATCAGCGAACGCAGAATGCCGTCCGTGATACCCATGACGCGGTCGAGCTCTTTCGGGAACCCGGGCACGGACGTGAACTTCACAAGGAAGTAGTGGCCATCGGTGATGTAGTCGATCTCATAAGCGAGCTTACGCTTGCCCATGTCTTCCACTTCCTCCAACGTGCCGTTTGCCTCGATGAGACTTTTGAACTTGCCAAATGTCTCTTGGACACCCTCTTCCCCGAGCGCGGGATTGAAGATGACCATCAGTTCGTACTTTTCACTAACTTTTGCCATATCTTGCACCTCCTTCTGGACTATGGCCCCCAATCTTCGTCGGGAGCAAGGATAGCCCCGGCACATCGCCAGAGCTTAATCATTATACACGCTTTTTCTCGTTTGTCAAGGAAGACTTGCTGTTTGCGTGAACAAAACGAGACAAGCAAAAGCGCGGGGCAGAGGATACCCCACGCTTTGCTTGTTCGATTTCAGTTTCCCTCGCCTTAGAACTCTTTGCTTGCAGCATTCATCAGCGAAGAACGCATCGTGATTTTCTTGATCGGCATCTTATCTTTCAACAGCGCGTGGAAGAGCTCGCACAGATTCTCACAAGTGGATACTTTCTTGGTGACGACAATTCTATATTCCGGATAAGACCAAGCGAGTTCGTGGTCTATTTTTTTCAACGGCACACAGTGCGCAGGGTCGTTCACAATCCCATTCTTTTCGTACGTCTCAAGAACTGCGTCCAGAAGGGGGTCGCCCTCTTGGAACAGGGTTGCGTGGTGGAAATGGTCAACCACCTCCCACGCTTTTTTGAGTCCGTCTTTACAAGCATGCGCGAAACCGGTGACGGGGTCTACATCATCTTCCAGTTCAATGGTCAACAGGCCTGAATGCCCGTGTAGATGTTTTGCTTCTCTCTCCCAGTTCATAAAGCGATGCGCGTATTGAAAGTCAAGGTTTACGATAGATCTGTATTTGTTGTTTTCCATGTTAGTTTCTCCTTCTTATTTGTTGTGTTATATAGACTCGCAGTCTGTACACAGGCCGCGTAGTGTTAGCTCCGCTTTCGTGATATGTAATGCGCCGAACGAGGTCAGCGTTGCGTTCAAGTCAAAATCCAGCAAATCAATCAGCTTTCTGCATCTGTCACAGACAAAGTGAACATGTTCTTTGTTTCTGTGGTCAAACCGCATCGCTCCGTCAAAAATCCCGGCCGTTGAAATTTCTCCGTTTTCCGCCGCGCCGGCAAGATTTCTGTACACCGTTGCTTTGCTGATGGTCGGGTGTGTTTTTGCAACGTACAAATACACCTCTTCTGCCGTCGGATGGTTTGCAAGCTTATGAATCGCGTCTAATATGATCTGTCTTTGCACCGTATTTCGTTTCAATACAATTCCCGTCCTTTTTATTGATATTTATTACTATATAGAATTTAATATCATTTGTCAATCGTTTTTTATAAAATATGTTTCCAGATAGTTCCGCAATAGCCGCATGCGTTTTCACACGCTTCGCACGGACTTTCTTTTTAATGCCGCCTATGATACACTAAGGAAACAATACATGCCACCCGGCAGAAACGGAGCAAGACGCATGAACAAAACCGTCGCATTTATCGGCTCTGGCGCTATGGCGAGCGCAATTCTCAGAGGCACCTGCAGAACCCAAGACTCGAGCCGCTTCCTCATCACAGACATCGTCCCCGGCAAAGCCGAGGAGCTCGCAAAAGAACTGGGCTGCCGCGTCGCCGCCTCCAACGAAGCGGCCATTGCAGAGGCCGATATCGTTGTGCTCTGTGTGAAACCGCAGTATGCGAGGCCTGTGCTGGAGGAGATCGCGCCCAGTCTCCGGGATACACAGAAGGTGCTCTGTTCTGTCCTCGCCGGCACCTCTATCGAGACAATCCGGACATATTTGGGCGCGCCGGATCATCCCATCGTCCGCATTATGCCGAACACCCCGGCCCACGTCGGCAAGGGGCAGATGCTCATCACGGCGGTCGAGCAGGTTTCGGAGGAGGCCAAGGCGGATGTCCTGGCCATCCTGGCTCCCTGCGGGACCAGCGTGTGGATTCCGGAGTCGCTCTTCGACCAAGGCACGGCCCTTTCCGGCTCTTCGCCCGCTTTCGTCTACCTCTTCATCGAGGCCATGGCAGACGCTGGCGTAGAGTCCGGATTCCCGCGTGCGCAGGCCTTGGAACTGGCCGCCCGCGCCGTCTACGGCGCCGCCGCGATGGTCCTCGAGACAGGTGAACATCCTTCCGCCTTGAAAGATAAAGTCTGCTCCCCCTCCGGCACGACAATCGCTGGAGTGACGGCTTTGGATGAGCACGGCTTCCGCTTCTCCGTCATCTCCGCCATCCGCGCCGCCTGCGCACGGAGCAAGGCGATGGGGGAAGGGAAGTAGGGGGCATTTATTTTGAATGTAAAATTTACCGAAATACAAAATGCTGCTGAGCGAAAACAAGTACAAGAACTCTACAGCAAAGATGTCCCTGCACACGAAAAAGCATACTTCCACTTTCTTTGGTGGAAAAGAAAGCGCCCCAATGTATCGTTCGTTAATATCTACGACGAAGATAAATGGGTTGGTTTTGTCTTTTTTTCGCTCTACAAAGATTTGGTTTACGTGTGGTTCTTCGCAACCTACGACACCATTGGTTCCAAAGATTACGACAGCGCAATGTTTGCCGAAATGGAAAGATTATATCCCAATCATCGCATAGTTGTGTCGATAGAGGCCGAAAACGAAAGCGCCGATAATGCTGAGCAAAGCACAAAAGAAAAGCAATTTTACGAAGCAAACGGATTCAGGGATACTGGTTATTTCGTAAAACGAAAAGCGGATTCATTCAAACTGATGCTAATCGGTAAATCATTTCATATCGAGGAACTCTATAGTGTAAATAAAGATGTTTATCCACTGATTGGGCGGTTTATCGTTTTGGACTTGAGAAAGCAGATTCAGAGGAAATAGATCAGCAACAATCCCCCTCTTCTCCACAACACAAAAAAGGGCTGACGCACTCCGCGTCAGCCCTTTTCTCATTCTACGATCCACTTTTTACCGCTTGGCCGCTTTTCCCGCCGATACAATGCCGCAGGCATATTCTTCCGCCGCCTGATAGGTGTTGATCCCCTTCTCCTTGGCCAGCGCCAATATCTCCAGGGTCGTATTGTAGATGTTATCCACCTGTGCGTTGACTTTTTCGACATCATATCCCCCGACCACTTCCGCGCCGCAGTTGATGACTCCCCCGGCGTTGACGATATAGTCAGGCAGATAGAGAATATCACGCGCCACTAGCGCATCCGCAGTGGCAGCGTCCAGCAGGACATTATTAGCCGCCCCCGCAACCATGGCACAGTTGAGGTCACCGGCATTATCTGTATTCAGCACCGCACCCATCGCGCAAGGAGCGAAGATATCACACTCCGTGGCGAGAATCTCATCTACCGGAACCGCGATTGCGCCAAAATCCGCGACTGCTTTCGCCACCGTGGCGGGCGTTCTGGCGCTCACTTTGAGGATCGCGCCCTCCTCCGCGAGGTATTCGCAGAGGGCATATCCAACACTGCCAATCCCCTGGATCGCGACCGTTTTCCCCTTGAGAGACTCCGAGCCGAACTTGACCCCGGCCCCTGCCTTCATGGCTTTGTAAACACCGCGCGCGGTAAAAGGTCCCGGATCTCCGCTGATCTCCGGTGTGCCGGCAACGTATGGACTCACCTCGTGAATCATCGCAATATCGTCAACCGCCATATTCACGTCTCCAGCGGTGTAATATGTGCCGTTCAGCGCGTTGATAAATTTGCCATAGGCGTGGAAAAACGCGCGGGACTTCAGCTTTGCGGGGTCGCCGATAATCACGGCTTTCCCACCGCCCAGCGGCAGTCCTGCCGCCGCGTTCTTGAGCGTCATACCTCTGGAGAGCCGCAACACATCGAACAGGGCCGCTTCTTCGGTGGCGTAATTCCAAAAGCGGCTCCCACCAAGCGCAGGTCCGAATGTGGTGTCGTGGACTGCAATGATGGCCCTTAGGCCCGTTGCCTCATCGCGGACAAAGGTGATCTGTTCATGCCCATATGCATCCATTTGCTCCAATACTTTCATATGTTATTCCCCCCTAATATAAATCCTGCTCTAGGCCGCAGCGTAGAGCTGAATTCCCATACGATCCAAAAACCGCAGCATAATCACCGCCACCTGCGCACGGCTGGAATCATCCGTGGGCTGAAGCGCTGTACCGCCGGAGACACTCACACCCGTAATGATCCCCTGCTCTACCGCCCAAGCCTGCGATTCCTCCGCCCAGCCGGACACCGCGTTACGGTCGACAAAGGTATAGAGGCTCCCCACATCTCCGTCTACATTGCGCCCTGTGTAGCGCGCAAAACGCGCCAAGAAGGTCGCCGCTTGTTCTCTGCTGACGGCAGCATACGGACCAAATTCATTGCCGGGGAAACCGGCCACAATGCCGCGCTCCGCGGCCCAGGCCACATAGGGGCTGTACCAACTGTTATTCTGCGTATCCGAAAAGTCGTCGTTCCGCGTCGACACATACCCGCCCGACTGCCGATAGAGCCTGCCGAGAACGGTTACAAACATGGCGCGGTTCATTGTCTGGTCCGGGCCAAAAGCATGATCGCCAATCCCGCCAAACAGCCCCAGTTCCGCCACCTGCAAAATGCTCCCATGCGCCCAATGCCCGGTGATATCATCGAACCAGACCATACCCGGCAAAACAGCGAGGAACCGACCGATGTCTATCGTCCCGTACCCATACATAATATCAAATCCGGCCGGACCGCGGTCTATCACAGATTGGATCAACAACTCCATAAACTGCTCTGCGTTGATGCTCGGATCTATCGCCTTAGCAACCGCCGCCATCGCGGCTACATAGGGAGCCGAAAAGCTGGTGCCGGAAACAGTCACATAATGGCTTGCGTGTTGATGGCCCAGCGTCCGCAGGTCCACGCCGGGCGCCGTAACCGTAATTGTCTCATTCCGCTGGGAGAAGTAGGCCACAGTCCCATTCCGATCCACCGCACCGACTGCCACCACATTAGAAAACGCCGCGGGATAGCTCAGCGTGCTATCGCCGTCGTTTCCGGCGGCGGCCACAACGATAATGCCGTGGTCCACCGCGTTGTTCACCGCATCTTCTAATATCCGGCTCTGCGCGCCACCCAAAATGCCCCAACTCATGTTGATTACATCGACCTCAAAAACATGCACCGCGTCGTTGATCGCCTGGATGGCATAGCTTAAATTGCTATTGCCGCTGTCAAACACCTTGAGCGGCACAATCGTCACCTGATCGAGCAGCCCCGCCATGCCGACCCCATTATTTCTGGTGGCGACAATGATCCCGGCGACCTCCGTCCCGTGTCCGATGTTGTCCTGCACGTTAGTGTTGCGCGCCAAAAAATTAAACCCGGGCGCAACACGACTGGGGTCTAAATCTTCGTGGTGAGGGGTGATTCCACTGTCAATAATCCCAATCCGCACCCCGGCGCCCGTAATCCCCCGCTCCCAAAGCAGGGGGGCATTGATAAAGGTCATGCACCACTGTTGCCCAAACAAGGGGTCGTTGGGGGTGGCAAACAGCACAATCTCATAGTTCGGCTCGATCACAACGATCTGATCTTCCCGAAAAATCTGCCGGATGTCTTCGATCGAATCAGCCCGATAGAGATCGTCTCCGATCGCCACCATCCCGACTGAGAGCGGCGCAATCCGAGGCTCTACGCCCGGACGAACGCTGACCAAATAACCGTCATAACTCACGCCGGCCTGCGGCTCCACGGAAAACACGCTGATCGCAGGTTGCTCTGTCGCCAGCGCACCCGGCAAAAAGAGCAGCAGAAGCCCGAGAAGGGCGACGAGAAACAGCGTTCGCTTTTTGAACATAACGCACCTCAATTCGCTCGGAGCAGGTAGGTTTCTTGCCTGCTCTTCAGCTAATAGTCACAGAATATACTTACCTCTCAACTATATGCTATTGTGACAGAATGCGCAAGTCAAAACGCGAATTTAATCGAATCTTTACATTTGCTTCCCCGCCTAATCCGCGAAGAGAGTGGACATGCTTCCCAGTACGACGTCCGTATAATACCAGTGCAAAATCTCCGCAAAGCCCTTCCCCATCTCCGCCATCGCATTGGCCCCGAATTGGCTCATCCCAACCCCGTGTCCGTGCCCGCCGGTGGTGATACTGAAGTCCTCACCCCGAAAGTCAAACCGCACCATCGTGGACCGCAGACCAAAAGCCCTGCGAAACTCCGCCCCTGTCACCCTAACTCCGCCGATATTCAGACTGGCAAGCCGACCCGAGTCCGTATATTGTAGGTCCCCGATCCAACTTGGAATATTACCCATATCCAACACCACACCCGGAATCTCCCGCCGGGCGATTTCGCGGAACTCCGCATAAGTCATCTCCACGGTCACCGTAAAGCGCGGCACTTCCGCTCCCTCAAAGCTTGGGACACTCTGGAGGTAGGGCACACTCCCCCAAATCGCTCCACTGGCCTCAGTGTATCCGTAAGACGCGGCGTGAAAGGCCGCCAGAATCGGGCTTTCCTCATAGAAGAGGATGATCCCGTCCGTCGATCGGATCGCCTCGGCGATAATGGCGTTGTAATAGTAAAACCCCACACCCCACCGCTCTCTGAGCCGCTCGGTGTCATGAAAAGCCTTGCAACAGGCGTAACTGCCGCAGACATAAGCCTCCGAATGTCTTGCCGCCGGACCGACCAGCATGCGATGCAGGGTATAGGTCCTGGCGGCCACCGCCTGGGCGCGCAGCGCCTCTGGATGAAAACGTGCCGGCATCTCCGCCGCCACTACACCCTGCAAAAACACCGCCATGCTCATCTCCTGCACCTCATCCCCGATGAGCACTTGCAGAATCAAGCCCTCATCCAGGAGCTCGGCCGGCAAGAGTTTCGGGCGTGGCTCGTCCAGAACCAGAGGCTCGTCCCACTCCTTGGCCGCCTCCCGCATAGGTGCCGGATGATCGACCAAAAAGAGCGGCAACAGAAGCGCAAGCAATAAAACCAGGAAGGAAACGGGCAAAATGAATCGCATAATCGGTTCTCCTTTTCCTGCCGCCGTTGACGGGGGGGCAAAGCTCGTGTAAAATAGGGGGAATCTCTTCTTTTAAAATCTATGAGAGCTTGGACAAATAATATGCGTATCAGTGGAATCATTATGGCGCTCATCGGCGTCCTCGCCGGAGTTGTCGGCTTTTTGCTCCGACACCAAGAAGTGGCCACCGTCTTCGATCCTGTTTCGGGTCTGGCAGAGCGGGGGGCTACTATTACCATCACACTCGCGCTGTTCTCTCTGGCCGTTGTCGCCCTGCTGTTCGGCCTGTCTTTTATCGACTCGAAGCGAACCCTCTCCTCCTTTCAAGAGGCCTTTGGCGGCGGCATCTTCGGGACACTTCTGCTCGCATGCCTCGGCCTCTGCGTCTTCGCCCTGGCAGGCCTCGAATTTATGTTGCTTTCCGAGCGCGACGGACTGGACCCCTTCGCTCTCGCAAGGCTGGGCGCCGCCCTCCTCGCGGGGCCCGCGCTGATGCTCACTGCCATCCTCGGCTGGAGAGGCGGCAATGTGGCCATTCCCGCGGCCTTGCCTGTCTTCTGGCTCTGCATCTGGCTCATCGCCAACCACATGGATCAGGCGTCTAACCCTGTGCTACTCAGCTATGTGTACCAGCTCTTCGCCATCGCCTCCCTGCTCCTCGCGCTCTATTATGTCGCAGGCTACGCCTTCCGGCAGGAAAAACCGAGGCGCCTCTTGTTTTTCAGTTCCACCGCGCTCTTCTTCACCGGCGTCACCATGGGGGACCCCACAAGCTTCTACCACAGAGGCACCCTCTTGGCCTTGGCCGCCACAGTTCTCATCTACCAACTCACACTTACAAAAAACCTCGCTCGGTCGGCATAGTAACGGCCCCCTCACACAGCGCGAGACACGGAGACAACGGATGATAGATTCGACGAATAACCCTACGACCCCAACAACAGAAGACCAGTCCAGAAAGATATTCACCCGCCGCGTCGGTGGGTTTCTGCGTGGCACTCTGCTCTTCCTCGCCATCGCGATCCAACTCGGGATCGCCATCTTTCTCGTCTACATGATGCAACACGCGGCCATATGGCTCTATTTCGCTATCCAGCTCATCGCCGTCATTGACATTTTCCTTCTGACAGAAAAGCGAAAAAACGCGTCTTACACCATGGCCTGGGTGCTCTTGATCCTCCTGCTCCCGGTATCCGGCCACCTCCTCTATATCCTCTGGGGCCGCCGTATCAGGCACAAGGAGATGAGCCGCACCCTCGCCCGGACAAGCGGCTATCTCGTCAGAGATCCCGCTGTCGAGGCGGATCTGATCGAACAACACCACGAGCGCAAACGCCTCGTCAACTACCTCGCGCGGCGCGGCTTCCCCGTCTACCAGCGGACAACCTGTGACTACTATGTTCTGGGAGACGACCAATTCCCTGTCATGCTAAAAGAGATCGCAGCGGCAAAACGCTTCATACTCATCAGTACCTTCATCGTCGGCAAAGGCACCCTCTGGACCCAGATGAAAGAGCTCTTAGCGCAGAAAGTAGCAGAAGGCGTAGAAGTCCGCTTTATGTATGACGACTGGGGCAGCCTCTTCACCGCCCCGGACCGGCTAGACAAAGACCTGAAGAGCATCGGCGTAAAAGTGCTGCGCTGGGGGCCCATCCTCTCCTCCCTCAGCCAGGTCTACGCCAACTACCGGAATCACCAGAAAATTTGCATCATCGACGGCGAAATCGCCTATACAGGCGGCGCAAATGTCGCGGATGAGTACATTAATATCAATTCCCCCTTCGGCCATTGGAAAGATACCGGCATCCGCCTCGAAGGCGACGCTGTCTGGAGCCTCACTGTAACCTTCCTCCAAATGTGGGAGGGCGAGACAGAGCGGGAAGAAAACTTCGATAAGTATCGGCCCCAGCGCACCTTCCCGAAATCTCCGGGCTTCTACCAACCCTTCTCCGACGGCCCCATGGACAGCACCACCAACCCCGCCGACGTCATGTACCGCAGCATCATCAACAACGCCCAAGAATACGTCTACATCATGACTCCCTATCTCATCATCGACAACAGTATGGTAGATGCTCTCCGTACCGCCGCCCTCGGTGGCACCGATGTGCGTATCTTTACACCCCACATCTGGGACAAGTGGTATGTCCACATCGTGACCCAGTCCAACTACGAAACCCTCCTCAGCGCGGGCGTAAAAATCTACGAATACACCCCCGGCTACATGCACGCCAAAACTATCCTCTCGGATGATGACCATTGCATCACAGGCACCATCAACATGGACTACCGCAGCTTCTACCTTCACTACGAAAACGCCGTCTGGATCTGCGGCGCCCCGGTGTTGAAAGATATCAAAGCCGACTTTGCGGAGACTATGGCCATGTGTCATGAGATCAAACTCGAACAGTGGCAAAACCGCCCCCTACTTACAAAGATCATCCAAAAAGTGTTCCGCATCTTCGCGATATTCTTATAGGAGGATTCCACCATGCAACGATTCTGCGAGATCATCACATCCCGTGAGCTGGCCCCGGACATCTTCGCCATCACCATAGAGGCGGGCGCGCTCGGTGAGTTGGCAAAACCAGGCCAGTTCCTACACATCAAATGCGGCGACGGCGTTCTGCTCCGCCGCCCCATCAGCATCTGCGACTGCCGAGACGGCTACCTGAAGCTCGTCTTCCGCGTCGTCGGCCCCGGTACTCAGTGGCTTGCGGAACAAAAACGCGGCGCATTAGATGTGCTCGGCCCCCTCGGGACAGGCTTTTCTGTGGAAGGCCGTCATATCCTCCTCGTCGGCGGCGGAATCGGGGTCCCACCCCTCCTCTATGCCGCACGGGCCGCCACAGGCCTCACGACGGCCATCCTCGGATTCAGCACGGCGGATCAGGTGATCTTGACCGAGCAGTTCCGAGATGTCTGCAAAGGAGTCATCCTCACTACGGACGACGGCACTGCGGGTGAACACTGCTTTGCAACAAGCCCCCTCGAACAAAAGCTGCAAAGCGGCAACTACGACGCGATTCTCGCCTGCGGCCCCAATCCCATGCTCAAAGCCGTCGCCGAACTCGCAGACCGCTACAACGTCCCCTGCCAGGTATCTATGGAAGAACGCATGGCCTGCGGCGTCGGGGCTTGCCTCGGTTGCACCGTAACGATGACAGACGGCAGAAACCTCAGAGCCTGCCACGAAGGCCCCGTATTCAACGCCAAGGAGGTACAATGGAATGGCTGATCTGCGTGTAAACTTCGCCGGGGTCGAATTTGAGAACCCCATCGTCACCGCCTCCGGCACCTATGGCTTCGGCCGAGAATATGGCGAATATCTCGACCTCAACGACATCGGCGGCATCTGCGTCAAAGGCTTGACCTTAGCCCCCCGCCAAGGCAACAAAAACCCCCGCATCGTCGAGACAGCGGCGGGGATGCTCAATAGCGTTGGTCTACAAAATCCGGGCGTAGACGCCTTCATCGAGACAGAACTTCCCTGGCTCCGCCAATTCCGCACCAAAGTCATTGCGAATGTCTGCGGCAACACCGTGGAAGACTATGTCCAGATGACCGAAAAACTTGTCGCCGCCGGGGTAGACATCTTGGAGATCAACATCTCCTGCCCCAATGTCAAAGAAGGCGGTCTCGCCTTCGGCGTGAGCTGCGACGGCGCCGAATCCGTCACCAAAGCCGTCAAGCGCGTGAGCGGGTCCATCCCCGTGATGGTCAAGCTCTCCCCCAACGTGACTGATATTGTATCCATCGCCAAAACCGCCAGAGACGCCGGGGCCGACGCGCTCAGCCTCATCAACACTCTGCTTGGCATGCGCATCAACTACGAAACCATGCGCCCGATGCTGGCGAACAACATGGGCGGCCTCTCCGGTCCGGCTGTATTGCCCGTCGCCATCCGCATGGTCTATCAAGTCGCGGCAAATGTAGACTTGCCCATCCTCGGCATGGGCGGCGTATCCACGGGTATGGACGTCGCCGAAATGATGATCGCCGGGGCAGATCTTGTCGCCCTCGGCACAGCCTGCTTCGTCGACCCGCTGGCTCCTGTGACCGCAAAGTACGAGCTAGACACCTATCTCGACCGCAAAAAAATCAGCCGTGTGACAGACCTCACCGGTAGAGTGGAGCTCAACAAATGATCACAAAGCTATACATCATCCGGCACGCGGAGGCAGAGGGCAACCTCTACCGCCGCGTCCAAGGCCATTACGACAGCCCGGTCACCGAACTCGGCCTGAAACAAATCCAGGCCCTTGGTGAGCGGTTCAACGGGCTCAAAATCGACGCGGTTTATTCCAGCGACCTTGTCCGCGCCCAGAGCACCGCCCGCGCACTCGCCATCCCCCGTGGGCTGGAAATCTACACCACGCCGGCGCTTCGGGAAGTCAACATGGGCCACTGGGAAGACATGACCTGGGCCCGCTTAGAGCGGACCGAAGGCAAGCAACTCGCCTTCTTCTCCTCCGATCCCGTCCGCTGGGATAACGGCACCAACGAGAGTTTCACCGCGCTCACCACGCGCATGGGCAAAGCTCTCGCGGAAATCGCCACAGCCCACCCTGGTCAAACCGTATGCATCGTCACCCACGGCAACTCCATCCGCACGCTCCTCGCCCGGCTCCACAGTCTCCCCTCCGAGCGATTTTCCGAAATCCCGCATTGCGATAACACGGCTGTCTCGCTCCTAGAGGTCAGTCCGACCACCGGCCTCACCGTCCGCTGGATGAACGACGCAAGCCACCTGGACGAAACCCTTAGCACCTTCGCCCGCCAATCTTGGTGGCGCACCCCCTCCGGCGGAGACAAGGGCAACCTCGACTTCGTCTCCCTCGATCTGGACGACCCCGAAAGCCCCAACCGCTACCTCTTCTATCGCCAAGAGGCTTGGGGCGAAGTCCACGGCAGTCTCGCCGGATTCACAGATGAATACGTCGCCCTGGCCGCCATGCACGCCGCCGCCCACTCCCTCGCCCTCGTCGAAGTCATCACGAGCGACGGCACCCCCATCGGCCTCGTAGAGCTTGACGTGCTCAGAGGCGAAGAACACGGCGAGGGGCATATCAGCTTCTTCTATATCGCGCCCGAATATAGAGGCCACCATTTCGGCCCCCAACTCATCGGCCATGCCACAAGCGTCTACCGCTCACTTGGCCGCAGAAAACTCAGTCTACACGTCGCCGAGGTAAACGAAAAAGCCATCGGATTTTACGAGCGCTTCGGCTTCAAAAAAGTCGGCGAAACCGAAGGCGTCCGCGGTCCTTTGTGGGTGATGGAAAAGGACATCACGGTGCGCGTACGGTAAGTCTGTGTACACACTCGTCCTTTACAACAGATACAGAAAAACGAACGCCCCCTCAGGGGCGTTCGTTTTATGCTTGTGGGCTTTACTTCGTCTCCGGCTCTGGATAGTCCACACCTTTGGTGTCTACCGTGACCCGTTTCATAACCTGCGCGGTCTCCGGCTTGTCAGACCGACTGCGGGGCGTGCTTACGATCTTGTCCACAATCTCCAGCCCCTCAATCACTTGACCAAAAGCGGCATATTGCCCGTCCAGGTGCGGAGAGGATTCATGCATGATAAAAAACTGGCTCCCCGCCGAATCCGGATGTTGGCTTCTCGCCATCGAGAGAACACCCGCATCGTGCTCAAGGTCGTTCTCGAACCCATTAGCGTCAAACTCGCCACGGATAGAATAACCTGGGTTACCATACCCCTCGCCGAGCGGGCAGCCGCCTTGGATCATGAACCCCGGGATCACACGGTGAAAGATCAGGCCGTTATAAAAACCGTCCTTTACGAGCGAGATAAAGTTGTTTACCGTGTTCGGCGCGATGTCCGGGTAAAGCTCGGCGATGATGACCCCGCCGTCCTCCATTTCGATGGTTACAATTGGATTTTCTGCCATGTCTGCTTCTCCTCTTTTTATCTGTTGTGTTCTTTTATGGAGCGGTCCATCTCGCGGCGCGCGTCTTTTTGCGCCTCGCTGTCCCGCTTGTCATGGAGCTTCTTGCCTTTGCAGAGCCCCAATTCCACCTTGACCAGTGAACCTTTGAAATAGAGGCTAAGCGGGATCAGCGCATAGCCGTCCTGCTTGACCTTGCCGTAAAGCCGTGCAATCTCCCGCTTATGCATCAGGAGCTTCTTCGGCCGGAGCGGATCTTTGTTGAAAATATTCCCCTTCTCATAAGGCGAGATATGCATCCCCTGCGCAAACAGTTCCCCGTCCTTAACGTGGCAAAACGCCTCCTTGAGGTTCACCGTCCCCGCGCGCAGAGACTTCACCTCCGTCCCGTGAAGCACAATGCCCGTCTCGAAGCGCTCCTCCACAAAATATTCGTGGAACGCCTTGCGGTTCGATGTAATCGTTCGGATTCCTTCCGCTTTTGGCACAAATATCGCCCCCTTTCTTACTTCCGTATCTCCCCGCTCTGTCGATCAATCGAAAATGTCCCGCCATCCGTCCCCACGATCCAGACGGGCAGGAGTTCTAAGTAGCCCGGACCTTCCAGGAGATAATACCCCATTTCTACGTCGAAAAAGCGTGAAACTGTGCCATTATCCCGCAGATGGCCCGCTAGGGCGATGAGCGCGGTCGTGATGTCCTGCTGATTCTCAACAGTATAATGCCGCCGCCCGCCCCAGAGAGCGGATCCGCTGAGTTCACTGATATAGCCGTCCGCAAAATAAAACGTAATCTGAGCGTTGACAATTTGCCTGCCTTCTATGCTCTGCGTATAGGTTACAGACGAATCAATTTGCAGACCTGCGCAAGCGATAAGACCCATCTGATCGAGAAGATAGCCCGTGTCCGCTATTGGATGTATCTGAGGCTCAAGCGCAAACCAGAAAGACCCCTGCCGCGTCTGCCCTACACCGGCGCGGCTCTCCCAACGAAAAATACCGCCGCCCTCCGGCACGCCCCACGAATCTCCGAGAACCGCTGTGACCAGCACGGATTCCGCATGGAGTTGATCCGCCCGCTCGGAAAAGTAGATCGCCTGTGGCGCGTCGTCCGGGATGGCCCCTGGCGCAATGGTGATCCCCATGCGGTCAAGAGCGCGCACGAGTTCAGCCCTCGTTTCGGCTCTTTGTCGGGCCGCTTCGGCAAAGTCAATTGCAAGCATGGCGGCGAAAACGAGATTCACCGAGAGAAGCAGGAGGAGGATAAAGGTCTTGATTCTCGCCCTATCCATGCCGCACCTCCGGCTCCAGCAGGAGCAGCCATCTCGCCCGCATCTCCACTGCCCCGTGACTCACAGACCCCGCGTCTCCGTCTGCGACGGCATAGGTCAGACGAATCGGCACCCCGCCCATGGCGGCGGAGGCCTGAATTTCCGGCATGACCGGCGCATAGGCCCCGGTACGCTCAAACGTCCGGACAAGGAGCGAGACTTCGGCGATATGCCGCCCAATAATCGTCACCGTTGCGGCAGGGGATGGCGTCCAAATCGGGACACCGCTAAGATAGTAGTTGAACGTGAGATGGAACTGCCCGTCCGCATAAGTCCAGTCTGTGAGATAGACTTCCGCCGCACCGGAAACCAGGTCCAGCACCTGGACAATGCGCCGCGCAGCCTCAATCGCCTCTGCCAATTCCAAAGACCCATAGCCTGCAACTAGCAGACTGGCGTGCGCGGAAGTAATCAGCCCCGTCTCATGGATGCGCAGTGTATTACCGCCCTCCACAATGGTACGGGCGCCGTCTTCATCAAAATAGCGAACGAGGGCGGGGGTAAAGCCGAGCGCATCTAAAAAGGCGTCCCGGTGTTGTGCATATACCCCGCCGACAGCGTTATAGCTCCGTATGGCCGGAATCCCGCCATAGCGCCCGAGGAGTACCGCGTCCGGGTCTTGCCCTGCATACACAGGGTCAAGGAACCCAAAACGCGCACCGTTCGGCACAAGCGTCCTGAGGGCATCTTGGATATCGCTTGGCCGCACCGCAGTCGTACTGCGATACGCAATGCCGTCTCGGCCCTTGAAATACAGATACACCGTATCCCCGCCGACAGCAAGGGCAAGTTGTTGCATCAGCCTATTCGCGCCGCCGACCTCTGTGCCAAACCACTGAGCCAGCACCTCACCCGGGAGTTCTACGTCATACCGGAAAAAGACGCTTTGACCAGAAAGCGCCGCTTCCCAATCTGCCCGGTTCACGGGCACGGCATCTCCTGAAGAGCCAAGAGCCTGGCCCAAGTGTCCGGTAAAAAGCTCATAAAGCGCCCGCAGTCCCTCACTCGGACCAAAATCTTCCCCCTGATCCGCCAGATGGCCGCGAGACAATCCATCCCCGCGCGTCGCAAGCACCGCACTCGGCCGGGCCGCGGAGGAGATGTTCCCCGCCCGGTCCGATGGCCGCATGTCGTACCCTCCGGCCGTCCCGCCCGTTTGGATAGGCAAAGTAAAAAGCCCCGTCGCGTGGCCGAGGATGACCGCACTCGCGGCGAGCAAGACGATGAAGAGCGTCTTAATCCGTTCCTTATTCGCTCTGATTAGCTGCATACCGCAGGTCCTCCAGCGGCAGGGTGATGACAACCGTCGTCCCCTCACCGAATACGCTTTCTAAAGTAAGGTCTCCTCCGGCCTCCCGCGCCATCTCGCGGGCCAGACCAAGACCAAGACCCGTCCCGCCCGTCTCCCGGCTCCGCCCCTTCTCAACGCGATAGAACCGCTCAAAAATCCGGGGCATGTCCGCCTCAGGAATGCCGGGGCCGTTGTCTTTGACCGAGAGCGTCACATTCGCCCCGTCCACAGCGGCGGTGATACACACCTCGCCGCCGCGCGGGGTATATTTCACAGCGTTAGAGACAATATTGAGCACAATCTGCTCCACCCCGGGCCGATAGCCCGTCACAGACGGCATGTCCTCCGGGAAGTGCGTTTCGATGCAGATGTCTTTCTCCTTCGCAGTCAATGCGAGAGAGCGGAGCGTCCGCTCTACGGCGTGTTGGAGCGCAAATGTCTCCATCGGCTGGCTCCGGCGGCGACTGTCTAACTGGGCCAACGTGAGGAGGTCTTGTACAATCTGCGTCATCCGGTCACTCTCGTCCACCACCACGCGGAGAAGATCTTCCCGGACGGGGGCCTCGAGGCCCGGCGTCTCAAGAATAGTCTCGGCATAACTGCGAACGCTCGTAAGCGGGGTACGCAACTCGTGGGAGACGTTGGCGACGAACTCCTTTTGCCGCTCCGCAGCCTGTTCAAGCTGGGCTACAGTCGCTTTGAGTTGCTCGGCCATGTTGTTAAACGTATGCGCCAACTCGCCGATCTCATCGCTCGCATTTCCATGAATGTGGGGCGAAAAATCGCCCTCCGCCACCCGCTCCGCCGCGCGAGTCAGCTTTTGGATTGGGACAACCAAGGTCTTACTGAGCACAAAGCTCAACAACACCGAGATACCAAGCCCAATGACCGCCGTGCGCAGGATGATCGTCATCAAACTCCCCGCGAGGTCTGAGGCAGTCTGCTTGGTGTCGAGGATTTGGATGATGTATGTATGCCCGTTCGCCGTGGTGATGGGAAGAGCGACATCCATAAAATCAAGCCGCCTGTCGCTCCTGTCCCCCGGTACACCGCCGAGGGCGGTGAGGATGTTGGGCGTAACGCGAAACGCCCCCTCCTCCGGAGTCACCGACCCGATGAGGAAGGCCCCTGTGACACCGTCCAACACGTAGTAATGCCGGACGCCGTAGGCGATCCCGAGCCACCCGGAATATGCGGTGAGCCGCTCTGCCAACACCTGATAATCCTGCGCGCTCCGCAGGGTGTTAGCGACCTCTTGGTCGCCGAAAAACGCGTGCATCTGCGCGTAGAACTCCTCGATGAAAAATGTCTCCACACCCTGGATCAAAAACGCAGTAATCACAACGATGAGCAGAATAATCATCAGAAGCAGAATGAGATTCAGTTTTAAGTGCAGACTTCGCTTCATATATTCGCCCCTACGGATTCAATTGGAAATAATACCCCGCCCCGCGTTTGGTAATAATGTACTTCGGCTGTGCCGCGTCGTCTTCAATCTTCTCTCTCAGGCGGCAAACCGCCACGTCGACAGCGCGCAGATCGCCGAAATAGTCATACTGCCAGACCTCCTGCATCAGTTCCTCCCGCGAGAGGATTTTACCCGGATGCACCGTAAGGCAGCGCAACAGATGATATTCTCGCTGTGTAAGTTCAACCGGCTCCCCATCCTTGTAGGCCTGGCTAAGGTCCAAGTCCAAGGTGAAGCGCCCCAATATAAGCGACTCCTTGCCAGGGGCATCGGACGCCTCTGCGTGGACGGTCCTGCGGATATTGGTCTTCACCCGCGCCATCAGCGCACGGACAGAGAAGGGCTTCGTAATATAGTCATCCGCGCCCAGTTCCAAGCCGAGCACCAAATCTTGCTCTTCCTCCCGGGCCGTGAGCATGATGACAGGCGTCATACGGTTCTGCTCCCGGAACTGCCGACAGACATCAAACCCATCGAGCCGGGGCATCATCACATCGAGCAAAATAAGGTCCGGATTTTCAGAGAGCGCCATCGCTAGACCCTCTTCACCGTCATAGGCAGCGATGGTTTGATAACCCGCCATGCGCAGATTCAGCGTCAAAATGTCTACAATGGCCTTTTCGTCGTCGATAATCAGGATTGTCTTTTCCACGGAAACCCGCCTTCCTGTTGTAGATATTGCATCGCCTTAAATAGTCCCACCATCGTCTTCGCGTCGGGCAGTTCGTTCTGCAATGCCATAGCCAGCATATGGTTTCGCGCAATGCGTTCAACGGTGAGAAACTCACCTTCGTCGGGGTTGGATTTGCCCTTCTGCAAATCCAGAGCCAGATAGAGGTGTAAAACCTCGTTCGAAAAACCGGGCGATGTGTAGATAGGGTCAAGATAGATCACCCGCCCCGCCACAAGGCCCGTCTCTTCTTTGAGCTCTCGGACAGCGCATTTCAGCGGGTCCTCCCCGCGCTCTAACTTGCCCGCCGGGAATTCCAGGAGCTCCTTCATAATCGGATATCGGAACTGCCGCACGCACCAAAAACTCCCGTCCGCGTCTACCGGCACGACGCAGACGCCGCCCGGATGTTCCACAACCTCCCGCGGAACCCGCGTACCGCCGTGAATCTCCGCCACATCCGCGCGGACATTGATAATTCTGCCCTCAAACACGGTTTCCCGTGAGACTTCTTTTTCGATATACATGCTCGTCTCCTGACATACGTAGTCTCTCATTATAGCATACCCAGCGAAAGAAGGAAAGTCAGATGTGGAAAATGCCTACTATGTTCAAACACCTAAGACCCCTTGCGGCCACAATTCCGACATGACCCGGCGAAGATGTCTTTTAGCAGACATATTGCAGATACACTGCTCATTGATAACCACACCGATGTCTGTTTATAATAGAACGCGTAGACAAGCAAATCAACTGTCGCCTGAAACTACTTACTCAAGGAGGTTTCTATGCCACATCGCAAATTACTTATTGTGTGCAGCACATTCCACGCAACGGTGAACACATTGTACTTAGTCAGATTTTTTGGCGTGCTTCCGCCTGAAGAGGTCGTGTATGGATATGTGCCGTGGTTTATGTCGTTCGCGTTACCCAATACTGTATTTACCCTGCTATCATGGCTTCTGGTATATGCGCTGTTCAAAAAATCTGACACCGTAGCGGTGCTAGCGGGATTATTAAATGCGGGAGGCTTAATTTTCCACGCATTAAACGGTCTCATGTTTGGTTTTTATTCGGGCTTTTTGAATACGATGACCCTGAACGCAATATTTGAAATCGTAGTCTATGCATACGGTCTATCTCTCGCCGCATTCTACATCACACAATTTTGGCAAGTTCTTGCAAAGAATCTCGAATTGACAAAAATAAAATCTTGATGCGACTTTTTATTTTACAAAATCACAGAATGAGGTACCTATATGAGAAAGTGTACAGACTTCAGACTGCCCTTTTATACCTTCCTGATGCCAACATCTCACACAGGAAGGATCATGATACTTGAACCATATACTCTGGACAGCGCGAATCAAACGCGCGTCGACAGTGGATAGATATTGCTTCATTTACACTATTCATCTGTTCCGGTAAAATAATTTTCAAACTCCCCCAACTCAAGAAGATTCCCTTCTGTGTCTCTAAATTTTACAGATTTGGAACCCATTTCTTTTGATTCCGGGATGCCAATAAACTCCACGCCCGCTTCCTTCAGTCTCTTGTAGTCCCTTTCAACATCGTCCGTTGGAATCGTTAATGTAATCGTATCCGGTTGCGTAAATGCTTTGGGCGATCCGTATGCCTTATCGCCCTTTGCCATTAAATTCGCATCGAATATTGCAATACAAGGCGGTGCGCCTTCTTTGGCAGAGAGTGAAGTCCACTCACTAGCTCTATCACCCCAAGATGGAACCAGTCCCATTGTTTCGGTATAAAAATCAAAACACGCACCGTAATCTTTCCAGACATTTATCGTAACTGCTAATTTATTGAAATTCATTTCATCAACTCTCCTAAGTTTAATGGTTTGCTTTATTCACGTAAACAAATTATATCACACGAAACACGACAACATTATGTCCCGTTAAAATATAAACTTTCTGCGCCTTCTACCCCCCACACAAACGGCCATTTCTCCCTCCATTCCCAGTATTTTGGACTCGAAACCCGCCCCCGCCTGTGGCATAATGAATCTACCTGAAACCAATGGGGGAGCAATCCAATGACCATCCAACACATCGGCAAACGCGCCATCACGCTCTACATACCGGAGCACGAACTCGTAGACCTCGCCATGAGCCCCGCTGCCATCGGGAAACCCGAAGCGCTAAAGCTCCTGGAAATCGCCTTAGAAGACCACGGTTTCGACGGCTGGGAAACTGCGGAACTGGAAATCTACGCCGGGCAGAGCGCCGTCTTGCTCTTCGCCCGCCGCAAATCTGGCTCTCCGCGTCATTTTTACTTCGGCGAGTTCGAACAACTCATCAGCGCAGCCCACCTCTGCCCAGAGGCACTGCCCTCCACCCTCTGTCGCCTCAAAGGCGGATACCTTCTCACCGTCTACCCCTTCGAAGGCGACGCGCCGCCGCCCATCCTCTCAGAATACGGCCAGGAACTGGGCAGCTCCGCCTATCTGACGGCCCACCTCGCAGAACAGGACGCGGCTCTATTGCCCACAGGAGCCTTAGCCCGCCTGCGCACGCATTTCTAGCGCTAATATAAAACAAAACCGCACCGTAATGCCCCCCATTACAGTGCGGTTTTCGTATCTGTCGATCTAGAGATTCCCCAGCGGAACATCCGCCAAATTAAGCGAATGATCCCCAATTCGCTCGAAGTTGCTAATCATATCCAGATAGATAACGCCGTTATCCGCAGAACAACGGCCCTCTTTGAGCCGCCCGATATGCGAACTGCGGAGCGCCCCCTCCTTCGCGTCGATCTCATCTTCCAATACACTGACCGTTGCCGCCAGAGCGGGGTCGTCCGTCCGCAAAGACTCTATAGCGGTATCATATGCGGCGCGCACCAGGGTATAAAGTTCCTTCAGTTCCTCGATGGCGATATCGTTGAAAACAATATTTTCATCAATCGCATACTGCGCAAGCTCCGCGAGATTGTCCGCATGGTCGCTGACCCGCTCAATGTCATTCGCCGCGTACAAAAGGCCGGTGTGGCGGAGAGACAACTCATCACCCATGTCAGACTGGGACACTTTAGCGAGATAGCGGCTGATTTCTTTATCCAGATCGTCAACGAGTTCTTCCTGCTCGTGCATATGGGCAAGCTTCTTGGAATCTCGCTCCAAAAAGCCCTCCATCGCGAGTTGGACATTGTGCCCGGCAACCTCCGCCATGCGGAGGAGTTCCTTCTGCGCCAAACTGATGGCGACACCGGGAGATTTTTCCATGACCACCGGGTTCCAGTCCAAATAGATCGGACCCTTGGCGCCCTCAGTCTCTTTCCCTGGAACCATTAATGTGACCAGTTTCGTAAAGGGAGTAATGAGAGGCAGGAAGATGAGGGTGTTAATGACACTGAACAGCGTATGCGAGTTCGCGATTTGACGCGGGATATCATCTGCGGGGGAAACCACCAGCACCAAATCTCTAAACTGGGGCAACAAGACTAGAAAGAGGACCGCGCCGAACACATTGAAGGTTACGTGGGCCATGGCGGCTCGTTTCGCGGAAACCGTAGTGCCAATGGAGGCGAAGAGCGCAGTAATACAAGTACCGACATTGGTACCCAAAATGAGCGGCAGCGCCGCGTCCAGCGGGATAAGACCCCCGGTCGACATGGCGATAATAACGCCGGTTGCGGCGGTAGAGCTTTGGACGAGAGCGGTGAAGAGCACACCGACCAAGAATCCAAGAAGCGGCGTTGTGCTGAGGGTCACCATCAAACTCTCAAACGTGGGATCTCCCCGGAGAGGCCGCATCGCGTCTCCCATGAGGGCCATGCCCAGGAGCAAAAGGCCCAAAGAAAAGACGACATGCCCTGTCGTCTTGATCTTTTTTTGCTTGAACACAAAATAAACAATAAATCCGACTGCCGCGAGAACAGGCCAGTAATCCGTAACGCGAAAGGCCACCAATTGGGCCGTGAGCGTCGTGCCGATATTCGCGCCCATGATGACAGAAATAGCCTGTTTCAAGTTGAGCATAGATGCATTGACAAAACCCACCACCATAACGGTGACGAGGGTAGAACTCTGCAAAACAATCGTGACAAAGGTACCGACCAAGACCCCGACGATGGGGATAGATGTCAAAGCTTCCATCACGCGGCGAGCTTTTTTACCGGCCATTTTTTGTAGGCCGCTGCTCATGGACTGTAGCGCAAAAACAAATAGTGCCAAACCACCGAACAGACCTAAAACAATATCAAAGGTAAACATTTTTCTCTCTTCTCCACTTCTTCTTTTCGACTTCTTCTATTTACTCACCCACAATATAGCACGGTTATCCGGGGAGTGCAATATGGATTTACAAGAATTATTATGCTTTGGAATTCTAGCGATAAACGACGAAATTCTCCATGTACACCAGTACAGTATGCACAAAAAACGCACAGAGGAGACTACTCCTCTGTACGCACTTCGATAATTTGGTTTGCCGTCCGGTACTTCAGCGGTGTAATTCCAAGGGTTTCCTTGAACCACTTACCAAAATGGCTCTGTGTCGGGAAACAGAGATTGGCGGAGATGGAGGCGATGGTTTTGTCAGAATATTTGAGCATGTTCGCGGCGGCCTCGATCCGTTTCGTGCGCGCGTATTCCATAATGCGCACCCCCGCCTCCTGGGCAAAATGCCGAGACAGATAGGATTTATTGACACCGAGGGCCGTTGCAATGTCTTCCAGCGTAAAAGGCGTGCCGAGATGCTGGTCAATGAAGCGCTTGCATTTGTCCACATAGGTCGCGTTGCTGCGCTCCTCCAGAACCAGCCGAACCTGGTGAGCAAACACAAACTCCATCTCCTCACAAATCTGCCTCATCTGGGCGACATCTTTGCAGAGGGCCAACCGCTTGAGATAGAGATCGTTCAGCGCATAGGCATTCGCCGGGTCGAGTCCGCCTTCAATGGCCGCGTAAGTGGCCAGCGCAATGGCCGCCGCGACCGTGTATTCGGCATTCTTCCGTTGGTCTTCGACCAAACGGCCCGGGCGGAGCGGGTCTCGACCCTCTTCTCTCTGGCAGAGAATGGCCTCGACATCGCCCGTGCGGATCCGTTGGAGATAGAGCCAATCGTGCTCATAAGTGCGCACAATATCCTGCTCTCTGCTCTCACTGAGATAGATATCTTTTTCGTATAGAATTTTCTCCACCAGGGTGTTTTCACTTGCAAACATGTTGCAGGCCCTCCTTATTGAGCCATGTCCGAGCATGGGGTGCATCGGTGAACCGCCGGAGCGGCTGCGTATTTTAGAAAGACAATTCTGTTCTAATGGTTCCTATAAAGTCAATTGTATAACAAAAAAGTAAATTATACAATATACTCGCCGCAAAAGAATGGGTATACTTAATAGACAAAAAAGGAGGGTCGCACTATGTTGCGAATTGTGACAGATACCGGATCCGATATTACGTATCTGGGTGCTCCTGCGCTGGGACTTGAATCGCTCGAACTCAGTGTCCAGTTTGAGGACTTCCAATACGACTACCGAAACGACACAGATTTTTCTGTATTCTATGAAAATCTGGCCAAAGCAAAGAACCTACCGACGACAAGCCAGGTAACGCCCGGTCAATATTTGGAAGTGTTCGAAGAGGCAAAGACCGCGGGAGACGAAGTGCTGGTCATCACCATTTCCGGCGCGATCAGCGGCACCTACGCGTCTGCCACGATGGCAAAAGAGGAGTGCGGATACGACGGCGTCACCATCGTAGATTCACGCCGCGCCACAATCTCCCAACGGATGATCGCGGACTACGCCGTCAAACTACGAGGCGAGGGCAAAAGCCGCACCGAAATTGCAGAGATTTTGGAGCAGATAAAAGAAGAGGTCGTCCTCCTCGTTCAGCTTGATACTTTGAAATACCTCAAAAAAGGCGGTCGCATCCCGGCGACCACCGCTATCATCGGCGAAGTACTGAACATGAAACCGCGCGTCACCATGGTAGACGGCAAAGTAACACCGATCGGAAAATCCCGCGGAGACACCGCAGGCAAGCAAGCCCTGTGGAACCTCTTCGCAGAGGACGGCTATGACCCGAACTATCCGGTTTATTTCGGATATACCTACAACAAAGCGCGTGGTCAGGCCTTTATGGACGAAACCAAGGCAAAATTCGGCCTTACTAACTGCGTACTCTGCTCCGTCGGCGGTGTCATCGGTGCCTATGGTGGCGCCAATTGCATTGCGATGGCATATAAGACGTCTAAAAAGAGATAGACTTGTGCGCTTATAAAAAGAGCCGCCCCCGCCTCCCGGGGATGGCTCTTTTTTGTTTTTGCCTTTTCACTCGTGCGCAGCACACAGGGCACGTGGTTCCGTCTGTCGGCGGAAGGATGTGTCGCTTTCGGGCGCGCATGCTTTTGTGCCGTGGGTGCAGTTGAATATACACCACCCCCTACTTCCCCACACAAAACCGCTCAAAAATCCGACTCGTCACATCCAGCGACACCGTGCGTCCCGTCAATCCCCCCAAGGCTTCCATAGCGCCTTCTAAGTCCGTGAGTACCGCGTCCGGCGTAACGCCCGCATCCATCGCCTCTTGAGCGGAGCGCAGATATACCACCGCCCGGCTCACCGCATCTACATGTCGCGGGTTAGTCAACACTTGCCCGGTCGATGCCGATGCTTCCGCATAGTGCGCAGAAACCGCAATCTCCAAATCGTCCAACCCGGCCCCCGTCACAGCGCTAACATATACAACTTCCGGAATCCGCGCCCGCACAACTTCTTCGTCAATGGCGGCCGGGAGATCAGATTTGCTAATCACCGCAATGCAGTGTGGAACTTCGCGGACAAGATCTATCACCCTGAAGTCCTCGTCCGTCAAGACCACCGCCCCATCGAACACAACCAGCGCAAGTTCCGCCTCCTCCAGCGCGGCGACGGTCCGCTCCACGCCGAGTCGCTCCACCGGATCCGTCGTCTCCCGCAATCCCGCTGTATCGACCAATCGAAGGAGGGTACCTCCCAGCATCACGCGCTCCTCCAACGTATCCCGCGTAGTGCCGGGGATGTCGGTGACAATAGCCCGCTCATAGCCGAGCAGCGCGTTTAACAGACTGCTCTTACCCACATTCGGACGCCCCAAAATCGCCGTCGGCACGCCTCGCGTCATAATCTGCCCGCGCCGAAATGTCCCCGCGAGGACTGTAAGTTCGCGGATATACCCCGCCAAGGTTTCCTGATACGCCAACAGTTCAAACGGTTCAATATCCTCATCCGGATAATCCAGCACAGCGTGGAAATGGGCCAGGATGTCTCCAATACCGTCATATACCGCGTCCGTCCGCGTAGAAACAGCCCCCCCGAGCTGACCTACGGCGTTTTGCGCCGCCTCTATGGTTTCGGCCCGGATCAGATCAATCACCGCCTCAGCCTCCGTGAGATCCAACTTGCCATTCAAAAACGCCCGCTCCGTGAACTCACCCGGACGCGCCTGCCGCGCACCGGCGGCAAACAGCGCCTGCAACACCGCCGCAAGCACCAGCGACGACCCATGGCAATGAAACTCCGCCGTGTCCTCCCCCGTATAACTCTGCGGAGCGCGGCTCACCGTGCAAAGGCAATGGTCAAGCGCCCGCCCAGCCTCATCCGCAACCGTGCCGTAATACAGTTTCCGAGGCGCAAAGTCCGCCGCCGCCCGCCCATTCCGCTCAACAAATATCGCCTTTACCAGCGATTCAGCCTTCGTTCCGCTCACTCGGACAATCCCGACCGCGCCCAACCCCTCGCCCGTCGCGATCGCCGCAATGGTATCCCACATATTAAATCACCAAGCCCCCGTTCGGACTGATTACCTGTCCCGTCAAAAACCGCGCCTTGTCCGAGGCCAAGAAGGCCACCAGATGCGCCACATCGTCCGGCGTGCCGATGGTTCCGAGCGGCGTCTCGTCTCGGAGCAGCGCCAATTCCGCCGCGCTCAGACTTTGCAACATCTCCGTATCAATCGCCCCCGGAGCGACGCAGTTGACGCGGATACCAGAAGGCCCAAGCTCCTTCGCCAGCGATTTCGTCAGCCCGATCACCGCCGCCTTCGTCGCCGCGTAGGCTGCCTCGCAGGACGCGCCGGTAATACCCCAGATCGAAGCGATATTGACGATTGCCCCGCGCTTTTCCCTCAACATGTGCGGCAGAACACACTGCGTGCAGTGGTATACCCCGTCCACATTGACGGCAAAGAGATCGCGCCAAGCTTCAGGTCCTATGTCTGTAAACAGCCCATACTGCGCAACCCCGGCATTGTTCACCAGCAAATCAATGGGACCGGCGGCCTGAAACATGGCCCGAACAGACGCGAAATCCCGCACGTCCGCCTGAATAGCGATGCCGTTGAGTTCTTCTGCCAAAGCATGGGCCTCTTGTTCTGATTGGTTATGATGGATTCGAATATCCCATCCGTCCTCCGCCAATCGGCGGGAGATCACCGCGCCGATACCGCGGGCGCCGCCGGTGACTAAGGCTGTTCTTTTCATACTTTGCCTCTATTATCTCTTCTATATGGACCGCACACCGGGCGGCCTTTCTATGATACCCCAGTATAGCACGCATACATTATACCCGCAAGGCATTGAACAAAACGAACGTCCCTATAAGGGGCGTTCGTTTTATTTGACTTTCTTGAGCGCTTTCGTCACAACGTCTACATATTGTCAAGGGCTTTTCACCGCATAGAATCATTCATCGCTGTTCGCCAAAGGGGACGCCATTCTTCTCCACTCACAAGGTCAAACCAGATTTTCTCACGGTTGCTTTAGAAATTTCTTCTTTTTTACCAAGTAACACATCAAATTATATTGATTTTATATAAATTTTGACATATTATATATGTATAATATAAATATAGGAGGAGCTTACATATATATGAAAAAGAAATTCATATCCGCACTTCTTGCACTAACCTGCATTTTCGCGTTTATCAGCAACGCTTTCGCAGCAAGCACCTTGTCTCCAGCTTATTCAATTATGCCCTTATCAGATATTTCTGTCAGTAGCTTCACAGATATTACAGATGAGATTGCCTCACTTTTGTCAGGCGAATCCGCTACCCTGGTCGTGCAAAATGATATCCCGATCACAGGTCCGATTACTGTTCCTGACGGCATAACCATAACCTTTACAGCTGTCGGTGCTTATAGTTTGTACGGCGACGGCACCACGAACGGTCTTACTATTTTTGTTGAAGGTACCCTTTACTTAGAAGATCCTTTAACCTTAACCGGATTTACTCATAGTGCAATCAGAATAGAATACGGCGGCTATTTTACAATGAACGGTGGCGTAATCACCGGCAACGAAGATCTCACCGGCATCGATATTGACGGAGCCATCACCTACAACGGTGGCGGCGTATTTAACGCCGGCACCTTCATCATGAACGACGGCATCATTAACGGTAATGAAGTCCCCGTAGGTGGCGGCGACGGTGGTGGTGTATATAGCACGGGTATTTTTACCATGGGTGGCGGCACCATCAGCGGTAATGAATCTCTTAGCGGCGGTGGTGTATATAACACGGGCACCTTCACCATGGACGGTGGCACCATCAGCGGTAATACAGGGGGCGGCGTGAGTAATGGCGGCCTCTTCACCATGAATGGCGGCACTATCAGTGGTAATGAATTCGTCGGCTGGGGCGGCGGTGTAGCCGTTAATGATATGGGCAGTGCTTTCGCCATGAATGGCGGCACCATCAGTAGCAATGAATCCGGCGGTGGCGGCGGCGGTGTAGCTATCACGAGTAATAGTACCTTTACTATGTCTGATGGCATCATCCATGGCAATAAAGCCTCCGTAGCGGATGGCGGCGGCGGTGTACATATCTCGGGGAGCAGCACCTTCATTATGAACGGCGGTACCATCAGCGGTAATGAAGCCACCATGTATGATGGCGGCGGCGGTGTATATATCTATGACAACAGTACCTTTACTATGAACAATGGTACCATCAGCGGTAATGTAACCTCCCGTTGGGGCGGTGGTGTAAGTGTCATGAATGCTGCTTTCACCATGAATGGCGGTACCATCAGCGGTAATGAAGCCGACTGGTTGGGCGGCGGTGTAATTATCACAGGTAGCACCTTTACTAATAGCACCTTTACTATGAATGGCGGCACCATCAGTGATAATGAAATCTCCTCTTGGGGCGGAGGCGGTGTAGCTATCCTGGACGCTACCTTCACCATGAGTGATGGTATTATCAGCGGCAATAAAGCCGCCATGGCGATTGGCGGCGGCGTATATATAATGGGCATTAGCGCCTTAACTATGGACGGTGGTGTAATCAGCGATAATTGGGCCGTGCTGGGCGGCGGTGTGTATATAGAGGGCGACGATCTCGTGGTCAACATCTCCGACACTGCCTCGATTACGGGCAATACAGCCGAAGAAGATGGCGGCGGCATCTTCGTAGAGGATCGCAACAGCCTGACAATTGACGATACCGTGGTCTTCAACGGCAATATAGCCGATAACGGCATATTCAACTACGGTTTGTCCAATGGCTTGATTGCCTATCCGCAAATCCGCTGGGCCGGTTATGCCACCGGAACCAACAGCGTCCCCAACAGCCACCTGTTGAACAACTATGATATAAATAATGATGTTGATAACGACGATTATCGCATCATAACCTTTTTTGGCAATAGCGGTACCATATTCGGGCTGAACCGCCACTCTTTCGTAATACCTTATGACACCATTATCCCGAACGGGCAGATACCGATGCCACCGAATGTAGTTAGAAGCGGCTATATCTTCTTAGGCTGGTCTGCAGCCGCCGATTCAACACCAATAACCGACTGGGACTTCCGAGTCACCGAAAACAGAGTATTTTATGCGCAGTGGGAACCAGCCGCAGAAGTAACATTTAACTTAGGTGGTGGTACTGTTGGCGGTAATCCAGCTAGCATCGTACATCTGGTTGCAATAGGCAGCCCCATCGGCTTATCAAATGTGCCTGAGCCGCTTCGCGCAAGTCACAGCTTTGGCGGCTGGCGCTACGTCGGACAAGCCTCAGGAACATCGAATCTGACAAGTGGGGCAGTGGCAGAGTGGGTTGTAACTGTAGACCGAACGTTCATCGCCCAATGGACGCCCAGTGGTGGCAATGGTGGGAATGGCAGCAGCGGTGGTGGTGACACACCTCTCCCGCCTCTGCCCTCCGCGCATGAGCGGCAGGCATATCTGATCGGATTTGAGGACGGTCTGATCCGCCCAAACGGTAACATTACAAGGGCAGAAGTTGCGACCATTTTCTTCCGCCTCATCACAGATGAAGCGCGCTACGATTACTGGACGCAGCAGAACCCTTTCTCAGATGTGGCGCCCCAAAACTGGTTCAACAACGCCATATCGACCATGACCAATGCAGACATTTTCACCGGTTTACCGAACGGCACCTTTGCTCCGAATCAGACCATCACCCGCGCTGAGATGACAGCGGTCATTGTCCGGTTTATGGACGCAATGGAGGGCATGCATTTGCTGGAGGAGCACTTTAGTGATATTTCCGGTCACTGGGCAGCGGGATATATCAACGCAGCGGCCGTAAACGGTTGGGTACAAGGCACTTACGGGCGTGGCGATGCATTTTATCCCGATCGGCCCATCACACGAGCGGAGGCAGCGGCGATGGTCAATCGAATCTCCGGTCGTCTGCAAGAGCGCGCTGAAGACTTACTGCCCAATATGCGAACTTGGCCGGATAATGCCAACATAAACGCCTGGCACTACTTCTATATCCAATCGGCGACGCATTCATACACCTTCCAGTGGCGAGGAGCCGATAACGCATTTGAGCGTTGGCTTACCATCATCCCGCCACGCGACTGGGCGGCCCTCGAAAGACCGGACGCTACACCGAATAGTATTTTCGGAGCTGAAAACTAGAAAATAAACAAAAAGCGGCTATCCCTCGGGTATAGCCGCTTGTCTGTCTATTGCTTGAACTTGCCAACATGTTTTTGAAAGTTACATGTAAATAGAATGGGTACACCCGCGATTCCGCTTAGACCATGCTTCAATCCGACATCTACCCTATGTACTATTCCGAACGCAGTGAGATACGCCAACGGAAAATACTCTGCTGGCGTATCTTTTCTGCTACAGGTGCAAGACAAGATCATTTCGCCTGTATATCCCTTTTTTATAAAGGGTCATCCTCCTACACTACTTGCGTCCTGTTTCTGCTGTTGCCAGACCGCTCTAGCTGATACGATGTGGTGATGTTCAGCATCTGCTCGTTCCAGGATCGTGAAGTCGAGCGGCGGCCAGACCGCAGTCCATTTGATATACGTGTCGTCTTCTTTTCTTTCATAGTCAGCGGCGTTTGTGGCCGCCTGCATATAGAGATAGTACCACGCCTCTGGGTTCGCATTGTCCGACCATGTGCGCATGCCGTCCAACAGATCGTCCGCATGTTCGATATTCCTGTCCAGCATACGATTGACAATTGCTGTAACCTGGGCGCGGGTAATTAAGTCATCGGGGCGGAAAGTTCCGTCCCCAAAACCTTGCACCCAATCAAACTGGGCGATACTGTTGATATACCTCTCCGCCCAGTGTCCAGAAACGTCGCTAAACAAACTAAGTTGATCGACATCCGACTCGATAAATCGCGCAGCTACCGCCGCAAACTCGCTGCGGGTAATCGGCTTATTAGGCGCGAAACTTCCGTCCAGATAGCCGGTGAATAGACCTGCGTTCGACATGGTGGAGATAGCATTGTTGTGCCATTCGCTTCCATAAATATCGCTATAGTCATTTGACGTAACCCACTTTTCCGCGCGGAATTGGTCCGGAATCAGACGGAAGAAGATCGTAGCCACTTCGGCCCTTGTAATATTCTGGTCAGGCCGAATTGTCTCGTCCCCAAACCCGAACAAATACGCATGATGTTCCTCGGTTAAAGGCACAACAATATCTGGAAGATTGGGTGAGTTTGGCGGATCGGATGGATCAGGCGGCGAGGGTTCCAACGACCATTGCGCGTGCAACTCACGGTGCTCAGACTCCGCTACGCGGTCGGTATCTAGCACTCTTTCGCCGCCGCTCTGGGCAGTGAACCAGCCTTGGAAGACATAACCAATCCGTATCGGCCGTGCAACTTGGACAAATGCGGCATAATAGGTTGCGTCAAGCGCTACCATTGCCGTCTGCTGTGCCGGTGTACCGCCGTTGCCAAAGAAAGTCACTGCGTATGTATCTTCTGTGTCATCGAGTGCCCACTGCGCGTAGAAAATCGTATCGCCATCAACTACGGTGGCCATATCCGCGGCATCGCCCTCTTCTTCGAGCGACCAATGCAGGAAGCGGTACCCCTCACGCGTCGGTTCTGTCACTAAGGCAATCACCGCGCCATAGGTAGTCTCATCATCCGTCACAAGCCTGGTCTGCAACGTCTGAATGCCTCCATTGCCGTGGAATTGTACCGAGTAATTAACCCCAGGCTCTGTGCCCTCCGCCGTCCACTGCGCGTACAAAACCGTGTCACCGCCGACCAAATCACCGACCGTCACCGCCGGACCGCCCTCCGTACGCGACCAGTGCGCGAACGCAAACCCACTCCGCGTCGGCTGCGTCACCAAAGCGATCACCGCGCCCAGCGCCGTCTCATCGTCCTCCACCGTCTCCACCTGCAACGCTGGCGTGCCCCCGTTCCCAATGAACGTGACCGTATGCAAAACGTCAGGATCCACCGTATCCGCCGTCCACTGCGCGTACAAAACCGTGTCACCGCCGACCAAATCACCGACTGTCACCGCCGGACCGCCCTCCGTACGCGACCAGTGCGCGAACGCAAACCCACTCCGCGTCGGCTGCGTCACCAAAGCGATCACCG
>WRAO01000023.1 GCA_009780175.1 Oscillospiraceae bacterium
AGCTAGAGGCAACAGCGACAGAGCTAAATGCTAAGATTGCCCAAGAAGAACTCAAAGCTCCGAAAATTACGAGAGAGTTTATTGACTTCTTCTTTGATAAGTACCGACAGATGGATTTAGATTCTTGGGAATCGCAGCAGCGGTTGGTGGACGGTCTTGTAAACGCCATCGTTGTACATGATGATAAAATCCTTGTCACATACAATTATAAAGAGGGAACGGAGACAATCCCTCTGAGCGAGTTAGATGGTTCGGATTTGGCGTTGGTCGGGGAGCCAGACAAGACAAATCCGAACACCTCGTTGAGAGCGTGTTCGGATTTGTTATTTCTTTTGAGCGAGAGATACAGAAGGGGGCCGCGTACCGTTTCGAGACGCGGTCCCCTTCGTTATATTTCCTCGACTAGGCAATGGGAAGCCAACCGGGAGGAGGCAGGCTGGAAATTCGGGGAGAAGTGTGATAAAGTAAACAAATTGAGTTCATAGGTTGAGGGTGCAAATACATGGACAAAATTTTAGTCATAGAAGATGATATTTATATCAGTGAAATGCTTTGTGCCTTGCTCAAACAAAGCGGCTACGCGCCGGTCGCTGCCTATTCTGGTACGGAAGCGCTGTTGCTTCTACCGCAAGGCGGCTTTTCTCTGGTTTTGCTTGACCTGATGCTCCCGGGCAAGCCCGGCGAGGAGGTTTTAGCAGAAATCCGCGCTCGCTTATCTCTCCCGGTCATTGTTCTGACCGCGCGAACAGATAAAGAGACGACAACCCAATTGTTGCGATCCGGCGCGGACGACTATCTCGCAAAACCGTTTGACAACGACGAGTTGCTCGCCAGGATTGATGTGCAGCTTCGCCGTACCACGCCTCAAAAAACAAATAAGGCACAACTTTGCCACAAAGGCATCACCCTTGATCCGGATAGTTTTGACGCATTTATAGGCGGCGAACGCGCAGGGCTCTCCAAGCGGGAATTTGAGATTTTGCAACTGATGATGTCGCACCCGAACAAGGTATTTACCAAGAATAACTTATATGAAAGTGTTTGGGGTGGCGAGTTTTTGGGGGACGACAATACAATCAATGTCCACATCAGCAAGCTGCGGGGAAAACTCTCCGCTATTTCACCTGACACGGAGTATATTCAGACCGTGTGGGGTATCGGCTTTAAGATGAGCGAATAACTTTGTGCAATTATAAGTTTAAGACTTTTTTAAGACTTAACTTAGAGATAAGTAAGACTTCTCCCTTAGAATGGAACCATCACAAACAGAAGGGGAGCAAACATGACAGTATTAAAGACGAAAAACCTGACCAAGTCCTACGGCGGCAAAGTTGCCGTAGACAATGTGAGCCTGACGATTGAACAGGGCGACATTTTTGGTCTAATCGGCCAAAACGGCGCAGGCAAGACGACCTTCATGCGCATGATTACATCTCTGACCCGCCCGGACAGCGGACAGATTGACCTGTTCGGCGCGACCACATCCGCAAAACTGACCGAAGCCAGAACCCGCATAGGCGCGGTGATCGAAACGCCCGCCCTGTTCCACAATCTGACGGCGGTACAGAATCTGGAATACTACCGCCTGCAACGCGGCATTGCCGAAAAAAGCAGAGTGCAGGAAGTGCTGGAAATCGTCCAACTCACAGACACGGGCAAGAAGAAGTTCAAAAACTTCTCGCTGGGGATGAAGCAGCGTTTGAGTCTTGCGGTCGCCATTCTCGGGCATCCTGATTTCCTCATTTTAGATGAGCCGATCAACGGCCTCGATCCCACCGGTATTGTTGAGACGAGAGACTTAATCAAACGGCTCAACCAAGAGGGCATCACCATTCTCATCTCCAGCCATATCTTGACAGAGTTGGCGCAAGTCGCGAACAAATATGCCATTATCCACCACGGACGGCTGATTAAAACGCTCACACAAGAGCAGCTGCACACAGAGTGCAAACGGGCGATGGCGGTTACGGTGGACGATGCGGCAAAAGCCGCCGTTGTACTGGAAACGGCGTTGGGCATCCGTGATTATAAGCAAGTCTCCGGCAATGAACTGCGGATTTATGAATATCTGCATGACCCGGCGGAGTTGAGTTTTCAACTCAATCATGCGGGAGTCCGTGTGGCGTCTATTCACGAGGTTGGAGATAGTTTGGAAGAGTACTACATCAAGATGATCGGGGGGAATGTGCAATGATGAATCTCATTCGGGCAGATTTTTATAGAATTTCGAGAGGTTGGGTCGTCTATGCGCCCTTTGCAGGACTTGTGCTCTTACATGCAATCGCGATGGTCTTGAACTCATACGCCGTGAGCGGCACAATGTACGTGGAATTTTTATTGGGCGGCGCACAACTGCTGTTCACCGTCTCTATGATACCCTTTGTCTTTTGCGTCTCCGTGCCGATTTTTTCTGACGGAACGATGAAAAACGACATTTCCTGGGGCATGTCTCGGACAAAGCTGTATGTTTCCAAACTGCTCGTTATGGCGATGCTGTCCGCTCTGTTATACGTGTTTTACATCGCGTCAGGCATGGCGCTCGCGACTATCATCGGCGGCGTCGGCGACATTGTGCCGGGGTATGGGATGAACCTGCTCCAAGCGATGGGCGCACAGATGGTGGGTGTATTGGCGCTTTGCTCTGTGATGATCTTCCTGTCTTTTCTCCTCAAAAAACCTTATGTGCTGACAGAAGCGCTTGGCGCGGTCTTGCTGATCCCCATGCTCATCAACTGGATTTCGGCCATATTCCATGTCGACACATCATGGGTGCTCTATTTTGATCTGATGTCGAACATTGAACGATTTGCCTCGTTCCATTTGTTGGACAGCCGCGCGATTTTGATCGCCTTTGGGGTGGTTGCGGTTTGGATGATTGTACCTTCCGCCGCCGGGATTACCCTGCTGCGGCGGGCGGAAATTAAATAGGGTGGAGAACGTCTTTCAAGGCGAAGGTACGGGTTTAGTAGTCGTAGTTATCGTGCGCAGCTCTCTGCCTCAGCTTTATTGAGGAGAACAAGAAAAACGGAAGAATAGACGGACAGAAAGGCGGCGAAACGAGTATGGCTGTGATTGCTTGTATTATCCTTGGCATATTGCTTGCCGCCTGTTTGTTGCGCTTGTCTCTCCTCAAACGTGATGTCCGACAGCTGAATAACAAGCTGTCGGGTATCGCCTATACCGATACGAACGCTCGCCTGGGTACAAACACCTTTGACCAGTCCGTTGCGGATTTGATCCAGAGCATTAACGCCATGCTGAAGAAAAACCGCAGAGACTACTTTGAAGCACGGCGTACAGAAGCTGTGCTCAAGCGTGCTATCACGAATACCTCTCATGATTTACGAACTCCGCTCACTGCGGCCCGGGGCTATTTGCAGATGCTGGAATCCTCCGAGCTCGACGCAGAGACAAGGGCGCGCTATATTGCAATCATCCGCAGACGTTTAGACAGCCTAGGGGTACTCATGAGCGATTTGTTTGAGTTTGCGCGCATCATAGAGGGGAACACGACCTTTGATATCCAAGAGGTCAACGTCGCAAACGCGCTGCGAGACGCGCTCTCGGAAGCATATGCAGAGCTGGAGGGCAAAGGCTTCACGGTAGAGGCAGATATCCCGGATGTGCCGGTGATCTGCCGTTGTGACGAGGATGCGCTCCGGCGGGTGTTGCAAAATCTGCTCAAAAATGTCTGTGTCCACGGCAAAGCGTATCTGCGTGTCCGTCTATTTGAGAACAAGATTGAGATCTCCAACAAAGCGGATGGGCTTGACAAGATTGATATAGCGCACATGTTTGAGCGATTCTATACATCGGATGCCTCGCGCAGCAATAAAAGCACGGGTCTCGGCCTGGCCATCGCAAAAGAACTGGCCGAGCGGATGGGCGGGCGGCTGTCGGCCAGCAGAGAGGGCGATGTGCTGATGATGCAAGTGGTGCTTCCGCAGGTATAGCGCGCCGGAGAGATTGTGATATATCCGACAGGTCACTGCACAAAACAGGGCAGACTTCTCAAAAGTCTGCCCCTGTTTTTCGCTTGTGGCTTATTTTACGCCGATCGCCTCGCGTGCTTTCTGTTCACCCATCATCTGCTCCGGATTTTCCAGCAGCCTCCGAAACTCAAACAACAACCTCACCCAGGTCACGCCCTTGCAGATCCGCTCGTCCATGGCGATGCCGAGGGTCATCATGCGCTTTGTCTGGCCGTCTTCGACGACGCGGCGAGGTTTGCCCATGGTGATGAAGAGGCTGGTTGTGCCAAACTCGTAGATGTGGTGATAGATGTAGTCCATCTGGATCGAGCCCAGATTGGAGAGAAACATCGAGGTGTGGAAAGGGCTCAGATGGACGATGCTCTTCGGCAAAATGCCGCGTCTATCCATCCACTTAATCACGCTGATTAAAAAGCCTGGGAGAATAGGGATGGACATGAGCCCATCCGCAAAGCGATCCATGACATTACGCGTTTGAATCTGTTCGTTTTCCTTGATTCCCTCGCGGATTTTCTGAGAGACCGTCAATAGATCATCCTCGGGCTCGATATAGATCTTGACGACGGTGTCTACGAAGCGATCTCCCTCGCGGCGGAGCATCGTGAACGAGATGCAAAGGTGGTTGCGCTGGTAGATTTTTTTATTCACGACAAAGCGGTTTAGCTCCGGCGTTCCTTGCGCCAGGCGTGCGTAAGCCATCATCACCACATCCATCACGCCAACTTTATGGCCCTCGGCGCGAAGTCGCTTCAAAAATGCGGCCAAATTTGTCATATCGAACTCGAACTTCGCGAAGTTTGTCGCGTCATAGCGTCGATCCATGAGATGTGGAACGATTCTATCTAAAGCCGGTAAATCCTTCACCAGCTTGCCATCTGATCTGCCCATGGGTATGTTGTCTCCTCTGGTTTAAAAGCTATATCAGGTCCGATAAAGGTTGATAGGGCAAATGGAATTCTTTTGCCACAGCCTCGCAGGTCATATGGCCTAAGTAACAGTTCACGCCCAGTCCAAGTCCTGGGTCGCGTTTTGCCGCCGCTTCCAGGCCGAGCGTGGCGATCTGGGTGCCGTATTGGATCGTCGCATTCGTCAGCGCGACAGTAGAGGTCTTCGACACGGCGCCCGGCATATTGGCGACGCCGTAGTGGATTACACCGTCTACGACGAAGGTCGGGTTGTCGTGATAGGTCATGCGTGTGGTCTCGCAGCAGCCGCCTTGATCCACCGCCACGTCGACGATGACGCTGCCCGGCTTCATGCGGCTGAGGTGTTCCCGCCGGACCAATTTCGCCGCTGCGGCGCCCGGAACCAAGATCGCACCAATGACGAGGTCCGCTTCCGGCAGGACCTGCTCGATGGTGACCGGTGTGCTATAGAGGGTCTGTACGCTCTGCCCGAAGAGGGTGTCCAGGGCGATAAGGCGCTCCATGTTATTGTCGAGGATTGTCACGTTCGCGCCGAGCCCGACCGCCATTTTCGCGGCGCCCACGCCGACCACGCCGCCACCGAGAATCACCACGTTCGCATGCTTGACTCCGGGGACGCCGCCAAGCAGAACACCCATGCCGCCCATCGGTTTCTCCAAACAGCGCGCGCCAACCTGGATGCTCAATTTACCCGCAACCTCGCTCATCGGACGCAGAAGCGGCAATTGCCCGTGTTTATCCTCAATTGTCTCATAGGCCACGGCCTTGACCTTCTTGTGCAAGAGCATCTCCGTAAGCGTTCGGTCTGACGCGAGATGCAGGTATGTGTAGAGAATCTGCCCTTCTTGCAAAAAGTCATATTCTTCCGCGAGGGGCTCTTTGACCTTTACGATCATATCGCAGGACGTCCAGACCTCTTCTGCCGTAGGCAGGATGATGGCGCCCATGGCTTCATAGGCCGCATCCGTAAAGGCAGAGCCTTCGCCCGCACCGGACTGGACATAGACTGTATGCCCCGCCAAGATATACTGTTTCGCGTTCTCCGGTGTCAAACCGACCCGGAACTCATAGCGTTTGACTTCTTTTACACATCCAACCTTCATACAACGCGCCTCTCTTTCGTCGATCTCCAAGTATTTTACCACATTCCCTCGCACAAAGCAAAGGCATCTCCGGACAATTTCGGCAATTTGAGCATTGACTTTTTATGCATGCATCTGTATAATAATACGACATCCAAGATGAGGAGGAAAATGAAAATGAAAAAACTACTTGCACTGCTTCTGGCTTTGACGCTGGTCCTCACCTTCGCCGCCTGCGGCGCCGGTCAAGGCGGCGCTACGGCACCGGAGATCAACTCCCCGGGAGACCTTTCCACAGCGGGTATTCGCATCGGCGTACAACTCGGCACAACGGGCCATGTGTTTGCCAATGAGAATTTCTCGGACGCTGAGGTCATGGCATATGACACCAACTCAGACGTAATCCTAGCGCTGCTCGGCGGCGACGTGGACGCGGTCATCATGGACTCCGAGCCGGCCCGCAACTTTGTCGCGCAGAACGAAGGCCGGATTCGCCAGCTGGATGAACTGCTCACCCAAGAAGGCTATGGCATCTCCCTCGCGCTCGGCAGCCCCTACACCGACCTGTTTGACGAAGCGATCAACACCCTGCGTGAAAACGGCGTACTTTACGGCCTGATCGACTACTGGGTAAACGAAGACCCCAACGCATCCAGATACGAGAGTCCGGCCGGCACGACCCACCCCAACGGAACATTGTTCATGGGTACTAACGCAGACTTCCCGCCGTTTGAGTTCTGGGAATACGGTCAAATCGTCGGCCTGGACCCTGACATTGCCCGCGCCATCGGCGATCTTCTCGGCTATGCGATCGAGATCATCGACATGGACTTCGGCGCCATCATCCTGTCTGTCCAAACCGGGCAAGTCGATTTCGGTATGGCGGGTATGACGATTACGGAAGAGCGCCGTGAGATGGTAGACTTTACACAGGCCTACTTCCTCTCCGGCCAGAGCATTATCGTCCGGGTTTCCTAAGCACATAGATCACATTCATTCGGAAAGAAAAGACGCCGAGGGAATTCCCTCGGCGTCTTCCCCTGGAAGATAGGAAAGGGTTAGGGGCTTATGCTAAGTATCCCATATACAATAGAAAATCTGATCGCGAGTGTTTCAGACACGATATTCCGCGTATTCATCGTCCAAGACCGCTACCAACTCTGGTTGACGGGTCTGCAAAATACGCTGGTCATCGCGTTTTTCGCGCTCTGGATCGGATTGATCTTGGGCTTTCTGCTGGCGGTACTCCGTGTTGTCCACGACGCGACGCCGAGGCCGCCTGTGTGGCTGCGCGTGCTCAACCGACTAGCAAAGATATACATCTCCATTATCCGTGGTGTCCCCATGGTGGTACAGCTGATGATTTTCAACTTCATCATCCTAGCCGCCTCGCGCAACGGGGTTTTGATCGGTATCCTCGCCTTCGGTTTCAACTCCAGCGCCTACGTCGCGGAGATTTTCCGCGCGGGCATCTTGAGCGTAGATAAGGGCCAGATGGAGGCCGGACGCAGCCTGGGGCTCAGCTACGCGCAGACCATGCGGAAGATCATCATGCCCCAGGCGATCAAAAACAGCATCCCGACCTTGGGCAATGAGTTCATCACCGTACTCAAAGAAACCTCGATCGCGGGGCAGGTGGCGATCATGGATATCACCCGTGCCGGTGCCGTCATCCGCGGTTTGACCTATAATCCGTCGCCGCTCATTTTTGTCGCCCTGATTTATTTGGTCATGGTTCTCTTCCTGGAGTTTGTCGTCGGAAGAATCGAGAGGAGGCTCAGACGCAGTGATCAACGTTAAAGGACTTAGAAAGAGCTTCAAGAAAATCGAAGTGCTGCGCGGAATTGATGAAGAGATCAGACGCGGAGAAAAGGTCGTTATCGTCGGGCCGTCCGGCAGCGGTAAGAGTACCTTTTTGCGTTGTCTCAACCTCCTGGAGACGCCTTCCGCCGGTGAGATTTGGTTCGAAGGAGTCGATATCGCGAACCTCCGGAAGGGCCTGGACCAGCATCGGCAGAAGATGGGCATGGTGTTCCAGCACTTTAACCTCTTCCCCCACCTCACCGTGGAAGAAAACATCACCCTAGCCCCCATTACGCTGGGGAAGGCCACAAAGCCGGATGCCTGCGCGACGGCGAAACGGCTCCTAGAGCGGATCGGACTCACAGACAAAGCCGATAAATACCCCGGAACCCTCTCCGGCGGACAAAAACAGCGCGTCGCCATTGTCCGTGCCCTCGCGATGGAACCGATCGTCATGCTCTTTGACGAGCCAACCAGCGCCCTCGATCCCGAGATGGTCGGTGAAGTTCTGGACTTGATCGGAGACCTCGCCAACGAAGGCATGACCATGGTCATGGTAACCCATGAAATGGGCTTTGCCAAGAAAGTGGGGAACCGGGTGCTGTTTATGGACGAGGGACTCATCGTCGAACAGGGGCGACCGGATGCGTTTTTCGGATCGCCGCGGAGTCCGCGGTTGCAGGACTTTTTGGCAAAAGTGCTTTGAGCAAAACCCCCTTGCCGGATGGCGAGGGGGTTTTGTTTTTTGCCATGCTGGTGCCATAGAGATATTTATAGGCCTTGCAGGCCTGCAGGCTGAATGCCCTGCCGGGCGGGCCTTCTTTTTGTTTCGCCCAAAAGAAGCAAAAAGGCGATTTAAGAGAAACCGAATGGTTTCTCTTAAAGATCTGATGTTTATTCTGTGCGCACAAGAGGCATGTCTTCCGCCTCGCCCGGCGGAAGGGAATGCATAGCAAAACCACCGCACATTCAATCGCACCCACCGCACAAGAACACGCCCGCCCTAAAGCGACCTAAACCTCCGCCGGCAGGCGGAACCCCAAACCCCGAACGCCCACAAACCAAAAGTCAAATGGGGGTCCCGGGGGCGAAGCCCGCCGGGTCGCATTTTTTTGCTTACTTTTTTTGTGCGATAGCAAAAAAGTAAGGCGCCTCAGCGCAACGAGCGCAGCGAGCCGCAGGCTAATATAAAAGAAAATAGAACAAAAAGAAGCGCCCCTGCCAGTAACCCGGCAGAGGCGTTTTCAATTAAGCGCAATTGCTCCGGATCAACAACCGATAAACCACCACCGCAAGCGCCGCGCCAACAAGCGGGGCGACGATGAATACCCATAGGTCCGCCAGCGCGGTCCCGCCCGCGAACAGGGCCGGGCCGATGCTTCTAGCAGGGTTCACAGATGTACCCGTCAACGGGATACCGATGATATGTACAAAAGTCAGCGTAAGGCCGATGACTAGACCCGCAAGGTGCGCGGTCTTCTCACTGGCGGTTACGCACAAAATGGTGAGAATAAAGATAAAGGTCAAGATAACTTCGATGGCAAGCGCACTGCCAACGCCGCCTGCGCCAGCAATCCCGTTTGTGCCGAGGCCGCCTGTCAGGTCCGCTATGCCGGACGACACAAAGCCGAGGAGCAGGGCGCCAGCGACAATCGCGCCGAATATTTGCGCGGTGACATAGCCAAGAAAGTCATGAAAGGAGAGCCGTTTGTCCAGCAGCATGGAGAGGGAGACCGCCGGGTTGATATGACACCCGGAGACACTGCCGATGACATATGCCATAGACACGATAGAAAGACCAAACGCAAACGCGACCGCTAAATGTCCGCCGATTGCGTCCGCACCCAGAAAGATAGCGCTCGCGCAGCCCATGAACGTAAGGACGAAGGTTCCGAGCGATTCTGCCGCGTACTTTTTTACACCACTCACTTTAATTATACCTCCATAAATTGATATTTCATGAGGAAATATATCAAATATTCTCCTCGAAGTCAAGTTTGGCCTTGACAGAGAAACGCCACTGATTGAGGCCAGTGGCGTTTCTGCTTATCTGATCTTAATGTGAACCTCTCGGAGTTGCGCCTCCGTCACTGGGGCCGGTGCCCCCAGCAAAATATCCTGCGCATTGGCATTCATCGGGAAGGCGATGATCTCGCGGATGTTCTCCTGCTCGGAGAGCAGCATCACAATCCGGTCAATACCCGGCGCCATGCCCGCATGAGGCGGCGCGCCGTATTGGAAGGCGTTGAAGAGAGCGCTGAAGTTGCGCTCGATATCTTCTTGGCTGTAGCCTGCGATTTCGAAGGCTTTTACCATCACGTCGGGTCTGTGGTTGCGGACGGCGCCGGAGGAGAGCTCTACGCCGTTGCAGACGATGTCGTATTGATAGGCTTTGATCTCGAGCGGATCGCTGTTTTCTAGAGCCTCCAGCTCACCCTGCGGCATGGAGAAGGGGTTATGCGTAAACTCAATCGCCCCCGTCTCCTCGTTTTGCTCGTACATCGGGTAATCCGTGACAAAGCAGAACTCGAACACGTCCTTGTTGATCAAATCGAGGCGCACACCCAGCTCCGTCCGAATCTGCCCCGCGAGCTTGTTGACGAGTTTCGGGCTATCGCAAATGAAGAAGATGGTATCATTCTCCTTGAGGCCAAGCATTTGGATCAACTCCGCCTGCTGCGCCTCCGTGAGAAACTTCACGATCGGCCCCTTCAGCTCCATCCCCGTAAGCACAGAGATGTATCCAAGTCCCTTCATGCCAATTTCGGTGGCAAACTCCAGCATCTTCTCAAAGAAAGACTTCGGCGACCCTGCACAATTCGGCGCAACAATCCCGCGCACAGGCTTACCTTTGAACGGCGCAAAATCGACCCCAGCGAAGAACCCAGAAAGGTCCTCGATCAGGAGCGGATTCCGCAAATCCGGCTTATCCGATCCGTAACGCAGCATGGACTCCGCGTAAGGAATCCGACGGAAGGGGAGCGGACTCACGCGCTTGTCCGTGAAATGGGTGAAAGTCTCATGCATCACGCTCTGGGCGACGTTGAATACATCTTCCTGCGTGGCAAATGCCATTTCAAAATCGAGCTGATAAAACTCGCCCGGCGAGCGGTCCGCCCGAGAATCCTCGTCCCTAAAACAAGGCGCAACTTGGAAATAACGGTCAAACCCGGATACCATAAAGAGCTGCTTGAATATCTGCGGCGCCTGTGGCAGGGCATAGAACATACCATGATGTTTCCGGCTGGGCACAAGGTAATCCCGCGCCCCCTCCGGGGAAGACACGGTGAGGATAGGCGTCTGCATCTCCAAAAAGCCGAGCCCCAACATCTTGCTCCGCAAATACTGGATAATCTCAGACCGCAGCACCATGTTATGATGCACTTCAGGATTCCGCAGATCAAGGAAGCGATATTTCAACCGCACCTCTTCCCGCGTCTTGGTCGATTCGCTCACCTCAAATGGAAGCTGCGTATGCGATTTGCCAAGCAAGGTCAGACGCTCCACATGAAGCTCCACCTCGCCCGTCAAAAGCTTCGCATTCACCGTCTCCGCAGACCGTGCCTGCAATACGCCCTCCACAGAGATGACGCACTCCCGCCCAATCCCCTTGAGCAGCGCATCGTCATGGATAACAATTTGCGTCACGCCATAATGGTCCCGCAGCGCAATAAAAATAACGCCGCCATGGTCCCGAATCGTATCCACCCACCCAGCGAGGGTCACCTTCTGGTCGCCGATGTGACTTTTCCGCAGTTCCCCGCAGTTATGTGATCTATACTTGTTCATACTCTGCTCCCCTTTATGCTTCCAATGATTGCTTCAACACCGCGTTAATTTGCCCGGGGTTGCCTTTGCCCTGCAACTCCCGCATGACCTGCCCAACTAAAAATCCAAAGGACTTCTCTTTCCCGGCCCGATATTCCTCCACAGCCTTCTCATTCGACGCGAGCACCTTATCCACAGCGGCCTTAATGGCCCCGTCGTCATTGATCTGGCCTAGGCCGTGCGCTTTGATATAAGCGGGCACATCGTCCCCGCCGTCAAATACGTACTCAAACACCTGCTTGCCCGCCGTGCGGTTGATCTCCCCGCCGGTGATGGCATTCGCAAACGCGGCAAAGGCCGCCGGGTTAATCGTAAGCGCAGAAGACTCGAGCCCCCGGTCGCCCATGTGGTACATCATATCCCCGAGCAGCCAAGTCGAAACCTCTTTCGGAGACTGGGCGAGGGCCGCCGTCTCCTCAAACAAGGCGGCAATTTTTCGATCCGCCGTGATGGTCGCCGCATCTTTGGGATTCAGGCCAAAATCCGCCACAAACCGTGCGGCTTTCTCCGCCTGAAACTCCGGTTGACTGTCTCGGCAACGCTGAATAAATTCCTCGCTCACAAGGATGGGCGGGATATCCGGATCGGGGAAGTAGCGATAGTCTTGCGCGTTTTCCTTCGAGCGCATAGCGAACGACTCACCCTTATTATCGTCCCAACGCCGTGTCTCCTGCACGAGCTCGCCGCCAGATTCGAGGGCGTCAATATGCCGCTCAGATTCAAACGCAATCGCCCGCTGGATGGCACGGAAAGAGTTCAAATTCTTCATCTCCGTCCGCGTGCCGAGCGTCGTACTCCCGGCGGGCTTGACGGAGAGGTTCACATCCACACGCAGCGACCCCTCCTGCATCTGGCAATCCGACACGTCGAGATATTCCAAGGTAGACTTCACATGCGCCAGATAAGCCAGCACTTCCTCCGCCGAGCTCATGTCCGGATGGGAAACAATCTCAATCAGCGGCATACTCCCGCGATTGTCGTCCAGATACGTGCAATCTCCGGCAGGGGAGTGGATCAGCTTCCCCGCATCCGCTTCCATGTGGATCTGATGAATACGCACAGAATGCGCTTCCCCGGAAGGCAGGGTGATATCCACGCGCCCGTTCTTGCAGATGGGGAAGAAAAATTGGGAGTTCTGATACGCGGTAGGCAAGTCCGGATAGAAATAATTCTTGCGGTCAAACTGGTTATACCGCTGAATCTCACACCCCAGCCCGAGCCCCGCTTTCACGGCGTATTCGAGCACCTTTTCATTGAACACAGGCAAAGTCCCCGGCATTGCCGTACAACCAGGACAACAGTTTGTATTCGATGGAGCCCCAAAAGCCGTAGAACAGCCGCAAAAAATCTTGGTCTTGGTAGACAGTTCCACGTGAATCTCAAGCCCGATTACAATATCCCAGTTCTTCATACGCCCGCCCCCTCTCCCGGTGTCCGTTTGTGACAATCCGTCACGCTCTGGAAGGCAAAGCCGAAGTTGAGCACCTCTGCATCCGTAAGACGTCTGCCGATGATCTGCGCCCCGATAGGCATACCCGCTGCGTCAAACCCGGCGGGAAACGCGAGGGCGGGCAGACCCGCGAGATTAGCGGCGGCGAGGAAAACATCTGCCAGAAACCGCTTCTGTGGGTCTAAGGTTTCGCCAATCTGCGGCGCCGTAGCAGAAGCGCAGGGACAAAGGATAGCGTCATACTCGGCAAAAATCGCGTCCAACTGTTGCGCGATCAAGGCCTTGACTTGCAGGGCCTTTTTGTAATAAGAATCATACTGCCCGGCGGAGAGTACATAGGTGCCAAGCAGGATGCGCCGAACTACACCGGGACCAAAACCCTCGCCGCGGGAGAGGCGGTAGACCTCTTCGATATTGCGTGCGCCTTCGGCACGGTGGCCATATCGCATCCCGTCATACCGGGCCAAATTCGAACTGGCTTCCGCATTCGCGAGGACTGCATAAGTGGGCATGACATAGTCAAACAGCGGGAAGTCGATCTCCGTAACCTCCGCACCAAGGCCTCGGAATGTCTCCGCGGCCGCGCGCATGCGGGCTTGAACATCAGCATCCACGCTAGCTCCGAAGCTCTCATTCAGCAGGGCGATGCGTTTGCCGCGTATGTCGCCGGAGAGAGCAGTGAGATAGCTGGTATCTGGCAGGTCCAGTGAAAGGGCGTCTCTTGAATCCTTGCCCTTGAGGACATCCATCATCGCCGCTGCGTCTGCCACGTCTTTTGTGAGCGGGCCGACTTGATCCATAGAGGAAGCGCAAGCAATCGCGCCATAGCGCGAGACGGCTCCATACGTGGGCTTAAACCCGACGACACCGCAGTAAGACGCAGGTAGACGAATGCTGCCGCCCGTGTCGGTCCCAAGTGTGGCGTACACTTCCCCTGCCGCGACTGCCGCGGCCGATCCGCCGGAAGAGCCCCCGGGAACGCGAGATAGGTCCCACGGATTCTTCACAGGCCCGAAGAAGGAGGACTCGGAGGTTGTTCCCATAGCAAATTCGTCGAGGTTGAGTTTGCCGATGACAATCATCCCGGCCTGCTCCAGACGCTCCACCACGGTGGCGCTGTAGGGCGGGACAAAGTTTGCGAGCATCTTAGAGGCCGCAGTGGTGCGAAGCCCCTTAGTGCAAATGTTATCTTTGATCCCGATCGGCACACCGGCCAGTGGCGACGCGAGTATGCCGCTATTGATCTGCGCCTGCACCTCATCCGCTCGTGCCAGAAGTGCCTCCCGATTCTGGACTGTGATAAAAGCGTTGATCTGCCCGTCTGTCGCCCCAATTGCATCCAGCGCGGCGAGGACGGCCTCGCGAACACTCCGTTTGCCAGCGCGAATCTCTGCGCCGACTTCCAGTGCGGTTAAGTTTGTGATCTGCATGATTCTCTCCCCCTAACCGACAATCTTTGGAACGACAAAAGCTTCTTCGGTATGCTGAGGCGCGTTTTGCAACAGCAAAGCTCTGTCAAAAGGCTCCGCAAGCACATCGGGCCGCATTACGTTCGAGATCGTACCGAGATAGACCAGCGGCTCCGTGCCGTCTGTATTTAGGTTGTGCAAGACATTAATATATGCGAGGGTTTGTCCTATTTCTTCCGCCAGAGATCCGCGCCAATCCGCGCTGAGCTCTATCTGGGATAACTCTGCCAGTGATTGAACCATTTCATCGGTGATACGCATAGGTCGGGGCACCCGCCTTTCCGTGGAGTTTCATCCTTGTATATTATAACAAAATGAGGCAAACGTCAATGTTTGCGTGCCCAAGGGAGTCTTTTCTATATTGATATTTTACCAGGGTTGATAGGCCCGTTGCTTCGTGTCGCCGAAGGCGACCTACTTTTTGTCTTGACAAAAAGCAGGCAAAAACAATTTAAGAGGAACCGAATAGTTTCTCTTAAAAATCTCTTCCTTTTTGACTTGTATGCATAGCTGAACAGGGCGTCACATCTGCCGCCTCGCCCGGCGGAGGGGGTGCTGTGTACAAAACACCGCCCAAAGGCTCCTTTTCCAAAGGAGCCTTTGGAAAGCGATATAACCCTCCGCCGATAGGCGGAACCACAAACCTAAAACGCCCACAAACCACAAGTCAAAACGGGGTTTTTAGGGGGCAACACCCCCTAAATTGCCTTTTTGGGGCGATGCGAAAAAGTATGTCGCCTCAGCGAAACGAGCACAGTGAGCCGCGGGCCCAAAAATAAAATGATAGAAAAAACAAACGAGCCGCTGTTTCCAGCGGCTCGCATGCAGGTGTTGCATTTAGAGCGTACACATATCGACCAACTCAGTATTTTCCTGCGTATAAGACCCAAGCAAGCACCCAGCAAGAGCCGTCGCCGTGTCGAGGGAGGTGAGGCAGGGGATGCGGAGGATAGCCGCTCTCCGGCGAATCTTCACGCTGTCTCTCCGCGGATCGCGACCCTTCGCGGAGGTAGAGATGATGTACCCAATCGCGCCGGATTCGAGGAGCGTGATGACGTTGTTCTCACTGTTCTCGTGGATCTTCGGCACCACCGTCGCCGGGAGCCCGGCTTTTTCGAGGATTTCTACCGTACCTGTTGTGCCGTAGAGCGGCAGACCGAGCGAGTGGAATTTCGCGGCGATCTCCGGAAGCTCCGCCTTATCACTGTCTCTGACGCTGAGGAACACGCCACCCGTGCGTCCCAGTTTATACCCTGCCGCGACGAGGCCCTTGAATAGCGCTTCTTCCTCGGTGCGGCCGAGGCCGAGTACTTCACCGGTCGATTTCATTTCCGGACCGAGTTGCGTATCAACGTCCGTCAACTTCTCAAAGGAGAACACCGGCACCTTGACCGCCACATACTCACCCACTGGGAAGACGCCTGTGCCAAAGCCCAGATCGGCAAGCTTTTCGCCGAGGCTGACGCGGGTTGCGAGTTCGCACATCGGCACGCCGGTTACTTTGCTGAGATACGGCACCGTTCGGCTGGCGCGGGGGTTGACTTCGATCACATAAATCTCATTATCCAGCAGAATATATTGGATATTTACCATCCCCAGCGCGTCGAGGCCTTTGCAAATGCGCTTGGTGATGTCGAACACCTTCTCCTCAAGCTCCTTAGTCACACTCTTCGCCGGATACAGCGCGATACTGTCGCCGGAGTGAATGCCGGTGCGCTCGATGTGTTCCATGATGCCGGGGATAAGGATGTCCTCCCCGTCGCAAATGGCGTCTACTTCGATCTCAATACCGGCGATGTATTTGTCGATCAGCACCGTGTTCTCCGCGTCCTGCTCGAGGATAATGGCCATGTATTCCTCGATGTCCGCGTCGGAGAAGGCGATAATCATGTTCTGCCCGCCGAGTACGTAAGAGGGACGCATAAGCACCGGATAGCCCACCTTCTGCGCCGCCGCGAGGGCCTCTGTCTTCGTTTTGACCGCGAATCCGCGCGGGCGTGCGATGTTGAGGCTCTCCAGCAGCGCGTCAAACCGCTCGCGGTCTTCCGCCATATCGATGCAATCCGCGCTCGCGCCGATGATGCGCACGCCGTTTTGGTGCAGATGCTTCGTCAGCCGGATCGCCGTCTGCCCGCCAAAGGCCACAAACACGCCGATGGGTTTTTCGAGCTCAATGACCCGCATAACATCTTCCGGGGTCAGAGCCTCGAAGTAGAGGCGGTCCGCGGTGTCGAAGTCGGTGGAGACGGTTTCGGGGTTGTTGTTGATGAGCACGACCTCGTAGCCCATCTTTTTGAGGCTCTGTACACAGTGTACGCTGGCATAGTCGAATTCGATGCCCTGCCCGATGCGAATCGGGCCGGAGCCCAGCACGAGAACAGTCCCTTTCTTCGCCTTGCCGACGAATGGCAGCGCCTCGTTCTCGCCGCCGGCTGCGGGGTCGTTGTAGGTCGCGTAGAAGTAGGGCGTGGTGGCCTCGAACTCGGCGGCGCAGGTGTCTACCATCTTATAGGTCGGCGCGGCCTGCGAGGGGAGCTGTTGGCCGGAAAGGGCGCGGATTACTTTGTCGGTGTAACCGAGTTTTTTGCCGTAGAGGTAAGTCTCTTCGTCCAGCTTGCCCTCGGCGAGGAGTTTCTCGTAGTTCACGAGATTCATCAGCTTGTTGAGGAACCAGCGGTCGATCATGGTGGTTTGATGGACTTCCTCCACCCCCAATCCGCGGGTGAGGGCTTCAAAGACTTCGAACAGGCGCTCGTCTGTGGGTTTTTGCATCCGGGTGCGGAGTTCCTCGTCTGTGATGCCTTTGAGTTTTGGCATATTGAGGGAGTCTAGCCCGATTTCCGCGCCGCGTGCGGCTTTCATGATGGCCATTTCGAAGCTGTCCGCCAGGGTCATGACTTCGCCGGTGGCTTTCATTTGGGTGCCGAGGTCGCGCTTGGCGTAGATGAACTTGTCAAAGGGCCATTTCGGGAACTTGAGGGCGACATAGTCGAGCGCCGGCTCAAAGGCACAGACAGACTTGCCCGTAACAGTGTTCAAAATCTCATCCAACGTGTAGCCAATGGCGACTTTGGTGGAGATTTTCGCAATCGGGTAACCAGTTGCTTTCGAGGCCAGAGCCGAGGAGCGGGAGACGCGGGGGTTGACCTCGATGGTGGTATACTCCATGCTTGTCGGGTGCATTGCCATTTGGACGTTGCAGCCGCCTTCAACGCCGAGGGCGTGTACGATGTCGAGTGCCGCCGTGCGGAGCATTTGGAGTTCTTTGTCTGCCAGGGTTACAGCGGGTGCGATGACAATGCTGTCGCCCGTGTGGACGCCGACGGGGTCGAAGTTTTCTAAACTACAAATGGTAATTGCATTTCCCGCAGAATCTCGCATGACTTCGAACTCGATCTCCTTCCAGCCGGAGATGCATTTCTCGATCAGAACCTGGGTGATGGGGGAGAGAAGGAGCCCATTTTCCGCATATGCGGCGAGCTCTTCTTTCGAATATGCAATGCCGCCGCCTGCGCCGCCGAGGGTGAAGGCGGGGCGCACGACTACGGGATAGCCGATGACTTCGGCGAACTCCAGTGCGCCATCGACGGTGTTTACGGTCTGGGATTCGATGACGGGTTGGCCGATGGAGATCATGGTGTCTTTGAAGATTTGTCTGTCTTCGGCTTTGTCGATCGTGTCTGGGAAGGAGCCGAGGAGTTTGACGTTGTGCTCGTCAAGGAAGCCGGATTTGGCGAGTTGCATCGAGAGGGTGAGGCCGGTTTGGCCGCCGAGGCCGGAGAGGATGCCGTCTGGTTTTTCCAGCTTGATGATACGCTTGATCGTGTCCAGCGTGAGGGGTTCGATGTAGATTTTGTCCGCCATGACTTTGTCGGTCATGATGGTGGCGGGGTTGGAGTTGACGAGGACGACTTCGATGCCGTCTTCTCTGAGGGCGCGGCAGGCTTGGGTGCCGGCGTAGTCAAACTCGGCGGCTTGGCCGATGACGATGGGGCCGGAGCCGATCAGCAGTACTTTTTTGAGGTTTTTATTTAGTGGCATGATCCTAACCCTCCATCATCTTGACAAAGTCATCGAACACAAAGAGCGCGTCTTCCGGGCCGCCGTAGAACTGGGTGGAGAAGGCGGGGATTTCGAGGTATTTGATGCCCTCGCAGCTCTTGTCGTTGGCGTGTTCGAAGAGGACTTTTGCCTTGTTGTCTAAGCTTGCGATATCGACCACATAGTGGTGGTTTTGGCCTGTGATGTAGACGCGGCCTGTTTCTGTGTGGCGGACGGGCTGGTTGGAACCGCGGTGGCCAGAGGGGAGCGCGCTGATTTGATAGCCCATCGCGAGGGCGAGGAGTTGGTGGCCGAGGGCGATGCCGAACATCGGCGTGCCAGACGCGGCGAGGTCTTTGATGGTTGCGATGAGGTCTGTGTTCTCCGCCGGGTTGCCGGGGCCGCCTGCGACCACGATGCCGTCTGGCTTTGCGGCGAGGATGTCTGCGGCTTTGGTGTCATAGGGGTATACGGTGACGGTGCAGCCGCGGGCGTTGAGCTCGGCGATGACGCTGTTTCTGACGCCGCAGTCGAGGAGGGCGACTGTCTTTGCCTCGTTTGCGGCTTTGACGGTGTAGGCTTCCTTTGTGCTGGCCTTGGCCACTTCGCCGGTTACTTTGTAAGCGTTCAGGGCCGCGAGGTCTACGCTGCTTGGGTCGCTGGTGATGCAAGCGTTCATTGTGCCGGCGTTGCGGATGATTTTTGTCAAAGCGCGGGTATCAATGCCGGAAAGAGCAACAAGGTTTTTGGCCGAAAAAAAAGTATCTAGATTTCCTTCACTCCGCCAATTGGAAGGAATCTGACACCACTCTTTAACAATATAACCGGCCGGTCCGATCTGGTCGCCTTCGAAATCTGGGGAAATAACACCATAATTCCCGATTAATGGAAAGGTTTGGACTACGATCTGCCCTCCATAACTCTTGTCCGTCAGGGTTTCCAAATAGCCTGTCATACTTGTGGTGAATACGATTTCCGCGAATACATCGCCTGTGGCACCGAATCGTTGCCCTTGGAATACCTTGCCGTTTTCTAAAACCAAATAGCCTTGCATCTCTACCCGCTCCTTTCCAATATTCAAAAAGCTGCATCTTATGCATCTGAAATGCATTTTTATACACTTTTTGCGCGTTTCCATGTATTTTAACACAAGTCCGTTCGCTTTGCAAGAGGCGAATTGCCAAATTTGAAAATTTTCTTTGGGATGTTGTTGTGTATATATTATAAGGAAGTGGTTGGGGTAGGGCGCAACGATACCGCAAGGATACCGCAACAGCGCGCAAAGCGTTCCGAAATGAGGCCGAAAGGCGCCCGAATCGTATCGGAACGCGACCGGAATGGGGCCGAAAGACGCCCGAATGCGGCGGAAACGGTTCCGGAATGGGGTCTTGGGCGCGGGGGATATCGCGGGAGAGGAAACAAATCTTAGGAAAATCAGAAAAAGCGCTTGACAGGGGCGATGTCGTATGATACAACTGTATCAACACATCTAGTACGGATGGCGCAAGGAGGTGCCTTAGTGTACCAAATCGATAATCAATCCAGGCAGGCGGTTTATGAACAGATCGTACAGCAGGTCGAGCGATATGTTCTTTTGGGCGTATTGCGGGGGGGAGACAAGATGCCTTCGGTGAGGGGGCTGTCTATCGAACTGAACGTGAACCCGAATACGGTCCAGCGGGCTTATACGGAGTTGGAGCGGAGCGGGATCATCATCACGGCCCCGGGACGGGGTGCGTTTGTAAGTGACCGAGGGGGCGCACAACTGACAGAGAGGAGACGCGAAATGAGCGTGACAGAACTCAAAGCATTGGTGGCCGAGCTCAAATTGACGGGCCTTGGAAAAGAGGAGATTCTCCAGATTGTGGAGGCGGCATATCAGGAGGGGCAGAGCCATGATTAAAGCGACGAATGTGACGAAAACATTTGGGGATTTTCCGGCGGTGAAGAACCTCAGCTGTGAGATTCCCAAGGGTTGTATCTATGGGATGATAGGCGCGAACGGGGCGGGGAAATCGACCTTTTTGCGGCTGGTGACCGGGGTTTACAAGGCGGACGAGGGACAGATTACGCTGGATGGCGAGGCTGTGTATGAGAACCCGGCGGCGAAGCGGCGGATGGCTTTTGTGCCGGATGAGCTGTATTTCCTCGCGACGGCTTCGATGAACCGGATGGCGGATTTGTATGAGGCGATTTATCCGGATTTTGACCGGGCGAAGTATAGAGAGCTCACGGAGCTGTTTCGGCTCAACCCGAAAGTGAGCGTGGGGACTTTCTCCAAAGGGATGCGGCGGCAGGCTTCTACGATTTTGGCGCTGTCTTGCAATCCGGAATATATCTTCTTTGATGAGACGTTTGACGGGCTGGATCCGGTGGTGCGGAATGTGGTGAAGAATTTGATCACCGAGCATGTGATGGAGCGGGGGACGACGGCGATTATTACTTCGCACAGTCTCCGGGAGCTTGAGGACACTTGCGATCAATTGGCGCTACTCTATCAGGGCGGGATTGTGTTTGAGTCGGATGTGCAGAATCTGAAGACTTCGCTGTTTAAGGTGCAGGTTGCGTTTTTGGAGCCGTTTGGACGGGAGAAGTTTGAGGGGCTTAATCTGCTCGATTACAGCCAGCGTGGGTCTGTGGCGAGCTTTATCGTCAGAGGCGACCGGACGGAGACGAAGAATATTTTGGCGGCGAAGGCGCCGGCGTTGCTTGATATCTTGCCGCTGTCGCTGGAAGAGGTGTTCATCCATGAGATGCAGACCCTCGGTTATGCGTTTGATAACTTTCAGGAGGTGGAGTAATGTTTAGCGTGAAACTTTACAAAGAGGCCTTGCGCCGCTCCTTGCCTCTTGCGGCTTTGTTTATTGCGATTTTGATGCTGGGTGCGGTGTTGATTCCGATTTCTGCGATCCAAGCGCAGATGCGGGCGATGGCGAACGGGTGGAACTGGGGCGCGATCGTGGTCGATGGGATGGGGCAGAATATTGCGCTTACGTTCGCGATGCCGTTCTTTGCGCCATTTATGACGCTGTTTTTGTTCTCCTTCCTCAATAAGCGCAACAGCAGTGACTTTTATCACGCGATTCCGCATAAGCGGGAGGTGTTGTTTGGCTCTTTTGCGGCGGCGACGCTGACTTGGGTCATCGGCGGGATTTGGGTTGCGGCGGGGACGACCTTGGCGATCTACTCCTTTGCGCCGGAAGGCGTGGCGATTATCAACTATAGCTCGGTGCTGCTGACGACGCTAGGGATTACGGTGGGCTGTCTGCTTGTGATCGCGGCGACTCTGATGGCGATGAGTGTGACGGGGACGGCGTTTTCGAATATCGTGGTGGCCTTGCTGATTCTCTTCTTGCCGCGGACGCTGTTGACGAGTTTTACCACGATTGTGATGAGTTTGACCCGCGTGATTCCGATGGACAGCTTTGGGATTTTTGGGGATTACACGTATAATATCCCCTTCAGTTTCCTGATGTCCTTTGGGATTTGGGGCGAATACGCGCAGGTGGGCAGTATTGTCTACACTGGGGTTTTGGCTCTGATTTACTTTGGGTTTGCGCTGGTGCTGTTTAAACGGCGCGGGAGCGAGGTGGCGCAGAGCGCGGCGCTCAATTCGTATTTGCAGTTGGTAGTGCGGGTTTCGCTGGCGTTTGTGGTGTGTTTGCCGGCGATTATGGCGTTTTTTGCGCTGGGGCAGTTTACAAGCGGGGACTTTATTGCGATCTTTGGCCTTTACTGCGTCGCCGTGCTGGTCTACTTTGGATATGAACTGATTTCGACGCGGAAGTTTGGGAATTTGAAGAAAGCTTTGCCGGGGCTGATTGTGCTGCTTGTGCTCAATGTCGCCTTTATTGTCGGCGCGACGACTGTGAGCAATGTGGTTTTGAATCGGGAGATTCCGGCGGCGCAGGTGCAGGCGGTTCGGATTCATGAGAACGCGGGTTGGGGCAGCGGTTGGTGGGGCGGTTGGCGCACGTATGAGGAGATTCGCGTGGGCGAGATGTCGATTCAGGATGAGCGGCTTACGGCGCTGCTTTTGGACGCGCTTGCGCTCAACATTGCGTTTAACCGCAATGAGGTGCCGGGGCATTTGCGCTGGTCTTCGAATCATGCGGTGTTCTTTGAGACGACTTCCGGGCGCACGATCCGCCGCAATATCATGGTGACGGAGGACGTGGATCGGCAGTTGGCGGAGCTGCTCAATAATCACAGAGACTATGCCGAGGCGTTTCTGCATTTGCCGGAAAGTCCGGCGGAGGTGTTCAACCATCAACTCTCTTCGGAAGCCGCTTGGGAGGTTTATGCGGCGCTGCGGGAAGAGGTAAGGGGACTTAGTCTTCCGGAGTGGCGGGCTGTGTATGGCGGCGGGCATGGGATGACGATTTCGGTTGGCGGTGGCGGATTTATTCACTATGGGGAGCTCCATGTGCGGGGGTTCATTGGGAATGAGACGTTTGCGAATCGGTATCCGATCACGAGCGTGACGCCGCGGGCGGCGGAGCTGTTTTTGCGGCATGTGAATGCAGGCGCGTTCCAGGACACGGAACGGGTGCTGGCGCATCTGTTGGAGGGGGAATTGCAGAGTCATTGGAGTACCGTTTCTTACCTTGGGCCGAGTGACGATCATTTCTGGTTTAACTTTGAGGAGCTGCGCGGGGATGAGCGGGAGGCGATTATTCTTGTCCTCTTGGATGCGATTCAGGCGCAGGGGATGGGTCCGATTGATTTGAGTCGGTCGCATTTTAGTATCAACATTGACGGATGGTTGGAGGATCCGCGCGGCTGGGAATGGGGCGGCGGGGAATGGATTAACGTCCAGTTCTTCTTCCACGCGGATTTGGAAGAGGTCGCGGAGGCGGCGGGTCGCGCGATCGGTTCGGCGGATAGTTGGGCGACTGGCGGGGGTATGGCGATTCGCGTCGGATAATCGACAAAATCTACCGTCTAGCCAAAGGGCGCAAGGTGTGATATAATCACCTCGCGCCCTATTTTAATTAGCGCATCCCAGCTTTGCCGCTCTGCCCTTGACCTTAACCCCGCCGGAGGCTATGGGGGAGGTCGAGGGGGAACTAGTTCCCCCTCGAAGGCGCACCGCGCGCGAAGCGAGCCATACGTTTTCCGCAGAAAACGTGTGCGCCATAGGGGGATGTACTGGTTTCGACGGGGGTGTGGAGCTGGAAGCAGCGGGCGGATGGGCCTGTCATCCTTAAAACGGGCACTTATAAATTAACTAACAACAATAACCAACTGGTAGCGGCTTAGCCGCTTCCCGTCCGAACCGGAGGGCCCACGGGCCGGGGAGGGCGTCACTTTAGTGGGGACCGTGCGTGCGGTAAGCTTTGCCCGCACCATGCATGATGAAGCTACTGAGTTCAGCAGCCTGACGATTGGCGGCTGGGCGAGGGAATGTAAATAATCGTCTGCGCCCGGAGAAGTGACCAGGGAAGTGCCTTCGGACGGGGGTTCGATTCCCCCCATCTCCACCACGAATATGTCAAGCCTGCGCTAGAAAAAACTCTGGCGTGGGCTTTGATATTTGTGCCTGTCAATTATAATGCGAAAGCATCTTATTTCATTTTGTTGCCATAAGTTGAAATAAGGGATGAT
>WRAO01000024.1 GCA_009780175.1 Oscillospiraceae bacterium
AACATTACGCAGAAGCATTTCATCAACACGACCTGGGTTTCGACCCCGATTGGGCCGATTGACATGGTGCCGTATACGGAGGATGAGATCTTTGGTGATGTTGTGAAGCGTGTGGTGTTGTTGGGGCAATAAAGGGAGGCGAATCGGATGAAACTCGGTGTCAATACCTATGCTTGGCTTTGGAATGAGACTCTATCTGACTCGGTGAAAATCATCGGAGAAAACGGTTTTAAAGGCCTCGAATTCCTCGTCTCACCGCCGCACTTTTACTTACAAGATTACAGACCCGGCATGTATCGCGACATCCGAAAAATGATGGACGATTATGGTATGGAGTCCTTATCGGTCAACATCCCCGGTCTTGACATCAACGTCGCAAGCCCCTTTCCAGAAATGCGGAAAATGACGCTGGACCTCTACAAGCGACTGACCGACGTTGCCCTCGAACTGGAAACCCAAATTCTGCTGGTCCTGCCCGGCAAGCGGCATCCGCTCCTCCCGCCGGACTTCGACCTCATTCAATCCTATGCGGTGGACACCATCGGCAAAGTCATCGAACACACGAAAGACACGAACTTGACGATCGGGCTCGAGACATCACCCGCTTTATTCATTGATAAGGTGCACCAGTTGAAACACCTGAGAGATCAGTTCAACAATGAGCGCGTGAAAATCGTGTACGACGCCGCCAACGTCTTCATGCAAGAAGACCCAGCCGAGGCACTCAAACTGGTAAAGGACGACCTCTGTCTACTCCATTTGTCTGACACGAAGAAAACCAAGTGGGAACACGCTCCCCTCGGCACCGGCGACATCGACGCGGTATCCTTCATCAAAGCCGCTCAAGAGATCGGCTTCGACGGATATCTCAGCCTCGAGATCATCAACGACCAAGGCATCCAAGGGGTTCTAGACAGTATCGCCTATTTGGAAGAACGCGGCATCTCATTGCCGAAGTAAAGGAAGCGGTTGTGCTATGCTGCAACCAGAATCAAAATAGAAGCAAATTTTCTAAGGGGGAAATGCAATGAACATCCGCAAATTTGCCGACATGGATCGCTATGGCAGTTTGTATGCCGGGCTAATGTTTCTGGCCTTCACGATCGCGTTCGGTGTCCAGTTTTCAGACATCAGAATCACCACGATCGGCGTCATCCACTCGGCCTTCTTCCCAGGCGTGATTCTCATCTCGCTCGGAAGTCTGTCTCTGATTCACATCGCTCTGAGCATCTGGGAGTTAATGAAAACGCCGCGCACAGAGCAAACTGAGACAAAAGCCGAAGACAAAAAAGATTATCTCTGCGTGCTGAGCACCTTGATTATCTGCATCTTATATGTTGGTACACTAGAGCGGCTCGGCTTCGTAATCGCTTCGGCCATCTTTATCTTTGCTCAAGCGCTCAATCTCGCCCCAAAAACCGAAAGAAAGCCGATCAAGTTTGGAATCATCGCAATCATCGCGTCGGTTGCCATATACTCTTTCTTCCGTTATGTGCTCAACCTCATGCTCCCCATGGGACTCTTGACGGGGATATTCTAAACAATAGGAAGAAAGAGAGGAGAATGTAACCATGATTGAAAATCTGGCCATAGGCCTAAATGCGATTCTAAATCCCACGAGCATGTTCGTTATTGTCTTGGGTGTTGTCATAGGTATTGTCTTGGGTACCATCCCCGGTATTAGTGTAACCATGACGATCGCTCTGTTTTTGCCCGTTTCCTTTACAATGGATCCACTCAATGGCATCATGCTACTCGTCGGTATGTACATCGGCGCCACCTCCGGCGGTCTGATTCCATCTATCCTACTCAATATGCCTGGCACGCCAGCTAACGTCGGTACCTGCTTTGACGGCTATCCCATGACCAAAAACGGGCAAGCGATGAAAGCCCTCGGTATTGGTCTGGTCGTCTCCTTTGTTGGAACGCTTGCCAGCGTTATCATGATGATCCTTTTGTCCGTTCCCCTGGCGAGATTCGCGCTTGGTTTTGGTCCCTTCGAATACTTTGCCATCGCCATGTTCTCCCTCAGTCTGCTCTGCTCTCTTGCTGGAAAATCAATCCTGATCGGTATCGCAACGGGCCTTTTCGGTATGATAATCTCCAGCGTCGGCATGGCCCCGATCGACGCCGTAACCCGCTTTAACTTTGGAACATGGCAGCTATCCGGCGGTCTGGATGTCTTGCCGGTACTGGTCGGTATGTTTGCCCTGGCAGAAATCATGGTCAACGCAGAAAAATCAAGAAAGCTCAGTAAAGAGCCTGCGGCAGTGATTGATACCAAAAGCGTAAAAGGTTTCGGCTTCACGGGGCAAGAGTTTAAACAGCAAATCCCCAACTTGACCCGATCCACAGGCCTTGGCCTCGGTCTGGGCTTGCTCCCCGGTATCAGCGCAACCACGATTAATCTTCTTGCCTATTCGCTGGCGAAAAGTAGTTCCAAGTATCCCGAAAAATTCGGCACCGGCATCATGGACGGCGTGGTAGCCACTGAAAGCTCCAACAGCGCCGCCATTGGCGGTGCGATGGTTCCGCTCATGACACTCGGTATCCCCGGAGACATGGCCACAGCTATCCTCCTCGGCGGATTTATGATCCACGGCCTCCAACCCGGTCCTCTCCTCTTCGTGCAGGAAACCGCACTGGTTTACGGCATCTTCGTCAGTATGGCAATTGCGTCCTTCGTCATGCTGATCGCCCAGTTTTATGGGATCCGCTTGTTCATCAAGGTTCTGAAAGTACCCAGATACATATTACTGCCGATTATCTTCACCATGTGCGTCGTCGGCGCCTTCGGTGTAAACCATCGGATATTCGATACTTTTGTCGTCATCTTCTTCGGCATCATCGGCTATTTCTTCGTCAAGGCCAAACTGCCCGTCGGCCCGTTCATCATGGGCTTCATCCTCGGGCCCATGGTTGAGACATTCTTCCGCAGAGCGCTCATGCTGTCTCAAGGCGACTATGCTCCATTCTTGACCAGACCCGTCTCGGGCCTGTTCCTTGCGGGCACTGTCATCTACCTCGTAGTCCTCACAATCAGCCGGTATAGAGCACGCGCGAAAGCAAAAGCAGCCGCTTCTGCTTAGCATATAAAACAGTCCGCATTTTTAGAAAGGAAGTTAGAAAAAATGAAAAAACTACTCGCACTCTTGCTCGTGGCCGTTCTCGTATTCGGCCTGGTCGCTTGCGGCAACGGTACTCCCGCCGCAACCCCGACCCCAGCTCCGGCAACTCCGGCACCAGGCGGAGAGCCCACTCCGGAGCCGCCAGCCCCAGCAGTCAACTGGCCGACCCGTCCGGTAACGATCGTTGTTCCGCTCGCACCCGGCGGCGACACAGACCTGACCGCCCGTATCTATGCCCGCTTCTTGACAGAACTCCTGGGCCAACCCTTCACCGTAATCAACGTTGAAGGTGCAGGCGGCACCGTCGGTGCGACACAAGTCAGCCACGGCAACCCGGATGGCTACACTGTGCTGTGGTACCACACCGGCAACCTGTTCTCCAACCAACTGACAGGCGCAACAGACCTCAACCACTATGACTTCGTGATGTCCACAATCGGCATGTACTGCGATGCAAACATCCTCGTTGCATATCCGGGCCTGTTCGCAGACGCGGAAGACTTCCTCGAGAGAGCAAGAGCAAACCCGGGCCAATACAACGCGGCAGTTGCGATTACCGGCGTATCCGGCATGGCAATGCGTCTCCTCGAGAGATACGGCCATTTCGAGACTAACCTCGTTGACGTCGGCGGCGGCGGCGCGATCGCGGCATCTGTCATGGGCGGCCACACCGAGCTCGGTATCGGTAACGTCGTGCAGTTCGCTTCGCACATCGAAGCTGGTACTCTGCAACCCCTCATGATCGCATCCACCCAGCGCAGCATCGTGTTCCCTGACATCCCGACTGTTGCAGAACTGGGCCTCGGCGGCGCAGAGTTCGGCCGTTCCTATTTCTTCGCATTCCCGCAAAACACCGATCCGGCTATCGCACAAGCACTGTCTGACGCAGTTGCCGAGATCCAAAACAATCCGGAATACGTAGAAATCATGCAAGAAACCTCCGGTATGCCCACATTCTTCCTGCCGATGGCAGAGGTAATGGACCATATCAGCGAGAGATGGGCCGACATCGAGTTCATGAAAGCTTACATGCAATAATCGTCAGAAATGACACCGAAAACCGCCAAGGTTTCCTTGGCGGTTTTCTCTGTTCTCCCCGATGTCTTCAATTGACAAACCCTCGGCAGACACGTATAATAAAAGCAGTGCAACATATCGTGGAGGAGGTTTCTTATGTTACAAAAAGTATGCTCCGGAAGCAATGTCGTCCATTTCGTAAAACCCGAACCACCCCCCATCGCGAAGGCAAAAACCCTCTGTGGTCTAAAACTGGAAATGGTCCGCATGTGGGACGCGGGACAGGGGCCCGAGGTAACATGCAAAACCTGCCTAAAGTTAGAAGACAAATGTGAGAAGTAGGGAGACGGCGTCCTTGACGCTCACCTTTCTACACCGGTCAATCCAATAAAAAGTACCGTCAAACCACTGTTTGACGGTACTTTTTTATTCTCTTTATGTGGCCTCCCCTATACAGTTCCATCCCAAGAGTCCACTTTTTCACGCCTTAGTTCCGCCTCATCGAACCACCTGGTGGTTACGCATTTGCTCTCAGTAAAGAACCGCAACCCGTCCTTACCGAGGCAATGCAGGTCCCCAAAGAAGCTGTCTTTATGCCCGGCAAAGGGAAACATCCCGACCGGCACGGGGATGCCCACATTGACGCCAACCATACCGCCATGGGTCTGCCTTGCAAACTCTCTCGCATAGTAGCCGTTTTGCGTGTAGATAACGGAGCCATTGGCGAATCGGCTCTCGTTCATCAGCGCAAGGCCTTCTTCGAAGCTCTTTACTCGTTTGATGCAGAGCACAGGGCCGAAAATCTCCTCTATGCCCACCGTCATCTCCGGCCCGACATGGTCCAAGATTGTGGGGCCGAGATAAAAACCGTTTTCGTACCCGGAAACGGTACATTCTCTACCGTCAAGCACCAGTTTTGCGCCCTCTTTCAGCCCCGTTTCGATCCAGTTCCGGATCGATTCCCGGTGCGAAGCGGACACCACAGGTCCCATATCCGTATCCTTTAACCACGCGGGACCGATCCGCATCCCTTTTGCTTTTTCCGCAATATCGGCGACCAGCGCATCCGCGATGCTCTCATGGACCACGATGGCAGGCAGGGCCATACACCGCTCCCCCGCACAGCCAAAAGCGGAGTTGATAATCCCAGCCGCCGTGCGCCCAATCGGCGCGTCTTCCAGGACAAGCGCGTGGTTTTTCGCTTCCGTCAAGGCCTGCACCCGCTTACCGTGTTTGGCGGCTGTCGTATAGACATGCAGGCCCACCGTGGTAGAGCCGACAAAGCTGACGCCCTTGACTTTCGGATGCTCCAAGAGCAATTCCGCCTCATTTCTCGAACAGGTGACAATATTCAGCACCCCATCCGGCAATCCGGCCTCTTGGTAGAGTTCGGCGATCCGCATGCAGGTCATGGGTGTTGGGCTTGCGGCCTTAATTACCATGGTATTCCCCGTGGCGGCGCACATGGGGAACATCCAGCCCATCGGGATCATGGCTGGGAAGTTGAAGGGGACAATCCCCGCAAATACGCCGAGGGACTCTCTGTATAGCGTGGTATCCACGCCGACGGCGGTGTCCATCAAGCTCTCCCCCATCATGAGGTTTGGGGCGGCAATCGCTTGCTCGGTGCCTTCCTTTGCCTTGAGCACGTCGCCCTGGGCGTCTCCCCAGGATTTACCGTTTTCCCGGCAGAGGATATCCACCAGTTCGTCCATGTGCTTCTCCAGCAGTTCCCGCACCTTATATAGCACCTGTACACGCTTCATCACAGGGGTGGCGGACCAGGCGGGGAACGCTGCCGCCGCCGCTTCAATCGCCGCCTCAACCTCATCCTTTGTACAGCATGGCGCCTTCGCAATCACCTCGCCTGTGCTTGGGTTGTAGACGTCCATATATTTTTCTGTTTTAGAGTTCAGCCATTTTCCGCCGGAGAAATATTGCAATTGTTTCATGATAGTCCCTCCTTCTTGTTCGACGCTTCTAGCGTCAAAGCCGACCACATAGGCGGTCGGCTTTGACGCCGGAATGATAGATTTAGTCGTCCTCTCCGATTGCTCTCATGCTTTCGATCTTTTCAATGTCTAGGGGCGCCTTGAGATCATACAGATTCTCGGGCTCACTTCTGTAGACAATTTCTTCGCCCTCGTCAAACAGAGCGACCGCGCCGGGCGTGCTCTTGTGGAAACTCGGCGCATGCACGGTGACTTGGACAAAGGGTACATCCCCCTTGTTGTGCGCCCAGTGGACGACATAGGGCGGAACCCGGAGCGCGTCGCCCTCTTTCATCTTGTAGGCCTGGGTGTCGGTATAGAAGTAAAGCTCACCGGAAAGCGCAATGCTGATCTGCTCGCTCTCGTGGTAGTGGGGTTTGGAATGATACCCCGCCGGCCGCGAGGAGTACATGAGACTCGCCTCGCTGCCGTGCACGAGAGAGGTGACAAAGGAGGTCGATCCCATGTCAAACTCGCCGGTTGGGATATCTTCTTTCTTGATGAAAAGCGCCATTGGTTTCTTTCTCCTTTGTTTAGTCGATCAGGCCGATTTCTCTAAAGAAGCGCTCGGCGCCCGGATGGAGCGGAATGTGCGCATAAGCGGCTCTCTCTGGGATAAATCCGCCCAGTGCCGGTTGGGTGGCGATCATGGCTTCCATGTGCTCCCAGAGCAGTCTGGTCATTTGGTATACGAGTTCTTCGTCCAGATCTTTGTGGACAAATACGATGGACACGGGTCCTGCCGACAGAATTCTGCCTGTTGGGTCGCCGTATGGGGTTGTGTCGATATAGTCCACCGCGTAGCCGCGCGCTTCCAGAGCGGGGATTGCGCTTGGGCTGATGGGCAGAACGGTTACATCGCGCGATGCGCCGACTTCAACGAAGGTGGAGAAGGGCTGCGGCGCCGCGTTGGAGAGCATGTTGACATGGCCGTCGCGGAAGGAGTCTGCGCCGGCGCCCGCGCCGAGGAACTCAACGCGTCCGCCCCACGATTCGATGTCTGCATAGGTAATGCCGTGCGCTTCCATAACCGCGCGGAACACTTCCTCCGATCCGCTGCCCGGCGCGCCGACAGCGGCGACCAGCGGCGGCTGCGCGGCGAGGAGTTCTTCAAAATTGGTGATCCCAAGACCTCTGTCGATCATGCCGGTGAAGTAGAAGATCGAGTGGATGTTCATCAGCAGTCGGATGTCTTCGGTGAGAATGTCAGGCGCGGGAGCTGTGCCGACGCCGTAACGGGTATCGAAGGTGGTATGTACATAAGAGAAGCCGATCTGCGCTTCGCCCATGTTCACGGTATAGGGGTTGCCGGTTCCGGAGCCTGCGACCAGGGTGGTGCGTACGCCGGGGATATTGCTCTCCCAGACTTCGCTGAATGCCGCGCCGAACATGTACCAAGCGCCGCCGATTGCACCGGCCGCAAAGGTGAGCTCGTGCCGATCAGGGGCACCGCCACCTCCACCGCCGCCACCGGCAGTGCCGCCGCCACCGCCGCAAGCCGCGAGCAGGGCTACCAGGACCAGGATTGCCACCAGCTTTACAAAATGCTTCTTTTTCATAAGTTCCATTCCTCTCCTTTTTCGTTGACTGATCTTTATTTATTACCCCAGAGCAACCGTACCGGAACGGTTCGGCCGCTCTGCAGAGTACTTACGCACTGGCCAGCGGAGGCTGCATGCTCCGTTTCTTCAGCACATAGGCCGCGATGAGCGGCAGGATACCGATGAGGTCGGTCTGGAATCCGGGGACAATGAGCATCACTGCGCCGATGAGAAGCGCGATTCGGAGTACGAGGCCTGTCTTCCGGTCAAAGCAGTAGCCTTGGATACCGGCGGTCAGGGCATAGACGCCGATCGCCGCTGTGACTGCCGCTACGATGATCGCGATCGGGCTGCCCATCATCAGGAGTTCGCCGGCATACACGAAAATCCACGGGATAATGAACGCGACGACACCGAGTCGCATGGCACAAAGCCCGGTTTTGATCGCCGATTCGTTCGCGATCGCACCCGCCGCAAAGGCCGCCAGACCAACGGGCGGTGTGATGGAGGAGAGCACCGCATAATAGAACACGAACAGATGCGCTGTGAGAAGCGGCACGCCGAGTTCGACCAGGGCCGCAGGGGCGAAGATGGCCACGATCATATAAGCGGCCGGCGTAGGCAATCCGAGTCCGACGACAATGGATACGAGCGTGGTAAGGAGCAGCGCGATGGGCAGGCTCTCACCGGATATGCGCATAATCATGGTGGTGATTCGGAGGCCAACGCCTGTCATGTGGATGCTTGCCACGACGATGGAGGCGCAGGCGAGCGGCGCCGCGATGGAGACGGCGGTACGCCCCGCGTTGTCCATCATGTTGAGGATGTTCTTAATGTTCATGTTTCTGGGATTGCGGATGATACCCACTACAACGGTTGCCAAGATAGCATAAAACGCCGCCATGAAGGTGGAATAGCCCATGAGCAGGAAAGCGACGATGGCAAGCAGCGGCAGGAAGAGATATAGGCCTTTGACGTAATACATGGTGCTGTGTTGTCTCGGTGTACCCAAAACCGCGCCGAGCCCCAGTTTTCTCGCCTCAATATCAATAAAGAACCAAAGCGAGAGGAAATAGAGCAGAGCCGGGATCAGGGCGGCTGTGGCGACATATAAGAAAGGCACGCCGACAAAATCCGCCACGAGGAAGGCGGTTGCGCCCATAATCGGCGGCAACAGCGCTCCACCTGTGGAACCAACCGCCTCGGTGGCGGCGGCAAATCGAGCGGTGAACCCGGCTCTTTGCATGAGCGGGATCGTGAAAATACCCGTGGCGTATACGTTGGCGACTGCGCTTCCGGAAATCGAACCAAAGAGCGCGGACCCGAGCAGGGAGCATTTGGCGGCGCCGCCCCGCATATTTCGGGTGGCGTCTGTGGCGAGGCTGATGAAGTAGGGCCCCACGCCTGTCCCTTGGAGAAAGGCGCCGAATACGATGAACAGGAAGATAAAGGTAGATGAAACGCCGATGCAGATGCCGAAAAATCCGTCCGCCGAGAAGAACATCTGCGTGATATAAGTACGCGGCCGGACGCTGGGTCCGCCGAGGAGTCCCGGGAAATACGAGGTGAACAGTGTCTGTAGGGTGAAGAAGATCGCGACGAAGATCAGCGCCCAGCCTGTCGTGCGCCGGGTGAGTTCAACGGCGAAGAGCATCAGGAGGATAATAACCACATAATCCGTCATAAAGAGCGGTGAAATCGGGTGAATAAAGGACGCGATGCGGTCAAAATGCACCATGATATACGCCCAAATCGCCACGACCAGCAGACAGCAGACAATGTCGATCGCAAAGGCGATTTTGGAGTCTTTCTTTGTCCCCTTGTAGATGAGGAACCCGAGCACCATGAAGAAGGCAACGTGGGTAGGCCTGTGGATGACCCAGTTTGGCATACCAAAGGCGGCGGTGTAGAGATGATACACCGTCATACCGATGGCGATGACTTTCACGATCAAATCAAGCCATGGCGGCAACTCACGTTTCATCGAGAGTACCTTTTTCGGTTCAGCTTCAGCCTCGCTGGCGCCTTCCGTTGCCAGCTTTTTTCGTTTCAGGAAAGACAGAAATTTCATAACAGGAACCCCTCTCCTTTTGACTGGCGCCCTATATTTGTACGCTGAAACCGTCTCAGACACCAGCCGGAAGATCATTGATACTTATTGTGGATATTATATTTTTTCATCCGCCGCCATAGCGTGGAACGGCTGATGTTGAGCTCTTTCATGACGAGGCTTCGATTGCCCCCGTATCGCTCCAGCAGAGCGATCAGTTCCCTGCCTTGCGGAGCGGTCACTGGCCCGTCCTCTTCTTGGTAATACCTGCGCACTTCCGGGTAGAGTTGTTCGAGCAGGCGGGCGGCGGTTTGTTCGGATATGGTGCGGGCCTGCGCGCTCATGACGAGGCTTTGACAGAAGTGGTCGATCTGGGCCAGGTTCCCTGTCCACTCGTAGTTTTCCAGCATAGTCTTCGCCGCGTTTGTGAGTGTGACATAGCGGGCGGCGGCTGCGCGGTGTCGGTCCAGGAAATACTCCACCCAATATCGGATATCGCCGCGCCGCGTATAGAGCGCCGGTACTTCTAGCCGGACCACCGCGATTTTGTAGTACAACTCTTCCAAAAAGTCGCCGTCTAACACTTTTTGCCAGAGATTCACCGAGACGCTGGCAATCACTTTTATTCCGCCGTGTCCGTTTTGGTCCAGGACCCGCTTTTGCATCCCTTGCAGAAATTCCAGCAACCACACTTGATTTTCGGTACTGAGCGTCTCCACGTCTCTCAGATAGAGCGTCCCGCCGCTGACGAGGCGGCTGAGTTCTGTGATCTTCCGCCCTTGCTCCGGAACCGACAGGATATCCGACTTTTGGCAATAAATGGTTACGAAGGGAAAGTCCCGTCCGGGGCCTTCGTTGTGCATGGCCTCTGCTAACAAATCCTTCTCGGCATTCGGCTCTCCCGCGATAAGGACGGAGACATCGGTGTCCGCATGCCGCTTGGCGGCCGCGATTACTTCGCCCATCTCTCGAGAGGGTGGGCCAAACTGCCCGAAACTGTATACGGCAATATGACCGGCTTGATATTGCTCTCTGTGCAGGCTCTCGCTGATTTGGACGATCTTGCGTACTTCATGGCAGGAGAGCACTGCCCCGTGGATTTGCCCGTCTACCAAGATGGGCGCGAAGTTTGCGATGACGTGGTTGTTGTTAAGTACAAACGAGATCGAAAACCGCTCGTTGCCATTGATGAGTACATCTTTCAGCACGTCGTCGTTAATCTCTCGGACCACCTTATTGACGCCGAGGCCGATGAGGGACGCGCTCTCTTTTTTCAAGATGTTCTGCGCTGGCAGGTTCAGCGCGATGATTTTTCCCTGCTCGTCCAGCCGGATGATGCCGCCAAAGGAGTAGTCGAGCAAAACCGCCCACTCCGCCGCGTTTTTCTTCTCCAGGTCGCCTACGTAGGCCATTTGCTGCGCCATGCTGAGGGCTTCTCGGATTGAATCTTTGTTTGTGGCGAGCATCAGATGCGGGAGAAACCGTTCTCTGGCTCTGCCGCAGGAGATGTCTCCGCCGATGATGATATCCACCTGTTCGGAAACAGCCCGGTCTACGGCGGTTTCTAGATCTTCTTCTCGTTCCACGAAATATGGACGGAGTGTCACATCAAAGATTTCATCGAGCTTGTCGGTATTGCAATACATGTTCGCAAACCCGCAAAGACCGATCACGAGACGCTGTTTTTGCAGCTGTTTTTTTGCCTCGCAAATCAGCACGCAAAGCTCTTGGGCGGTGATCCGCATACTCACCACAGGGCAACTGAGCGCCTTTTTCACCTTGAGCGCATAGTAGCCCCGCGCAATGATGATATCTGTCCCACCTGCGAGAGAGGCCTCGGCCTCCCCTACGGCGGTTTGGACATCTACCCGCTTGATCTCCGCATTCTCGATGCCCATCTCGACGCAAACTTCATTGGCCTGCTCTACCATCAGGGCGTTGGACGCTAAAATCGTCAGCTTTGCAAAGAGTGCCGCCCCCCTTCAGCTTGATCTCGGACCGTTCGCAAAATTCGTATATGATATACAGTATACTTTGTGGAAAATCAAAAAACAAGACATGATTTTCAGCATCTTTTTGTTCATAGTTTCAATTGTCGCAATTTGAACCCTTTTCGCTTCGATATTGCGACATGTTTGTTTCATTTTTTCGCATTTTGATCTGGGAGTGCAATTCTCCGTTCAAACTTCGTTTTATTTGCACAATGGATTTTTGCAACCCCTTCCCTTATCATGTAGTTAAATTTCTATCTGTAGGTAAGGGGAGGTTTTGCAGATGCAACATACAAATGCGAGACGAACAGAAGATGTGCCCGTGCGGTATTCCACCGACGTATTAGTCGTAGGCGGCGGACTTGCCGGCGTTTGCGCGGCGGTTTCCGCCGCTGAGACAGGCGCGAACGTCATCTTGTTGGAGCGCAACGGCAGAGGCGGGGGCAACTTCACCAATAGTTTTGTGGGCACCTTTTGCGGCTATCACATCGTCGAAGACGAAGCGTACAAACTTATTTGCGGTGGGCTCGGCGAGCGTGTATTCAATCACCTTGTCCAAGAAAACGCGCTCGGGCGGTATATCACCTACGCCAAGGTACCCGTCATCCCCTTCGACATACCGGTGCTCACACGGTTTCTCGATCAAATGCTAATGGATGCCGGGGTTAAGGTGCTGTTTCGCCAGCTCGTGAGCGATGTGGTCGTGGAGGACAATCGAGTTGCTTCCGTGGTCGTTACAGACAAGAGCGGGCAATATTCCATCGCCTGCAAAGCCGTGATCGACTGCACGGGCGATGGCGACGTGGCCTTTATGGCCGGCGTCCCTCTGCTCGAGGACGGGGGACAGATCCAATTCCCCAGCATGATCTTCCATATGGGCGGCATCAACGTGGAAGAGGCATCTAAGACCACGAAGAAAGAGCTCGCCGAGTATCAGAGACAAGCGGTAGAATCAGGCGAGTTCGATCTGCCTCGGAGAGACGGAACCGTCTCCCTCTTGCCGCGCCTAGGGATGGCGCAGGCCAACATGGGCCGGATCAAAATCGGAGATCGCCCTATTGACGTCTTCAACCCGGAAGAGCTCTCCTGGGGCGAGATGGAGGGACGCAGACAGTCGTTTATGTATCTCGACTTCTTGAAGAAATATGTCCCTGGCTACGAAAACGCCTATATCTGCGGTCTGCCCAATACGGTAGGCATCCGCGAATCGCGCAGAATGCAGGGGCAATATGTACTGACCAAAGAGGACTTCCTGGCGGCGCAGAAATTCGAGGACGGTATCGCGTGTAGTTCCTGGCCTGTGGAGTTCCACAAGGCGGGTGCGCTCACCGAGTGGGTTTATCTGCCGGAGGGCGAGTATATCGAGGTGCCGATGCGTTCCTTGATCCCTGAGGAAATCGAAAACCTGCTCTTCGCCGGACGTTGCCTCTCAGCCGACCAAACCTCCCACGCGGCGGTGCGCTGCGGCCCGGTCTGCATGTCCATGGGCGAGGCGGCCGGACTCGCGGCGGCGGAACTCGCCGAAACAGGCGGCAAAGCGCAGGAGATCGACGGCGGCAAAATCCGCCAAGCCATGAAGGCACGCGGCGCGCATTTTCTGAAAGACGCATAACAACAGAGCGAAAGGTGGCAGACAACTATGATGGACGCCGGATTTATCAAGGGCATTATACCGCCCATCCTCACGCCCATAGACGAGCATGAACGCATTGACGAGGCCAAACTGCGCGATCAGGTAGAGTTCGTGATCCAAGGCGGGGTACACGGTATTCTTGCTTTCGGGAGCAACAGCGAATTCTACATGGTCGACCCGGAAGAGAGCGAGCGCGGCCTCAAGATTATCTTAGATCAGGCCGCCGGTCGTATTCCCATTTTTTATGGCATAGGCGAAATTAAGACGAGCAGCTGCATCAAGCTCGCCGAAATGGCGGCAAAGCACGGTGTTGCCGCAGTCTCAGTTTTGCAGCCAATGTTCATCACGCCCAAAGCCAACGAACTCGCGGCGCATTTTACAGACATCGCCAAGGCCATCCCGGATACGCCCATGCTCCTCTATAACAATCCGGGGCGGGTGGGCTACACCATCACCGCCGCGCTGGTCGCCGATCTCGCGGAAAAGGTAGACAACATCGTCGGCATCAAAGATACCAGCGGCGACATGACCCTCACCGCCGAAATGATCCGCCTCACGCGCGGCAGAGACTTCAAAGTGATGGGCGGCAGAGACACCTTGCTCTATGCCACACTCGCACACGGCGGCGTGGGCGGTGTAGTGACAATGGCAAATCTCTTCCCAGAGTTGGTCTGCTCGATTTACGAAAAGTACGTGCAGGGTGATATCGCCGGCTCGCTGGAGGACCAATATCGGCTGAATCCAGTGCGTCTGTCCATGGACGCCGCGACTTTCCCCGTCGCCGCCAAAGACATGGCCAGGCTGATTGGCAGAGACATGGGCGTCCCCTTCAAGCCAACCTTGCCCAGCACCGGCGAGGTATTGGAGAAGATGCGGCAAGAAATCATCCGCGCGGGCCTCATGCCATAATTTGTAAGGACAAGGTACTCCCAAAAAACCGGGCGAACACAGTTCGCCCGGTTTTTACTTTACACCGCGCCCAAAAACGGCTATAGTGGAAAGATAGACATATCCCCATAAGGAGGCACTTCGTATGATTCGTTTTATTGACATTCAGCAAAATTCGGCGATCAAAACCTATATCCAAAGGGCTGACGAAACCCTCAGCGTCCAAGGGTTTACCGATCACAGCTTCCCCCACGTGACCAAGGTCGCCAAAGAGGCGGGCGCGCTTTTGCGCACAATGGGCTATTCCGAGCGCGAGGCGGAGCTTACGGAGATCGCGGGCTACCTCCATGATATCGGCAATGTCGTCAATCGCACAGCCCACTCGCAAACGGGTGCGCTGATTGCGTTTCAACTCCTCAACGATCTCGGCATGGACCCCACGGAAATCGCAACTGTCATCACAGCCATCGGCAACCACGACGAGGCCACAGCCGCTCCGGTCAATCCCGTCTGCGCCGCTGTGATTCTGGCCGATAAGAGCGACGTGCGCAGAAGCCGGGTCCGTAACCGCAACCTCGGCACCTTTGACATCCACGACCGCGTGAATTACTCCGTGACACATTCCGCCCTCACCATCAGCGATGACCGGACCGTTGTCAACTTAGACCTGACCATCGACACCACACAATGCGCCATCATGGACTATTTTGAAATCTTCCTGACCCGCATGAGCCTCTGCCGCCGCGCCGCGGAGATGCTAAACCTGCGCTTCTCGCTGACGATCAACGGCCAGCAGTTGCTGTAAAACAAAAGATATGATTCGAGAAGTCGCTGACAAAGATGTGCCGCGCGCGATTGATCTCGTCAATCGCGTGTTTACTGAGTTTGTCGCCGTAGATTATTCTAAGCAGGGGCGAAATACGTTTGAGACTTATTTGAAGACTAAGCTGGACGACGTCTCCGCCGCACTCAAATCCGGGGGCAAAAAGATGTGGGCTTACTATCAAGACGACGATATCCTCGGCGTCCTTGCGATCCAAGGTCCCTCACACATATCGCTGATGTTTGTAGAGAAAGCGCATCACAGGCAAGGCATCGCAAAAGGGCTGTTCGATGTCGCGCTGGGGGAGATGGCGCAGAATCGGGATGTCACCCAAATCACAGTGAACTCCTCTCCCTATGCCGTCGAAGCTTATGAGCGCTTGGGCTTCGCGCAAACAGCGGAGCAGCAGGAGAAGGATGGCATTCTCTATGTGCCGATGAGGCGGACGATCTAAATGCAACACACCGGGGCGCACAATGTGCGCCCTTTGTTTTTAGAATGAGCAAACCCACCCCCTTTCGCATAAACTGGCACGAGAAATCATTCCAGCGAAAGGGTATATTGCTATGCACACGCAAAAGGACCTCCATTTCTTCCTCGGTGCAAATTCACCGGCCGGATTCTACTCCCTCTACGACGAGCTGGTTGACCCATATACAGACGAGACGCTCTACATCCTCAAAGGCGGTCCCGGCTGCGGGAAATCCAGCTTCCTCAAGACCATCGCCAAAGGCCTCGCAGATGTCGGACTCACCGTAGAACAAATCCACTGCTCTGCCGACCCAGACGGCCTCGACGCCATCTACATCCCCGCCCTCGGCATCGCCTATGTGGACGGCACCGCCCCCCATGTCATCGAGCCGACCTACATGGCTGTCTTCGACCAATACATAAATCTCGGCGAATTTTATGACACCGATGCCCTCCGCCCTCTGAAGTCAGATGTCATCGCCCTAACACACGCATATAAAGGACTCTATGCGAGGGCTTACGATTGCATCGCCGCAGCCCACGGTGTCGCGCGAGATGTCGCCGTGCGGGACGAGAGCGTCATCACCGCTGTGCGAAAACGAGCAAAAGGCATCATCTCCCGCGAAATCCGAAAGACCCGCGTCGGGCGCGACGCCTCCGACGCGCCAAAAACTACCCGGCGTTTCCTCAGCGCCCTCACCCACAAGGGCCACATCGCGCATTTCGACGTGATCGAGGCCCTCGCTGGTCGGGTTTATCACCTAGACAACCACCTCGGCCTCGCCCACTATATGCTCACCGACCTGTTAGAGGCCGCCACCTTGGCTAAACTCGATTGCATCGTCTGCCCCTCTCCCATGGACCCCGAGCGGCTCGAGCATCTCTTCATCCCGCCTCTAGATCTCGCCTTTATCTCCTCCAACTACCAAGTCCAATACGAAGGTCCCGCCTACCGCCACATCCGGCTCGACGCCATGGCGGAAAGCGAACAACTCCGTGGACAAAAGGCGCGGATTCGCTTCTCTAAAAAAGTCTTCGCCCTCCTCATGGAAGAAGCCGTCCACACCCTAGGCGAAGCCAAAGCCTTTCACGACGAACTCGAACAACGGATGAACCCTCACGTAGACTTTGCCGGGGTTTACGATCTGGCAGAGCACCACTTACTGATGCTCCTGGACAAAGCAATGGCCTAGGCAAAACGCCGTTCCAATTGTATGGAACGGCATTTTTGTGGCTATGCTACCTCTTGGTGATAAATTATGACAATCGGTATCCCTCGCGCCCTGGCCTACCACCGCTACGGCACACTCTGGGAGACATTCTTCCAGGAACTGGACATCCCCTATCTCGTCAGCAACGAAACCATCGGATCCCATCTCACCACCGGCAGAGCCCTTGCGGTGGACGAGAGTTGTCTGCCCCTCAAACTGTACATGGGCCACGCGGCCTCTCTGCGGGATTGCTGCGATGTGCTGCTCGTCCCGCGTCTGGAGCGGCTGGGCAAGCAGGACGAGTTCTGCGTCCGCTTCTGGGGCCTCCCCGACACAGTACAGGCCACCTTTGGCGGCGTAGAGTTGCTCACCTATGAGCGAAAGTCCGCATCCCACTCTGCTGAGCTACTAGCCTTTCTCCAACTGGCAAAAACCCTTGGGAAAAGCCCTCTCGCCGCAGCCAGAGCCTATCGCGTGGCCCAAAACCGCCAACAAGAAGCGGACCTCCGTCGCTTTCTACAAAACCGTGTCCACCTCCGTGCCCGCGCACCCAAAATCCTGGTCGCCGCCCAGAGCTATATCACCTACGACCCCAGGCTCGGCGGAGCTGTCGCAGACCTCATCCGAAACCTCGGCGCAGTCCCGATCTTCATTGAGGCGTTTGACCGCACCGCATGCGCCAAAGCCGCCGGGCAGATATCCAAAGATCTCTACTGGACCCTCAACCGCGAAATCCTGGGCGCCATTCATCTCGCCGCAGGCAAAGTAGATGGAATCATCCTCCTCACCGCTTTCCCCTGCGGCTCGGATTGTCTGGCAAATGAGCTCGTTCTCCGTCGGGTCAAAACCCCGCCTATCACCCAAATTCTCCTCGACGAGCACCAGAGCGGCGAAGGCCTCCGTACCCGCATCGAGAGTTTTCTGGACATGGTAGAACGCAGAAAGGAGGCCATATGAGCAAACAGCGTGTCATCTCCTTCCCTCACATGGGAGACTATCATATCCCTATCCGCACCCTCTTTCAGCGGCTCTACCCAGATGCTGAGGTTCGGCCTGCGCCACCCATCACCAAAGAAACCGCCGCGCTCGGCGCGCGGCATAGTCCGGACTTTATCTGCGAACCCTTCAAATACAACATGGGCAACTTCATCGAGGCCCTGGAATCCGGCGCAACTATGCTCCTCCAAACCGGCACAGGCTGCCGCTACGGCTATTACGGAGAACTGCAAGAACAAATCCTGCGCGACCTCGGCTATGAATTCAAATTCTTATGCCTGAATCGGGAAAGAGCCCATCCGCGCGCGGCCTATCAAACGCTCAAACAATTCGGCTCCCCGCTGAGCGTCCCGCAGACGGCCCACGCGCTCCTCATCGCTATGGCCAGCATCCGCGCCATGGATCGCCTCGCCGGATATGTCAGAGAACACACGGCCTCAGTCCATCAGCCGGAAGACATGTCACAGATTTACAGCGAATTTCTCAAACATCTCCGTTCGGCCGACAGTCTCCAAACTATCCGCACCCTCGACAAATCCTACGGCAAGCAACTGCGCCGACTCCCGCAAGCAGAGATAGTCTCCCCCCTCAAAGTCGGCATCGTCGGCGACCTCTATACCGTGATGGAACCCTTCGCCAACTACGATCTCGAACAGCGGCTCCTCGCCAGAGGCGTCTCCGTCAGCAGACGCATGAGCCTCACCTTCCTCCTCTTCGGCCCTCCGCGCCGTCAACGGCTCCGGGCCGCCGGCGGCTACCTTCGCCACCCCGTAGGCGCAAACGGCCTCGACAGCGTAGCCCAAAGCCTCGCATACGCCATCTCCGGCTACGACGGCATCCTCCACATCAAATCCTTCGGCTGTACCCCCGAGCTCAACGCTGTCCCCGCTTTGATGAACATCAGCACAGATTACCAAATTCCCATCCTGCACCTCAGTTTCGACACCCACACTAGTCCCACCGGCCTAGAAACACGCATCGAGGCTTTTCTCGACATGATCGCACAGAGGAGGGAAACCCGTGCAGACATACAGCCTGGGCGTAGACATCGGTTCCATCTCCACCAAGGGCGTCATCCTAGATGAGGCCGGTCATCCGCTCGCCCAGGCTTACCTCCTCACCGAAGGTAATCCCATCGACGCAACCAAGCGCCTCCTGATCGAACTCAAACACCAACTCCCAGATAACATTCACATCCAATCCGTCGGCACCACCGGCTCCGCCCGCCGCCTGATCGGCGCCATGTTGGAGGCCAATGCTGTCAAAAACGAGATTACCGCCCACGCCATCGGCACCCTCTCCCGCCACCCTGAAGTCCGCACCATCCTCGAGATCGGCGGTCAAGACTCCAAGATCATTCTCCTAAACGATGGCGTTGTGACCGACTACGCCATGAATACCCTCTGCGCCGCCGGAACCGGCGCTTTCCTCTCGTCCCAAGCCGGACGCCTGGGGCTGGACATCGAAGACATGGGCCCCCTCGCGCTCGAATCCAAATCCCCCGCCGCCATCGCGGCCCGCTGCACCGTGTTCGCCGAGTCTGATCTGATCCACAAAGCCCAAGTAGGCTACAGCAAAGCTGACCTCGTGGCCGGTCTCTGCCGCGCGGTGGCGTCCAACTACCTCTCTAATGTAGGCAAGGGCAAAAAAATCACGCCCCCTGTGATTTTCCAGGGCGGCGTGAGCCGGAATCAAGGTGTAGTACAAGCGTTCCGAGAGGAGCTCGGCGCAGAGATATTCGTCGACCAGAGCGGCCCCCTCATGGGCGCCATCGGCGCGGCCCTGCTCGCTAAAAAGGCTCCAAAGCGGGAGGTGTCTTTCCGGTTCGATCTCACCGAACAAGCCTTTGACACCCGCGCCCACATCTGTGAGCGCTGTCCCAACCACTGCGAAGTCACCCGCTTCTTCCGAAACAGCGTGGAACTAGATCACTGGGGCAATCGGTGCGAATATGTGTAGGGGCGACCGCCCTCGGTCGCCCCTGTATGGTTCTTCGACAGCAAAAAAAGCAAGCACCCGAGATGATCGCCTCTACATAAGTTAAAACAAACCGCCCAGACCTCCAAAGCCACCCGTCAATGACCCCATCCGCTCTGATGCCGCCTGCTCCGACGCACGCAGAGCCTCATTCACCGCGGCGACAACCAAATCTTGCAACATCTCCACATCGTCCGGATCTACCGCTTTGGGGTCGATTTCTAACGCGGTCAATTCCTTCTTGCCGCTCACCACAGCACGGACCATCCCGCCGCCCGCCTTGGCTTCATAGACCTGATTGTCTAACTCCTCCTGCATCCGCATGAGGTCTTCCTGCATTTTTTGAGCCTGCTTCATCATGTCCATCTGGCGCTGCGGCTTACCGCTATGACCTCCGCCGAGAAAACTCTTTCCTTTTGCCATCTGTCTCTGCCTCCTACTTAATCGTAATATTGCCAAACCCCTTCTGGGTCAGTGCGTCCAATTTGCTCACAGCGCTCTTTTCGATCGGCATGCTGCCCGAGTGACACTTCACTCGCACCGACCGATCCGCCACCGCAGAGGCCGCTGCCTCCAGCTTATCAATGACTTCTTTCTTCTCCACAATCCCGCGGAAGAATTCATTCTCAATATAAATGTTCAACTCTCCGCTGTCAAGACTTGCGCTGACTTCTTTCCCGTCGCTAATCAGCGTGTAAATACTCACATCCAATTCCGCCTGAACTCGATCCAAAATCTGCTGCCAAACACCGTTCTCCCGCTCACTCTCCTGAGGTACCGGATCAGACGCTGGAGCAGGTGCCGCCGCCTGCGTCACCGGACGCTCCGATGGCACAGTCGCCTCCCAAGGCGGCGCATCCGCCATCGGAACCGCCTCTACCTTCGTAGGGGACGGCGCCCTCGATGTCCCACTCGCTACAGCCGTAGCCGCCTGAATCGGCACCCCGGCCGCCACGCTTTGCTCTAACTGCACAATCCGCGCCAAAAGCGCGCCGACGTCCCCGGAAAGTCCCGCGTCACAGAGCCGAATCACCACAAGCTCAACCGTAAGTTTCCGATTCGCGCTCCGACCCAGGTCTGCAATCGCATCCGTCACCTGCGTCAAAGCCAACAGCAGCGTCTCCGGCGCCATCGCGGAAAACCGATCAATCGCCGCCGCATCAAAATTGCCGCTGAGCAAGGTTTCAGAGCCTTTCGGCGCAATTCTGGTTAACATAATATCTCTAAGCAGAGTAGACAACTCACTCAACAGCGCACCCATGTCACGCCCGCCATAGTAAAGCTCGTTCACCAATGCCAGAGACGTCTCCACATCCCTCACATCAATCGCCGCCAGCAGCTTCGCCACCTCCGCGCTCCCGGCAAGACCGATAAACCGCCGCACCAACGGCGCGTCAATCGTCTCCCCCGCCGCGCATTGCTCCAGCAAGGCCAAAGCATCCCGCATCGACCCATCCGCCAACCGAGCCAACAGCTCCGCCGCGTCCTCCTTGAGATCAAGCTCCTCCGCCTCGGCGACCGTCCAAAGCCGCGAGCGGATATCTTCCATCCCCACACGTCGGAACTGAAAGCGCTGACAGCGCGAAGCAATCGTCGCCGGGACCTTATGCGCCTCCGTCGTCGCCAAAATGAACAGCAGATGCGACGGCGGCTCCTCCAATATTTTGAGCAGCGCGTTAAACGCCGCAGTCGAGAGCCCATGCACCTCGTCAATGATATAAACCCGCTTCTTCACCGCCGCCGGCGTAAAAATCGCCTCTTCCCGCAGCGCCCGCACATGATCCACACCATTGTTCGAAGCCGCGTCCAGCTCCTCAACATCCAAAATACTCCCATCGTCAATCCCGACGCAAGCCTTACAGACATTGCAAGGCTCCCCATCCCGCAGGTCCTCACAATTGACCGCCTTGGCAAGTATCTTCGCGCAAGACGTCTTTCCCGTCCCCCGCGTACC
>WRAO01000025.1 GCA_009780175.1 Oscillospiraceae bacterium
CGGGCATTTGATTTTATACAAACAGGGCGGGTGCATTCCCGTATAGGGGCGCACCGCACATTCAATCGCACCCACCGCACAAAAACACGCACGCCCGAAAGCGGCAACCCCTCCGCCGGCAGGCGGAACCACGTACCCTGAACGCACCCAAACCAAAAGTCAAAAAGGAAGAGATTTTTAAGAGAAACGCAGTTTCTCTTAAATTGTTTTTTGCCTACTTTTTGTCAAAACAAAAAGTAGGTCGCCCTCGGCGAAACGAGCCCAGCGAGCCGCAGGCTCATAAAATCGCATAAATAGAAGAAAACAGCAAACAAGGCACCTTGTAAAATCCCCCTCCCTGTAGTATGATACAAAAATACCATTCGAGAGAAATCCAGGAGGTATCACCATGTATCAAAAAGTCCCCGCAGGCATGGGCTTTCCCCAGTGGGAGGCCGAAGTCCTGAAGTTCTGGAAAGAAAAAGATATATTTGAAAAAAGCATGGAAGACGGCGAGGGCAAAAAGCCCTATGTCTTCTTTGATGGCCCCCCCACAGCCAACGGCACGCCGCACATCGGCCATGTATTGACACGCGTGGTGAAAGACACGGTCCCACGGTTTTGGACGATGAAGGGCCACGCTGTGCCGCGAAAAGCCGGTTGGGATACGCACGGTCTTCCGGTGGAACTGGAAGTGGAAAAACTGCTCGGGCTGGACGGCAAAGCGCAAATCGAGGCCTATGGGCTGGCTTCGTTTATTGACCAGTGTAAGGAATCCGTCTGGAAATATAAGGGCATGTGGGAGGATTTTTCTGACATCGTCGGTTTTTGGGCGGACATGGGGCGCCCCTACGTCACCTATCACAATGAATATATCGAGTCTGTGTGGTGGTCGCTCCGGCAGATCCACGATAAGGGGCTTTTGTATAAGGGCTTCAAGATCGTTCCCTACTGTCCCCGCTGCGGGACGCCGCTGTCCAGCCATGAGGTAGCGCAAGGGTATAAAGACATCAAAGAACGCTCGGCCTATGTGAAATTCCCGGTGGTCGATGAAGCGAACACCTATATCCTCGCCTGGACGACGACTCCGTGGACGCTGCCGAGCAACCTCGCGCTCTGCGTAGGGCCGGAGATCATCTATGTGAAAGTGCGCGTGGGAGATGAAAGCTACTATCTGGCGAAGGACCTGCTCCAGAGTGTGCTGGGCGAAGAAGCCGAATACGAAGTCCTCACAGAAATGCCGGGCGCGGCCTTGGAACACAAGAAATATCGCCCCCTCTTCGATTTCGTAGACCCGGAGAACGCCGCCAAGAGCCACTTCGTCACCGTGGACGACTATGTTACCACCGCAGATGGCACAGGCGTTGTTCACATGGCACCAGCCTTTGGTGAAGATGACAATCGCATTTGCCGCAAATACAAGATGGGCTTCGTGCAATATGTAGACGCCGCGGGCAACATGACCGTAGAGACGGATTGGCCAGGCGTATTCGTCAAAGACGCGGACCCCATGATTATTAAGTCCCTCAAAGAAAAAGGCCTGCTCCTCTCCGCACCGAACTATGTCCACAGCTACCCCCACTGCTGGCGCTGTGAGACACCGCTGCTTTACTACGCGCGCGATTCCTGGTTCATCGAGATGACGGCGGTGAAACAGGACCTCATCCGCAACAATAACACGATCAACTGGGTGCCCGAATCCATCGGCAAAGGCCGCTTTGGAGACTGGCTCGAAAATGTGCAGGACTGGAGCATCAGCCGCGACCGCTATTGGGGCACGCCTCTGCCGATTTGGGTCTGCGACTGTGGGCATCGCCATTGCATTGGCTCGATCGCCGAACTGCACGAGATGAGCGAGAACTGCCCGGCAGACATCGAACTCCACCGACCCTATATCGACGAGGTGACGATCAGCTGTCCGAAGTGCGCCGACGAAATGCGCCGCACCCCGGAGGTGATCGACTGCTGGTATGACTCCGGCTCCATGCCCTTCGCGCAGCATCACTATCCTTTCGAAAACAAGGAACTCTTCGAAAGCCAATTCCCGGCGGATTTTATCTCCGAAGCGGTGGATCAGACCCGGGGCTGGTTCTACAGTCTGCTGGCAATTTCCACGCTGATCTTCGACAAGGCGCCCTTCAAAAATGTCATCGTCTTGGGCCATGTCCAAGATAAAGATGGACAGAAAATGTCGAAATCTAAAGGCAACGCAGTCGAGCCGATGGAGGCCCTGCGCCAATACGGGGCGGACGCGATCCGCTGGTATTTCCTTACCCACGGCGCGCCGTGGGTACCGAGTAGATGGGATGGTCAGGCCGTGGTGGAAACGCAGCGGAAGTTTCTCTCTACCCTTTGGAACACCTATGCCTTCTACGTGCTTTACGCGGAGATCAGCCAGTTTGACCCGACGAAGTACACAGTGGAAAATGCGGAACTCTCCGTTATGGATCGCTGGATTTTATCCCGCTTAAGCAGTACGGTAATTGCGGTGGATGAACACATGCAAAGGTACCAGTTACCGGAAGCCTGCCGCCCACTGGCAGACTTTGTTGACGATCTCTCTAATTGGTATGTCCGCCGTAGTCGTGAGCGTTTTTGGGCGAAAGGATTAGAACAAGACACTGTCAACGCGTTCCTCACGCTGTATATTTGTTTGGAAACCGTGGTAAGAGCCGCCGCACCTATGATTCCGTTTATGACGGAGGCCATCTATCAAAATCTAGTCCGCAGTGTCCAAAAGGATGCGCCGGAGAGCGTGCATCTTTGCCCATTTCCAGCAGCAAAATGGCCCATGGATGCAGAGATAGAACTTTGCATGGCGCTTGTGCGAAATGTTGTTAGCTTGGGTCGTGCGGCGCGCAATGAAGCAAATCTCAAGATCCGACAGCCTTTGAGACGAATGTATGTTAGCACTGGTATCAAGCTAAACGCGGAGTTTATTGCCATCATTGCGGACGAACTCAATATCAAGGACATTGAATTTGTAGACGATGCCTCCGGCTTGGTTTCGTATCTCTTTAAACCCCACCTCAAGACGGTGGGCCCGAAATACGGCAAACAAGTGGGCGAGATTCGGGAAGCATTGGTTCATTTAGATGGCCTCGCCGCTAAAGCCCAGTTAGACGAGACGGGGGAGCTCACCTTAGAACTCGCTACTGGTCCAATTACCCTCACAGCTGAAGACCTACTCATCGAACACACCCAGCGCGAGGGTCTGCATACTGTCTCTGACCAAGGCGTTACCGTTGCACTTGATACGGAGATGGACGACGCGCTCATCGAAGAAGGGTTCACCCGCGAGATCATCAGCAAAATCCAAACCATGCGCAAAGAGGCCGATTTCCAAGTGACAGACCGTATCCGCGTCACCATGACCGGCAGCCAACATGTCGCCGATGTTGTAGCCCGCAACTTCGCCGAAATCGCAGGCGAAGTCCTCGCGACTGCCATCGACACCGCCGAGCCGGATGGCTTCGTCAAGGAATGGGACGTCAACGGCGAAATGGTCACCTTCGGCGTGAAGGTCGTATAGGCCAACATGAGAACGATTTTAACCCTGTGCGACCGAAACGCAAGGGCCTTCTGCGCAGAGTGGAAAAGCCATATCGTATCGTTGTTGGCCCCCTTTTTCTTCCTCTATCTGTTCAGCGAGTGGTTCCGAAGCGAGCATGTGGATACGCCCGTGCCCTTCATGCTGGTGGGGTTGGTCGTCGTGGAAGTCTTCCAATTCGCCCTATGGAAATCCTCGGCGGTGGAGGAGAATGTGGTCGGGGCGCCTTGGTGGCATGTATTCGCCGGACAACTCCTCTCTGTAGCCGCGATCGCCGCTGCGATGGGCCTCATCATCTACGCGATTGGCGTTGCCGTGGTGGGGAAGGAGATCACATCCCTATGGACGGTTGTCGCCGTCGTAGCACTCATCTTGCTCCTCAGCCTCATCTTCGCCAGCGTCGGTCTATTCTTGACATGCGTCATCCGAAACACCAAGACCCGCGAAGCAAGCATCACCGCCCTGATCCTCACCCTGCCCTTCTATTCAGGCGCATACGTCGCCTCGTCCCTTTTACCCGAACTGATCCAGACCCTCAGCGATTGGAACCCCCTGACCTACGCCGTAGCCCTGTTCCGCGCCGTGTCCCTGGAGTTGTGGAATGCCCCACTGGAAGCATTGCTTAATATGGAGTTGGCGGTGCAAGTAGGCCAGGTGACCATCACCCCCGCAGTGTCGCTCCTCATTTTAACGGGTCTAGGCCTTGTGTTTATGGTGCTTTCTGCAAGTTGCTTTGCAAGGAAGTATTCGAAGAAATGATTTTTTACAGAAAGAGCTGCCTCCTTAAGCGGGGGTGGCTCTTTTCTTTTTTTGCCTTGCGGGTGCTATAGAGATGCTTTAATTAGGCCATTGGGCCTATTGCTTCGTGTCGCCGAAGGCGAACTACTTTTTATCTTGACAAAAAGCAGTCAAAAAACAATTTAAGAGAAACCGCGTTTCTCTTAAAAATCTCTTCCTTTTAAATTTTAGTGCACAGCGAAACACAATGTCACAGCTTCCGCCTCGCCCAGCGGAAAGGAGTGCGTAGGACGACTACCCGCACATTCGTCTAGCGTACCGCACGAATGCATACGCCCGAAAGCGACATAAACCTCCGCCGGCAGGCGGGAACCACAAACCCTAAACGCCACACAAACCAACAGTCAAGTGGGGGCGTCAGGGAGGCAAAGCCACCTGACGCGCATTTTTTGCTTACTTTTTGGGCAAGACCAAAAAAGTAAGGCGCCTCAGCGCAACGAGCATTGCGAGCCGCAGGCTAATAAAATATCATTATAGCGCACGCAAGGCAAAAAAGAAAAGGGCCACAACCCTCACAGGTCGCGGCCCTTTCGCATTTGTTACTTCACGCCATACTTCTTGTCAAACATTTCCTTCTGCATATTCAGCAGTTCCCACTTCTCTTTGGCGAGGATCTCCGCGGTGGCGAAGAGTTCTGCCGCACGCTCTGGGAAGGCGCGCTCGAGAGAGGTGTAGCGGACTTCATTCTTCAAGAACTCGCCGTAGGACTTAGTCGGAGCCTTGCTGTCGATGATGAGCGGGTTCTTGCCTTCTGCCGCGAGATCCGGGTTAAAGCGGAAGTTATGCCAATAACCGCACTCAACAGCGTGTTTCGTGGTCGCGATTGCAGAACCCATACCGTTCTTGTTGCCGTGGCTGATGCAGGGGCTGTACGCGATGACGATAGACGGACCATCATACGCCTCAGCCTCGAGGATCGCTTTGAGAGTCTGGTTGTAATCCGCACCCATTGCGATCTGTGCCACATAGACATAGCCATATGCCATGGCGATTTGGGCGAGGTCCTTCTTACGAACAGGCTTACCAGCCGCCGCAAACTGAGCTACTTGACCCATCTGGCTCGCCTTAGAGGCCTGACCGCCAGTGTTGGAGTAGATCTCGGTGTCGAATACGAGCATGTTCACGTTCTCGCCGGAAGCGATAACATGGTCCAGACCGCCGTAACCGATGTCGTAAGCCCAACCGTCTCCACCGAACATCCAGGTGGAGGGCTTCATGAACTGGTTGGAGGAAGCATAGAGCTCTTTGAGCAGATTGCTCTTGTTTCCGCCGTCAATTGCGGCTTTCAGAGCGGCCTCAAGCGCCTTACCTGTAGTGTTGGACGCCTTGCCATCTTCGTAAGCCTTGAGCCACTCTTTAGCGGCTTTCACTACCTTGTCGTCCACTTTCTCCGCGACAACTTGCTCTGCTACCATTTTCGCGCGCTCTCTCTGCTGTTTCGCGCCGAAATAGACGCCGAGACCGGCTTCCGCAGTGTCTTCGAAGAGGGAGTTGAGCCATGCCGGACCTTGGCCGTCTTTGTTGACGGTGTACGGTGTCTGCGAATAGGTGCCGCCCCAGATGGAAGAACAGCCGGTGGCGTTGACGATATACATCCGCTCACCGAAGAGTTGGGTGATGAGGTTCGCGTAAGGCGTTTCGCCGCAGCCGGCGCAGGCGCCGTGGAACTCGAGCAGCGGACGGAGGAACTGGGAACCTTTGACTGTGTTGGTTTGGAAAGCCGGTCCGAATTTGGAGAGGTCTTTTTCGGTGACTTTCTTGTCACAGTAGTCGAAGTATGGTTGTTGCTCTAGGGTCTCTGCCAGCGGCTTCATAACAATGGCCTTTTGTTTTGCCGGGCAGACGTTTGCGCAGGAGCCGCAGCTCGGTGCGCCCATGCAGTCCATTACGGATGCGCCGAGGGCGTAGGAGAGGCCTTCGCCGCCTTTTGCGCCAGCGAGCGGAATTGCTTGGAAGCCAGCCGGGGCCGCCTTCACTTCCTTCTCGTTGAGCACGTAGGGACGGAGGATGGAGTGCGGGCAGACGTATACGCACTGGTTACACTGGATGCAGTTCTCCGGAATCCAGACCGGCGCCTCAACGGCGATGCCGCGCTTCTCGTAAGCGGCGGAACCTTGCGGGAATGTGGAATATCTGTCCTGTACAAAGGTGGAAACCGGAAGGTCGTCGCCCTTTGTGGCGGCAATCGGGAAGAGGATTTTCTCGACGAATTCGACCAAGTCTTTGCGGTCGCCTTCGACTTTTGCTTTCGGGGCATCCGGCTCCGGCTTTTTCCAGCTTGCTGGAATCTTCAACTCAATGACGTTTTTTGGATCCACGCCGGCTTCAATGGCGGCATAGTTTTTCTTAACGACCTTGTCGCCTTTTGAGCCGTAGTCTTCGAGGACGGCTTCTTTCATGTGCTTGACCGCGTCTTTTGTGGCGATCAGGCTGGGGTTGAGCATGAAGAAGGCCGCTTGCAAGATGGTGTTGATGCGGCTGCCGAGCTCAAGCTCTTTGGCGATGCGAACCGCGTCACAGGTGTAGACTTTGATGTTGTTCGTCGCGATGAACTTCTTCTGGGCCGCGGACAGATGTTTGCCGAGTTCTTCGACATCCCAGTTGCAGTTGACGAGGAAGGTGCCGCCCGGACGGAGCTCGCTTGCCATGTCGTAGCGCTCGATGTAAGAAGGCACATGGCAGCCGACGAAGTCCGCGTCACGAGTGACGAAATAGGTGCTGCGGATCGGCTCGTCGCCGAAGCGGATGTGACTGCGGGTCACGCCGCCGGATTTCTTCGAGTCGTACTGGAAGTAAGCCTGCACTTGCTTGCCGGCATAGTCGCCGAGGATTTTGACCGTGTTTTTGTTCGCGCCGACTGTACCGTCGCCGCCGATGCCCCAGAATTTGCAGGAGACGGTGCTCTTCGCTGCTGTGATCGGGAATTCTTTGATCGGCAGGGAGAGGCCGGTTACGTCGTCTTCGATGCCGACGGTGAAGCCGTTCTTCGGCTTCTTCGCTTGGAGGTTACGGAACACAGAGACGATAGCGCCCGGGGGCGTATCTTTCGAAGCCAAACCATAGCGGCCGCCGTAGATGGGGATTTGGTCAAACTTCGTGCCCTTGAGTGCCGCGATGACATCGAGATAGAGCGGCTCGCCATGTGCGCCCGGCTCTTTCGTGCGATCAAGCACGCTGATTTTCTGTACGCTGGCGGGAATGACATCGAGCAGATGCTTCACGCTGAACGGACGATAGAGGCGCACTTTAATCATACCGACTTTGCCACCGTTTGCGTTGAGGTAGTCCACGACTTCCTCAGCGGTCTCACAAACGGAGCCCATGCAGATGATGACTTCGGTCGCGTCTTTCGCGCCGTAGTAGTTGAAGAGTTTGTAGTCTGTTCCGATTTTCTCGTTGACTTTGTTCATGTAGCTCTCAACAATTTTCGGGAAGTCGTTGTAGGTCTTGTTGGAGGCCTCGCGGTGTTGGAAGAAGGTATCCGGGTTTTCAGCGGAACCCTTCAGAACCGGATGGTTCGGATTGTTCTGCGTCTTGCGGAAATGCCAGATCGCGTCCCAATCAACCATGTCGGCGAAGTCTTCGTAGTCCCATGTTTCGATTTTTTGCATCTCGTGGGAGGTGCGGAAGCCGTCAAAGAAGTTCAACACGGGTACGCGGCCGGTGATGGTGGAAAGATGCGCCACAGCAGCGAGATCCATAACTTCTTGTACGGAGTTGTTGGCCAGCAGCGCATAGCCGGTGGAACGGACAGACATGACGTCCGAATGGTCGCCGAAGATGGACAAAGCATGAGTCGCGACGGTACGGGCGGAAACGTGGAGCACGTTCGGAGTCAATTCGCCTGCGATTTTGAACATGTTCGGGATCATGAGCAAAAGACCCTGGGAAGCGGTGAACGTGGTGGTCATAGTACCGGCGGAGATCGCACCGTGACAGGTCGCGACAGCACCGGCCTCGGACTGCATCTCAATGACGCGAACCGTTTGACCGAACAGATTTTTCCGGCCTTCAGCGGCCCAAATATCTGCATATTCGGCCATGTTCGAAGACGGGGTGATGGGGTAAATGCCAGCCACATCCGTAAACGCATACGCTACGTGTGCTGCGGCGGTATTACCGTCCATCGTTTTTAGCGCTCTTGTCAGTTTTTTTGTTTTTTTCGCCATTTCGTACTCTCCCTCAATAAAAAATAAATGACTGACTTTATTTCAAATCCTTCCGCTTGCTTCTTTATCATTCAGATAAGCGAAAAAATTAAAATCCGCCGGATTCGAGACATCCGCCTCGGACCCGATCTCTCGATCCTCACTGAAATACGGGACGCTGAAAACAGCGTCCCTATGTGTTTTATAGATCAGCGAAATCGTCGAGCTCTTCTTGCACTTCGGGGCAGCAGTTGATGGCATTTTTGCAATAATCACGGCAGGTGTTCAGGAACTTCATGAGCTCTTCTTGGAAGACGATCACAGCACAAATTGCCGCCGCTACCACAACCACAGCAGATACGAGAGAAACAATCAGTTTGATACCTTTCATGGCGCAGACCTCCTACTTAAAAATAGTGAGACGCAAACATTGTACAAGATTTCACAGACAAATTCAAGACAAATTAGGCGATTTTTTAAAAAGAATTGACAGAAAAGAGAATTAACTTGAGATTCTGGCGATATTGTACTATAATGACCCTAGAGATTTGACATGCTGAACGAGAAATAGCGTTTGGCAGAGGAAAATACTGGCAGGGAGGTATGGATAGATGATCAACAGAACAACAGATCGCGGAGACATCGTGATCCTGAGCGAAGTGCTCACAACCTTGGCGGGCGCCGCGGCGACCAATTGTTTTGGCGTCAAAGGCATGGCCAAGCGCAGTGTTTCAGACGGTCTGGTCCACTTGCTCAAACGCGAAGCAATGGGCAAAGGCGTACTCGTGACCTATGGCCCGGAGAACGAAATCTCGATCGAGCTCCACATTGTGGTAGACTACGGGGTAAACATCGCGGCCGTCACCCAGAGCATCATCAGCGAAGTGCGCTACAAGGTCGAAGCTGCCATCGGGGCGAAAATCAAAACCGTATCCGTCTTCGTAGACGCGATGATGATCGGCTAGTTTGCAACGGCGGCGCTTTGCCGACCGCACGATTGAACGAGAAGGGGTAAGCGACGACAATGAGGAAGACATTATCCGGCCAGGATTTCTGCGCCATGATTGAAGGTGGCAGTGCGGCCATTGCCATAGAGAAACAGCACATCAACGATCTCAACGTATTCCCCGTCCCGGACGGAGATACAGGCACCAACATGACCCTGACCATGGGCGCCAGCGTGGCGGAACTTCGGAAAAAGTGCCCAACCACAGTGGGCCAAGCGGCGGAGGTCACAGCTTCCGCGCTTCTGCGCGGTGCGCGCGGCAACTCCGGGGTTATCTTGTCCCTCCTATTCCGCGGCATCTCCAAGGGCCTCAAAGACAAAGAGGAAGCAGACGCGAAGACCCTGGCCCAAGCCATGGTAGACGGCGTAGACGCGGCCTATAAAGCGGTCATGAAGCCCGCCGAAGGAACCATGCTCACCGTCTCCCGCGTCGCATCAGCCGCGGCGGTAGAATACGCGGCGAAGGAACCGGATATCGAGCTTCTTTTCGCACACACCCTCGCCATCGGCTACGAAGCCCTCGCACAAACGATCGACCAAAACCCCGTCCTCAAAAAAGCGGGCGTAGTCGATGCGGGCGGCAAAGGATATTTGATTATCCTGGAAGGGATGCTCGCGGCGCTCAAAGGCGAAGCCATCGGCAAACCAGAGACAACAGCGGCGGCCACAGCGGTTGTGGCCCAAACAGCGGCTGTCGACCCCGCGTCCTTCTCCCATGAAGAGATCACCTTCACTTACTGCACCGAGTTCCTCATCTACCGTGAGAATCAAAACGACATCAGCGACTTCCGCAGCCTCCTAGACGGCATCGGCGACAGTCTTGTCGTCGTAGACGATGAGGCTGTAGTTAAAGTCCACATCCACACAGACGACCCCGGTCGCGTACTCACTGAGGCCAAAGCCTTCGGCAGTCTACACAGCATCAAGATCGACAATATGCGCGAGCAAGCGGCAGAGTTCGGCGGCGGGACGGAAAACCAGAGCCCACCAGCGGAACCGGAACTCCCGAGCGAACTGGATAAGCCCTATGTAGCCCCGGCAGAAAAGCCTGTCGGCATTGTGGCGGTTTCCGCGGGCGAGGGGATGGCCTCTATCTTTGTCGATCTCGGCGTAGACCAAATCGTCACCGGGGGCCAAACCATGAACCCCTGCACCGACGAAATCGTCCGCGCGATTGACAGAGTCCCCGCAGAAACAGTCTATGTGCTCCCGAATAATAAAAATATCATCCTCGCGGCCCAGCAGGCGGCTCCCTTGGCACAGAAAAAAGTGGTCATCATCCCCACCAAGACCATCCCGCAGGGCGTAGCAACCCTCCTCGTCTTCGACCCCGAGGCGGAAGTCGAAGACAACGTAGCCGCGATGGAAGACTGCATCAAACGCGTAAAAACCGCGCAGATCACCTACGCCGCCCGAGACAGTGACTTTGACAACCACCAAATCACCGCCGGAGAATACTTAGCCCTGTTTGACAGCACCCTCCTCGGTCACGCCGCCGAGTTCGGTACCGTACTCCAAACCACGATCGATGCCATCGCCGCCCGCAACCCGGAGTTCGTCACCCTCTTCTACGGAGAAAACGTAGACGAAGCCACGGCAACCCGTTGCGCGGAAGCCATTTCCGCGCAGATTCCGAACGCGGAAATCACCGTCCTCAACGGCGGCCAACCGGTTTACTACTTCATGATCTCCGTAGAGTAAAGGCCAGTCCACCTTGTTTTGAGGTGAAACTACTGTGAAGAAATACATCGTTTTTGGTATAGGCTCCTCATTCGGCTCCCTCGGTTTTGCCGCTGGCAAAGAGGGGGCCGATCGGCATGTTTCGGTGTTCTCTTCCTTTGGCAATCGAAAAAAGGAAAAACCGTCTGCCCTTGTGATTTCGGGCGTAATGCCGACCCAAAGACAATCGAAGATACCGTTTCTAGGTCTGGAGGAAATCGAACCCCTGTTCGCGGCGCGGACAACAGTCGAAGCGTGGATCAAAGACATCCCGCTCCCGTATGCCACCCTCCAAGTATCCCCGGACGAAAAGAGTGGCCGCATTGTGGTAGACATCTATACGGAAGAACGCAGACTTGCACTGCTGGACCTGGAAATGCCGACAACCGCATCGGAAGCAAAAGACCCGCTATACGAAGAACGCCTCTCCCCATGGGCGGCTTCTTGACCAACCACCTGCCGCCAAGCTATCTGCCCCGCAAAATACACGCCGTGCATTTTGTCGATTTTGAGGGCATGGGTATCCCTTGTAATCTGCGCGGCATCACCAAAGGCACCCCTGCCGAAGCAGCGCGCCAGGCCTTCTATGACCCGCAGAAACTAGACCATATGATGTATAGCCGGCTCGATGTCACGCCAATCAACGCCTGCAATACTCCGGACGATTCCACCCTGCTCCTCGACGGCCTAGACCGTCCGGGCGGCGCGTCGGGAGTCCCCCGCACATGCCCCAGAGAGCTGTATTACGAAAACACCGTACCCATCCACTGCGTATGCTCCGTCCATGGCCCGCGCACGTTTATCCTATTTCCGATTGACACAGCAGACAGAGTCGCTGGCTTGCTGTTCGGAGATATTACGTGTCGGAAATAAGAACTGAAATGCGGGGTCTGTAACGAAACGCCCCCGCATAAACTATGGTCAGAGGTGAATCACATGACCAGAGACGAAATCAACCAAACCATCGCCAGAGCCGCCGGGGTAGATATCGCGACTGCCGAGCGGGTCCTTGTCGGCCTAGAGAGAGTGATCCAAGCCGAATTATCCAAGGGCGGCAACAAGTTCGGACGCATTATGGCGCTCTATCAAAACTGGAAAACGGGTTCGTAGGGGCGCACAGTATGCGCCCCTTTTTTGCCGTTTTTTGCTTGACAAGGTCAGTTATCAGGTGTACACTAAGAGAGTAAAACTGAATCATTCCGGTAGGTGAGGCTACCACAGGGATACGGGTTGCTACCGCAAAATCGTGGAGACACGACTCGTTGGTGATCAGGTTATGTCGAAATCAAGGCATGATCTAACGCAATGACAAGCCCTGTGAAGCTAAAGCTCAAACGGTGATAGGTTCGCATAAGGACGCTCAAAGGGCGTTTCAGGGACGTTTGTGGTCCCAATGCGGGTCGTATGAGGGAACGATTATCCTCTGTCATCGTCGGAACACGATGACAGAGGATTTTGAAATTTGTGAGGTGATGGGCATGGACGCGGGCAGTAGTAGGTGTAGCTATTTCTCAACGAATGGTTTGATCTGGAATTTGCTTGATTGCAAGGATGTTACGCGGCCCTATGCCTGCGTACCTTGTCTCGCTCCGCGTGCCCACAGATTAATGGGCCTGCAATCCAGCACCTGACGCCATCGTTTGAGAATCAAACGATGGTTTTTTGTTTTTCAAAGGAGAAACAGGAGAAAGGGTGTGTATCATGACATTGACCAATCAAAGAGATGCAAAGTTCACAAAACTACTCGAACGCGTATTTCCATACGGAATAGAATCCGAAAAACTGCGGACGATGAAAGAAGTCCGGCTTGCGGTCCGCGCTCAGATTTTCCGTTTTGCCTGCAATGAGAAGTTCCATATCCACTGTAGCTGTGAGAGCTGTACGGAAGATCGTTATATCGAAGTGTGGGACCTAGCCGAAGCGCTGACTGCAGAGCGCCCGATCGACTGCGCCTGTGGACAAGGCAGTTTCGTGCCAATCTATAAGAATCGACTCGTCGGCTAAGACGATGACAAGAAAGGAGGCGATCCCATGGACCCTGGCGGCAGTAAGCAGAGAAACCGGATCAAACAGCTATGTAAAAGACTAAATTAGAACTTGGAGGTGTATCCTTATGATGCTGCTAGAACAAATCACAGCGCTACTAAAAGACAAAGATATGCAAGGCCTCAAGACGGTGCTCAACGAAGCCGACGAAAAAGAAATCCTATTCGCATTCCACGACCTGTCTTCCGAAGATCAGGTGATCCTATTCCGCCTGCTCACGAAAGACACGGCCTTATCCATATTCGAACAACTAGACACCGACGAGCAGCAAAACCTGCTCAACTCCTTCACTGCCGCAAAAACAAAAGAGTTCATCAACGAACTCGCCCCGGACGACCGCGTCAGGCTGCTCGACGAACTGCCGGCAACCGTCGCCAAAAAACTAATCAACTCCCTATCTGCCACAGAGCGAGACGCGACCAATGTTCTCCTCGGCTATGAACCCCGCACCGCTGGCCGTATCATGACCCCGGAATACATTTCCTTGAAAAGAGATATGACCGTAGAAGCCGCCCTGGATAAAGTGCGTAAACAGGCGAAAGACAAAGAGACGATCTACATCCTCTATGTCACCAGCGCATCCAGAAAACTAGAAGGCGTGCTCTCGTTAAAAGAGCTTCTCACAGCGGAAAGTGGCTCAAAAATAGAAGACGTTATGATCCAGAGCGCCGTCAGCGTAGCGACCGATACAGCGCAGGAAGAGGTCGCTCGTGTCCTGCAAGAACTCGACCTCCTCGCGATTCCCGTGGTGGACAAGGAAGAGCGCCTCGTCGGTATCGTAACCATCGACGACGCGGTGGATATCCTAGAAGAAGAGGCCACGGCGGATATGCTCGATCAAGCGGGTATCACCGGCAATGAGTCCGACCGTAGCGAGGTTTTGGTAAATGGAAATTTATGGAGCATATGGAAAGTACGTCTGCCCATTTTGCTTATCACACTCGGATTCGCCCTATTTTCCGGGGTAATTATCGATGGATATGAAGAAATCCTCGAATCTATTCCGATGGTTGCCATCTTCATCCCCTTGCTCATGGGCATGAGTGGCAATGTGGGTACCCAGTCCTCCACGGTATTCGCCCGCGGCGTTGTCCTTGGGCATATTCAGATCAAGCACTTTTTGAAACCCCTTGTGAAAGAAGTCGGCGTTGGATGCAGCATGGGTGTGATCCTCGGTGTAGTGACGGGGGCTATCGCAGCCGTTTGGCAAGGAATGCCGATGCTCGGACTAGCCGTCGGGCTCGCCCTCGCAGTTGCGATGACGATTGCGGCCTTGCTCGGCTTTTTGGTACCCTATGTCCTCATCAAATTCAACGTAGACCAAGCCGCTGGCTCCGCGCCGATTATTACCTCGATCAAAGACATAGCGGGTCTTTTGATCTATTTCGTATTTGTCAGTATTTTCTTAGGAAACCTGCTATAGGAGGATATGCATGAAACTATTCACAAAACACGAACTCCAACCCGCCTGGGACGGCTTCACCGAAGGTATCTGGACAGACGAAGTCAACGTCCGAGACTTCATTCAGTGTAACATCACGCCCTATCACGGGGACGCGACTTTCCTCAAAGGCGCGACCGACCGCACAAAACAGCTCTGGGAGCAAGTCTGCGAACTGCTCAAAGAGGAGAATGCAAACGGCATACTCGACGCGGAGACAAAAACCCCGTCCACCATCACCTCCCACGGCCCGGGCTATATTGACAAAAAGCTCGAGCAGATCGTCGGCGTCCAGACAGATAGACCGCTCAAACGCGGCATCATGCCGCAAGGCGGCATCCGCGTGATCCAAAACGCTCTCAAGTCTTACGGCTACGAACTAGACCCCATGATAACAGAGATCTACACCAAATACCGCAAGACCCATAACGACGGCGTCTTTGACGCCTACACGGAAGACATGCGCAAAGCCCGCGCCTCCGGTATCATCACCGGCCTGCCAGACGCCTACGGCAGAGGCCGTATCATCGGAGACTATCGCCGTGTGGCCCTCTACGGCACAGACTTTTTAATCGAAGACAAGAAAAAACAACTCGACCGCATGGATCTGCCGAGCCTGGAACGCAAACAAACCTTGATCCGCGAAGAAATCAACGAGCACATGCGCGCCATAGCGCAACTCGCGGAAATGGCGCAATCCTACGGTTTCGACGTAACCAGACCCGCCCAAACCGCGAAAGAGGCCATCCAATGGACCTATTTCGCCTACCTCGCCTGCACCAAAGAGCAAGACGGAGCCGCCATGAGCCTCGGACGCGTCTCGTCCTTCCTCGACATCTACATCGAGCGGGACATGGCGCGCGGCATCCTTACCGAGGCTGAGGCGCAGGAATTGATGGATCACTTTGTCATGAAACTGCGCATCATCCGCTTCCTGCGTACGCCGGACTACAATCAACTCTTCTCCGGCGACCCCACCTGGGTCACCGAGGCTATTGGCGGGATGAGCGACACTGGGGAGACACTAGTCACAAAAAACTCCTTCCGCGTGCTCAACACACTCTACACCCTCGGTCCCGCACCGGAACCGAACCTCACGGTGCTCTGGAGTGTCAATATGCCGGAACACTTCAAACACTTCTGCGCCCAAGCCTCCATCGACACCAGCTCGATCCAATACGAAAACGACGACCTGATGCGCCCTTACTGGGGTGATGACTACTCCATCGCCTGCTGCGTCTCAGCGATGCGTACCGGCAAGCAAATGCAGTTCTTCGGCGCCCGCGCAAACCTCGGCAAAGCGCTCACCTATGCCATCAACGGCGGCAAAGACGAAGTCACCGGCGAACAAATCGCCCCTGCGTTTGCGCCCATCACCTCAGAATATCTCGAGTTCGACGAGGTCTTCCAGCGCTTCGACCAACTCCTCGAGTGGCTCAGCCGACTCTATATCAACATGCTCAACGTCATCCACTACATGCATGACAAATACAACTACGAACGTCTGCAAATGGCCCTCCACGACCTCGAAATCCTGCGCACGCAGGCCTGCGGAATTGCGGGACTCAGCGTAGTCGCAGACTCGCTCTCGGCGATCAAATACGCCAAGGTAAAGGTCATCCGCAACGAAGCTGGCCTCGCGGTAGATTACGAAGTAGAGGGTGACTATCCCGCTTTTGGCAACAATGACGAGCGCGTAGACAAAATCGCCTACGACGTGGTGCGCATGTTCATGGAGAAGCTCAGAAAGCAAAAGACCTATCGCGAATCCGTCCCGACACTTAGCGTACTCACGATCACCTCAAATGTGGTCTACGGCAAAAAAACCGGTGCAACGCCAGACGGCCGTAAGGCTGGCGAACCATTCGCCCCCGGCGCAAACCCCATGCACGGGCGCGACAAGAAGGGCGCCATCGCATCTATGGCCTCCGTCGCCACCCTGCCCTACGCCTACTCACAGGACGGCATCTCCTACACCTTCTCCATTATCCCCGGCGCGATCGGCAAAACGCCGGAAGAGCGGGTGAGCAATCTCTCGGGTTTGCTTGACGCTTACTTCAGTGACAGCGGCCACCACATCAATGTCAACGTCTTCGACAAAGAAACCCTGCTAGACGCGATGCAACATCCGGAGAAATATCCCCAACTCACAATCCGTGTCTCCGGCTATGCGGTCAACTTCATCAAATTGACCCGTGAGCAACAATTAGACGTCATCGACCGCACCTTCCATGAAAGGATCTAACTAGCCTTGACCAGGAAGCATGAAACCCCTTTCTTTCCCCCGCTGAGCGCGGGGGAAAGAAAGGCTTCAATTTTATACGACAAGGACATCAGCGGCTACGTCCACTCCGTGGAGACCGCTGGCATGGTAGACGGGCCGGGGATCCGCTATGTGGTCTTCTTCTCCGGCTGTAATTTGCGTTGCAAATACTGCCACAACCCAGATACCTGGAAACTCAGAGACGGTCGCCTCGTCACGGTGGGAGAGCTGATCCGAGACATCAAAAAATACCGCTCCTACCTCCACTTCTCCGGCGGTGGCGTGACCATCACGGGGGGTGAGCCTTTACTACAATGGGACTTTCTCCTTGAACTCCTCAAAGCCTGCAGAAGTCTGGGCATCCACACCGCGCTCGACACGGCGGGTTACACCCCGGCAGATGTGGCGAGAGAAACGCTCCCTTATACAGACCTACTTATGCTAGATATCAAGTCCATCAATCCCGCGGTCTATCAAGACCTCACGGGAGGCCGCCTAGGGCCGACCCTCGAAGTGCTACGAATCGCACGGGAGATCGGCCTGCCCGTCTGGATCAGATACGTACTCGTACCCGGCCTCACAGATGACGAAGAAGACATCCAAGCGCTGGCCGCATATTTGCGAGACTTTCCCAATGTCGAAAAGATCGAAGTCTTGCCCTTCCACAAACTAGGCGAATACAAATGGGCCGAACTGGGGCTCACATACGAACTGGCAGACGTACAGCCCCCTACCCAGGCGGCAGTGGATCGTGCGCGAGAGATTCTGAGTATTTAGGCTGTGAGTTGCCGTAGTATTAAAGAATACGATAAAGGTTTATCGAAGAGGATAAGCATTGGCCCGCAGTAAAGTCTAACGAAGGCGCATCCGGTGAATTGATGCTAAGCTGTATTTTCCATTCGCCTTTGGCCTAAAGGCGGTAGCTATGACGCTCTACGCCGCTGTGCATACAAGTCAAAAGGAAGAGATTTTCAAGAGAAACTATATGGTTTCTCTTGAATTGTTTTTGCCTACTCTTTGGCGAAACACTATAGCGCACCGCAAGCCGCCTTCGGCGGCACAAAGCAACAGCTCCATCAACACTGCTGGAAATATCCCGATAGCAAAAAACCCGCCAGCAGGCCCAGTCACCGGATACTCCTGTCTCGAATACAATACCCCACGGGCCCATACGCCCGCACCCAGAAAATAACGGAGTAACCAGCAAATGAATAGACACAAACTAGGAGAGCAAGATCATGAAAACTGCGGTTCCCCGCACCACCAGCGGGGCGACTGCTGTGTTACAGTATGCGGCAGACCAGGTCCGCCGGGTCCTCCCGGCCCCCGTGGTCCGGAGGGACCCAAAGGCGAACCGGGTCTCCACGGAAGACAAGGGCCTCCCGGTCCGAAAGGCGAGCCCGGATGCCCCGGCCCGCGCGGGCCAAAGGGCGAAACCGGATGCCCCGGCCACCACGGCCCCCCGGGCCCGCGTGGACCGATGGGCCCCAAAGGCGAACCGGGCCACCCCGGTAAACCCGGCTGTCCCGGTCCGAAAGGAGAGCCGGGCAGAGATGGTTGCCCGGGTCCGAAAGGGGAGCCCGGCAAAGAAGGCTGCCCCGGCCCACGCGGCCCGCGCGGCATCCAAGGCGAACCCGGCAGAGATGGCAAAGACGGTTGCCCCGGCCCGAAAGGCGAACGCGGCTGCGACGGCAAAGACGGCTGTCCAGGCCCCCGCGGCCCCATGGGCCCGGAAGGCCCAAGGGGCGAACGTGGCTGTGACGGCCGCGACGGTGAACATGGCAAATTCGAAACCTACGCCTACCTCTTTACAACCCAGAAACTGGGCGAGGGCGCGATAGACCTCGACTGCAAAGGCCCCATAGAAGGCCACATCAAACCCCGCGGCACAAAAGTCGTGATCGAAGAGACAGCCGACTACGCCGTATGGTTCACCGCCGCCCACAGCGAGACAGACTGCCTAGAACTCCGTCTCAACTGCCATCCCATCCCCGGCGGCACCTACGCCGGGAACGGTATGGTCATCGTAAGAGCCTGCGCCGGTGATGAACTCACCCTCTGCGCCAGAGGCTGCGGCGGTCACGGCCCCAACTGCGGCTGCCACGCGGTCACCGCCTCGCTCCTCATCCTCAAGCTGGCAGACCGCCACGGTCATCACCACAAACGGGACCACGAATCCTGTTGCCACAACCACGACGAATACGAAATCTACAGCGAAGAATACGCCATGTAGAGGCGACCGACCCCGGTTGCCCGTTCTCAAGGAACCCCCTCAGACCACCATGTCTGAGGGGGTTCCCCATTTCCCCGCATTTCCCCCTCCGAAAACGACAAAACCGACAGCAGAGACCGACTATGTTCTTATGTCAACTCGAGTATACTGAGGAAACAATTGGACAACTATCTCCTGTCCCAAGACAAGCCGCAAGGGGGAACTACATAATGGAAACCATCAAACAAAGACTGGGCCGCCTGAGCCATGATCTCAGCATCAAAGGAGAAATCGCCCTCGGACGCCCCGAAATCATCCGCGCAGCCGAATGCCTTGGCCGATTCCTCCTCGCCCTCGCCCTCTCCCGCGCGGAAGTATTCGGTGGATACACGCCCTTCGGCGTAGCCATCGTCGCCATCTCCGGACCGGGTATCCTAGGCCTGCTCGCCATCGCCGGTGTGATCCTCGGCAGCTACCTCGGCGGCGATTTCTTCTTCGGCCTCAAATACGTCGCCATGTCCGTCCTCATCTACGCGGCGAATTTCGTATTCTATGACCTCAAAATCTACCAAAAACACTGGTTCCAACCCCTAGCTGCCACCTTCATGGCCGCCATCACAGGCTTCGTCTATGCCCAAGACGCCGGCTTCACCATGACCGCAGTCATCCTCTACATCAGCGAAACCATTTTAATCGGCGGCAGCGCCTACTTCTTCGCCCTCGCCCTCACAAACTGGAGCGAAGACGCCCACCCAGACGAATCCCACACCCTCAAACGCACCGCCAGTGTCCTCATCCTGATCGGTATCTGCCTCATCGCCCTCTCCGGACTCACCGGCCCCTTCGGCATCTCCGCCGGACGCCTGCTCGCCCTGTTTCTGCTGATGTCCACCGCCTACAAATGCGGCGTCGGCTCCGGCAGCGCCACCGGAGCGGCCCTCGGCATCGCGATGGACGCC
>WRAO01000026.1 GCA_009780175.1 Oscillospiraceae bacterium
GAAGTTGTGACGATGGAGGACGATCCCGCGAACGTGGTGCGGGAGAAAAAGGGGTCTTCCATGATGGTCGGGCTGACGATGTTGAAGGATGGCGCGGGGGACGCGTTTGTTTCGGCGGGGAATACGGGGGCGCTCTTGTCTGGGGCGACCTTGATTCCGAAGCGGATTCGTGGGATTCGGCGGGCGGCGTTGTCGCCGGTGATTCCGAACAAAGAGGGCGGCGCGCTGCTCATTGACTGCGGGGCGAACGCGGAGTGTACGGCGGAGTATCTGTTGCAATTTGCGTTCATGGGTTCGTATTATGTAAACCGCATGTTGGGTCGGGAACGGCCTCGGGTGGGTTTGTTGAATATTGGGACGGAAGAGGGCAAGGGGACGGCTTTGCAGCGGGAGACGTATGTTTTGCTGGAGGAGGCGCATGCGGCGGGGAAGCTGAATTTTATTGGGAATGTAGAGGCGCGGTCTGTTGCGCTTGGTGGTGTTGACGTGGTGGTGGCGGATGGGTTTACCGGGAATGTGCTGCTCAAGGGGATTGAGGGGACGGCGATGTTCCTGATGGGGGAACTGCGGTCTGTGTTTAAGAAGGGCGTTGTTTCCAAGATGGCGGCGCTTTTGGTAAAGAGCGGGCTCCGGGGCATCAAGGCGAAACTCGATGTCTCGGAGATTGGCGGGACGCCGTTGCTTGGGATTGCGAAGCCGGTGATTAAGGCGCATGGGAATGCGGATGCGAAGACGATTTGCAATGCGATCCGGCAGGGGCGGGATTTGGCGCAGTCGGGGATTATTGCGGATATTACGGCGAATATTGACGTGATTAAGTTGAAAGCTGGGGACGACGCGGAATAATTGTGGGGGCGGCGCTTTGCCGCCCGTTTCTTTCTATTTGGGTGGTAGGTGCCGCCTCACCCCTTGGGACGATGCGGGTGGCGTTTTACAATGTACAACGCAGTGTAGGGGCGATTATCAATCGTCCGCGGGCGGCTATTAGCCGCCCCTACAAGGGCACGGGCGGACATCACGTCCTGCATTTTGGGGGATACGAATATGCAAGAGCTTGAGCGAAAATTGGGGTATACGTTTCGGGATTCGTCCCTGTTGCAGACGGCGTTGACGCATAGTTCTTATGCGAATGAGGCGCGGAGTGGACAGGGGCATAATGAGCGGTTGGAGTTTTTGGGGGATAGTGTGCTGGGGTTTACGGTGGCGCAGTATCTGTATCGGCATTACCCGGACATGCCGGAGGGGAAGATGACGAAGCTTCGGGCGGAGCTTGTTTGTGAGCAGAGCCTTGTGCGGGCGGCGGCGAAGCTTGATCTCGGCGCGTATTTGCTGCTTGGGCGCGGGGAGGACGCGGGTGGGGGTCGGAATAGGCCTTCGATTGTGGCGGACGCGTTGGAGGCGGTTTTTGCGGCGGTGTTTCTCGATAGTGACTTTGAGCAGGCGGAGCGGATTGTGCTTTGGCTGCTGGAGGAGAGTTTGCGGGTTGATCCGGCGGGGGTTGTGCTCGATCATAAGACGGCGTTGCAGGAGTTGATTCAGCAGAAGAGTGGGCAGAGTTTGTCGTATCATTTGATTTCGGCGACGGGGCCGGATCATCAGAAGGAGTTTGAGGCTGAGGTGCGACTCAATGATGTGGCGGTGGGCCGGGGGATTGGGCGGAGTAAGAAGGAGGCGGAGCAGGCGGCGGCTGGGGATGCGTTGGAGGGGTTGGGGGTGTGAGGGGGCAGCAGATTTCTATGTTTAACCTCCCACAACGAGCTCATTGCCTGTGACGAAAGCTTCGGCGGTCATCAAGACACCGAGTTTGTAGCCGTAGATTTGACTTTTGCGTGCGATCAATTGATTCAGTCACGTTCAGCCGCTCTAGGAGTTTTTCTTCAATGCGGCAAATAATGCGCATGACGTTATCACACTCGGAACCTTTTGCGATAAATTGCACTTCGGGTGAGATGTTTCCGTAGAAAAATTCTTCTAAAATGCTTTGCATAGGGATGTTGCCTCCTTGTTTTTGGGGGTTGGTGTGGTATAATATGACAAATGGGTTCGTGAATATATCAGACACGATAACATGTGTCGTGTCTGTGGCTCTATAGTACATGCTAACATTTGTCGTGTCAATATTTTTTTATAAAATTTTTTAGGTGATTACTATGGCTTCTTTTTCGGATAGAGTGAAAGAACTGCGAAAGACAAGAAATATGACTCAGCGCCAAATGGCGGACGCATTGGGAATAACCGAAAGAAGTTATCAGCGTTATGAGGCAGAAAACAACCCAAACAATGAGACATTAATTAAGCTTGCCGATTTTTTTGAAGTAAGTACCGATTACCTCTTAGGTCGCTCTGATAATCCTAAACGGCAATAAAAAGTTTTTGTAATTGACGGTGAGGACATCGTGATTATGGCGTGTTCCGGGCTCTTTGGGGCCCGGAACATTTGTATGATTGGCTTGAAAAAAGGGCTGGTCTGTGGTATAATGATCTGATATTGTGTAAAGCTCTGCGGGGCGAGTGAGTAGGGGTGTTTTTGTGTATTTAAAGGCGCTTGAGATTCAGGGGTTTAAGTCGTTTCCGGAGAAGGCGCGGCTTACATTTGAAAAGCAGATTACTGCCGTTGTCGGGCCGAACGGCAGTGGTAAGTCGAACATATCTGACGCGATTCGCTGGGTTATGGGCGAACAGAATACGCGCGCGCTTCGGGGCGGGAAGATGGAAGATGTCATCTTCGGCGGGACGGAACTGCGGAATCAGGTCGGGTTTGCTGAGGTAAGCCTGATTCTGGACAACTCGGCGCGGATTTTTAATTTGGATCAGGATGAGGTCATGATTACCCGGCGGTATTATCGGAGCGGGGAAAGTGAATACGCGATCAATCGGGAAACTGTGCGGCTGAAGGATGTCCATGAGATTTTGATGGATACGGGTATGGGCCGGGATGGGTATGCGATTATCGACCAAGGCCGGATCGGGGAGATTTTGTCTCAGCGGAGCATTGATAGACGTGAGATTTTGGAAGAGGCGGCGGGGATTTCTCGGTTTCGGTATCGGAAAGAGGAGTCGGAGCGGAAGCTTTCGAAGACGGAGGATGATCTGACGCGGATCAATGATCGGGTGTCGGAGCTTGAATTGCAAGTTGGGCCGTTGCAGAAGCAGGCGGAGGTGGCGAAGCGGTATTTGACGTTTCGGGACCAACTCCGGGGGATTGAGATTTCGCTTTGGTTGACGCAGCTCGATCGGCTGCGGGCGGAGGCGATTCGCTTGGCGGCGGATTATGAGACGGCGAAGGAGCAGTTTGCCGGCCAGCAAGAGGCCTTGGAGCAGATGTATCAGGCTTCGGAGACGCTCACGGAGCAGTTTCGGGCGAAAGATGTGGAGTCTGAGGCGGTTCGGCAGCGGATGGGCGATGTTGGGAATTTGGTTGCCGAGGCGGAGAGCAGCGTCGCGGTACTCAAGACACATGTGAAGAGTGACGTGGAGGCGGAACTGCGGCTTGTGACGGAGATTTCGGAACAAGAGGGTCGTCGGGATACGTTGCAGAGCCAGATTGACGAGCGGTATGCGCGGATGGCGGTGATTGAGCAGGAGATCACTGCTTTGAACGAGCAGACAGAGGCGCTTTTGGCGCGGGTGTCTGAGGTGGCGCAGTCTCAGGGGACTGGGGCTGGGGATTTGGACACGCTGATGCAGAGCGAGAGCCGGGAGAGTGTGCTGCTCGCCGGGGAGCGGGAACGGCTTTCGGCGGCGATGACGTCTGTTCAGGCTTTGGAGGCGCGGAGCGGGGGCGCGGAGCGGGACTTTGCGGATGCGAATGTGAAATTGGATGAGGTTCTGACGGAGCGGAGGACCTGTAAACGCGAACTCGAAGAGGCCGAGACGGAGCGGCAGACCTTGCTGAACATGATCCGCGGACATGAGATGAAGATGGGCGGTCGGGAGGAGAAGGTCGCGAGCTTGCGGGCCGAGGTGAATCGTCTGACGCTGGAAGACGGGGCGATTCAGAATCGGATTGGGATTTTGGCGGAGATGGAGCGGGAGTATCAGGGCTTCCATCGGTCTGTCAAGGAGGTTATGCAGGAGTCGGAGCGGGGGCGGTTGCAGGGGGTTTATGGGCCTGTGGCGAATCTGCTCAGGACGGAGGACCGCTATGCGCTGGCGATTGAGACGGCGCTGGGCGGGGCGAGCCAGAATATCATCGTCGATACTGCGGATGATGCGAAGTATGCGATTAATTTCCTCAAGCGTCGGGACGCGGGGCGGGCGACATTTTTGCCGATTGAGTCGATGAAGGGCGATCGGCTGAGAGAGCGGGATTTGGAGCGGCGGCAGGGTTATGTCGGGCTGGCGATTGATCTTGTGAAGTTTGATAAGAGCGTCGAGCCGGTGTATGTGAATCTGCTGGGGCGCACGGCGATTGTGGAGACGCTGGATCAGGCGGTTGAGATTTCGCGGGCGTTTCAGAATCGGTTTAAGCTTGTGACGCTGGATGGACAGGTCATCAGCGCCGGCGGTTCGATGACGGGCGGGTCGGCGACGAAGACGGCTGGGTTTTTGTCGCGGGCGAATGAGATTAAGACCTTGGAGCAGAAGCAGGGCGAGACGGCTGAGAAGCTGGCGGCGAAGCGTACGGAGTTGACCGAGATTGAGCGGGAGCTCAAGAGTGCGTTGGCGACGCTCGATGTGAGCCGTGGGGAGCTGCGGCAGGTTGAGGATAATGTGCTCAAGTTGGAGGGTAGTCTGCGCACGTATGACACGGTGAAGGAAGCGGTGCAAAAGACTTGTGACGATCTGGAAGCGGAGCAGAAGGATATCCGGGAGAAAACGGCGGCGGCGAAGGCGGAGATTGGGGCCTTGGAGGCGTCGATTGTTACGCGTGAGCAGGCTTTGGCGAGTTTCCGCGAACAGGCGGATGCGTTGACGCAGGGGCAGAAGGAATTGACGGAGGCGCGTGAGGAACTAAATCGGTCGCTGAGTGATATGCAGGCGAACCGGGCTTCGTTGGCGGCGGAGCGGGATGCGGCGAAGCAGACGACCTCGGAATTGGAGCATTTGGCGGCTAGTCTGTCGGGAGATAAGAGCAGTAAGGAAGAGCGGATCGCGGCGCTTCAGGCGGAGCGTGAGGCGTTTGCGGCGCAGATTGCGGAGAAGGAAGAAGTGATCGAACAGCATAAGGCGACGCTGGAGAGTTGCCGGTTGGAGCTTGCGCGGATTGGGGAAGAGAAACTCCAATTGGAAGCCCAGCGGACGACGGCGGACCGGGGCACGCAGGAGCGGAACCGGGAGATTTTGAATATGGAGCGGGAGTGTTCCCGTTTGGAGCAGAAGAAGCTGGCGGCTGATATGGAGGAGAAGCAGATTATTGATCGGCTTTGGGATCAGTATGAGCTTTCGCATACGGCGGCGCAGCAGATTCGGCAGGAGCTGGAGAGTGTTGCCGCGGCGGGGCGAGAAGTGGCGCGGTTGAAGCAGGAGATTTCGAATCTGGGCACGCCGAATATTGGGGCGATTGAGCAGTTTGAGATCATTGGGACGCGGCACGCGCATTTTGTGGAGCAGCGGGACGATATTGAGAAGGCGAAGCGGGAACTGGAGGAGATTATCGCCGGGATTACGCGGGAGATGGCGGATATTTTCTCGGAGGCGTTTCGGCAGATCAATCAGGAGTTTGGGAAGACCTTTGAGGAGTTGTTTGGCGGCGGGCAGGCCAGTTTGGAGCTTGAGGAGCCGGAAAATGTGCTCGGGTCGGGTGTTGAGATACGGGTTCAGCCGCCGGGTAAGAGTTTGAAGGTGTTGTCTCTGCTATCGGGCGGGGAGAAGGCGTTTACGGCGATTGCGCTGTATTTTGCGATTCAGAAGATTCGGCCTACGCCGTTTTGTATTATGGACGAGATCGAGGCGGCTTTGGACGAGGCGAACGTGTTGCGATTTGCGGAGTATATGCGGAAACTCTCGCATCGGACGCAGTTTATTACGATTACGCACCGGCGCGGGACGATGGAAGAGGCGGATATGCTCTATGGGGTGACTATGCAGGAGCGGGGCGTGTCTCGGGTGATCCATGTGGACCTCGAAGAGGCGGAGCGGGCAATGGAAGGAGGAGAGCAAATTGGGATTTTTTAGTCAACTGAAAACACAGCTCACGAGCGTGTTTGACAGCTTTACGGGGGCGAATGAGGAGTTCTTTGAGGAACTGGAAGAGACGCTGATTCTGGCCGATCTCGGTGTGGAAACGGCGACTTCGGCGATTGAACGGCTGCGGGAAGTGACAAAAGAACGGGCGCTTCGGGGTGCGGATGAGCTCCGGATGGCGCTGGGTGAGATTTTGGTGGAGGTTTTGTCTGCGGGAGACGCGGCGATGAAACTGGACACGAAGCCTTCGGTGATCCTTGTGATCGGGGTCAACGGTGTGGGCAAGACGACGACGATTGGGAAGCTTGCGACGCGGTATAGTAAGGCGGGGAAGAAGGTGCTTCTGGCGGCGGGGGATACGTTTCGGGCGGCGGCGGCGGATCAGCTTGCGATCTGGGCTGAGCGTGCGGGGGTTGACATCGTGCGGCATGAGGCGGGGAGTGATCCGGCGTCTGTGGTGTTTGACGCGCTCAAGGCGGCGGAGGCCAGGGGGGCGGATTTGATTATCATCGATACCGCTGGGCGGCTGCATAATAAGGCGAATTTGATGCAAGAATTGGCGAAGATTAGTCGGATTATTGACCGGGAGCTGCCGGGGGCTAGTCGGGAGACTTTGCTCGTGCTCGACGCTGTGACGGGGCAGAATGGGTTGCAGCAGGCGAAGGGCTTTGCGGAGGGTGCGGGACTCAGTGGGATTGTGTTGACGAAGCTCGATGGCACGGCGCGTGGCGGGATTGTGTTTGCCATTGCGCGGGAGATGGGGGTGCCGGTGAAGTTTATTGGGGTTGGGGAGAAGGCGGAGGATTTGCAGGAGTTTGAGCCGGGGGCGTTTGTAAGGGCTTTGTTAGGTTAATTTATATAATTGCGGGCAAAGACGTGAAATCTGAGCTTAACAGTATCTTGAAAAGAGAAATTATAATGAGCGCAGAGAATTTGTAAAAGATACAGCGAAAGCCTCCTTTGGAAAAGGAGCCTTGGGGCTGATTTCTATAGTTTGTTGAGGGAGGAAATCCGATGCAATTCATCCTAGCCAGCAATAATGAGAAGAAGCTCAAGGAATTGCGGGCCATTCTGATTGAGATGGGGCATGAAGTTCGATCTCAGCGGGAGGCGGGGTTGGAGTTTGTGGCGGAGGAGACGGGGCGGACGTTTTCAGAGAATGCGCGGATTAAGGCGCGGGCCGTGGTGGAGGCTACGGGGCTGGCGGCGATTGCGGATGATTCGGGAATTGTGGTCGAGGCTCTGGGCGGGGCGCCGGGGGTGGATTCGGCGGTTTATGGTGGGGATTTGTGTGAGACGGATGGGGATCGGGTGCGGTTTTTGCTTGCGAATATGGAGCAAGAGGACGATAGGCGGGCGGCGTTTGTTTCGGTGATCGTTTGTATGCTGCCGGATGGGACTTTGATTGAGGCGGAGGGGCGGTTAGAGGGCGAGTTGCTGCGGGAGCCGCGGGGTGCGGGGGGATTTGGGTATGATCCGATTTTCTTTGTGCCGGAGGTAGGGTTCAGTTTTGCGGAGATGGATCAGAGTGTGAAAAATCGCTTGTCTCATCGGGGGCGGGCTTTAGAAAAATTTAGAGAAATGTGGGAGAAGACTTATGCTGACAAGTAGACAACGGGCGCAGCTTAGAGGGCTGGCGAATAGTGCGGAGACGATTTTGCATGTTGGGAAAAACGGCGTGACGGAGACGGTGATCCAGCAGTTGGAGGAGAGCCTTGCGGTGCAGGAGATTGTGAAGGGGAAGGTGCTGGAGAATGCGCCGATGTCCCCGCGCGAGGTGTTGGACGCGCTCTGTACGGCATGCAAGGGAGAGCCGGTGCAGGTGATTGGGTCGAAGTTTGTGATTTACCGGGCGAACAAGAAGATCGATAAGGATAAAAGAATCCGGCTTGTGAAAGACTGATTGACGGGTGTGAGGCGCATGAAAATCGGTATATTTGGTGGGACGTTTAATCCGCCGCATTTGGGGCATTATCGGGCGGTTTTGGCGGCGATAGCGGCGCTGGGGCTGGATTTGTTGTATGTGGTGCCTACGAAGGCGCCGCCGCACAAGGCGCTCTTGCATGGGACGCCGAATCCGGAGGCGCGGTATCGGATGGCGGAGCTTTTGTTTGCGAACGATGCGCGCATTGTGGTCACGGATTTGGAGTTGCGGCGTTCTGGACTTAGTTATACGGTGGACACGGCGGAAGCGATTCGGGCTATGCATCCGGACGCGAAGCTGTATTTGCTGCTCGGCACAGATATGTTTCTCACGTTGGAGCAGTGGCACAGGCCGGAAGAGTTGTTACAGATTGTGACACCCGCCGTATTTGCGCGGGCTGAGGGACAGGAAGAGGCGATTGGGCAACAGGCAGACCGGCTCCGGGCGCGGTATGGTGTGGAGACGGTGCTGATAGATCACGTGGTGTTCGAGGTTTCGTCTACAGAACTCCGAGAAGCGCTTTTGCGGCGTCAAGGTGCGGAGTTGGTGGGAGATGCGGTTTACGGGGAGATCGTCCGGGGGCGGTATTATGAGGTGAGACATGCGCCTGAATGGCTGATGGCGCAAGTTGCTTTGCGCAATCCGAAGCGGGTGGCGCATACGGCGGGGACGGCGGAAGAGGCGGTCCGGCTTGCCAAGTATTGGGGCGCGGATGTGGATCAGGCCAGGGAGGCCGCGATTTTGCATGATATTACTAAGGGATTAGATCAGGCCGAGCAGTTGCGGCTTTGTGAAAAATATGGTATGATGCCGGATGATCTCGAGCGGGAGAACCAGAAGTTGCTCCACGCGATTACCGGGGCGGGTGAGGCCCGGGCCGTGTTCGGCGCCGGTGACGCGGTATTTGACGCGATTCTCTATCACACAACAGGGCGGGCGGACATGACGCTTTTGGAAAAGGTGATCTATTTGGCGGATTATATCGAGCCAAACCGCGCGTTTCCGGAAGTGCATAGACTGCGGGAGTTGGCTTATATGGATTTAGACGCCGCCGTGTTGTATGGGCTGGAATTGACGGCCCAGGAACTCTCTGCGAAAGGGCGCGCGATACATCCTCGTTCGCACGAGGCGGTGGAGTGGCTTTATCGTCGATAAAGGGGCGAGAAAGGGATAGCGATTTGGGCAACAGAAGGTACAAAAACGAGACGACCAGCAGGTTGGAAAAGGCGCTCGGTGCCCTTACGATTGTGCTGTCTTCTGTTGCGTTCCTGATGGTGGGTGCCTATGGCTTTTTGCTCTGGTATATCGAGCCGCCGGAAGTAGATCGACCCCAGGTAGTCCGGCCTCCGATTGCGGCGCACACCCCGACGCATACGGGTGGGGCGAGCGGGGGAGATAGTATCACATTACCTTCTTTGGGAGAGGATGGCTGGCGCAGGGATGTCTACACCATCTTGATCGCCGGTGAGGACGATGGGTTTGGCGGAAACGATGTGATTATGGTGGTTCTGTTCGACGTGGGACGCGGGTCGATGGATGTGTTAAGTATCCCGCGGGATACGATAGTCAACGTGCCTTGGGGGCTGAAGAAGATCAACTCTGTGCAGCATCTGTATCGGCAGCTTCCCGGGAACTATGATCGATATATTTACGCTCTGAGTGGTGTGGTGGAGCGGATGGTCGGGTTTCCGATTGACCACTGGGTGACCTTAGACCTGTATGGGTTTGTGGCTTTGGTTGATGCCATTGGTGGGGTGTATTTTGATGTGCCGCGCCGCATGTTTTACTCGGACCCGGAGCAGGGGCTTTTGATTAACTTGCATCCGGGATATCAGCGGCTGGACGGCGCTAGCGCGGAGGGTCTTGTCCGATTCCGCAACTATGCGGAGGGCGATATTCAACGGATTCGGGTGCAGCATGATTTTTTGAGGGCGCTGTCCAGTCAACTTTTGCAGGCGCGGAATATTCTGGTTTTGGACGATCTGGTGCGTATTTTCCGGGACAATGTGGAGACAGACCTCACTCTGCGGAATCTGCTCTGGTTCGCGACGGAGTTTTTGCAGATGGATAGCGCGAATATTCGCTTCCACTCGGTGGACAGTACGATGGCGAATATCAACGACCATGTGAACGGGATCAGCTATGTGTCTCTCTTTGTGGAGCCTTGGCTGGAACTGCTCAATACCTATATGAACCCATTCACTTGGCCGATTGAGGCGGAGCATCTGGAGATTTTAACCAGGGATCCGCGTACGGGACAGTTTTTTACGACCAACGGAGCCCCGTTTGCGAATAACTGGGTGAGATAAAGTCAAAAAATGCACACTGGCGCGCATTCCTTTCGATGAAAAGGACGGGAGATGCGGAAGGACTTTTTTAAAACACTTTTAGGAGGAACAATACTATGCTATCACCAAGAGAAGTGACCAAACTCGCCGTGGACGCGCTGGAGGAGAAAAGCGCAAGGAACGTCACGGTGCTCAAAACGGAGGATCTGACCGTTATTGCCAACTATTTTGTGATCTGCACCGCCACCAGCACGACCCATATCCGGGCGCTTGCGGATGAGGTGGAGCATGTGTTGGAGGGCAAGGGGGAAATGGTTCGCCGGAAAGAGGGTGAGCGGGCCGGGGGCTGGGTGCTTCTGGATTTCGGCTGCACGGTGATCCACATCTTTTCCGAGGAGAGCCGCGCATTTTATAATCTGGAACGGCTCTGGAGCGATGCGGAGGTTGTGACGCTATGAGATACGACAACTTTGCAGAGATTGAACACAAGTGGCAGGCGAAGTGGTTGATGGAGAAGCCTTACGCGGCTGTTACAGGGGATGCGCGGCCGAAGTTTTATGCTTTGGTTGAGTTTCCGTATCCGTCTGCTCAGGGGCTGCATGTGGGACATCCGCGGCCTTATACGGGGATGGATATCATCAGCCGGAAGCGGCGGAAGGAAGGGTTTAACGTCCTGTTTCCGATGGGATGGGACGCGTTTGGCTTGCCGACGGAGAATTATGCGATCAAGCATAAAATCCACCCGGCGATTGTGACGGCGGAGAATGTGAAGCAATTCCGCAAGCAATTGCAGATGTTAGGATTCGGATTTGACTGGGATAGAGAAGTGGATACTACCGACCCGCATTTTTATAAGTGGACACAGTGGATTTTTTTGCAGATGTTTAAGAATGGCCTCGCCTATCGTGCGGAGATGCCGGTGAACTGGTGTACGAGCTGTAAGTGCGTGTTGGCGAACGAAGAAGTGGTGGACGGGGTTTGTGAGCGTTGCTCGAGTGAGGTTGTGCGGAAGAACAAGAGCCAGTGGATGCTGAAGATCACGGCGTATGCACAGCGGTTGTTGGATGATTTGGCGGATGTGGATTATATCGATCGTGTCCGTGCGCAGCAGACGAACTGGATTGGGCGCTCGGAGGGTATGGAGGTCGATTTTGCGACGACGGAGGGGGATACGCTCCGGGTATTTACCACGCGTCCGGACACCTTGTTTGGAGCGACGTATATGGTAGTCTCGCCGGAGCATGGGTTGTTGGAAAAGTGGATGCCCAGCCTCGCAAATGCCGAGGAAGTACGGGAGTATCAAAGCCAGGCGGCGAAGAAGAGCGATTTTGAGCGGACAGAGATGGCGAAGGACAAGACGGGTGTGAGGCTTCAGGGGGTCAGCGCGATTAATCCTGTTACCGGTGAAGAGATTCCGATCTTCATTTCGGACTATGTGCTGATTACTTATGGTACCGGGGCGATTATGGCGGTGCCGGGGCATGATGAGCGGGACTGGGCTTTTGCGAAGAAGTTTGGACTGCCGATCGTGGAAGTGATCGCGGGGGGCAATGTGGACGAGGCGGCTTATACGAATACGGACACGGGTGTTGTGATTAATTCCGGGTTTTTGGACGGACTTTCGGTGGAAGATGCGAAGGTGCGAGTAGGTCAGTGGTTAGAGGAAAAGGGACTCGGGGAGAAGCGGGTCAACTTTAAGCTGCGGGACTGGGTGTTTAGCCGGCAGCGGTATTGGGGTGAACCGATTCCGATTGTGCTTTGCGAAAAATGCGGTCATGTGGCGCTACCGGAGAGCGAGTTGCCGCTGTTGTTGCCGGAGGTCGAGAATTACGAGACGACGGATACGGGTGAGTCTCCGTTGGCGGCGATGACGGAGTGGATCAGTACGACTTGTCCGCAGTGCGGCGGTCCGGCGAAACGGGAGACGGATACGATGCCGCAGTGGGCGGGGTCGTCTTGGTATTATTTGCGTTATTTGGATCCGAAGAATGCGGAGGCTCTCGTCGGGAAACCAGCGATGGACTATTGGCATCAGGTGGATTGGTATAACGGCGGGATGGAGCATACGACCTTGCATCTGCTCTATTCGCGTTTTTGGCATAAGTTTTTGTATGATATCGGTGTTGTGCCGACCAAGGAGCCCTATGCCAAGCGGACAAGCCATGGGATGATTCTCGCGGAAGATGGCGAGAAGATGAGCAAGTCTCGCGGGAACGTGGTGAATCCGAACGATATTGTGGACGAGTTTGGGGCGGACACGTTCCGGCTTTATATCATGTTTATGGGCGACTTTGAGAAGGCGGCGCCTTGGTCTTCTCAGGCGGTGAAGGGTTGTAAGCGCTTTTTGGATCGGGTTTGGAATTTGATGGAGACGAAGGTTCCAGGAGATGAATCTTTCTCGCCGGAGCATGAGGTATTGCTCCATCAGACGATCAAAAAGGTGGGCGAGGATATTGACTCGCTGAAGTTTAACACGGCGATCGCGGCGCTTATGACCTTGACGAATACTTTCTCGGAGACGAAGCCGAGCCGGGGAGACATTAAGGTCTTCCTCAGCCTGCTCTCGCCATTTGCGCCGCATATTGCGGAGGAATTGTGGGAGATACAGGGCTTTGCGGGGACTGCGATGGGGACGCCTTGGCCGCAGTATGATTCGGCGAAGTTGGTGGCGTCGGAACTCGAGATCGCCGTGCAGGTGGGCGGCAAGCTTCGGGCGACGGTTGTGATTCCGCTGGATGCCGCGGAGGCGGAGGTACTTGAGATTGTGCGGCAGAATGAGAAGATGCAACGGAATCTGGAGGGCATGGAGATTGCTAAGATCATCTATGTCAAGAATAAGCTGATGAATTTGATTTTGCGGCCGGCTGGAAACTGAGAAAAGAAAACTTATAGTCTTTATCTTGACATTTCCGGTTCAGAGGAATATAATAATAGGTGGAAAGCCATGGTATGTTTGTGGCCCTTACAGCGTCGCATATAGGGCGGCGTATTTGGAGGGAGGGATATAAGTGTCGGAAGTCCGCATTAAGGATAATGAGTCTTTAGACAGTGCGCTGAAACGGTTTAAGAGAAACTGCGCCAAAGCCGGTGTGCTCTCGGATCTGAGAAAGAAGGAATATTTCCAGAGTCCCAGCGTCAAGCGCCGTAAGAAGTCTGAAGCGGCGAGAAAGAAAAAGAACAAGAGATTCTAATTACGGGAGCCATCCGGCGGCGTGCTGGATGGCTCTCTGTCTCATCATGGGCGAGGTAAGCTTCCGCTTGCCGGATTAGCGCTCCTTTGGAACAGAAACGTATGCTACTTCTGGAGAGGTAAAAAAGATGAAGCGTTTTAGAAAAGGGTTATGCTTGCTACTGGCCGTTGTGATGCTGTTTGGCCTGCTGGCGCCTATGGCGATGGCGGTCGAAGAGACGGAAGAGATTGAACCGCTGTTTGCGATGCCGGGCTTTCCAGGACTTCCGGGGTTTCCGGGGGTAGGGATTCCGGGGGTCCCGGGGTTCCCTGGGCTTCCAGGGTTGCCAGGATTTCCGGGCACAGGGTGGCCGAATATTCCGAACCTTCCGGAGGACACGGCCATTCCGGAGGGATATCAGTCCGTCCGCTTCCATGGGGTCGGCGGTGCTCCTGTGTTGCAGGTGGCTACAGTGCGCATCGGAGACACCTATGCGCGGGCATTTAGCCAGCTTGCTGTTCCGCGCCCGGTTCGGGCGGGATATCTCTTTTTAGGCTGGTTCTTAGAGCCCGCCGGAACCGTAGATGCCACGATCGGTCCGATGGATGTGGTGACGGATGTCCCAATTCGGAACCTCTATGCGCGCTGGGCACCTAGCTATGTTGTAGAGCAGACTGTGACCTTCCGGGGCAACGGCGGCACACCGGACATACAGACCGCTACAATCCGCGGCGGAGAGCCGTATGGCTTGGCCTTTGAGCAGGTTGACATTCCGGTCAGACCGGGCTATACCTTCACTGGTTGGTGGACAGCGGTTTCCAGCGGTCTTCGCGTGAGAGAGAATGATCCGGCGACTAACGTGGGGCATCGGGCGCTGTTTGCGCAGTGGGAGCGGATTACGCTGCAAGCCGGGGCTGTTTGGTTCCAATATCCGCCGGGAGAGTTTAGTCAGAATGTGACCGTGCAGAGAGGGACGACGCAGCGGTATCATATCGAGTTTCAAGTTGCGTTGCAGGAATATGACAGAGTGATGTTCCAATGGATGAGAAACGGGCTGACCTTTGGCGCCCCGATCAACGCGGCGGATCTGGCCAGCCCGACCAACCGCGTCTCATTGACCCTTGCGAATGTGGACGCGAACGCCGGTGGGCAATGGACGCTTGTGGCCTATACATATATGGGCGGTGTGCGGGTGTTCCGCGATGTCAGCCGGGTTTCGACGCTCACGGTGGAAGAGCCGTGGCGGTTTACGGACGTGTCGCCCCGCAATTGGGCACATCGCTATGTTATCTTTGTTGCGGATCGTAACGTTATGCTCGGGACAACGGTGACAGAGTTTTCGCCGGATACGAGCTTTGCCCGCAATATGGCAGTAGCGACCCTGTATCGGATTATCCACGGCGGAGCGGCGAGTGAGATTCCGTATGCGCATAATCGGCAGATATTCTCTGATGTTCCAGCGACCGCGTGGTTTGCGCCCTATGTGGCTTGGGCCTATGACATTGGATTGTTGACGGATATTATCCACAATCAGTTTGCGCCGAACGCGGCTATCTCGCGAGAGGCTTTTGCGACGATGATCTATCGTCTGGCTGTCTATCACGGGTGGGATGAACCGGTGGTGGAGAGTGCGGACTGGGCGAACTTTGCAGACCGCAACCAGATCAGCGCGTGGGCGGTAGATGCGCTGATTTGGACGAACTACCACGGAATTATCAACGGCCTGTCGGCGACAAACATCGGCCCGGGCGGGACTGCGACGAGGGCGCAGGCAGCGGCGATTCTCACGCGGTTTGTAGAGCAGTTTCCAGCCACGACATAAGAGACGAAATCGTGTTTTTCAGGCTCCCGCCAAAAGCGGGGGCCTGAAGTTTTTACTTGTGAACTTTTTTACCTTGATTCTGCGGCGAAAGTGTAGTACAATAATTTGCGCGACATTCGACGCTGGGCAAGACCGCACTAGTTGGGGAGTTAGCGGTGCCCTGTCACTCGCAATCCGCTACAGCGGGGATGAATCCCGGCTGGCGGCTGTATCGTGTGTTGTCTGCCCCAGATAAGCGGCGTTGAGAGATCGGTCTTACGCGACGGGAACCTGTGAACCATGTCAGGTGGGGAACCAAGCAGCATTAAGCAGGGCCTCTCGGGTGCCGTGAGGGCGCCGGTTTTGAGCAGGCTGTCTGGGTAACGGGCATACGATGTAGTCAACAGTCGGTGTGCGGTCTTGCCGAGCGTTGAACGCTCAGATTGAATGCAAGCATTCAATCTGGGTAGAAGTTGTGAAAGGGCATTTGGAAGTGAATTCCAAATGCCCTTTGGATTTTATTTTTTCGCCTTTGTCGCACACTGGCGCGCACTCCGACGGCGAAAAAGCTTTTCGCGTAGCGAAAAGGACGGGGGAGGCGAGGGGCGGTTTGGGATGGAGAGCGCCACCCGGAGTTTTCCGGGTGGTTTTGTGTTGAAAATATGGAAATTAAGCTTGGAGTGTGGTAAGATAGGACAATGTAGAGAATGTATATTAGAGGAGGGCGAGACTTTTGGAAATATTTTTTATGGTTATATCATTCGCAATTGCTGTATTTTTTATTCTTCCGATTATTCTGATTGTATTCATTTTCAAAAAGGCTACCGTTCAACGCAGAATACATGAATACGACGCTTCTATTATTCAAGAAACGGTTACTCTCCCAAAAGCGGGAAGATATAAAATTTGGATTGAGCGACATGGGGCGAGCGGAGCTTTTGAGGCGCGTCTCAAAGCACAGTTTAGTGCAAGTCTTTTCTCTGACAGAGTAAATTTTTCAGTTACACAAGTGGCGACAAACAAGCAAGTTCCCTTTGTCAATGGTGGATTTGGACACAATAGGACTGTGACAAAGGTACTCTATCCGGCAGGTACTTTTGAGGTACCCCAGAGTGGTGAGTATTTAATTACCAATTTGCAAGTATCTTCATCTTTTTTACCTAACGATAGGATTGTTATTGCAAAATCCTAAAACTGGGTTTCATACTAAAGAAAAAGATGGGAGATATAATCATGAAGTTTACTAATTGTACAAAAAAATGAGTGGGCTGATTCTAGTCTGTTTGTTTATGTTTTTTTGGTGGGTTGTATTACGCCCACAAGGCTGGATACAGGAAATCGGGAGTATCATGATATTTTAGTAGTACTTCCGGTTACTTTACAAACGCCTGTGCGTGGCTTAGAGGAAGACCAAATCTTTGAGGCGTTTCAATTTGTTTCTGAATTAAGCGAAGTTACGGTTACCGAAACTCGGTAAGAGCCCGCACCGAATAAGCATTTGCTACGCATTCTAGCCCCCATTTTGCTTCATAAGTAGTTCATGCTATGTTAAAAAACTAATCCCTCCGAAGGAGATCCACCATGTACCAAGCACTTTATCGCAAGTGGCGGCCGCGGACGTTTGAGGATGTGATCGGGCAGCCGCATATTACGGAGACGTTGAAACGCCAGCTGGAGAGTGGGCGGGTTAGCCATGCCTATTTGTTCATCGGTACGCGGGGGA
>WRAO01000027.1 GCA_009780175.1 Oscillospiraceae bacterium
AATACTCTATCTCGTCGGCACCCCCATCGGCAACTTGGGCGACATGTCGCCCCGGGGGCTTGAAACGCTGGCACAAGTGAATTTCATCGCCGCGGAAGATACACGCGTCTCCCTGAAGCTGCTCAATCACTTCGGCATTAAGAAGCCCCTCATCAGCTATTTCACCCACAACCGCCGGGAGCGGGGCGAACAAATCCTCAGCCGCCTCCAAGCCGGAGAAAGCTGCGCGCTGATTACAGACGCGGGACTGCCCGCCGTGTCAGACCCCGGCGAAGAACTCGTCGCACTAGCGGCAGAACACGGAATCGAAGTCATCTGCATCCCCGGCCCATCGGCCTTGACAACAGCCCTCGCCCTCTCCGGCCTGCCCACAGGCCGGTTTACCTTTGAGGGCTTTCTCTCCGTCTCCGCCAAAAGCCGTAGGGAGCATCTAGACTCCCTGCGCGCCGAACAACGCACCATAATCTTCTACGAGGCCCCGCACAAACTGCCCAACACCCTGCGCGATATGCTCACCGCCTGGGGCGACCGACGCATCGCCCTCTGCCGCGAACTGACCAAGCGGTACGAAGAAACCATCCGCACCACCCTCGCCGAGGCGGCCATACGCTATGCGGACGACAAACCGCGCGGCGAAGTCGTGCTCATCATCGAAGGCGCGCCCCCGCCATCAGCGGAAACAGATGGGGAAACGCTGGATCGCGCGCTCGCGCGCGTCCGGGACCTCACATCTGCCGGTCAGTCGCTCAAAGATGCCGCGCGAGCGGTATCGGAGGAAAGCGGAATCGCGAAAAATCTATTATACGCCGAAGCATTAAAAGACCGCAGAGGATAACCCTCTGCGGTCTTCTTGTTAGACGGGTATGCCCAAAAAGGAAAATCGGATTACCATGACAACCCCATGTGCGACCATTGCCGAGATGATGTCTCGCTTTCGTTGCAAAACCGCGAAGGGCATTCCAAACAGGGCTGTCAATACCAGGATACTCCCCAGCCCCGCAATCAGACCTTGCTCCAAGAACATGTCCGGCGTGTGGATCAGCACATGCGGCACAATCATCATAAACCAAAGCGTGAAGTGTTGCGTCTTGGAATGAACGCCGCCGCGCAAACAATAAAGGCAGGCGGCAAACAGGAATGCGCGGAACGCGATTTCTTCATACACGCCTGGGTTCAGCGCCACAAGAAAGGCGGCGGGTGTAACACGCAGACGCAATTCCTCGCCCGAGAGAAAAAGATTGATACCCCCACACACGATACCCACAGCAAGGCCGATTGCGACGCTCCCGGCCGCCGATTGTGCGGAGTCGTTTTTGAGCAAGCGCAAAGCCTGCTCCGGATGCGCCCGAAACACGCTGAACATGGCAAGCGCGCAGAGCAAAGTGACAACGGCGAGCGGCAGCATGCCAAAATGAATCGACATATGCACGCCAAATCCCGCGATCACGACAAGCAGCCCCAGCAAAAGCGAGATGCCAATGCACCTCTTGTCCGGCAATCCGTTTTTCACAAGCGGCACAATGGCCAAACTCGTCACACCAAGCATAAGCGTCATCCACGCGCTTGCCGTTGCGCCTTCGGCGCCGATTCTCAGGTCGCCAAAGGTGATAAAGGTGAATAGCGCCAAAAACACCGCGAATAGCGTCCAAATTTTTCTCATTTTCCCGCTCCCATCGCACGCTTCTTTCTGTTCGAGCCATTCTAGCACATTTTTCGCGGGCCGTCGAGGCCGCCAAGCGCGGCAAAGGGCATATTCCTCCCTGCCTGTCTATACACATAGTAACAGACAGGCAAACCGGAAGGAGGCCCCGCAATGGCAATGGCCTGGATGTGGACCGCAATGGTGGCGATCTCGCTCCTGTTCGCCCTGCTCAACGGCACCGTGACCCAAGTGGCAAACGCCGCCATGGAGGGCGCGCAGACGGCGGTGACCCTCTCCATCACCCTCGCCGGTGTGATCTGCCTCTGGAGCGGGATCATGGAGGTGATCCGGCGCGGCGGCCTCGCGGCGGCCCTATCCGGATTGCTCCAACCCATCTTGGCGCGGCTCTTTCCGGAGAGCAAAGACAATCCGGACGTCATGGAACCCCTCTCCGCCAATGTCTCGGCGAATCTGCTCGGCCTCGGCAACGCCGCCACGCCGCTCGGCATCCGCGCCGTGCAGGCAATGCAGCGCGGGCGGGTCGCGACCAATGACCAATGTATGCTCGTCGTACTCAACACCGCTTCGATCCAACTGATCCCCGCGACCGTCGCCGGCGTCCGCGCCGCGGCGGGGGCCTTTTCACCCTTTGATATCCTGCCCGCCGTCTGGGTCACCTCCATCGTCTCCGTGGCGGCGGGCATCGTCACAGCGCGCTTTCTCGCCAAGAGGAGGCCCTTATGACGACCAGCCTCTTCGACCTCGTGATCCCCCTCATCCTCCTCGGCACAGCGTCTTGGGCGCTGTATAAGAAGGTAGATGTCTTCCAAGCCATCACCACCGGGGCGGCGGAGGGACTCCAGACCGTGGTCAAAATCTTCCCCAGTCTCGTCTGCCTGCTCACGGCGGTATATATGCTCAGAGCCTCGGGGGCGATGGAGGCCGTCGCCCTGCTTTTCGCGCCCCTATTTGACCGGGTCGGCGTCCCGTCCGAGATCGTGCCTCTCATGGTGGTGCGCCCGATCAGCGGGAGCGGGGCCTTAGCGGTCGGCGCGGAGCTGATTGAGGCCCACGGGGCGGATTCGCTCATCGGTCGTACCGCCGCCGTACTCCTCGGAAGCACCGAAACAACCTTTTATACCATCGCCGTCTACTTCGGCGCGGCGGGCGTGTATAAGACGCGGCACGCGATCCCAGCCGCGCTCGTCGCGGATCTCGTCGGCTTCTTCATGGCGGCCTTGACCGTGCGATGGTGGTTTTATTAGACAATTGGTCCGCTGTCTGCTATGATACTAATATGGACAGAATAGCCCAAAGCAAGGAGGTTTCTATGGCAAACACCGAACGACAACGTGACCCTTATGACGGGCTGCGGCTCTGGTCGGCCCTCACGCACGGGGCGGGGGCAGCCTTCGGCATCCTTGCCGCGCCGTTTTTGCTCTATCAGGCCGCGCTCTCCCACCTCCCGGGCGCGGTAATCGCTATGGCGGTCTACCTAGTGACGCTCATCGGCCTCTATACCGCCAGCACATTGTATCACAGCCTTCGGACCGGTGAAAAAGGCCGGATCCGGCTGCGCAAGATCGACCATCTGAACATCTACTACCTCATCGCCGGGAGTTACACCCCCTTTTGCGTCCTCGCGCTCGGCGGGACATTGGGCATGGTAATGCTGATCGTGATCTGGAGCCTGGCCATTGTCGGGACAGGGGTGAATCTCATTTGGATTCATCTGCCCCGCTGGCTCTCCGCCGGCATTTATCTTGCGATGGGCTGGGTTGCCATCGGGGCGGTCTATCCGCTGGCGCGTGCGCTCGGGGTAGCCGGGACCTTTTGGCTGATTCTGGGCGGGGTGCTCTACACAATCGGCGGGGTACTCTATGCGGTCAAGTGGCCGGGGCGGAATAACCTCCGCTTTGGGTGCCATGAGATTTTTCATGTGTTTATCCTGCTGGGCAGTGTAGCGCAGTTCGGGGCCGTGTGGCAGACTTTAGCGGTTTGAGTCGCACCTGGTATTGTCCAACTTAGTATGCACCTCCTTATCGCGCTTCCTGCTTGCCCAACACGAAACAGGCGAAGGCCGGACAATTTGTCCGGCCTTCGCCTGTTAGCGGGTTCCTTATGCTTCCGCCTGCTGCGCCTTTTCGATTACGCGCATCAAATCTGCAATCGTCGTAACCTTCTGGTCCAGTTCAATCGTGATACCAAACGCCTCTTCCAAACTCATCACGAGTTCAACCGTATCCAATGAATCCAGTTCCAAGCTTTCAAACGTTGTGTCCTCCGTGATGGTCAGATTGTCTATGCCTTTGTACTCTCTCAGGATTTCTGTGATGGTTGCTATCATGTTATCTGCTCTCCTTTTCCAATCGTATGTTATACGGCAATCCCGGCAAGACCCTTCTCACATTTGTTCCCCCACGCGTCCAGGAGGGCTTCGCCTTTAAACACGCAGATAATTTCACAGTTGTTGGGACAATGCGTACACTCCGCCCCTTTTGTCTCAAAGTGAATATCCGCGATGTCAAAATCAAAGGGGGTTTCCTCTTTTACAGCTTTACACAAAACCGCCACCCCGAGCGCGCCCATCAAGTGTCCGTTCGGATCCACATAGACCGGCAATTGCAGTTCCTTCTCAAACTCTTTGACAACCGCGGCATTTTTGCTGACCCCGCCCTGAAACACCACGGGAGCCTTGATCTGCTTCCCTTTGCCCACATTGTTCAGATAGTTTAAGACAATCGCGCGGCAAAGCCCCGCCACAATATCCGCCTTGCTGTGCCCAATCTGCGCTTTGTGGACGAGGTCGCTCTCAGCAAACACCGTACACCTCGCGGCGATTTTAGCCGGGTTTTCACTGGTCAGGGCAAGCTCCGCAAAATCTTCCAATTCTAGGTCCAGGCGTTTGGCTTGGCTGCTTAAAAAGGAGCCTGTTCCCGCGGCGCACAGGGTATTCATCGCGTAGTCCATGACGACGCCGTTATTGATGAGGATAATCTTCGAATCCTGCCCCCCTATCTCAAGGATGGTTTGAACATCAGGCACAACCGCGAGCGTACCGACCGCGTGCGCTGTTATTTCATTCTTGACAACCTGCGCCCCCAGCGCCACGCCGACGAGCTTCCGCGCGGACCCCGTGGTGCCCGTGTTAACCACGGTATAGCCCGGATCCAATTTCCGCGCGATCTCCTGCAGCACATGTTTGACCGCCTGAATCGGATTGCCGAGCGTCCATACATAGCTGTCCGCCAGTATCTGGTTGTTTTCGTCGATCACCACGCCTTTCGTAGAAATGGACCCGATATCAATGCCTAAGTATGCTTTCTTCATTCCTACTTCACTCCTTTCATCACAATCATATCGCGGAAGGCCTCAAGCCTTGTGTGGACCCCCGCTTCGCTCGTCTCAGTGTCGAAGGTCATATACAAGATGGGAACCTGGTGGTCCCGAGACATATTTTGCAAAATGGTCATCGCCGTTATTTCCGGCGAGCAAGACGCCGGCTTTACATGAATGATCCCATCAACTCCGTCTTGCATCATCTGATAAGCCTGTGCGATTGCGTCGTTGGCGGTGCTGCCGATGTTGTAATCCACGTAGCCCCCGCTGTTTTCCACCTGCTCTCCCACCGTGAACAGCGCGACCGCCATGCGAGACAAGTCAAACGGACGGATGATCTCCACCCCATGTTCGGCAAGCCACGTCTCTAAATCGCAGTTGGAAAACGGCTCGACGACAACGTATATCTCACCTATAATGCCAATCCGGATCGGCCGCTCTGGCTTATTGACGAGAACAGCCTCCATCTTTTCTCGATAGCCCCTGCCGAGCGTTTCAGCTTCCATCACGCTTTGCGCCTGACTGGCCTCCCGCAAATAGGCCGCGTAGAGCGTTTCGTATTCGCCTTTGTTTACCTCAAAGGCGATGTTCCTCCGCATGAAATCCGCCAGCCCGTCCATGTCCAGGGTGATCCTTGCGACCAGCTCAAAAATGCCGTCAAACTCCTCACGGCTCAGATTAGGATTGACATCGCTCATCGCTTTATACAGCCTGTTCACCGTCGGGATATAGTCGAAGAGGGTGATGATTTCACAGTCGTAGCCGAGGTCTTGCAAGATTTGCTTTTGCAGAATATCGTAAAATCCCAGGCGGCAGCCCGCGCCGGGCATCACGAACACGTTTGCGCCCTGTTCAGCGGCTTCAATGAAGTTACCCAGGGTTGTTTTGAAGGGCGTACAGATCATGTCCGGGCTGTGCCTGCTCCCAAGTTCCAACGTCCGCTTCGTCATGGGAGGGCAGGGCATCGTTTTGTAGCCGAGGCACCGCTCCAGCAAAATATCCGCCACGATATGGTAGTCCCCTATTTTCGGGGCGCACGCCAGTTTTTCAGCCATGCTTGTTCCCCTCCCTCTTCGCCAAGATGATATCCATGAAACTCTCCAACCGTGTTTGAATCCCCGCGCCGGCGTCCTGTTCGTCAATGACGAGGGATAGAATCGGTTTGTCCTTGATGAGCCGGAGAAGCAATTCGTTAAAGATCGAATCCGGACCGCAGGGAAACGTTGAGACAAGGACGATCCCATCTACACGATCTCGATATTTCTCAATGCCGCCGATGAGTTCCGCGCTCACTTTCCAGTAAACCCGTTTCCCATAAGCCTCCTGCGTGATCGCTTTCGCCTCTTTTCCGTCAATCAAATCGGCGTATATCACTTGGATGCCGTGCTCCGCAAAAAAGTCCGTGATCGCGGTCCCGATGTAAGCGTCATAAGTATTATAGGCGTGCGAAAAGATCAATACTTTCGGGCCGTCACCGGCAAGCAGCGCATCCTGCCGCGCGATTTTAGTCTCTTTCAGACGCTCCGCCGTCAAAAGCGCACTCTGATACGCCGCTTTCGACTCCTCCTCGCTTTTCCCCAAAGCCGCCCCGATTTGCAAAAACGCGGCGGACTCTCTTTTACGGTAGAGATAGTTGACGTCGGCGTGCAAGAGTTTCGCCTCGGGAAAGGTATTTCGGACCAGATCATACAGGCCGAAAATCCGGGTGCAGTATTCCTCGCGGATCGCCGCGTTTTCGATCCGGGGCACAAAGATCATGTCGCATTGATCCAGCAGCGCCCCTACATGCCCGATAAATATCTTCGAGGAAAAACAAGCCTCGTCTATCGAGTGGGCGACACCCATTTTCACAATCTCTTTATTCGTCGGCGGGCTGACGATGGTTTCGACGCCCAGGTTTTGGAAGAAGTTCAGCCATAAATCTTCGTAGAAATAATACTGCAAAGCCCGCGGTATTCCAATTTTCATTAAATGCACAACCCTCCGTCTACCTTGATTACCTCTCCGGTTATATACGCCGCCCAATCGCTGGCCAGGAAGACGGCAAGTTTGGAGACGTCTTCAGGCCGACCCGCCCGCGTCAGGGGAATGGAGGCCAAGAGCGTTTCCTTCCTGTCGCCCTGCAATCCGACCGTCATATCGGTCGCGATGAACCCGGGCGCAATCGCATTGCAGGTAACGCCGCGCCCCGCCAACTCTTTGGCTACAGTTTTTGTCAAAGCGATCAGCCCGCCTTTGGAGGCGGCATAACTCGCCTGCCAAGCCCAGCCGTGCAGCCCGCAAATGCTGGCGATGTTGATAATCGTCCCCGCACGACTCTTCATAAAAGCAGGGTACAGATGTTTCATCAAATTGAACGATCCCTTGAGATTGACATCCATCACATCGTCGTAGTCCTTCTCACTCACCCGCAGAATAGGATTGTCCCGGGCGATCCCGGCGTTATTGACCAAGATATCCACGCGTGAAAAGTCTCGGATCACGTCATCCGCCATTCGTTTGGACGCGTGAAAGTCCGCGACATCGCATTCATATAGCTCGCAGCGAACATTTTCCCTCAGAATCAGTTCACGAACGGCTTCGGCCTCCTCCGCTTCGCCGAAGTGATTGAGGGCGATATTTGCGCCGTTTTGCGCCATATCCAACGCAATCGCACGGCCTATCCCTCTTGACGCGCCTGTAATCAATGCCGTTTTCCCGTTTAACATAGTACAACTCCTTTCAAGGCTATCCGCAGACACTCTGTTTTCTGTCTCATACAGATTGACAACATTTTCCTCGTTTGGTTGCACGTACGCAAAAAGATTACAGAACTCGACGCGCATTCGGCCCTGTGCGAAATCCACTCAACAGAAAACCGGCGCAGCTTTTGCTGCGCCGGTTTGGTGCCAATTTCGTATGCGGATCGGTACGCTTTTACAGCGCGCTGGGTTTCGCAAACTGCAGATGCGGTTTCTTCGGTTCGGACCGATAACGCGCGTAGAACACCACCACAGAGGCAATCTTCGCGAGCTCGATCAGGATCCCCATCACATTCCAGCGGAAGTCGCCATACAGGATATTCAGCGGTGTTTGCGTAAGAATAATGGCAAAGGCATAGACCACAACGGCAATCCGCACATAGTGAACCCCCGGCAGATATTGGCATATGACAAAGCTCACAGCCATAATCAATGCGAGTATGTGCATCCATCTTACTTGCGCCGGCATATTCATCACTGTAATCACACCGGCGACGAGGGCTATTAAGATCATAACGAGCAAGAAATTAAGTCCAAACTCTTTGCTCTGAGGTGTGTTTTTAGAAAAAATTCTCCAAAAAACTAAATTCCGAATGGTACTATAGGTCGCGCCAATAATGAGCGAGAGCTGCGTCCCTATCCCAGTCGCAAGCCCGATCGAAACGAACATAGACGTCCAGAAGAGACTCCCAATCCCTGTGCAAAGGAAATATTTGGATTTATCTTTGATCTGGTACGAGGCAAATTCAAAGCAGATTGTAATCACGCCCAGAATTTGCGCGACGAGAAACCATGTATTCATATCTTCCGCCCTCCTATCTTACAAACGTCTCATATTTTTTACAGTACGCAACCACCAGCGCGCCTGGTCCGGCGTGGGTGCCGATGGTTACGCCAACTTCTGTAACAGGGTTCGTGATGGTCATATGAAGCGCCGCTTCTAAGTTGGCCTTGAATGTCGCGGCGTCTTCCTCCCTGAGAATGTGACCGATCGCTAGCGTTACATGTTGCGTCTCGCCCTCTAGGGCCGCCGCGATGCCTTCTTCCATCAGTTGCATCACCCGCTTGCTTCCGCGCACGCTGTCCAGTTGCGCGACCGTACCATCGACCAGATGCAGCACAGGGCGCAGACCCAAAAGGCCGCCGACCAGCGCGGTCGTAGGGCCGACTCTGCCGCCTCTTCGCAGGTATTCCAGACTGTCCAGTGTGAAATAGATTTTTGCCGTTTTAATCACTTCTCCGGCAAGCGCGGCCGTCTCAGCCAGAGAGTAGCCCTTGTCGCGCATTTTGATGATCTCTGTCAAAATGAGGCCCTGCCCTATGCTGCCGTTCAAAGAGTCCATCACAAGGATGGTCCGGTCCGGATATTCTTCCTTCAGCATATCGGCGGCGAGGACAGCGCTTGTATAGCTGCCGCTCACTTTGGAAGAGATCGTGAGAGAAAGAATGTCCTTGCCGGCGTCCAGATGCGGCGTATATGCGTCTATATAATCTTGCGGGCTGGGCTGGGATGTTTGCGGGAAGAGGTTTTTCTCTGCCTTCAAGCGTTGAAAATATGCCTCCTTGCTGATGTCAATCCCTTCTTTTAAATGCGCTGTCTGGTCGAAGGTAATATAGAAGGGAACGATTTCTATATGGTGTGCTTTTGCTTCCGCCGGACTAAAATCGCAGCTGCTGTCAGAAATAATTTGAAACATGAGGGGGCTCCTTGATATACAGTATGATTGTTTTGCGTGCTCGTCAGTATATCCCTTCTTTTTGCGGCGGTATACTGTGGAATTTACTTTTTTGCTATATAACTGCTGAAATCAGATCAAAATTATAGTTTGTGCCACCCAAATCCGCTTCCGCGCCTCTAAAGCTGCCGCCTATTACCAGAAGTCCGGTTATAAGCATCTATACCTCCTTACCCCTTGATAAAAGAAGGCAGACTCAGGGGCAGGCATAGTTGTTGTTTAGACAATCTTATGCTATACTTGCGGTATATGAACAGCAAAAAACCCGCTTCCCCTGGCGGTCGGCGCGTTTATTTTCAGTCCGTTTCCTCGTTGATTATTATAGCGCGCGGGATACCTCCCTACCCCGCAGGGGCACCATTTGCCGTCCGCCCACGCGCCGCGCCCAACCCGCCCGCCCCGCACATTCGCCTTGTGTACCGCACAAGAACGCGCACGCCCGAAAGCGAAATCGCCCTCCGCCGGCAGGCGGAACCCCCGACCCCAAACGCGCCCAAACCAAACGTCAAAAAGGAAGAGATTTTAAGAGAAACCGATGGTTTCTCTTAAATCGCCTTTTTTGCATACTTTTTTGCGCGATGCAAAAAAGTATGTCGCCCTCGGCGAAACGAGCGCAGCGAGCCACAGGCTCAAAAAATAGAAAAGAACCCTAGGCCCAAAAAAGAACTATCCCCATAGCCCCCAGCAAGGCAAGCCAAACCCCAAGGCCCACAGGCCACATAGCCCCGCCATACATAATTATAGTAAGAAGGGAGAGCACCCGCCATGACCCCAGCCCCCCGCCTGGCCTCCCTCTGCCTCGCCATCACCCTCATCGCCGGAAGTCTCCCCCTCCCCGACCTCCCCAGCGGGACCGGACCCCCACCGCCCGGCATCGAGTCCCTCACCCCAAGACCCCCCGGCGGCCCAAGCTCCCCGGGCGACGGTATGGAAGACGTCCGCCCCACTGACTGGTTCTACCGTTACGTCCGCCTCGGTATCCGCCACGGCTACCTGCGCGGCGCGGACGGCGGCCGCTTCGAGCCCTTCCGCCAGATTACCCGCGGCGAATTCATCACCATGCTAGGCCGCACACATGCCGCCCTCGGCGGCGAAATACACTATGAATGGGACTACGGCCCCACCCTGATCTACACCGACATCAACCCCTACGGCTTCTACATCCCCTACCTCCTCTGGGCCACCGACATCGGCATCGTCCAAGGCGACATGGAAAACCGCTTCCGTCCCAACGTCCCCATCACCAGAGAAGAACTCGCCCTTATCACGGTCCGCTACATCGACACCTACGCCCTCTACAACTACCTCTGGGACCGCTTCCAAGAGCGCGGCCTCTACAGCGACGAAGCCCTCATCGCCCCCTGGGCCTGGCGCGAAGCGCACCTGCTCCGCAACTTCGGCTTCATGGAGGGCTCCCCGGGCATCAATCCCCAGCCCGGCGTCTACCACTTCCGCCCCCGCGACCCCACCCTCCGCCTGGAAGCCGCCGCCATCCTAGGCCGCCTCTTCGAGGCGCAATACGAGGCCACGCCGACTATCTAGTAGTAGGGGGCGCCGTCCACATCGTCCCCTCGTGCACACCGCGGGCGAACACAGTTCGCCCGCTCCCCAACCACCGACTACACCTCGTACCCCCCCCATACACAACACGCCCCCTCGCCCCAAAGGAGACACCACACATGACAGATCTCGCCTTCCTCCGCCGCGCCGACGACCTCCACCGCCGCAGCGGCGAACAAAGCTGCGTCACCCACACCGCCTTTCTCACTCCCGCCGAACAACACGCGCTGGAGACAAGACCGCATCTGCGATCCGCCCTGCTCCTCCATGGCGGCGGACCGGACACCGAACGCCGCGTCGCCTTTTTCCTCCCGGATTACCTCACTCCGGAAGCCTTCGACCCGGAGGACCACATCACCGCCTTCCGGCTCACCTCCCGCTTCGCCGCCCCCGGCCACCGAGACGTCCTCGGCAGCCTCCTAGCCCTCGGTATCGAACGCTGGACCGTGGGAGACATCTATACCCAAGGCGAATCCGCCTGGTTCTTCTGCCTCCCGACCGTAGCGGAACACATCCAGAGAGAACTCACCCACATCGGCCGAAACGGCGTCCAAGTAATACCCCTGCCCCTGGCGGACGTACCCGCCCCAACCCGCGAACGAGAGGAGCAGAGTTTCACCGTCAGCAGCCTCCGCCTAGACGCGATTTTGGCCGGCACCTTCAATCTCTCCCGCGGCGTCGCCGCCGAACAAATCGAATCCGGCCTCGTGAGCCTCAATTATACGATTTGCCAAAAACCCGCCGCCGAACTCGACGTCGGCGACGTTTTCTCCCTCCGGGGAGGCGGAAAAGCGACCCTCGTCGAAATCGGCGGCAAGAGCCGCAAAGACCGGACCCGTATCCGCGTCGAAAAGTACCGTTAAAGCAGCCCTGAGGGAGCCTTTAAGGTATCCCAAAGGAGCCATAAAGGGGCCATTCGCTGCCCTTGCGGAACCCTTTAGACACAAAAAACGCCCCATTCCGGGGCGTACCAAACAACATATATGGAGGAAATCATAATGGGAATATTCGATAAGTCCAAAAAAGAAGACAAACGCGAGGGCGCCGTAATGCCCAGTTTCGTTCTGCTCAGCGACATCGCCTTTGACCCGGACCTCTTTGCCAAAACCCTAAAAGAAGATTGGGGAATCGAACTCCCCGCCGGAGACGCGCAAAACAAAGACGACGACGCCCAACCCATGATCGTCACAGAACTAGACGGCATGACCGTCGCCATCAGCCTCATGCCAGGCCCTGTGCCCAACGGCGAAGCGGTCGAGGTCGCCAAAAACAACTTCCGCTGGCCAGACGCGATCAAGGTAGCCGAAAGCCACAAAGCCCACGTCTTGATTATCGTCATGCCCCTCAAAAATCAGCCCTTGGCGGAAGTCGCCGCCTTGCACACCAAGCTCTGCGCCACCTGCCTCAAACAACCGGGCGCCATCGCGATCAACGCGGCGGGGACAGTCTTTGATCCCGCGTTTTATATCGGTTCCGCCAAGTTTGCCATAGAAAACAACGTGTTTCCGATCATGAATCACATCTTCTTCGGCATCTACAGCAACGATGATGGCAAGACCATCTCCGGCTACACCTACGGCCTGGAAACGCTCGGCAAACAAGACCTCGAAATCCTAGACAGCCCCCGCACCGCCGACGAGGTGCTCGGGTTCCTAATCGACATCTCCGCCTATATCATGGGCTCCGACGTCACGCTCAAACACGGCGAGACGCTAGGCGCGACGGAGGCGCAAAAGCTCGCCATCACAGAGTCTGACGGGGTTGCGCTCGCCAGCAAGACCCTCAAAATCGACTTCTAGAACCACCGACACCGCTCCATGTCTACCCGCCCGTCCGCGCGGAAGGGGATGCCCTCTTCCTCTAGCATCGCGCGGCGGCGGGCCGCATAGCCGCCCCCGGCGATGTCGCCGTTGGCCAGGACGACCCGCTGCCAGGGGAGGTGGTCCGGGCAATTGCCCATCGCCCAGCCGACCTGCCGGGCGGCACGGGGATTGCCGAGCATCTTGGCGATTTGGCCATAGGAAACCACAGTACCTACCGGGATTTGTTCTACTATGGCGTAGACTTGTTCTGCGAAGGTTGGCATTCGGTGCTCCTTTTTTAACTATTTTTATTTGCCTGCGGCTTGTTGCGCTCGTTTCGCTGAGACGACATACTTTTTTGCATCGCGCAAAAAAGGCGATTTAAGAGAAACCATCGGTTTCTCTTAAAAATCTCTTCCTTTTTGACGTTTGGTTTGGGCGCGTTTGGGGTCGGGGGTTCCGCCTGCCGGCGGAGGGCGATTTCGCTTTCGGGCGTGCGCGTTCTTGTGCGGTACACAAGACGAATGTGCGGTGAAATTTCTTGCATTTCTGCGGATTCTGCGGTATAATTCGGGCAAATCGAAGAAAAATTCGAGCGGTGGCAACGGACGAGCAGCACCTCTCCGTTGTTACAGGCGCACAACCACCCCTACGCAGGCGGTTACGCATCATAAAAAACAACGAGAAAACAGGCCAAAAATCAATCCGCCCCATTCAAGTGGGAAGCGGTTTTTTGTTGTTTGAACTCGTTGCTCTGTCATATTTAGGCCCACTGAAATCACGGGGCTAACCTACACGAAATGCCGTCCTCAAAAGTAGTTGAGGGCGGCATTTTGCTTGCCCAATAGCTCTTTGAGTCAGTATGTAATTATACCATAAAATTGTCCCAAGCACAACACAAGACCCCTGACCACTTCATTGTGATTAGCCGCCGTCAACAGGCGGAAATATATTTTGACGAGGAGAATCTGTCTATGCAAAATCAAGTCTAAGTGTTCCAAAATGAAGCGTTCGGAAAAATCGAGATGCTGATGATTGGCGACCATTGCCCCCACCTAACAAAACGTAAGGCAGGGGTACAGACGGGTATAAAGGTCGATGGGCCTCCAGTACGGCACGGGATATCACTCCATACGTTGACCCAAATCCGCGAAACAACATCATCCTCACTGCCACGGACTCTCTGACGATGGAGCGCCGACCAAAGCAGGTAAAGTGTGCACGGAATAAAAACGTGCTGGTCATCGGTGGCTTCGGCTCTGGCAAGACGGAGTTTTTCGTTAAACCGCAACTCATGCCAATGGGCGGTGGATTCGGATTTATGCTGACAGACAAAAACCCCTTCTAACATCTACGCATTCAAATGTTAGAAGGGGTTTTATTTTTTCGATTTCATGCTGGACATTCCCCGTTTGGGTGTATTAAAAATTTCTGACTGAAATTATACTATGCTTGTACGCGTTTATCCGTGGTCGACATAACACGCTTCAACGCGATTACAAAACAGAAAGAGGTATACTGGAATGAAAAAGCGAATAATTGCATGGATCTTGATTGCGGCGTTTTTTGTGTCGGTGTTGCCTTCAATGCCGGCGGCGGCCCAAACTACCGAGATCGAACCGGTTGTGGAAGCGAACACGCAAGGGTTTTTGCGCAGCGAAAGTTCTGCGATTCAAGTATCAAGTCACGAGGAATTGAGTCTAGCGATCGTGGAAACCGCGCAACCCGGTGTCCCCGTAATTATAGTTCTCACAAAAGACATTAGCGGCCCCCAAATTACCATACCGGCAGGCAGAGACATTACGCTGGTCGGCCTGGAGGGCGGGGAACAATCAAAGTATACTTTTGCCATCACGACAGCGCAAAGGCACTTTTTGGTGCAGGGAGCGACCCTGACCATAGGCGACGGGATCACCCTGTGCGGTGCCGACGTAGCCGGAACAGGAGCAAGAGGCGGCGTGCAATTAAGTGCGGGGGCCGCATTTAACCTGACCGGCAACGCAGTCATCCAAAATAACATTGCGAGCGCCGGCGGCGGTGTACAGGTGTGGGACAGTACATTCACAATGTACGGCGGTACCATCAGCGGTAATACAGCCGAGCATGGCGGCGGCGGAGTATCTGTGCGATCAGGCGGCAGCTTCGTCATGCACGATGGTATAATCAGTGACAACACAGCATCGGGGAATGAAGGCGGCGGCGTGCAGGTGTGGGACAGTACCTTCACAATGTACGGTGGCATCATCAGCGGCAATACGGCAAAGCGCTTTGTCGACGGCGGCGGTGTGGGTGTGCGGGCGAACGGTTTATTTACAATGCACGACGGTACTATCATCGACAATACAACCGGAGCTCACGGAGGCGGCGTAACTGTAGGCAGAGTTTCAACAGGCGGTTTCGGCACTTTCATAATGAACGGTGGTACCATCAGCGGAAACACAGCATTTCATAACGGCGGCGGTGTGATGGTCGCTTATAGTACTTTCACAATGTCCGGTTACGCAACAATTAGCGATAATGAGGCTAACGCCGGCGGCGGTGTAGCTGTGTGGTCAGAGGCAAATTTCGAAATGTGGAATTCCACTTTCACAATGTCTGACTACGCAACAATTAGCGGTAATATGGCTGATTTCGATGGCGGCGGTATAGCTGTGTTGTCGGAAGGAAATCGGTGGCTGGGCGCATCCACCTCCACGTTCACAATGGAAGGTGGTACAATTAACGGAAATGCAGCGGGAGGAAACGGCGGCGGTGTGGCTTTGGTTACTATCCCGTTTTTTTGGGCAGAAAACATTGGCAACAGCAATTTCACGATGCACGATGGTACTATACGTAACAATACAGCCGTCGGCGACGGCGGAGGCATATTTACCACAGCGTACCCAACGGACTACCGAGTGCCTCTGTTGCCCGACGATTATCCTAATATTACAATCCGCCCACCCGCTGTGTTCAGCGGGAACAGGGCCCGTATTGCGGTTGTGCCGGATCCCTCCGCCGCAGTTGTCGATGGGATTATGTTTAACAGCACATCCATTTTCGGACATCCGCTCAATAACTACGATATCAACTTCGCGCCCGCGAACCTGATTCAAGTCACCTTCCAGCCAGGCGAAAATGGCACACTGATCGACGGCACACCCGATGTCGTCCTATACATGGCACTCGGCACAACGCTAGACGCATTGCTCATCCCCGGCGCGACACCCAATACCGGCTGGACGCATGACGGCTGGAACTTGCATGGCGACAAGGTAGTGCCTGCGGAATGCGAAGTCACAGCGGATGTGACCTTCGTAGCGGTGTGGGCAGAAGAGATACTGACGTATACCGTACTCTTTGACTGGGCGTATACCGGCGTGACAGTGACCAGGACAGGCATCGCCGCCAGCACAATTGCCGGAACCCTAGACCATGGCACCGCTCCGGCACGTACGGGGTGGACACACACAGGCTGGACGCTAAATGGCGCACCGGTAAACCTTACGACACACGAAGTGACAGCGGATGTGACCTTTGTGGCGGTATGGACACAAGACACACAAGGTGGCGGCAACGGTGGTGGCAACAGCGGCGGCAACAGTGGCGGTGGCAACGGCGGCGGTGGCAGCGGCGGCACGGTTGCTCCGCCCACACCACAGCCACCGGTACTGGAACGGCAGGCGTATTTGATTGGGAAAGGCGATGGTCTCATCCATCCGCAAGGGAACATTACAAGAGCAGAAGTCGCGACGATCTTCTTCCGCCTGATTACAGATGAGTATCGTACGGAGGTATGGTCGCAGACGAATCCCTTCCCGGATGTGGCCCTGCAAAACTGGTTCAACAACGCCGTGTCGACCACGACCAATGCGAATATTTTCCGCGGGTTCCCGGACGGT
>WRAO01000028.1 GCA_009780175.1 Oscillospiraceae bacterium
AACATTACGCAGAAGCATTTCATCAACACGACCTGGGTTTCGACCCCGATTGGGCCGATTGACATGGTGCCGTATACGGAGGATGAGATCTTTGGTGATGTTGTGAAGCGTGTGGTGTTGTTGCCACAGGAGTAATTTTGGGGATTTCATTATGCAAATGAAACTGCTATAATGGAACACTAGGCAAGAGACAGTATTCGAGAAAGGGAGAATTGTTATGGCTAGCACACCGGCAGGACAAACGAAAATTGGCTTTCTGCATACGACTCCGAAGACCATTCCCATGGTAGATGACCTACTCGCCCGGTATATGCCAGACGCCCGTACGTTTAACTTCTTGGATGACGCGGTGAAAATAGCGAATTTTGACGCACCCATCGGAGAGACGCCCAAAGAGAATCTGCTGCGCTGGGCGAAATATGCGAGATATTTGGAACAACAAGGGTGCAGCGCGGTTCTCTCTTGTTGCAGCCTCATGCCGCAGGCTACGGAATATGCCAAGCAAGTGCTGAATGTTCCGATGGTGCAGATGGATGCGCCGGCTGTGGACAAGGCGATCGAGCATAAGCGCATCGGTGTGATCGGTACGGTTGAGCGGGCGTCTTTTTACCTCAAAGGTGAAATCGAGAGAAAGACGGCGCTTCTCGGCAAGACTGTGGAACTCGACTATCGGATCAACGCGGACGCGTGGGGCTATTTCTCCAGAAATGAAATCGAAGCCCATGACGAGATTGTTCTGGCGGACATCAAGAAGATGGACGACAGTGATGTGGACTGCATTTTGCTCGCGCAGATTCCGCTGGGACTGTTGGAAGACAGAGCTTTGGCCATGGGTCTGAAGAAACCGCTTTACTGTGCGGGGAAACTGAGCTTTGATTGGGTTAAGCAAAACATCTAATTGTACGGATGGGAATCAACCCGAGCGGGTTGTATCACTCATAAAAGCAAGCAAAGAGATGAAAGGAAGAGATTGAAATGAAAAAGTTACTCGCAATTCTGTTAGCAGCCGTACTCGTATTTGGTCTGGTCGCATGTACCACTACCCCAGCCGCGACGCCGACACCGGCTCCGGCAACTCCGGCTCCGGGTCCGGCAGAGACGCCGACCGAGCCAGCAGCACCCGGCGCAGACTTCCACGGCGGCCAACCTATCACCCTCGTGGTGCCCTGGGCGGCTGGCGGCGGCACTGACCTCGGTGCACGTATCATCCTGCCTTACCTGGAATCCTACCTTGGAACGAATATCGTTGTTCAAAACCTGACCGGCGGTTCCGGCTGGATTGGCTGGGAGCATATGCTCACCGCTCCGGCGGACGGCATGACCTTCGCGATGATTAACACCCCGGTTCTGTTCGGCGGCTATCTCGATCCCGCACTCGGCCGTGATCGTACGATTGATGATTTCCACATCATCGCCAACCACGTGAGTGACGCTGTTGTTATCGTTGTAAGACCGGACGACAACCGCTTCACATCCATTGAGGACTTTATTACACTTGCATCGAACGAGAACCTCACCTTTGGCACCACCGGTATCGGTTCGCATGGTCACATTACCTTCGAAGTCATCCGTGAGGCAATGGATCTCGATATGACGATGATCCCATTCGCTGGCGGCGCTGACGTTCTCGCGGCGCTCATGGGCGGACACATTGACGTGGGCACCCTGACTGTTGGTGAAGTGCGCGTGCCAATGTCCAACGGCTATATCGCTCCGCTGGTCGTATTTGCGGACGAGCAGACTCAATTCCTGCCGGGCACACCGACTTGGAATGAGACTTATCCGGAAGTGCCGTTCACCGTGGCTTCGCGCCGCAGCTTCGCGGTTCGCGCTGACACGCCGGCGGAAATCATCGCTGTGTTTGAGAGCGCATTGACCTATGCACTCAACCATCCGGAAGGTGTAGCACGTATGCACGACATGGGTCTTGACATTGACTTCGTGCTCAACCCGGAGCTCACAGAACAGATCAAAGCGGCTGAGGCACTGATTCGGAGCCTTGCACCGCTCATGGGCTGGGAGTAATCTTAGCTAAGTTGTAAGGTCACAGACGAAAAATGCCGGCCCCCAAGACCCTTTGACGGAGCGCGGGGGCCGGCTCTCTTTCGTTTGTGACATCGTTGATTTTTGGCTATCTGCTTGTTACTTGGAGGATGAAGATGGAACAGAAAAGACGCAGAATTAACAACGATGTATTTATCGGCGTTGGCCTCATGTTAGTCTCGGGCTTTTTCCTTTGGGAATCCATGGGGCTGCATCCCGGCGCAGGGCGTTTCCCGCGGGTTATTTTTACGCTGTGTTTGGCGTTGTCGACACTGGTTACACTGTTTGGTGTTCGTAAAACTTTAAACCCCGCGCTTACCACGAAAGAAGACCACGCGCTCACCTTTGCCGGCACGAAAATGCCGCTTGTGGTTTTCGCGATGTTCGTTGTCTATCTTTTGCTCATTAATTGGATTGGGTTCTATATTGCAACCTGTATCTTTATTCCGGCTTTTATGTTCACATTCGGGGCGCGGCGGATTATACCGATTGTCGCCATTACGATAGCGGTGAATTTATTTGTCTACGGTGTGTTTGAGCGTTTGTTGAACGTGTTTCTGCCATAGGGTGTCTTACAAAGATTTGAGGTGAATTAAGCTTTGTTTTCCGCTGAGATGTTCGCGAATTTGTTTGCAACGCAATCAATCATCGCGCTTTTGATAGGTGTAATAGGCGGCACATTCATCGGCGCTTTGCCGGGATTGACCGCTACAATGGCTGTTGCTTTGCTTGTTCCTGTCACGTTTGGAATGGAGCCGACCGCGGCATTGATTATGCTGAGTTCGGTTTATGTTGCGTCTGTTTATGGCGGCGCTATCCCTGCGATTTTGCTGCATACACCCGGGTCGCCCGCTTCCGCCGCTACGGCGATGGACGGTTATGCGCTGACCCAACAGGGTAAGGGTCTGCACGCTGTCGGTGCGGCTACGGTTGCTTCGGTGACGGGCGGTCTGGTCGGTGGTGTGATCCTGCTGTTTTTGACCCCGCCGCTCGCACGGCTGGGGCTGCGGTTTAACGCGCCGGAGTTCTTTTTGATCGCGATTTTGGGCCTTTCCGTTATCGGCAGCCTCGCGAGCGATAATCCGCTCAAGGGGATCACGGCCGGTGCGTTTGGTCTGGGTATCGCAATGGTGGGTATTGACATGATCTATGGTGTGCCGCGCTTTACCTATCAGATTACCCGTCTGGAGGCTGGCATCCAGCTGGTGCCCGCGCTGATCGGTCTGTTTTCCATCTCTCAGGTGATGCTGCTTGCGGAGACATTTGGGAAAAAAGAAGAGAAGGAACGTGTGCCGGTGGATTTGAGCGGTAGTTTTTGGCCGCCGCTGCCGGAGTTGATCCGGAATATCCCAAATCTGATCCGTTCGACGATGGTTGGGACGATTGTCGGTATTATCCCGGGTCCGGGTGCGGACATTGGGGCATGGTTGGCTTACAATGAGGCCAAGCGTTTCTCGAAAAACCGTGACCAGTTCGGTAAGGGCGCGATTGAGGGTATTTATGCTTCTGAATCGGGCAACAACGCGGCGGTTGCGGGTGCGTTTATTCCGCTGTTGGCGCTCGGTATTCCAGGCGGCGCGGTTACCGCTGTTTTGCTTGGTGGTTTGACCATCCAGGGGTTGACACCCGGACACACCCTGTTTACCGCGCATGCGGCTGTGACTTACGCGATGCTGTTCAGCTTTATGATTGCCAGCGTTTTGATGGGCATTGTCGGCTGGTTGGTGGCGAAGCGTTTGGTGAAGCTTGCGAGCGTGCCGAATGTCTATCTGATTCCGGTCATCACGGTGCTGTCTGTTGTGGGAACGTTTGCGATCAACAGAAGTATGTTTGATGTCGGTGTTATGGCTGTGTTTGGGTTTATCGGCTACTTTATGCGTAAGACCGGATTTGCTACAGCGCCGATCGTGCTCGCGATTGTACTCGGTCCTATGGCGGAGGGCGGGTTCCAACGCTCCTTGCTCATGGCGCGTGGGGAGAATCTGTTTACCTTTTTCCTTGGACGTCCGTTCTCCTTGCCGCTTGTTTTGTTGATCGCGCTGTCGCTTGCTACGCCGATTTTTATGTCGCAGATGGCGAAGAGAAGAGCGGCGAAAGCGGCTGCTGCGGCTGTGAAGGAAGACGAAGAGACGAAGGGCTAGGGTTTGCAGTAGGATAGATTGAAATAAAAGCTGAGCATCTTGAAACTCCGAGATGCTCAGCTTTTTTATGGAGATTTGGCGCTTTGCCGCCCCTTTGCGTTGCAGAGGGAAGTATGATATAACAACCTCGCGCCGCTTGCCAAAGCAAAGCTTTGGGCGGCTGAGAGAACGTTGATGACTGATTTGTCGCTTGCGCGACCAGGGCGATTGAAATCGCCCGGTTCAAATTGAAATTTGAACTAAATCATGATATAATCGCGAAATCAAGGACGCTAGCAGTAGAGGAGAGTGCACGTGCGAAAATTACGAGATATCGGGTTTGACAAATTGTTATTGATTCCGGCGATGTTGTTTCTCTCGTTTGTGATGGGATACATCGTCTATATCAATTTTGCTTATTATTGGAGCCATTTGCATTTTGATATCGCGACGGATTTGGCATTTGTGCGTGAGGCGAGGGTGCAGGGGACGCTCTTTCCGGATGGTTGGCTGCATCTGCGCGAGGTTCGCTTGGCGCATATTACGAGTGTGGTGCTGTTGGTCTATACGATCACGGGGAATTTGCATTTGTCTTATCCGATTGCCGTGTCGCTGATGCTGCTTGTGAACGTGTGTCTGTTTTACTATATGGTGAGTTTTCGGAAGGTGAGTCCATTGGCGGTTGTTATGGGCGTGCTTTCACTGCTGGTGTTGTTTGCGTTTATGAACGCGCGCCAATGTCTTTCGATTTTTACGATCTTGTTTGTAAACGGGTCCTATGCCTTGCATTTATCCGCTGTGTTGTTTACGCTGGGTGTGTATATGCGGCAGAAGACGCGGGAAAAGCGGGTGTCCATCGCGCTGTGGGGTTTGATGGCGGCGGTGGCTTTTGTGCAGGGGGTGCAGTCAAATCGCTTGTTGATTGGGCTGTATTTGCCGATACTGCTCGTGGAGCTTTGGCCGATTCTGATGGATTTGCTGGACAACAAGCCATTTCGGCTGCGGCAGATTGAGAAGTCTACGATGCTTGCGGCGCTTGGGTTCAGTTGTGCCTTGGCTGGGATATTGTTTATGCAATTCCTCTTCCGGCGGGGGATTGTCATTTCTTACTATACCAACGCGCATGTGGATTTGACGCTCATCGTGAAGCGTGAGTTTGGGGACCGGCTGTTGTATTTTATCCACCAGGCTACGGCGGCGTTTGGGTTGCGCGGTGGGATTCGGGTATTTTCGCTGGACGGCATGGTCTATTTCGGGCGGTTGTTTGTGCTTGTTGTGACGCTGACGGCGTTTTCGAAGATGAAGGCTGGGATTGGCAAGGCGAATGTGGACAATGTGCTGGTGCGGGTGTTGTTTGTGTCTATTTGCTGTCTCTCGTTTGTGATGCTGTTGACGGAGATGGAAATCGCCGCGCGGCACATTTTTACGGCGGTGGTTTGGATCAGTGTGATCCTTGTTTTTGTGATCGATCATTTCGTGAGACAGAAGCAGTGGTTTTTGACGGCCATGGCATGTGCCGCAGTTTGTTTCATCAGCGCGGCGGCGATGGTGACGTTTCCGCTGGCGCACAATACGGCTATGATTGAAGATAGGCAGCGGGTGGCGGATTTTATCGTCGAGCAGGAGCTTACCATTGGGTATGGCACGATCGTAGAGGGCGAAACGATTGCGGCGGTGGCGGATTTTGCGTTTCACGCCATCACGATTGACGACAGGACGTTTTATCCGATCCCGCGCGGGGTAACGATGGCGCAACTGCACCATGAGGAGGAACGGGTGTTCTTTATCAGCGTTGGATGGCTTGTGCAGAGCGAGATGGCGCGGGAGTTTCTCGAATCTGGGGAAAGGCATGATTTCCCCGGGGGTTGGGTGGTTTATATCTTTGAGGAGAATCCGTGGCGGGAGTTGCATGGGATGCACGCGACGGATGATAGATGGCGGCGGTAGGTGTGGGTGGATATGAGAAAAGGCCGGGGGCGGTTGCCTCCGGCCTTTTTGGTTTGTGTGCGGGCTTGCTCACCATATGCTTATACTCTGAGAAAAGTTGCAACCATAACAACAATTAAAATCCAATAACTTACACGAAAAGCTACTGATTCCTTTGGCAGATTTTCTTTCACTTGAATATTGTGCCGATTTTCGTGGTAAAACTTCTTGGCGCATAAAATGGAAATAGGAATTAAAACAAGGGCGGCAAGAGCAAGGATCATTAGATAAGTTGGCATAAATGCGTCAAAGTCAGCTTGATTGTCTATATAAAACGCAGGGCTTATCAAAGTGTACAAACCATTCATCAGCGCATGATGCAAAACAGGTGCCCAGATAGAGCGTGTGAAATAGATGAGCGGTGCGTAAAAGAAAATCCCTGCAAATGTTGTATGTATAATTGTAAATGTATCAAGATGTATTATGCCAAAGAACAGCCCGGTCACAAGTGCGATTTTCCAATAGCCAATACCTTGTCGGCGATACTCTCCCCAAAGAAATCCGCGAAAAACAGCTTCTTCAAAGAGCGTTGCAAGTATAGCATTGTGAAGCAGAGATTGTCCAATATCCATAAAGCGGAATGTTTGCATTGGAACACTTCCGCTACCGAAAAGAAACGGAACGCCGCTTTCAAGCAAATTAAACATGACACGAACTGCAAGTGTTATTACAGAAATATACAATATATTAGTTAGGCTGAGGTACGATAAAGAAAACGAAAATCGCACATCTCTCTTTGCAAAAATCGCATACAGCAAATAAAGCGAAATTGGAACGCCTAAATCTCGAAAAAAGGCATTTAATATTCCCGACCAGCCCACGAGAGGGTAGATACCAAGAAAGTCATAAATCGGAGTCAAAAGATAAGGCTGCACAATGTTTCGCCCTATGACAAAATAGTAAAACATAACGGCAAATAATATTATGTTTGGTTTTGCTGTTATGTTTTTTATTTCAGGCATATGCGCTTCCTCCAACAGTTGCACTTCTCCATATTATATAAATACTGTGCGCTACCACATTCATCGCCAACGTACAAAGCTGCCGGGGGCGCCGGTAGTGAGGTAGCCGAACCATTCGCTGGTGTCGGCGAAGTAGACGCGGTCGTTTTCGAGGCGGAGTTCGCGGACGCGGAAGGTATCGTCTATGCCGAGGAGGATGTCTTCGGGGTGGAGGTCGATGTTATATTCCCAGCCGGGGAGGATGGGGCGGAGGAAGATGCCGCGGTCGTGGAGGAGCCTTCGTCCGGTCATGGCTTGGAGGTTGGTGGAGAGGGACCAGTCGAACAGGGTGAGGTTATGCATGTGGGGGGAGATGGCCTCGTGCTCGTAGATCCAGCGTACGCCGAGGAGCCAGATGATGCCGGTGTTGTCGAGATTGTCTAAATCGACGTTGAGGCGGTCTAGTTCGTCGATTACGCCTTGGGTGATATGGTTGGAGTCTTGTTCTAGGTATTTGTAACTCTCGACTTGCAGGATGTTTAGCATCATGCTGAGGAAGAGGAGGCCGAAGAGGGGGAGGATGGCGAGGTAGGCCCAGAGGCGAAAGCGTGCCAAAACGGTCCAGATCACTTGACAGAACAGGGCGATGCCGATGACGGGGAGGAAGAGGCTGCGCATGAAGAGGAAGGAGTCCTCTAGGAGGAAGAAGGGGGCGAAGGCGGCGAAGAAGAGGGTTACGCTGAGGCCCGCGCCGATTAGGGGGGAGGGCGAGCGCTCTTCTTCGCTTTGCTTGGAATACACGCAGAACAGCACGAATAGACCGCAGAGAATGGCTACGAAGAGGGTGAGGAGCGCGTAGTTTTGGGCAAAGTCGGCGATGCCGTAGGAGAGGGCATTGCGGACGCCGAAGACTTGCTCGGGGACAAATTGCAGGCGAATTCGCCTGAGGACGAGGGCGATTTGGGCGAAGAGGGGGCCTTCGAAGAATCCGGCGCGGACGCCGAGGGTGCCGTAGTTGCGGAAGGCGAAATAGTAGGCGCCGACGAAGAAGAGATGGAAAGCGGGGATGCCGTAGAGGAGTTTGTCCCATTTGGATTTGAGGTGTTGGCGGTTAAACCAGAGGAGAATCAGCGTATAGACGAAGGCGAAGGAGATGGTTTGTTCGTAGAAAAACTGGGCGAGAAAAGTGAGGAAGAAGCCGCCGGCGATAGTGGCGACTTTTCTGGTTTGCGTGGGTTGCTGGAGGGCGCGGACGAGGAGGAATACGCCGAGGGTGAGGAGGAATAGGCTTGTGACAATGCGGGAGGAGGCCGAGAGCCAGTAACGACCCTCCGCGAGGAAGGGATAGACGGAGCAGACGAGGATGAAGATTTTCCCGTGCGGCAAGCCGGATTGCCGGAGGGTGCTGTTCATTAGGAGAACGGTGGCGTAATGGAGAGCGACCATGAGGAAAAGGGCGATCCAGAGGTGGTGCCAGAGGGGGGCGATGAGGAATACATCGACCACGGAGGCGAGGGGGCGGTCTGTGTAGAGCTGCCAGTGGGTGAAGATGCCGAGGGGATTGTCGAGTAGGAGGTAGAAGATGCCGTATTGGGCGAGGTCGTCCATATAGGTGAAATAGCGGAGGCCGAAGGGGAAGTGCATGGCGAGGAAGGCCATGGCCAGCGCGATGGAAAATGCGGTGTCATTTTTTGCAAATCTCTGGATGTTTTCCATAGGAGAGGGATTCCTTTCCGGGGCGGTATGGTCAACTTAGTCTATCATTTCCTGCCTGAAACTGCAACAGATGCGGTGGGAACATAGTGGGGTTTTGCCTCGTCTTACTTGTTAAGATCTGTTTAAGATTGCGTGAAAGAACTTGACAATCGGCGCGATGTGTGCAACAATTGTGTTAGTGCATGCAGTACAGTTGGACCTAACAGTGCAGTTGACGCGTATGTGTGTCTCCGACTTGGGAGACGAGAAATGAGAGAAATAAGGAGAGACAATCGTGCAAATTACAGGAGTCAAGAAGAGAAGAGCCAAAATGATTGGCCTGTTTGCCGCTATGCTGGCGCTGGTCGTTTTACTCGCCGCCTGTGGCAACGGTGGAGGCGGTGGTGCCGGCGGCGGCGGTGCCGGTGTGAACCCCAGCTTGATTAACAACAGCATCATGGGGACCTATGCTTTTTTGGCGGAGGAAATCAACCTGCCGGACCTGGAAACTCGCGTGCAGGGTTCTATTGCCCGGGGCGACCGGATTTATTTTTACTATGTCGAAGTCGACAACCCAGGCCCGGATACAGATTGGGAGACTTGGGAGCCCAGTCCGCCTACCCTTGTGATCGCGAGTATGCGGATTGATGGGAGTGACCTGAGACGGACTGAGATTCCGGCTGAGGGGAACAGCTCGAACATTGCGGGCTTCCATATCACGAATGAGGGCAATTTTGGTTTGCTCATTGTGGAGCAGGACTGGAGCATGCAGCGCGGCAGCAGCACGACGCTGATCTATGCCGAGTATGACATCGACGGTAGACAATTGGTTTCTGAGGAAATCACAGGCGTTGTGCCGCCGACCGCAGACTGGTTCTCGGTTGATCGGGTGTTCTTTGCCGCGGATGGCAACATGGTACTCGCTGCTTGGGCGGATCGTGGGAGCGAGCTTTTCTTGCTGAACAGCGCACGCCAGGTGGTCGGCCGGTTGGATATAGACTGGGCGCGGGGTATCGTGGAGCTCGGGGACGGGCGCGTGGTGGTGGCGACCTCGGATTTTGAGGAAACGACGAGTACACTCCGCGAACTTCTGCGTGTGATTGACTTCGAGGCCGGCGACTGGGGTGAGACTTACGAGATCACCGTAGCGGGCGCGCGTAATCTGTTCCCTGCCGGAAGCGAGGATCCCTTTGATCTCATCATAGACGACGGCAACCATCTCTTTGGGTACAACATGGCCACCGGAGAGCGGATGTTTATCCTCAACTGGATTGAAGCGGGGCTTGCGGCACAGTGGGATTATCACGTGGGCTTCTTGGACAATGGGAGTATTTCTGTTCTGGTCAGCGACTGGGACAGTCAAAGAGATGGCTGGCGCACGGAGCTTATGACCCTCAACCGCGTGTCTAGAGATACGCTGCCGGAGCGTGTGACGATCACAGTCGGCGGCCTGTGGTTCTCCGGTGAGGTGCGCCAACAGATTGTGGCGTTTAATCGGAACAACCTGACCCACCAGATTCAGGTGCGGGACTATGGGATGTATAACACCCCGGACGACTGGGATGCAGGCGGAATGCGGATGTTGGCGGAGCTTGCGGCCGGAATGGGGCCGGATATCATCTGGGGCGGCGGGCTGGATGCCTTTGCAGATCGCGGGCTGTTTGCCGATCTCTACCGCTTTATCGACGCCGATCCGACCATCAGTCGGGCGGATTTCTTCCCCAATATTCTGCGGGCGATGGAGAGTCCGGATGGGTCTCTGCCGATGATTGCCAATAGCTTTGGCCTTCAGACGATGATCGGTACGGCGGAGCATGTGGGACATATTGAGTCTTGGACGATGGCTGAGATGCTCGCCCTCATCGAAGCGGCGAATCCGCAACAACTGGCGACCCTTATGGGCGACTGGATGACGGGAGAGAGCTTCCTCAGTATGGCGCTCTGGTTCGGCGGAGATTTCCTTGACTGGGAGGCAAGACGCGCCAACTTGGATAGTGCGGAGTTTATCGCTCTGCTCAACATTGCCGCACGGCTCCCAGATGAGCATGGTTGGGAGGAGCGCCAGATGGGTGGCGGCCAGACGCTCGTCAGCGGGCATGTATGGGAGAGCGAGTTTGCGCGGATGCTCCGCGGAGACCAGTTGATCTCCATGGCGCACCTCTGGGACGCGAGACGATATCAGGAGTTTGTCGTCGCGCTGGGTGATGTTGTCGCGTTGGGTGTTCCGACGGCGGATGGCGGGGCGCATGTGATTCATCCGGGACAGGGCTTTGGGATCAATGCCGCAAGCCCGCGGCAAAACGAGGCTTGGGACTTTGTCCGCCAGTTCCTCCTGCCGACGGCCCGTATTGAGTGGGATTTCCCGATTCGGGTGGACCTGTTTGACGCGCAGCTCCAGGAGGCGATGACGCCGCAGACACTGACGAGTCTCGGATGGCCGATCGGTCCGGATGATGATCCAAACGAAGAGATTTCCATGCGGAGCGTGTGGATTGACGACATGCGCCAGATCCCGATGTATGCTATGACCCAGGCAGAGGCGGATGGTCTACGCGCGATTGTGGAGAGCGCAAGCGTGGTCGGGCACTTCCATGTGACCGTGTGGGAGTTGGTGCAGGAAGAACTTCTGCCCTTCTTCGCGGGAGACAGAACCGCGGAGAATACGGCCCGGATTATCAACAACCGGGTGCAGACCTTTATGAACGAACAGAGATAGTGCCAGGAACGCCCCGCCGATTGGCGGGGCGTTTTGTTTTGAAACGCAGTGGTTGATTTTGCTGTCGAAGACGCATATAATGATAAGATATAGTGATCGTGCGTATGGGAGGGGTTTGGATGGCACAGATTGCGGAGAGTTTGATTGAACTGATTGGAAAGACTCCGCTGCTCCGGCTGAATCGGTATGGAGCGGCGAAGGGCCTTGGGGCAGATATTGTTGCGAAGCTGGAGAGCTTTAATCCGGGCGGGAGCGTGAAGGACCGTATCGCCTGGGGGATGATTCGGGAGGCGGAAGAGGCTGGCAAGCTGCATCACGGATCTGTGATTGTTGAGCCGACGAGTGGGAATACGGGGATCGGCCTTGCGCTTGTGGCGGCGGCGCGGGGGTATCGTGTGATTCTTACCATGCCGGAGACGATGAGCATTGAGCGGCGGAAGCTGCTCTTGGCCTATGGGGCGGAGCTTGTGCTTACGGAGGGCGCAAAAGGGATGCCGGGCGCGATTGAGAAGGCGGAGGAATTGGCCCGGGAGACACCGGGGGCGCTTTTGATCGGGCAGTTTGTGAATCCAGCCAATCCGCAGATGCATATTGAGACGACCGGGCCTGAGATTTGGGCGGGTACGGACGGCGCGGTGGATATCTTTGTCGCGGGGATAGGCACCGGGGGTACGATTACGGGGACGGGCACGTTTTTGAAGGGGCAGAAGCCGGGTGTGCAGGTGATCGCGGTGGAGCCGGTGGATTCGCCGAAGCTGTCTGAGGGCTGGTCGGGGCCGCACAAGATACAGGGCATCGGCGCGGGTTTTGTGCCGGAGGTGTTGGATACCGGGATTTATGACGAGATCGTCACGGTCACGAATGAAGATGCGTTTCGGACGAGCCGTGAGATTGTGCGGACAGAGGGGCTGCTGGTGGGCATATCCGCCGGGGCGGCTCTGTGGGCGGCGACGGAGGTCGCAAAGCGGCCGGAGAACGCTGGGAAGACAATTGTGGTCATCCTGCCGGACACCGGGGAGCGGTATTTATCGACGGCCTTGTTTGACAACGAGGCATAGGGGGAGTTTACATGAACGAGCGGATTTTGGCTGAGATTACCCGTGTTGCGGAGACGATCACGGCGCGGCAGGAGAGTACGCGGGAGCTTCCGAGCAAGGAGATAGTTGTCGCGTGTTTGGAGAAGTTGCGCTACATTCTGTTTCCGGGGTATTTTGAGGCCGGGCGGCTCACGCCGGAGGTACAGAAGGCGCGGTTGGTGGTGTTGCTGCAGGAAGTGGCGTCCAGTTTGGAGGCGCAGATCCATTTGGCGGGACAGCATCATGGTCCGACGTGCGGCGCGCACTTAGAGCAGAGCGCGGAGGAGATTACCCTGGCTTTTGTGGAGAAGCTGCCGGAGGTTATGGAGTATCTGGCCACGGATATTGAAGCGTTGTATCAAGGGGATCCGGCGGCCTATAGCCGCTGTGAGGTCATTTTGTCTTATCCGGGGCTTTATGCGACGATGGTGTATCGCATTGCGCATGAGCTATATTTGCTGAAGGTGCCCATGATCCCGCGGCTGATGACGGAACACGCGCACTCGGTGACTGGGATTGATATCCATCCGGGCGCCCAAATCGGGCGGTATTTCTGCATGGATCACGGGACAGGGATTGTTATCGGAGAGACGACGGTGATTGGGGAGCATGTGAAGCTCTATCAGGGCGTCACGCTCGGTGCGCTTTCGACGAAGGATGGGCAGGGGCTGAAGCAGGTCAAACGGCATCCGACGATTCAGGACCATGTCACGGTCTACGCCGGGGCGACGATTCTCGGCGGAGATACAGTGATTGGAGAGTATGCGGTGGTTGGCGGGAACTCGTTTGTGGTCAAGAGTGTGCCGGGGCATACTTCTGTGCGGATGGTGCCGCCGGAGTTGCAGTATAAAGAGAGTTGAAAGAGCCGATTTTGGCTCTTTCTTTTTTATTAGATATTGTTGATATTTTATTAGCCTGCGGCTCGCTGGGCTCGTTTCGCCGAGGGCGACCTACTTTTTGCTTCGCCAAAAAGTAGGCAAAAAGGCGATTCAAGAGAAACCGATTGGTTTCTCTTGAAAATCTCTTCCTTTTTGACTTTTGGTTTGTGGGCGTTCAGGGTATGTGGTTCCGCCTGCCGGCGGAAATATATGTCGCTTTCGGGCGTGCGTGTTTTTGTGCGGTGGGTGCGATTGAATGTGCGGTGCGCCCCTATACGGGAATGCACCCGCCCTGTTTGTATAAAATCAAATGCCCGCCCTTCGTAGGGGCGGGGTTCTACCCCGCCCGTCCCATTTCACCGAAATCCCTTGCATCCCCGCGGATTCCGTGATACAATGTCCCCAAGCCAAAAAAATCGGCGGTGGCACTAGGCGAGCGACCAACTCCCTAGCGTTACAGGTGTATACGCACCCATACATGACCTTCGCAGGCCCCACCGCATGTCCCAGTATAGCACACCTCTGCTATATCTTCAAGGCACATGTATGGCCCGTGAAATTGACTTCATGTCGCAGTATGGGTTTTTAACCTATGCTGCGATTTTTCTATGGCCCGCGGTGGGGTCTGCTATCACCGAGGAAAGGAGTAAACCTGTGGAAAACGATGCGTTGAGCAAGGCCGGGACAAAGATAAATCAGATCATCCGGGAGTTGAGAGCTACTGCGGATCAT
>WRAO01000029.1 GCA_009780175.1 Oscillospiraceae bacterium
CCAACTCGTCTACACGCTCCTGGCTGTAGTCCCACGCAATCTCCATCGCCGCGTGCGCACGCGCCACCAACCCCGCAATGTACTCCTTGTCCGTAATCTCTACCATACAAACCGCCTCCTATATATTGTTCTAATGCTCTACGCCGTACACTCCGGCGTGCCGTAGTCTACTTGTATTTGTTTCGCCCACGCCGCCGCAACGCGGATCCGTTCGAGGTCAATCCCGGTGTCATAGCCCATGGCATGGAACAACTCCACCAGCTTCTCCGTCGCAACATTCCCCTTAGCGCCTTTGGCGAAAGGACATCCGCCAAGCCCGCCCGCGGCCGATTCAAAGGCCCGAATCCCCGCCTGAAACGCCGCGTAAAGGTTCGCAAACTCAACCCCATCCGCCTGATGTAAATGGACGCTCAACGGTAAAGAAGTCGCCTTCGTCGCCCGGCTGCACAACTCAAACACATGATCCGGATGCGCGTCTCCGCTGGTATCGCTCATATTAATCGCGGCAAATCCCGCCGCTTCCAAAGCCTCTATCATCCCGATCACCCGTTCGATAGACACCCCATCCGGGTCCGCCGCGTAACCAAATGCGGTCGCAATGCTCCCCCGGCAGGTCACCCCCCGCTCCTTAGCGAGCTTCGCGACCTCCACAGCATCCGCCATGGCTTCATCTACCGTGCGGTTGACATTATCGCGGCTGTGCTTCTCGCTCGCGCTAATCGTCAGAGAAAAATGCGCCGCGCCCGCGTCGATCGCGTTTTGCGCCCCGCGCAGGTTCGGCACCATATAGGTCATAACCGCCTTTTGCGGCGGCCGGAAATAATCGCAAAGCTCCGCCGTATATTGCATCTGCGGCACCCACTTCGGATTAACAAAAGACCCCGCTTGTATTTCACTGCAACCGGCGTCTAATAGGCTCTGGATAAACTCCCGCTTAACCTCCAGCGGAATCACGCGCGGCAAAATCTGAAACCCATCCCGCGCCGTCACTTCTACGATGTGAACCTTACCTTTTTGATGCATCCCATCATCCACCTTCCCGTTTGTCATCCAGTATCCAATATCCAATTTCATTATATTCCTACCATATCTAGAATGCAATAGTAATTTCGATGATATTTCAGAATTGTTTATGTATAGTATAACGGAGCATGTGCGTTTCCTCTAAAAATTAGTCAGACCAGCAAACAGCCCACAGTCCGTCAAGACCGCTTCACCGTTTGGACATAAAAATAGCCCATGAAGCAAGGCGTAATATCCCCGTTCATAGGCGCCGCTGTTCAAACGCTCAATTCCTGCAGTCCTTCGCGTCGCAAAGGCCCGCCCCCTCCTTATTTATTTCCGCCATAATATTCATCCAGTTCTTTTGCTAACGCCCTTGGATTCTCCTCATTTACAACATGTCCAGTATTGTCAAGGATTCTTAATTCCGCGGTTTTAATATTTTCCGCCAGAAACCGTGCTGCCTTTCTAAAATGCGCGCCATCTTTTTCCCCGCAAATGATTAGCGTTGGGCATGTAATATGCTGCACCCTATCGCTGAAATCCAAGTTCTTGATCGAGTCTCCAAAAATAAACATATCCTTTTTGCTAAATGCCATCTTCTCAAAAACCGACTTTGGCAGAACTCTAAAAAGCATATTTTGAATGCCAAATGTTATTTTTGGTATTCTATGTGGTGTGCCAATCAAAACTAATGTATTCACTTTTTCCGGGAAATCCAAAGCATAATGTAATGCCAAAATACCTCCCAACGAAAGACCGCATAAATGAATTTGCCCATCGATCTTGTCACAGTATTCTATAAATGAAGCATATAGATTAGCGTAGCTCGCCTCTTTTCCGTTCAGGATTGCAGATAAATTCGGACACAATATCTCTTTTCCGCCCTCCATATATGAGATCGTTTCATTCCAACTTGTCGCTTGATGTCCGGACCCATGAACGAACATGTAAGTCATTCCCATTTACCTCGCATACCATTTGTTCTAACCGCGAAAAACACATAAGGTAAAATTCCCTAAACCCACAAGCCCCCTCGTCCGCCCTGCCTTACCCCCAAAAACCCAGCAAATACATACCCACAGAAGTCAAGGTCATCGCCCCGCCGACCGCGAACTCCCAAGGCATCACCCGCATCCGCTCAGCCATCGTACACTTCATAGCCTGCTGCGTCGCGAGAAATCCGCTGCTATGCGGCACCGCGTCCAAAAAACCGCCCCCGGCATGCAGCATCACCGCACCAGCCAAAGCAGGCACCCCCGCGGCCAATATGGTCGCCCCAAAAGATTCCCCGCCAATAATGATCCCCGCCGTCGCAGACCCGGTCACACTGGCAAAAATCGTGCTGGACAGCGGCGCCAAAAACGCCGTCGGAATCCCCATGCGATACAGCGCATCCTCTATCATCGCCGGAAACACAGAGACTGTAATCAACCCGCCTATCGCCCCCGCGCCAAACACCACCAGCATAATAGGCGCCATCCTTAACACGCCTTTCGTCGCAAACTCCGTAATCCGCCTACCCTTCCCCAAAACAAGCAGACCCGCCACCGCCCCGATCGGCAAAACAAAAAACGGATCCATCGGCAAGTTGGCGGAGTTAATCGCACCAATCCCCAAAATATCCCCAATCGGATTGAGCATCAACATCCCAATCGCAACAGCCGGCGCCACAATCGCCTTCCCAAAAGACGGCAAATCGGCCGCGTCCGCCGAATCGTCCAGATCCTCCGCCTCCACCTTGAAGTGCTTGTTCTGCATCATCTTGCAAAGCGCCACCGTAACCACCAGCGCTACAATACCCGGTATCAACCCATTGAGCATCACCTCGCTGAGCGGCAAGCCAAAAGACTCCGCCGCCGCAAGCGCGTTCGGATTGGGCGAGATCACATTCCCCGCCTTCGCGCCCCCGCTAATCGCCAGAATCGCGGCAAATTTGCTAATATTCGCCCGATAAGCGACCGACAAAGCAATCGGCGATACAATCAACATCGCAACCGTAATAAACACCCCGGCCCCCGTGACGATCATCGCCGACAACGCAATCGCGAAAATCGCCCGTTTCTCCCCGAGTCCCTTCACAATCCCCCGCGCAATCGTCTCCGCCGCACCCGTCTCAATCAGCGCGCCGACCAAAAAACCACCGGCCAAAATCCGAACATTCGCACCCACAACCTGCCGCCCGCCCAAAATCACGATGTCCACCATCTGCGGCAAGTTCGCCCCGCCCACAATGGCCCCGGCAAACACGCCCGTAAACATCGCCAAAGCAGGATTCATCTTCCGGATAATAAAAAAAATGGAGAGAACAAGAGCCAGCATCACACCAAAGACGCTGACCTCAATCCCCGCCACATTGACGCCTAATACAACACTGTAATTCTCTACCATTCGATCACTGCACCATTCCAAACATACCCAAATCCCATCGCCAATACGCCGATCAGGTCGCCCTTTTTCGCAAGGCCCTGCCGCTCAACAAGTCCCAAAGCAATCAACGGGTCCAACTGCCCGACATGCCCATAATCCGCCAAATAAGTCCCCTTCGTCAGCGGCATTTTGAGTAAATCAAACAGCATCCGGTGATTCTTCACGTTCATATGGATCGCGCACACAAAGTCGAGATCTCCCAAATTCTTCCCGCACTTCGCAAGCGCCTTTTCCTGCACCAAAACAAGATTCGGAATCGTCACGCGGTCCAACCTCTCCCGAAACGCCTCCGGTTCCGCGAGGCGAAAACTGTGCAAATCAGGATCGTTGATATTCTCATGCGTCACAGGCTGCTTCGTCCCGCCCGCCGGAATCACAATCGAATCCACAAAGGACCCGTCCACAACCGTCGCCGTGCCGAGAAGCCGTCTGCTCCCATGTCCTTTCTGCAAAATGCAAGCCGCCCCTCCGGCAGACAGACCAAACAAAAAAGAAAGGCTGACATCCCCATAGTCCACCCGGTCCACATTGCGATACCCGGCAACCAGCAAAACCGTGTTGATGTCCGGAGAACTCTGCATATACAGCTTCGCCTGCTCCATCGCCACAACCGCCCCGCCGCACTTGACGTCCAGGTTATAGCTCCACGCGTTCCGCGCCCCTATGGCCTCCTGTGTTTTCGCGGCGATATTATAGATGATGTGGTCCGCGTAATTCTCGCCAAAATAGATGACCAAATCAATGCTCGACGCGCATATTCCGGTATTTGCAAGGCAATTCTCCGCGGCGCGTATCGCCAATCCGCTCGGCTGCTCCCCACCGCCCGGATAATACACCTGCCGAATACCCAGCTTATCGCGCACAACCTCCGCCGGAATGCCGGAGCGCGCGGAAATCTCATTATAATCTCTTATAGTCTCAGGAAATGCAAACCCGAAACCTGTGATCCCACAATCCATCTCATTCACATTCCCACCCCTTTTGCCGGAATGTCTCCGATAGGCCATTCCCCTACCCCATTAATAGACCGCCCACCCAGAACTTTCCTTACCGTATCTTCGCGTGCTTGATATAGTCCACCACAGCCTCCGTCATGGTCGAAACAACCATGTCAAAGTCGTTCACCCCAATGGCCTGTTTGTGGAACTTGAGAAAATTAATGGATCGAAACATCTTCGTCACAATTTTCGCGTCAACCGTATAAGCGCCGTCGCGGTCCATCCAATTCTGGATCATATCTGTAATTTTCTTGTTGATCTGGTCGTTAAACAAAAGCAGACGATCTCGGACCGATTGATCGCTAATCATCGCCAAAGCAGGCGGATCATACACAATCTCTAAAATAGGCCGCTCTTTCAATTTGCGCATCACCGCCTTGGAATACTCGACCATGAGCTCACCCAGGTCGCGCTCGTCCGTAGCAAGCTCAGCAAGAATTTCCTCATGCGCCCTTTCCCGCTCTAAGCGATAAACTTCCATAAACAGATCGCCTTTTGAAGCGAAAAAAGCATAAAAAGAACCCTTGGAAATACCCGCGCGAGCCGTGATATCATTCACGTTAGCCTTGCTGATTCCATACTTTTCAAACAACTCCAGCCCCACGGAGATCAGCCGTGCGCGGATTTCTGTTTTCTCTTCTTCCGAAAAATGCTTCGGCATAATCAACCCTCCAAATCGCTGTAATTCACTGGTTGATTATATACCACGTATTGTGGAATTTTCAACTATTTTAACAAATTTCATCCATCTCCCCGTCAAACACATCCCGTATCGGCTGCGTTAAAAAAAGCAGACTCCAAACACTGTCCAGTCTTAAGATCACCGTATCAGCTTTGAAGTCTGCTTCCTCTTGAGGGAGGCTGTTTAATACTTGTGGAACCCTTCGCCCGTCTTCTTCCCGAGCTTCCCTGCCCGAACCATCTTCTTGAGCAGACCGCTCGCGCGATATTTCGAGTCGCCCGTCTCCGTGTAGAGGGTATTCATGATGTTCAGCACCACGTCATTGCCCACCAAGTCAGACAACGCCAGCGGCCCCATCGGGTGACCCGCGCCAAGGCACATCGCCTTGTCAATATCCGCCGCCGACGCGACCCCCTGCTCCAACACCCCAATCGCCTCATTAATCATCGGGATCAAGATACGGTTGACCACAAAACCAGGCGCCTCTTCCACCTCGACCGGCTCCTTACCCAGCGCCTCTGACAACGCAAAAACACGCTGGAAAGTCTCATCCGAAGTCTGCGCCCCGCGAATCACTTCCACCAACTTCATCACAGGCGCGGGATTAAAGAAATGCATCCCGACAAACTGACCCTGCCGCGCAACCGCCGCCGCAATCTCCGTAATCGAAATGGAGGAGGTATTGCTCGCAAAAATCGCCTCCGGCTTGCAGATCGCGTCAAGTTTCTGGAAAAACGACCGCTTGATCGCGACATCTTCAACAATCGCTTCCAAGACCAGATCGCAGTCCGCCGCGTCTTCCAAGGCCGCGCTCGCGGAAATATTGCCTAACAGCGCCGCTTTCTGCGCCTCGTCCATCTTACCTTTTTCGACGAGCTTTTCCAGCCCTTTCCCGATTTTCGCAACACCCGCCTCAGCAAACGCGAGTTGTATGTCATACAGGACCACGCGGCACCCTGTCCCCGCAAACACCTGCGCAACACCGGCGCCCATGGTGCCGGCCCCCGCGACAAATACGGACTTGATCGGATTATTTTCCTTCATACTGATACTTCTCCTTTTGAATGAACGCACGCAGTCCCCCACGTGCATCCTTTGTGTGAAAGAGCTGGCCAAATTCTGTGGCCTCCAGGAGAAGTCCTTCCTCCAAGGAACTCTCTAACCCTTGTTGCATCACCCGCTTCGCCCGCTGCACCGCGATCGGCGCCTGCGCAGCAATCGCCTCCGCCATCTGATACGCCTGATCCAACAGACTCTCCAGCGGATACACCGCATTCACCAGCCCGATCTCCAACGCCTTGTCAGCGCGGATTTTTTGACTGGTAAACACCATCTCAGCGGCCTTTGCGTACCCCACAATGCGCGCCAACCGCTGTGTCCCGCCAAAGCCCGGCATCAGCCCAAGCGAAGTCTCAGGCAAGGCAAACACCGCGTTCTCAGACGCCAAACGAATATCGCAAGACATCGCCAATTCACATCCGCCGCCCAATGCAAAGCCATTAACCGCTGCAATCACAGGGACACGGAGCCGTTGCAGCTTATGAAACACATCGTTTGTAGATTTCGAGAAATCCCTCGCCTCTTCGGCCGTCATGCCCTCCATCGCTTTGATGTCCGCACCGGCGACAAAGGCCTTCTCGCCCGCTCCCGTGACGATCACCGCCCGGCAGTCCGCGTTTGCCGACACCGTGTCAATCGCGGCATCCAGTTCTTTGATCGTCTCCGCATTGAGCGCATTCAACTGCTCCGGCCGATTGACTGTAATCAGCGCAATCGCGTCCCGCCAAGCAAGAGAAATGTTCATCCTATGCACGCTCCTTGTGTATATTATCTGCCTACCACTGCATCAGGAAGCGGCGCTCCCACTCTGTCTGCAGTTCCGCGCGGAAGTCTGGATGCGCGATATTAATCAGCCGCCGCGCGCGCTCACGCAAAGTCTGGCCTCTCAAGTCCGCAACGCCGTATTCCGTTACAATGCAACCCACGTCATTCCGCGGCGTCGTAACAGCGGCGCCCTCATCCAGGAACGGCACAATTCTAGACCCCTCCCGCTTCGTCGAAGTGATCGCGATAATCGAAAGTCCGCCCTTCGACATACTCGCGCCCCGCACAAAGTCAACCTGACCGCCCGTACCGGAAACCTGACGCGGCCCAACGCTCTCCGAACAAACCTGGCCCTGCAAATCTACCTGCACGCAAGCGTTGATGGAAACCATCTTATCATTCTTCGCAATGATATACGGATCATTGGTGTAGTCAACCGACGCCATATAAAGCGCCGGGTTGTCATCGACGAATTGATAGAGCTTATTCGTCCCCATTAAGAAAGTCGCGACAAACTTGCCCGGATGCAAAGTCTTCTTGCTGTTCGTGACAACACCCGCTTCCACTAACTCCAAAACGCCGTCCGAGAACATCTCAGAGTGAATGCCGAGGTCCTTTTTGCCGTGCAAAGACGACAACACCGCATCCGGCAGCGCGCCAATGCCGAGTTGAAGCGTAGACCCATCTTCAATCAACGCCGCGCAATTCTTGCCGATCGCCAGTTCCACCTCGGAGAGCTCCGGACGCTTGAGTTCGATCAAGGGCGTATCTTGCTCCACGACGAAATCAAACTCGGAAATGTGCATAAAGCACTCCCCGTGGCAGCGCGGCATATAGCTGTTCACCTGCGCGATTTTAATCTTCGCCGCCTTCGCCGCCGCCATGCTGTAGTCAACCGACACACCAAAGCTCACATAGCCATGGCGGTCAGGCTTGCTGACCTGCACCAGCGCAACATCCGTCACCAGCATCCCTTTTTCAAACAGCGCCGGAATCTGAGAAAAATAGCGCGGTGTATAGTCCGCGCGCCCCTCAGTGAACGCGACGCGATCTTTCGCCCCGAGAAACAGCGAGTTCAGCCGCGCATGCCCCACCGCCTCCGGCGTGCAATGAATACTGTCGCCCATACCAACCATGTGTACAAATTCAACATCTTTAACTTCGGACATATACGCGCCAAACGCGCTCGTCAAAGCTCGCGGCTCACCGCAAGCGTGCCCAACCGCAACGCGGTCCCCATTTTTAATCTGGCGAATGGCCTCTTCAGCCGTTACATATTTAGGTTGCTTTACTCCCATGATTTTTCCGCTCCTTTTTTGATTTGTTCGATCAATGTCAAAACGGGTATCGATTGATGTATCGCAATATGTCTCAGGTGGCCGCCCGGCGGGCGCACGCATTCCCGCGTGCACCCGCATACGCCGAGCCAAATATCTCCCGGCGCGAGGCTCCCCCCTTTTTTCGCCCAACCACTGACAGACAGCAACTCGGAAACGAGCGCCACCCTGTCATAGGTCGGATTACACCCGCCGCAATAGCGGATATGGAGTTCCAGCTGTTCCTGCATTATTCCTTGATGCCCGCGATGTCTTTCGCCAATTGCTTCTTATGGTTCAGGTTCGCCTGCCGCGCGATCATAATCCGCTGCGCCTGCGGCGACCCCGCCCCGTGCATACTCTCCGTCCGATAGCCAACCGCCGCGGTCCCAAGCGTGATGTTCTCAATCAGACGCAGCACGCGGAGACGGTCCACCGTCGGAACCTCAGCCACACCCTTGAGATACTTCTCAATATACGGACGCAGATAGTCGTTCTTCAAGTCCTGCTCGCCCGGCATCGTCACCATAAGCCCACCCGCGATGTCTTCCGCCAACCGCGTAATCTCATACGGGAAACGGGTCACGTTTTGCTTACAGACGTTCGCCAGCATCGCGTCTACATAGTAGTTGCCCGAAGCCGTCGCGTGCCCTTCACTCGAGCAAGCGATGCCGCTGGAATAAAGCGTCTCGTTCAAATGCGTCATTTCGATCAGCTTATCCTTGACATGGCTCGCCTTCGCCGCGCCGTTATAGTCCGCCGCCAGAGCCGCCGCGCCGATCAACACATCGCCCACGCCAACCTTACAACCGCCGTAGCTCTGCCGATGGTAAGAAGCAAACCGCTCTACCAACATACCGACAAAATCCGTCTCGCCGTCGAGGAAGATACGCTCATTCGGCACAAACACGTCCTCAAAGATAACCAGCGCTTCATGGCCGCCGTATTTCTTATTCCCAAGATCAATATCCGCGCCCTCTTCGAGTTTCCGCGTGTCACAGCTTTGACGTCCATAGATCATAAAGATACCGGCTGTATCCGTCGGAATCGCGAAAGAAATCGCATAATCTTTGTCCTCCGGACGCATCGCAATCGTCGGCATAACCAGCACTTCGTGCGAGTTCACAATGCCCGTCTGATGCGCCTTCGCCCCGCGTACCACAACGCCGTCCGGACGGCGCTCCACAACCCGCAGGAACAAATCCGGATCCGCCTGTTGCGCCGGAGAAAGACCGCGGTCCCCCTTCGGATCGGTCATCGCGCCGTCTACCGTGAGGTCCTCACGCTGCACCATCGTCCAATACTCACGGAAGCGCTTATGATAGTCCGTGCTGAATGCCTGGTCAATCTCATATGTCGTCGAATACACCGCGTTACCAGCGTCCAAACCAACACAGCGTTGGAAGCAAGAAGCCGTCTTCTGTCCGAGCAGACGTTGCATCTTCACTTTCTTCACGAGGTCCTCCGCGCTTTGATGAATGTGCGTAAAGCGGTTAATCTTCTCGCCCGTCAGATGGCTCGTCGTCGTCATGAGGTCCTCATACTCCGGCATTGCCGCATACTCATAAGTCGCCGCGACAGAGTTCATAGAAGGACGGATCATCGGATGCTCCACCGTATCCTCTACCTTCTCACCCAGGAGATACACGGTGAGATCGAGTTCTTTCAGGCTGTCAATGTACTGTTTACTTGTTTTCATAATTCTATAATCCTTTCTTATACGAGTTCAAATACAGTCGCGACGCCCATGCCGCCGCCGATACAGAGGGTGGCAAGCCCCGTTTTCGCCTTCCGCTTCTCCATCTCATGGAGCAACGTGACGATAACCCGTGCCCCAGACGCCCCCACAGGGTGCCCCAGCGCGATTGCGCCGCCGTTGACATTCGTCTTGTCCAAATCCAGCCCCAGTTCCTTCACAACCGCGAGAGACTGCGCCGCAAACGCCTCATTCGACTCGATCAGGTCAATGTCTTCCAGCGCAAGACCCGCCTTTTTGAGCGCATTGCGCGAAGCGTCCACCGGCCCAATTCCCATAATCGCCGGATCGACACCCGCCTGGCCCCAGCCCACCAGTTTCGCAATGGGCTTATACCCATACCGCTCAACCGCCTCACCCGAAGCGATCAAAATCGCCGCCGCGCCGTCGTTGATGCCAGAGGCATTCCCGGCGGTCACGCGTCCGTCTTTGCGGAACGCGGGTTTGAGTTTCTCGAGCCCCTCCAGCGCCGTCTCCGGCCGGATATATTCATCCGTCTGAAAGAAAGTAGACTCCTTCTTGCCCTTGATCTCAACCGGCACAATCTCCGCTTCAAAGCGCCCCTCAGCCTGGGCCTTCACCGCCTTTTGCTGGGAGTTGAAGGCAAACGCGTCGAGTTCTTCCCGCATAATACCAAACTTGTCACAGAGATTCTCCGCAGTCTCGCCCATGTGATAGTCTTGATACGCGTCCCACAGGGCGTCGCGGATCATGGAATCTTCCATCGCCGTATGCCCCATGCGCGCGCCCCACCGGGCCGCGGGCATCAGATACACCGACCGCGACATACTCTCCGTACCGCCGGCAAGTACCACATCGGCATCCCCCGCCATAATCGCGCGCGCGCCGTCGATGACACTCTTCATCCCCGACCCGCACACCATGCTCACGGTAGTGCAGGGAACCGTATTCGGCAATCCCGCGCCCAACCCGACCTGCCGCGCCACGTTTTGCCCCTGGCCCGCAGTCAAGATGCAGCCGAAATAGACCTCATCCACCTGCTCCGGAAAGGCCCCCGCCCGGCGAAGCGCCTCCTTTGCGACCGTAGTCCCCAGCGTCACCGCCGGAACGTCTTTCAGGCTCCCGCCATACGTACCGATCGCGGTCCGACAACTCGAAACGATGTACACTTCTTTCATGTTACGTCCACCTCCTGGGTTTTCTTTGGATCCGTTATTTTTTCTCGTCCTCTTTCGTAGCGGCCGGAGCGGCCGTCGTACCATCTGCAATCGCTTCTTGCCTATTCACAAAATCCTTCTCCAGAAGCAGATACAGACCAATACCGATTGCCAGACCCCACATCGCGCCCATTGCCGCGAGCACACAGCCCATAACGCCGGCGATACTTCTCTCCTTGTCCGTCTTGCACATCGACATCGCGAGGCTGAGGCAGATAAAGCCCGTCACAAGCATCGTGAGCGAAAGCGCGATCGGCAGAACCGGTCTGAGCAAAGAGGCGATCGGGAAGAGCATAATATAGAACGCTGTCATCATCCGGAATGTTCCCACGCCGCTGAACACAGAGTCCATCGCCTTCCGGCCCTCTTTATAGCGGTTCAAGATCGCCGCCGTAACAGCCGTCCAGATCGGGCCGCTCATCTGCGGATATGGAGCGACAAGTGCCATAATACCATTTCTGATGCCGCAGATCAAGTTAGAACGGTTTGCGTTCAGGTCGATCTTCTCGTCGTCACGCGCTTTGTCCGCGTCTTTCGTCAAAGCGTCCGTCGTGATGAGGTCCCCAAACGCGATAACATAGAGCATAAACGCAACCGGGAGCGCGGCAACAAACATGGACCATATGGGGAACCCAATATAGAACGGGCTGATGGCGCGCATCACTTCCCCAACCGGCGGGATAAAGATAAAGGTCCCAAGCTCCACTTGCGGCATCGGAATCTCGCCGACCAGAGGCCCGACAATAACGCCGACAATAATCGCCGGCAGCATCCCCACACTGCCAATCTTGTTGATAATGCGGTTCTTCGCCCGCATAGACTTAAACGTAGCCGAGAAAAGCGTAAAGGCCGCAACCGAACCCGCGATACCGATGGTGATCGGGAACAGGTTGAATCTGCCCGTCGGCACAAACTCGTTGAACACCGCCAAAATACCCGCGCCCAGCAGAATACCCGCCTGCACAGGACGAGGCACCCATCCCACAAACTTCCGCGCCATGCCGGTAATACCCATCAACAAAAAGATAGCGGCGACGAGAAGCTGCAATGCGATGAGCGCATGAATCCGTTCCGCACCCATATCATAGGTCGTAATAAAAGCAAGTGTCAGCGGAATACCCGGCGTAATCCAACCCGGAACAACGGGGTCGCCGAGGGAGGCGTGTAAGAAATACAAAAAGCCGTTGATGATAACCATAGCCCACGCCACTTCATGAGACAGACCCAAGTAGTGCGTGAGAACCGGGATAGCGCCAAGGCAAGTCGCGCACATGAAGATAGCCTGCATCGCCTCGGCTGTTTCAAACTTGTAATGCACAAAAGGAATGCGGATTTTAAAAGGTCCAAATTTTATGTAGGGTTCTTCCTCTCCCCATTTTCTCTTTTTAAGGGGAAACACACCTGGCTTATAGTCCTGCTGGGCATTTTTCTGCTCTGTTGCGTTACTCAAAATACTTACCCCTCTCCAATTTTGGATATCCTTCGAGCACAGTCCTTAGAACAAGTTTCTCTTCGCACTATTCCCCTGTTTTATCCCCGCTTTCTTCAATGACTGTTTTTGCCACTGGTCATTGCACTGTACTAAAAATAGCATAGTGCTTTTCCTTTGTCAATATGACTATAAAGGAAAAGTTTTGCGGTTCTTTTATTGTTAAAATAGTAACATTCGGCGACATAATTCGCCCCTCCCCCCAAAAAACCAGCCCCCGCAAGCCCCACAACACCCACCCCCTCTCTCAAGCTAAACCAAGAGCCACACCTTCAACCGCAAACAAAAAAAGCCCTGTAATCACGAAATTACAGGACCCCAATGCCCTTGACCTTGACCTTGCCCTTCCAAAAACGGGGTGTGGCTTCGCCCCCTTTTAAAGCGAACGACGGGATAGCGTAGCGCAATTTTCGCCAAAGGCCACAGTCCGTCGGCGGAAATGGCGCGCAGCTATCCCGGTAGTGCGCTGGCGGGGCGGCGTTTTCCAAATAAGAACCCAACCCCTCCCTGGCCAGATAGTCCTCTAATTCGCTAAATAGCAGGGTTTTTGTACCCTTATCGTAATTTAGCCCAATCACGATCTTATCATCATCAAGATAAAAGATAAAAAAGGAGAATAACGCCCAAGGAGTGGGTGGCATTTCGCCACCCACTCCTTGGGTTTTACATAGTGCTACAGTTTGGACACCTGTTACTCTTCTATCCCATCATCCGCAAACCGAAAGAGAGCTAAGTGTCCGGTGCTGCTGAGATTTCTTGAAGCATTGGAAAGCGTCACAGGGTGACCTGATCCGTTTACAATACGCAAGGTCGTGCCTGCCGCAAAGTATCCTACTCGTGTGAGTACGATCTGCCCAGTAGTTCCTATACTGGCAGCGCCGGCCACAGGAGAAACACCATTGAGCTCAATATAAAACGTATTGTCTGGCGAACTGGTATCTAGAGATAATGCGCATGTCAATGAATAAAGTCCTGGGTAAATGATTTTGAAAGTGTCAGTACCACTGTACTCTATGCCATTTGCGTAATACTCTTGTGGTGTTTCACTTAAAGACGGAAACGTAACTGCGCCGCCATTGTTGATCGTTTGCCTGTTCTTAATATTAGAATTCAAAAAAGGTTGTTTTATTTCCTGCATACCCGCCGGACCTTCTGGACCCGGAGGGCCCATTTCACCCTGCGTACCCGCCGGACCTTCTGGACCCGGAGGTCCCATTTCGCCCTGCATACCCGCCGGACCTTCTGGACCCGGAGGGCCCATTTCACCCGGCATACCCGCCGGACCTTCTGGACCCGGAGGTCCCATTTCGCCCTGCGTACCCGCCGGACCTTCTGGACCCGGAGGTCCCATTTCGCCCTGCGTACCCGCCGGACCTTCTGGACCCGGAGG
>WRAO01000030.1 GCA_009780175.1 Oscillospiraceae bacterium
CTGATATTTTGGTTTCACGACAACATCCTGAATATATGAATCTGTTATACCATTGCTCACAACATCTAAAAAACCTATTAATTCTTTGTCATTAAAGCAACATATATAAAAATATGAATTTTGTAATGCTTTCTCATGACAATCTGTCCTCCCGTTCCAGCCTACAGAATTTCTTACATCAGCTACTTGTTTAGGCTCTATATGGCAAGATATTTCATACGTAATCATCATTTCACTTCCGTCCCTAATATAAATTCTCTTCGCAACACGCAGGGGCGCGCGTTGCGCGTCCGTTTGTTGGCGCACTCGAGCCCACATGAGGAGCGCGGACGGCCAATGGCCGCCCCTACAACGAAAGATAAGAAAAAGCGGGCCGCATTTGGCCCGCTCTTCGTCATGCTGATGTACGATTCTTAGGCTGGCTCGATTGCGCCAACAGGGCAAGATTCGACACAAGCGCCGCAGTCAATGCAGGCGTCCGCATCAATCACATAGTACTCATCTCCAGCGGAGATGCACTCTACCGGGCAAGTGCTCTCGCATGCGCCGCAGTTGATGCAGTCGGTGCTGATTGTGTATGCCATTTCTTCATACCTCCCATTCCGTAGTGGTGGAAATTTACCTCATTGTACCACGTTTGCCGGTATAGTCAAGAGGTATTTTGGAAACCATTTTAAGGGAATTTGACTATGACCAATCAGGAGGATCATCCATGCCAAAGCAAAGCCTAGAGGGCAGCCTTTTTCCAGGCCTCGAGCAAGACCAGCGCAGCATTCCTCACCCAAGGCGAGCCCAAGGAGGGCGAATATCGCGTTCTGTATCGTCGAATGAGATAGAATGCGGTGAAAAAACAGAGAAAAACGAAGAAAATGGAGAGTAGGGCAGTCACGTCATTCTATAAAGGTAAAAAATAGTCAAAATCAAAGTTGAACCTATGGGCTGGAGCGCGTATAATAAAATGTAAAGGTCAAAATAGGTCAGAGTAGATTTTGGAGGAACGATTATGGGTATGAGTGATCTGATCGCCGCATTTATTTTCGACATAGTTCGGGAATCTGACGGGTTCGCCGAACTACAACGGGCAGAACTCGCCAGCCGATTTGGGGTTGTACCCAGCCAGATCAACTATGTGATCTCCACGCGCTTTTCCCCCGAGCGGGGCTACATCGTTGAGAGCCGGCGCGGCGGCGGCGGATTCATTCGTATTCGCCGTGTGCAGGCAGACCCGCAACGTCTTGTGATGCACACGGTAAACGCCATCGGCGAGGATCTAGACGCGCCTACGGCCCAGGCCTTTTTGCAAAATCTGCTGGATACCGGAGCGGCCTCCCCCGCGCATATCCGCATCATGGCGGCCGCGCTCGGCGAACGCGCGCTCCGTCCGGCGCCGCGCGAACTGCGCGGGGTGCTGCGGGCGTCGATTTTGAAGCAGATGCTATTGTCAACCATGGACTAAAGGAGGGATTGTCATGAAATGTCAACACTGCCTCACGCGGGAGGCGAATTTTCACTACAGAAGCAACATCAACGGCGAGATCGCGGAGCATCATCTCTGCGCTGGCTGTGCGCAGAGCGTGAACGGGCTGTTCGCGGGTGTTACAGCGAACCCGATGCGGGCGATGGAAGAGATGGTCCAAAAGTCTTTGCTCGGTCCATCCTTTTTCGGTGGCCGCTCTTTCTTTGCGCCGATCCATCGGGACCCGGAGCGTCTGAGCCAGGGCGCGGAGATGTGCCATCGCGAGCCGAAAACGGAACGTATCCCGGAGGCGGCGGATGAGACGCTGCAACAGCGTCGTATGCTCAACGCCTTGCGGCAGGAGATGCAGACGGCTGTTGAGCAGGAGAATTTTGAGCGGGCGGCGGAAATTCGGGATGAGATTAACCGCCTCAGCGCATAGGGGCGAACTGTGTTCGCCCGCTCGACTACGTGACCTATGAAATTACAGACGGTCCATGGCCGTCCCTATGACATACAGGGGCGTCATTCGGCATCCCCTCACACACCCAGAAAGGAGCATACCAATTATGCGTTACGAAGACAGATTCACGGAACGAGCCAAAGAAGCCATCCAACAGGCCCACGAGTTTGCTACTCAATTGGGACACGGCTACATTGGCTCTGAACATATTCTCCTTGGCCTCTCCAAAGGCCCGGGCGACAGCGCGGCCCGTCGCATTTTGCTCGACTATGGCCTCGCGACTGACCTGCTCCAAGATCTCGTTGAAAAATACGTCGGCCGCGGAGAGGCGGGGCAGCCGACCCAAGGGCTGACACCCAGAGCCAAGCGCATTATTGAGCTGGCGATGGCTTCGGCGGTCCAACTGGGGCACCGCTATGTGAGTACGGAACATTTGCTGATGGGGATTCTGCGCGAGCATGAGAGTGTCGCGGCGAAGCTTGTCGTCTCCGTCGGCGTGGATCTCAACCGCATGTACACCGACCTTGTGAACGTGTTCGGCGCGCTGGATATGGCGGGCGCGGGGCAAAGTCCCGCGTCCGCAGCCCCGCGCCAAACGAATCGCAAGGAGACTAAGACGCTCAACCAATTCAGCCGCGATCTCACCGACCTCGCCGCCCAGGGACGGCTCGACCCCGTCGTCGGCAGAGATAAGGAGATCAGCCGGGTTGTGCAGATTTTGAGCAGACGGTCGAAGAACAACCCCGTATTGATTGGGGAACCCGGTGTTGGAAAAACCGCCATCGCGGAGGGGCTCGCCCAGCAGATTATCGCGGGAGATGTGCCGGAAGACCTGCGCAATAAGCGCATTGTGACGCTCGACCTCACGGGGATGCTCGCGGGGACCAAATACCGCGGCGACTTTGAGGAGCGCATCCGCGCCGCGATGGAGGAAGTGACGAAGGCGGGAGATATCATCCTCTTTATCGACGAACTCCATACCCTCATCGGCGCCGGCGCCGCCGAGGGCGCGATCGACGCGGCGAATATTGTCAAGCCGGCGTTAGGCCGCGGCGAGATTCAGATTATCGGCGCGACGACGCTGGAAGAATACCGGAAGCACATCGAAAAAGACGCGGCGCTTGAGCGCAGATTCCAACCCATCACCGTAGACGAGCCGACGGAGGAGGAGAGTGTCCGCATTCTCAAAGGGCTCAGGGATAAATACGAGGCTCACCATAAACTCAAGATCAGCGACGAGGCGATTGAGGCGGCGGTCTGTATGTCCAGCCGCTACATCACCGACCGCTATTTGCCGGACAAGGCGATTGATCTTATTGACGAGGCCGCGAGCCGCGTCCGTATGGAGACGCGCACGGTCCCGCGGGACCTGAAGGAGATTGAGGCGAAAATCGAGGCGCTCCGCATGGAGAAAGAGGAGGCCATCCGCGGGCAAAGCTTTGAGCGCGCGGCCTTGCTTCGGGACGATGAAAATGTCCTGCGCGCCGAATTGGAAGCGCACAGACGCCAGTGGGAAGAGGCCCGCGGCGGCCCCGGCAAAAGCGTGCTGAAAGAAGACATCGCCGCTGTCGTTTCCGGCTGGACCGGGATCCCGGTGACCAGTCTCACGGAAGACGAGAGCCAGCGGCTCCTGAAGATGGAAGATACGCTCCATCAGCGCGTCGTCGGGCAGGACGAGGCTGTGAAAGCTGTCGCGCGGGCGATCCGACGGGGGCGGGTGGGCTTGAAAGACCCGAAACGTCCCACCGGCACGTTCCTCTTTCTCGGCCCGACGGGTGTGGGTAAGACCGAACTCTGCCGCGCCCTCGCCGAGGCGGTGTTCGGCGACGAAAACGCCATGATCCGCGTGGATATGTCGGAGTTCATGGAGAAGCATACCGTGTCGAAACTCATCGGGTCGCCTCCTGGTTATGTCGGCTATGAGGAGGGCGGCCAGCTTACGGAGAAAGTGCGCCGCAAGCCCTATAGCGTCATCCTGTTCGACGAGATCGAGAAAGGCCACGAAGATGTGTGGAGCATTCTGCTCCAAATCATGGAGGATGGGCGTCTGACCGACGGGCAGGGGCGGCGCGTGGACTTTAAGAACACCATTGTCGTCATGACATCCAACGTCGGCGCGAAGAATATCACTGAGCGCAAGAAGCCTCTGGGCTTTTCCGCCGGGGAGGCCGATGTGGATGGCGGTCCGACCATGGAAGAAATCCGCGCCGCGGTAATGGAAGACCTGAAGAAGACCTTCCGGCCTGAGTTCCTCAACCGGATCGACGAAACCATTGTCTTCCACCAGCTCAGCCGGGCGGAGATCGGCGAGATCGCCGCGCAGATGCTGACGGGCATTACGGCGAGGCTCGAAGGCCTTGGGATCCACCTCACAGTGGACCAGAGCGCGATTGAACGCCTGGCGGATCGCGGCTTCGACCCTGTCTATGGCGCGAGGCCGCTTCGCAGGGCCATCCAGTCCGCCGTGGAAGACGGCGCCGCGGAGCAGCTCCTGGAGGGCAAGATCAAACCCGGCGATACTGTAGAGGCGGTCGCCGAGGACGGCGAGATTGTGCTGCGGGTGAAGACGCCTGCGGCGGTGTAACATCCAAAAGGGCACCCGAAAGCGGGTGCCTTTTGTTATGGCGCAGGGGGCGATGATCTTCGGCGCTCCGTATGATCCGCGCCCTTTGTAGGGGCGGCTATTGGCCGCCCGCGGGCGATTGATAATCGCCCCTGCCGTTCAGAAAAGAATCCGCCTGCGGGTGTTTTTTGGCGAAAAACAGTTGACAACAGAGTTAGCTCATGCTAACATGTAATTAGTTAGCGAAGGCTAACTAAAGAGAAAGGGGATATCTTATGGATATTATACTATTAACCGCCCTGGCCGGTATCGTCGGCATGGGCCTCGGTGGTCTGGTCGCCGCTTTATTTGGGAACATCTCGCCCAAGGTCATGTGCTGGATGCTGAGCTTTGCCGGCGGCGTTATGATTAGCGTGGTCAGTTTCGAACTCATCCCGGAAGGCATTGAACTCGCGGGGATGACCATTGCGGTTATTGGTCTTATCCTTGGTATTGCGGTTGTCGCGGTCCTGAACCGTGTGTTGGATCGGGTTACCATCAAAGACGGAGACAACTTAGAGGCCCATATCTCCGGGGCGGGGACTTATCACGAAAGCGGTCTTGTCGGCAAACCCGCGCTTTTGCGCTCGGGCATTATTATGCTGGTCGCAATCTCCTTACATAATCTGCCCGAAGGCATCGCGATCGGCGCGGCGGGCACGCACGATATCCGCTTGGGGGTCATCCTCGCCGTTGTTATCATGCTGCACTGCATCCCGGAGGGTATGGCGATCGGGGCGCCGCTCATCGGGGGCGGGATGTCGAGGGGCAAGGCTGTCGCCCTTACGGCGTTGTCTGGTGTGCCGACGATGATCGGCGGCGCAATTGGGATGCTGATCGGTGGTATCTCGGACGTGGCTTTGGCCCTGGCGCTCACCGGCGCGGGCGGCGCGATGTTCTATGTGGTCTTCGGCGAACTCCTGCCCCAGTCCACGCTCATCACCAAGAGCCGCTACACCACCTTCGCGGCCCTGCTCGGCATCGTTGTCGGGCTGCTGATTACCTCTTTGCATTAGAGGTTGAATGGACGACGAAAAGCGGATGCTCCCATGGGAGCATCCGCTTTTGTTTGCCGAAAGGGCCGGAGCGGCCGCCCCGGCAGAACTGTTTTACTCTCCCTCTTGCCGCCGCAATACCCAGATGGTGAGGAGTAGGAGCAGAATGGTCAGGCCGAGGGAGATCAAGAGGTTCCAGATCAAATGCGAGTGGAAGTAGCCATCCACCGTAATCTCCATCGCGCGTGCGCTGAGATTGCCGGGGAGCAAGTCGCCCGCCCGGGGGATCGCGCTGACGAGCAGGATGAAGAGAAAGCCAAAAAACCCGATCATCGCCGCGATGACATTGCTCTTCGCGATCGCCGAGGCGAACACCGTGAGCGCGGCGACCAAGAGGAGAAAGATGATATAGACGCAGGCGCCCAGGAACACATGGAGGGCGCTGCCGGCGGTATCGAACAAAATGAAGGTATAGAGAAAGACAACGCCGATGGAGGCCAGCATCGTGAGCTTGATTGCGGCGGATATTACGGCAAACTTGCTGCACACAAAACTCCAATGGGAAAGGCCCTTTGTCAGCACCAGATCTGCCGTGCCCCGCTGCCGCTCGGAGGTGATGACGCCCATGAAGAGCAGGATAATCGTGATCGTGCCGATCTGTGCGATGTTGCCGTAGAACTGGGCATAGCTGTCTGTCCAGACAGGGTCGGGGATGAGGAATTGGAGCGCTTCATCCGCCGGGACGAGGAGGGCGATAAACTCGGTCATATACCGCGCCAAAACTGGGCTGGTGAAGGCGAAAAACAGGAATACGGCGGCGAGGCCCAGGAGTTTTTTGGTCCGCACCAGTTCCATGATTTCTTTCCGCAAAAAGACGAGGAAGTTAGACATGCTTGCCACCCCCGCTCTGGATGGTTTCGTGGAAAATCTCTTCCAAGGTGGGCGTGTGGACGGCATAGTCCCTGAGCGGGATGCCCTGTTTTCCGAGGAAAGCGGTCAAGGCGCGGCTGATGGTGGCGGGCTCTCTCGTCTCGGACGCGACGTTGAGATCTAAGGGGCTGGTCCGCGTGACGGTGAGGCGCTCAATCGGGGCGAGCGCCTGTTCCAACAGGGCAAGGTGGGCCTCCTCAAACAGCCCGATCTTCACCATGTTCCGCGCGTGTTTCGCTTTGAGCGCTTCCAAGCTGTCCTGCGCGCAGATTTTTCCCTTTTCGATGATGAGGATATAGTCGCAAATATCCTCCACGTCCGCGAGGATGTGGGTCGAGAAGACTACGGTGGTATCTTTGAAGTTTCGGACGACATCCATGACCTCCCGCCGCCCCGTGGGGTCGAGCGCGGAGATGGGTTCGTCCATGAAGATGATGGAGGGGCGGTTCATCATGGCCTGGGCGATCCCGAGCCGTTGTTTCATGCCGCGCGAATAGGTCGCGATGCGGGTTTTTACGCGGTCGAGGCCGACCTGCGCCAGCAGGGCGCGGACCTGCTGTTTGCGCTCTACGGGTGGGATTTGATAGAGCCTGCCGCAGAGGTCTAGGAATTCTTCACCTGTCATATAGTCATAGAAATTAGGGACGTCCGGCAGATAGCCGATGGCGGCGTTTCTTTGGCCGAAGGTCTGGGGTTCTCCTAGGATAGAGAAACTGCCGGAGGTCGGCTTTTTGAGGCCTGTGAGCATCTTGATCGTTGTGGTCTTGCCCGCGCCGTTTTTCCCGAGGAAGCCGCATTTGACGCCCATCGGGACGCGGAGGGAGATGTGATCTACCGCTAAGTTCTGTTTATACTGCTTGCATAGCTCGAAGGTTTCTACTGCTGTTGTCATCTATCGTCCTCTCGTTCTGCGGCTTTTTTGTCCAGATGGCCGGAGCCGATCACAAAGTAAATGATGGGACCAAAGGTGGACACGAGAACCACCAAGATAATCCAAGGCAATTTCTCCATCCCCGGGACATCTTTCCGGGCAATGCTAATCAAGGCCGCGACCAGCAATATGAACCACAGCATTAAGATTGGGATGAAGAGCCAGAGCATAGAAGTAAAAACCACCCAGGCCGCCGCGAAATCTGTGTTGATTGTGATATTCATGGAGTCTCCTCTCTGGTGCGTAGTTTGTATCATTTATGATAATGCAAATGGGGTAAATTGTCAAGGATGACGTCCTTTTATTTTGTCTTGCGCGGCGGCCATGTAGATATTTCAATTAGGTCTTGCTGACCTATAGGCTGTATGCCCTGCCGGGCGGGTATTCTTTTTGCTTCGCCAAAAGAAGCAAAAAGGCGATTCAAGAGAAACCATATGGTTTCTCTTGAAAATCTCTTCCTTTTGACGTTGTTGCACAGCGGGACAGAACGTCACAGCTTCCGCCGCGCCAATCGCTTCGCTCTTGGGGCGTCAGTTGGAAAAGGAGGCTTCCACCCCCGCCGACAGGCGGAACCACAAGCCCCAAACGACCACAACCAAAAGTCAAAACGGGGTCTTTAGGGGGCGTTCGTCAAGGGAAAAATGATATTTCTCCGAAAAATTCAAAGTCCTAGCATGATGTGATGTCATGCTAGGGCTTTGGGTTGTAGTACTGTAGAAAATCTCGCTGTTCCAGAAATAGGGTGCGGGTAACCTTTAGGTCTGGAAATGCCATTACCATCCCCACTAAAGCGGGAGTTCCCGGTTCAAGCAAAATAAAATATAGAGAGGGACTACAAATCGTAACAATGAGGTTCCAATCAGCGAAAACTCCATGCCGATTACAAAGGTGATAAAATTTTTATTCCATAGCTTTTTAACGGATATATCCTTGTCCATTAAAGACACTACTTCATACTCCAGGGCGAAAGTCTGCCCTGGAGTATGAAGGTTTGTTACAATTCTTTTGTTATGCTGTTTTCCAACGTTTGAGGGTGGGTATGCCTTCTTTGCATTGTTTGCTAGCTTCTTCTTGTGAAAAACCAAAGCCTACCATGATAAGAGTAACGTCTTCAATCATTTCTTCCAGTGTACAACTTGGGTTTGTAAAAACCCCATTGTCATAACAGTCTTTGCAGTAATCCACGCTTTCACTTCCGTTTGTCTCTGTTCCGTACACGGTTTCCGCCATAAGATTACCGCAGCTTTGACAAAGTTTTTCGTGCATAATAATTTCTCCTTTTCCATAATTGTTATCGCTTGTAATTTATAGTGTACTGCGAAATTCTGCAGCGGTATTGTAAAAACGCGACATGCGAAAATGAAGAAATCACCCGCTCAGGGTGCTTCTTTTCTGCATAGTTCTACATATTCCAGAGGAGTAAACCCAATATATTTTTTGAAATCTTTTATGAAATGAGACTGGTCATAGTATTGTAGACTAAGATCATCTTGGACTGGTTCACCAGCATTTCCCATAAGAATTTCCAAGCAATGTTGAAACCGAAGTGTTGATAACATCATTTTTGGCGATATACCATAATGCCTCATAAATAATCTCTGGCATTGCCTATGCCCTACTCCCAGCTCTTGACAGAGTGCTTCAATGCTGGGTGGTGGGTCTTGGCTAAACCGATCTATCATTTGTACAAATTGATTGGGCTTATGCCCCGCCACAAGACGGTGTAAGTAATCAATAAAAGCCACCTTTTGTTTTTCATAAGGTAGTGTAAAGAAATGTGTTGTGTCAAAAGGTATTTCAAATTCATTGAGTAAACAAAAAGAATCCATAGCGTCTGTTGCGGGCCTACCTGTTAATTGCTCAAAGGCTCCCGGTTTTAATGTTGCAGATAAATAAGGCTCGTCCGTTCGGCTGATAAAGTCAAATTGTGTTTTACTGAAAC
>WRAO01000031.1 GCA_009780175.1 Oscillospiraceae bacterium
ACTACAACACCATGAAGAACAAGAAAAACACGCCGGACCGGATGGAAATGAACAAGTACTGCCGGTTCTGCCGCAAACACACCGCACACACCGAGACGAAATAGGCTGAAAGGAAGCATTTGTAATGAGTGAAGAAAAGAAGCTTGGAATCGGCGGCCGGATTCGTCGGTGGTTTCGTGAACTGCGCAGTGAACTCAAAAAAGTGAGTTGGCCCAGCAAGCAACAGATCATGAACAACACCTGGGTCGTGATGGTCGTCACCAGCGTATGCGCGATTGCAGTTTGGGGCTTTGACTTTGTAGCGCAACTCATAGTCAGAACTCTGATCGACTTCTTCAGGTAACGCGGGATGACGGAGAACGCAAAATGGTACGTGGCGCATACATACTCCGGCTACGAGAGTATGGTGAAAGCCTCGATTGAAAAAGCCACGGAGACGCGTCAGATGGGCGACCTTATTCTAGAGGTCAGCATCCCCATGGAGACGGTAACTGAGCGCCATGGAAACGAGGTCAAGACCGTCGAGCGTAAGATTTACCCCGGATACGTCATCATCAAAATGGTTATGACGGATGATTCTTGGCATCTGGTGCGCAATACCAGAGGCGTCACCGGGTTTATCGGCAGTTCCACAGGTCCGGTCCCTCTGACCGAGGAAGAAATTATCACAATGGGCGTAGAAAAGCACGAGATCGTGTTGGACTATGCCGTAGGCGATACGGTGAAAGTCAACGACGGACCGCTGGAAGGATTCCTCGGCGTCGTGGAAGAACTCGAACCGGAGCGGAACATGGTCCGCGTGGTTGTCTCTATGTTTGGCAGAGAGACGCCGGTAGACCTAGAGCTCGACCAAGTCGAGCCGGCTAACAAAGACTGATTTGGAGGACGATTAGATTGGCACAGAAAGTTACTGGTTATATAAAGCTGCAAATCACAGGCGGCAAGGCAACACCGGCACCCCCGGTCGGCCCTGCGCTGGGTCAGCATGGCGTAAATATCGCCCAGTTTACAAAGGAGTTCAACGAGCGGACAAAAAATGACATGGGGACAACCATTCCCGTCGTCATCACCGTCTACGCAGACCGCTCCTTTACCTTTATCTGCAAAACCCCGCCGGTGCCTGTTCTGATTAAGCAGGCGATCAACCTGGACAAAGGATCCGGCGTACCTCAGAAAGACAAGGTCGGCAAAATTTCTCAAGCCGCGGTTCGTCAGATTGCGGAGAGAAAAATGCCAGACCTGAACGCCAGTTCTGTAGAAGCCGCGATGAGCATGGTCGCCGGTACTTGCCGGAGCATGGGCGTTGTCGTAGAAGGCTAAACCTGACCGAATTCGGTCGCGAAATACGTGGGAGGGCTCTGCCCTGTGACCACATAGGAGGAAATTGATTTGTTTAGAGGTAAAAATTACAGAGAGAGCGTAAAGCTCGTTGATAAGGCAAAACTATATGATCCCCAAGAGGCGTTCGACACGGTAATCAAAGCCAGCAAGGCGAAGTTTGATGAGACTGTCGAACTCCACGTCCGCCTCGGCGTTGACTCGCGGCACGCGGATCAGCAGGTCAGAGGCGCGATTGTCCTGCCGAACGGTACAGGTAAAACGGCGCGTGTGCTGGTTATCTGTAAAGAAGAGCGTCAGCAGGAGGCAAAAGATGCCGGTGCTGATCTCGTCGGCGGTGACGAGATGATCGACAAGATCCAGAACGAGAACTTCTTCGACTATGACGCCATCATCACCACGCCGGACATGATGGGTAAGGTCGGTCGTTTGGGCAAGGTGCTGGGCCCGAAGGGGCTTATGCCTACGCCGAAGGCTGGTACCGTCAGCCCTGACATTGCAAAGGCTGTAGAGGAGATGAAGGCCGGTAAAATCGAGTATCGTCTCGATAAGACCAACATTATCCACTGCCCGATCGGCAAGGTGTCTTTTGGGCCGGAGAAGCTGCTGGAGAACTACGAGGCTCTGATCGGCGCTATCATCAAGGCGAAACCCGCCGCGGCGAAAGGCCAGTATATCAAGAGTTGCGTGACCGCGTCTACCATGGGTCCGGGCGTGAAGATCAACGCGCAGAGATAGGAATTGCGATTATAGGAAAACCTCCGCGAAAGCGGAGGTTTTTTATATGTGGAGGGGTGTTTTTGGGCCCCTTATGGTGCATTTTAGGGTCGATTTTGGGTGGGAATGGGGCTGATTAAGGAGAGGGACGCGGGGTGTTCGGTGGGTTTGGTTTGTGTATTACTTGGGCTTTTTATAGTGAATAGGTCGCTTGGGGTGCAGTCGAAAATGTCGCAGAGTTTGCCTATCGTCTACAGAAGATCGTATTATGATATAATTATACTATGATACCCTTGATTGCAATTTTGACAATTTAACAGAATACTTATATAATGATAAAAATTTTGCTGGTACAAATGATGGAGGTTCGTATGAAAAAACGCCTGATTTCTCTTGTGCTGATCCTTGCCTTACTCCTCGCGTTTCTCCCGGCAGCGGGGGCGGTTACGTCCACGGATGCCGCAAGTCGACTCCACTCCCTCGGGCTCTTCCAAGGCGTTGGGCAAAATGCGGATGGTACGCCAGATTTCGCGCTCGGCCAAGTTCCAACGCGTGCGCAAGCGATCACCATGTTCGTACGTCTTATTGGTGCGTCTGAGGCGGCGTACAGCGGCACCTGGCAAACACCGTTTACCGATGTGCCGGAGTGGGCGCGGCCTTATGTGGGGTATGCTTACACAAATGGTCTGACCAACGGAATAGGTCCTACCACATTCGGTAGCCAGCAGGCGGCGACGGCGTCGCAGTACCTCACCTTTATTCTCCGCGCTCTAGGATATACTTCTGGGACAGATTTCCAGTGGGATCGCGCGTGGGAGCTTACGGATACGCTCGGCATCACGAACGGCCGCTTTCACGCGGCAACCACGCAATTTTTGCGCGGAGATGTGGCTGTGGTTTCTTTTGATGCGCTGAGCGCGACCTTCTCTGATTCAGATCAGACGCTTTATGCCTCTCTCATTGGGGCGGGTATGTTTACTGCGGCTCAGTGGGAAGCCGCGCAATCTCCGGGCGGCCAGACACCCGCACCGCCCGCAACAGGCGACGTGCATGCCCTCGTCGGCACATGGGCTTGGGACGAAAGCACAGCTTTCGCCTATGTGTTCGACGCAGATGGCACAGGGTTTCGCGGAGTTGGCGCACAAGTAGGGACCTTTGCATGGGAAACCACCGCAGACGGCGGACTCATCCTGACCTTGGATAATCCCCTGGTCGGCTTCATCGCGGTCGAACAATGGAGCTATGTGATCGACGGGCGTTTCCTCACCCTCACCAGCAGACAGGTTGCTGGTATGGAGTATGTCTATGTGTTGGAGGCAGGCCCCGCAGACCAAACAGGCAACGCACTGCTCGGGACATGGACTTGGGACGGCAACGCCACTTGGGCCTACATCTTTGAGGCGGACGGCACTGGGTCGCGTCCTGGGCAAGTCGGCAGAGTCTCTTTTGTATGGTGGACCACCGCAGACGGCGGTTTGGCTATGGAGTTCAGCGAGTACGTAGAGCGTTGGAGCTATGTGATTGCCGGAGATGTCCTCACGATCACGAACAGACAATTCACTGGGGTAGAATTCCGCTATCACAGAGGCTAATACCTCATTCATACCTTTCAAAACCACCGGCATAGCCGGTGGTTTTTTTATGATTCGGAAAGAAAATCCTGCACCCTTTCACTTGAACAGACCTCCCAAATATGTTATAATTTGGGAGTATGAAAGGGAGTGTTTGCTATGCAATTCACGAAGATGCACGGGATTGGGAATGACTATGTTTTTGTCGATTGCTTCGCTGCGGCGGTTGCGGATCGGAGTGCTTTGGCAGTCCGCGTTTCGGATCGGCATTTTGGGATTGGAAGCGATGGATTGATTTTTATCGGACCGAGCGCCAAGGCGGATTTTTTGATGGATATGTATAACGCGGACGGGTCGCGGAGCCAGATGTGTGGGAACGGGATTCGCTGCGTGGGGAAGTATGTGTATGACAAGGGGCTGACGGACCAGACGGTGATTACGGTGGAGTCTGGCGGGGAAGTTAAGACTTTGGAACTGTTTGTGAAAGAGAGCAAGGTGCGGTCGGTTCGGGTGAATATGGGGCAGCCGATTTTTGAGCCGGGGCGGATTCCGGTGGATGCGCCCGGCGAGGACTTTGTGGATGAGCCGGTTGAGGTGCTGGGCGAGCGGTATTTGGTGACGGCGCTTTCGATGGGTAATCCGCATGCGGTGGTCTTTGTGGAGGATGTGGCGGGGTTGGATCTGCCGGTGATTGGGCCAGCGTTTGAGCGGCATTCCTTGTTTCCCGAGCGGGTGAATACGGAGTTTATTGAGGTGATCGACGAGCGGACGCTCAAAATGCGGGTTTGGGAACGGGGGTCGGGGGAGACTTTGGCCTGCGGGACCGGGGCCTGCGCCAGCGTGGTGGCGGGGGTGTTGAATGGGCTTTGTGAGCCGCGCGCTACGGTGAAACTTCTGGGCGGGGATTTGGAGATTGCGTGGGATCAGGAAGAGACGGGCTGTGTCTTTATGACGGGTCCGGCGGAGACGGTGTTTACGGGCGAATATTTTGGATAGGGAGGATTATTAGAATGAGAATCATAGCAGCGAGCAATTATGAGGAAATGAGTGCACGGGCGGCAGAGATATTCGTGGCGCAGGTTACGTTGAAGCCGGACTCTGTGCTGGGGCTTGCGACGGGGTCTACGCCTGTGGGGACGTATCAGCGCATGGCGGAGGCTTATCGCGCGGGGAAGGTGAGTTTTGCGGCGTGCCGGACGGTGAATTTGGACGAATATGTCGGGCTTGGGCCGGGGGACTCGCAGAGTTATCATGAGTTTATGTGGGAGAATTTGTTTTCGCACATTGACGTGAAGCCGGAACATACCAATCTGCCGGATGGGAAGAATTTGGACGCTGTGGCGGAATGTGCGCGGTATGATGCGTTGATCGCGGCGCTGGGGTCGATTGATTTGCAGATTCTTGGGATTGGGCACAATGGGCATATCGCCTTCAACGAGCCAAGCGACCACTTTGTGGCGGGGACGCATATGGTGGAGCTTGACGCGCAGACAATAGAGGCGAACCAGCGGTTTTTTGAACGGCGGGAAGATGTGCCGACGACGGCTTATACGATGGGGATGGCGCCGATTTTACAGGCGCGGCAGGTGCTGCTCCTTGTGTCGGGTGAGGCGAAGGCGGAGATTCTGCGTCGGAGTTTGACCGGGCCGATTACGCCGGAGGTTCCGGCGAGTATTTTGCAGTTGCATCCGAATTTGGTCGTGATTGCGGATGACGCGGCGCGGAAGTGGTTGACATAATGACGAAATAAAACATGCGCCATTGCGAAGCAACGGCGCATGTTTTATTCGCTGTCCCACCCGGAAAAGAAGGCTAAAATTGGTAGCAGTGCGGCTGGCAGAGCGTAGACTATGATCCATACCCAAACAGCGAAATATTGGAATAACCTTTGGGGATACAGGGTTTCGTAGATA
>WRAO01000032.1 GCA_009780175.1 Oscillospiraceae bacterium
CCTTTGGCCGCCTCAGCCCTGAGGCGACGGAGATTTTGCGGGAGATGGGATTTATGCTCAGTATCTCTTGCCGGGACGGGGTGAATATCCTGACCAGAGGCGATTCGCTCTGCCTGTTTGAACTGCGGCGATTTGAACGGACACCGAAACGGTCGGTCCGGGAGATTTTGGAGGGCGTGGGGGGGAATGTGTGACTCGTAGGGGCGCCCTGATTGTGTGGATGGAAAGATCAAGGGCCGGGCGACCGAGGGCGGTCGCCCCTACGGGGAGGGGGATTTGTAGGGATTGCGGGTTGGGATTGCAATGACGGTTGAGTATTTTGGAGAAAGCGTAGACTTCTCTGTGAAAATTTGCTATCCTGAACGGGTAGCAAATTTTTTGTGTGAAAGCCAGTTTTGGAGTATGCGTCTATGAAAGAAAGCCTCCGTTTGGACAATGTTGCGCGTGTGATTCGGGAAAGCCGGGACAGGAAAGTGTTGAAGATACTTGCGTATATCAGCCTGCCTTTTTTTCCGCTCTTTTGCTTATTTATTCTGGAATACATGAACTTTGGCGGGCGGCTGGAGCGGACGCTGGAGTTTCTGGAATGGCATCCGCTGGCGGCCTTATTCAGCGCGCTGATTCTCTCGGTTTTGTTTCTCGTGCTGCTCCTGCTCTGCCGTAAGGCGGTGATTGCGGGGGGGATACTTGGGTTTTTCTCCCTCTTGTTTGCGTATATCAATTACACCAAAGTCGCGCTGCACGGGGACAACTTTTTTCCGCTGGACATCGCCATGATGGGCCAGACGGGGGAACTCATGTCTTTTGTTCTGTGGAATGTGCCGCGGTGGTTTGGGATGGGGATTATACTCGTCGCGGTCTGGGTCTTTCTGCTCTGGTTCTTTCGGGTGGAGATACCGCTCGGGTGGAAGATTCGCCTTCCGGCGGCGGTCTGTGTGATATTGGCGGCCGGGGCCTTGTTCTGGACTTCGGCGCGGTCGGAGGCGGTGCTCAATCGGTTTGAGATGAGCTTTTTTGACGCGGCTTTGCAGAGTTCGAACTACACCGCCAATGGCTTTGTGGGCGCGTTTACGATCAATTTGCTCAGCATGAACATCGAGCGCCCGGAGGATTACTCCAGGGAGACGATAGAGGCGCTGCTCCGAGGCTTTGAGGCGACGCCGACGACGGAGGAGTATTTCGACGTGATCGTCGTGATGAGTGAGAGCTTTTTCGACGTGCGGCTGATTCCCACTGTCGAGTTCTCTGAGAATACACTGCCGAATTTTGATCGGCTTCGGGAGAGTCCGGGGGCGGTCAGCGGGCTGCTGTATGTCTCGGCCATGGGCGGGGGGACGATCAAACCTGAGTTTGAGATACTCACCGGGCTCACGATGGACCATCTGCCCGGCGGGGTGGTGCCTTATGCGATCCTCAGGGGGCCTATGGAGACTTATGTATCCAACTACCGAGACGCGGGGTATTGGACGGTGGCCCTGCATCCGTTCACGGAGCGGTTTTATTCCCGCCACACGGCTTATCCGCTTTTGGGTTTTGACGACTTTTTTGGCTATGAGGCCCTGATGGAGCGGTTTGATCTGGAGTATCGGCACCGGTTTGTCTCGGATATCTCGCTGATGGAGCCGATCACGTATTTCCTCGACGGGGCGGACGGGCCGACGTTCATGTTTGTTATCACGATGCAAAACCATCAGCCCTTTCCGCCGATGTATGCGGATGAGATCGTGATAGAGGTTACGTCAGATGTGCTGCGGCAAGAGCTGTTGGATACTGTGACGACGTTTACCCAGGGTCTCCGCGACGCGGACACCATGCTTGGGATGCTGGCGGACTATGTGGACAGCCGCGAACGGCCCACGGCGCTTTTGTTCTTCGGCGACCATTTGCCGGCCCTGGGACCGTTTGCGCACCTCGGCCTGATTGAGTATGGGCCGCACACGTTTTTTACGCATGAGTCGCAGCTCCGTCTGCTCTCCACGCCGTTTTTGATTTATTCGAACCGCGATCTTGCGCCCGGTGTGTTCGAGAGCCGCATGGAGAACCAGATATCAACGTATTATCTGCTCGCGACCTTGGCCGAGTTGACAGGATTTCAGCGCACACCCTATATGAACCTGCTCCTCGACTACCGCACGCGGGTGCCGTTTCACAACACGCGGCTCCTCATGCCGGAGACGGATGAGATACGGAGCCTGATGCGTATGCTGCGGCTGATCACGTATGATAGGCTGGCGGGGAACGCGTATTCGGTGATGGGGTAGGGGCGGTGTTTTGCCGCTCGCCAGTTCTGTGCAATCTGCGGGCGGCAAAACGCCGCCCCTACAGACAAAACGAAAAAGCGAGGCCCAGACAGTGGGCCTCGCTTTTTTATTGAAATTTTTGTTGACAAAGGGTGAATCGTGTCGTATGATTGTGATATCAAAAAGAAATCAAAATGAGGGGAGAAAATGAAGTGAATCAAAAAGAAAAAGTGATCGTCGTGGAAGAGATTGAGGCGAAGGGGATGGCGGGGATGCCGATGCTGATCCTTTCGGTGCTGCTCTATCTCGGAGCGATTGCGGGGCTGGTGTTGGGCATCATCTGGATGAATGTGCCGTTGATTGTGGTGACTTCGATTTGGATTTGCGTCGGCTGGATTTTGTTTTTCGGGCTCAAGGTTTTGCGGCCGAACGAGGCATTTGTACTTACTCTGTTCGGGAAGTATTACGGTACCCTGCGGGGGCCGGGGTTCTATTTTGTAAAGCCCTTCACCTCGCCGATCAATCCGGCGGGGAGCAAGGAGGAGGTCTCGGGCGCTGAGATCGTGGTCGCGGGGACGAAAGTGTCGGCGGGGGAGATGTTCCCGAACAAGCGCATTTCGCTCAAGACGCTCACCCTCAACAACGAGCGGCAGAAGATCAACGACAAGCTGGGCAATCCCATTGAGATCGGGATCGTGGTGATCTGGCGCGTGGTAAATACCGCGCGGGCGGTGTTCAATGTGGACAATTACGCGGAGTTCCTCTCCATCCAGTGCGATTCGGCGCTGCGGAACATTGTGCGGCTGTATCCGTATGACGTCGCGGACGATTCGAACCTCGGCGAAAAGTCTCTGCGGGGCAGCAGCATAGAGATTGCGGAGAGCCTGCAACAGGAGATCCAGGCGAAGGTAGAAGACGCGGGTCTGGAGATCATTGAGGCGAAGATCACGAGCTTGGCTTACGCGCCGGAGATCGCCGCGGCGATGCTCCAACGCCAACAGGCCAGCGCGATTGTAGACGCGAAACATTTGATCGTGGAAGCGGCTGTCGGTATGGTGGAGAGTGCGCTCACGAAGCTTTCGGAGAATCAGGTTGTCCATCTCGATGAGGAGCGCAAGGCGACGATGGCGAGCAACCTCCTTGTGGTGCTCTGCAGCAGCCGGGATACGCAGCCGGTTGTCAACAGCGGGTCGCTGTATTAAACGCTTATGCCGAACCCGGAAGATAAGAAGAAGCAGGTGCCGCTCCGCATCTCCGGTACGCTGTTTGCGGAGCTCTCGACCTGGGCGAAGGATGACTTTCGGTCGCTGAATGGGCAGATCGAATATCTCTTGACCGAGTGCGTCAAACGGCGAAAAGGCAAGGGGAAAGAGCAGAAAAAAGAGAACCCGCTGGAATAACCAGCGGGCTCTTTTTTGCACAATTTGTCCGTGTCGAATAGAAGAGTTTTTTACGAAAAACTAAAAAATTAAAACTTGACATAAAAGTGGAAATATAGTATTATATAAATATATTGAAATGGGTTTGCATGATGCAGAAAACATACGAAACAAGAAAGGAAGAGTATGATGCGCTTATACGAAAAATTGCAAAACAGAGAAGAAAAATTGGCTGTCATCGGGCTCG
>WRAO01000033.1 GCA_009780175.1 Oscillospiraceae bacterium
AAATCTGGAATCCGCTCAACTGGACGTTCCTCTATCAGACCAACTCCAACGCAGAAAGCATCCAAGATGCCAGATACGATGCTTGGGGCACTAAATTCCTCCTCCTTTTCTTGCCGTAATGTCTTGGAGACAGCGGGGATGATTTTCTGAAAGGAGGGGAGCGTATGCGGATACAAGCTTTCACAGAGTACGCTGTAGCGATTCTGCGATACTTATATATGCACCAAAACGGGTTGCAAGCAGGCGTACATATTGCGAAAGAAGTGGGCATTTCATATTCCATTTTCTTGACGATTGCCGTTCAATTGCGGCGAAAAGGTTTGCTCGTTTCCGTCCGCGGTCAAAACGGTGGCTTTGCGTTGGGGAGACCGGCGACAGAGATTAGTTTCTACGATGTATTCTTGTGCATCGAAGAAGAATTGTGCATCAGCCGCAGCCTGAGAATAGGCCAAGAAGACGCCGATGATGCGGTGCATGACGGCAAGGTACATGAATTTCTGCAAACTTGGCAGGATAAGATGATTGCGGAAATGTCAGGTAAGTCTATTGCGGATCTGGCATCGTAAAGAACTGCTTGCAACTTTTAGAAAACGTGAAAACATTGCTGATACTCAAAATGTGACGAAGTTTTTATGATTGGGTTTGGAGGGTGTTTTCCTTGAAATCCAAGCGCATGGTAAGTCCGCCGTGCGCTGTGTGTTGTCGGAAGCCGGATGCTTGTCTCAAAACCAATTATATGTTCAGAAACAACATACAGCGGACGGCGGTAATCACCGTCTAGGGAATAAAGACGTTTGTTTCCTTCCTCGCATGTGCACTCCTATCATGTTATTATACATGGCGCATGCCCGGAAAATGTTGGCGGATATTCCGAACCCGAACGCGCGCCTAAGAGCGACGCATAGAAGTTTGGACTCGGAACCCACAGGGCAGGGGATGCGGGACTTTTTAGCATTGTCCTCCTAACGCATCCCCCGTCAACGCAATCGCTGTATACATCATCGGTGTTGACAACACCGTTCCGCCATGCTATACTATCAAGGCCGCTTTGAACGGGCTGTAAGCGGGGACACCCCGCCCGGGAGAGCGAGATTATTTAAGCAGGTGTAATATGCACGCAGTAATTGAGACCGGCGGCAAGCAGTATCGGGTTTGCGAGGGCGACACGCTCTTCATCGAAAAACTGGATGCCCAAGCCGGGCAAGAAGTCAAGTTTGACCGTGTGCTCGCCATCATGAGCGGCGAGACCACGAACTTCGGAACACCCACGGTAGACGGCGCAGTCGTCACGGCTGAGGTTCTGAAGAACGGTAAGGCGAAAAAGGTTATCGTCTACAAGATGAAGCCGAAAAAGAACTATCGCAGAAAACAGGGTCATCGCCAGCCCTATACGCAAGTCAAAATCAGCAAGATCACCGTTTAAGGAGGGATTCGGAAATGGCACATAAAAAAGGTGTAGGTAGTACCAAAAACGGTCGGGACTCCGAGTCCAAACGACTTGGCCCGAAGCGGGCGGACGGACAGTTTGTCCTCGCCGGCAACATTTTGGTGCGCCAGCGCGGTACGAAAATCCACCCCGGCACGAACGTAGGCCGCGGTAAGGACGATACCCTGTTCGCACTCAAGGACGGCCGTGTCCGCTTTGAGCGTTGGGGCAAGGACAGAAAGCGGGTCTCGATTCAGGAAGAGATAGCGCAATAGTTCTAATGAGCAATTAACAATTAGCAATTTTGGGGCTGGCGCAGTGCGTCGGCCCCATTGTTTAACTGTAGGGCGCGGTGAGGACATCGCGCCCTACGAAGATGGTCTCTAAAATTGAGGTAATATTATGTTTGTGGACAAAGCGACAATTAAAATAAAAGCGGGTAACGGCGGTAACGGGGCGGTTGCGTTTCATCGGGAGAAGTATGTGCCTGCGGGCGGGCCTGTGGGCGGTGACGGCGGGCGCGGGGGCGATGTGATTTTGCAGGTGGATGACCATATGTCTACGCTGATGGACTTCCGCTATAAGCGCAAATATGCAGCAGGGGTCGGGATGGACGGCGGCGGCAAGCGTTGTAGCGGCAAGGACGGCGAGGATTTAATCATCCGTGTCCCACGCGGCACCATCGTGCGCGATGAAGTGACGAAAGCGATTATGCGGGACATGAGCTCGGGTGAGCCGTTCATCGTCGCCAAAGGCGGCCGCGGCGGTTGGGGGAACCAGCACTTTGCCACGCCCACACGGCAGACACCGCGTTTTGCCAAGAGCGGCATACCCGGTGAGGAGCGCAGCATCATCTTGGAGTTGAAACTTCTGGCCGATGTGGGTTTGGTCGGATTTCCCAATGTGGGTAAGTCTACCATGCTGTCCGTCATGAGCCGTGCGCGGCCGAAGATTGCCAACTATCATTTCACCACTCTGTTCCCCAACCTCGGCGTAGTGTTTGCGCGGGATGATGTGTCCTTTGTGTTGGCGGATATTCCCGGTCTCATTGAGGGTGCGGCGGACGGTGCGGGTCTCGGGCATGACTTTTTGCGGCACGTGGACCGCTGCCGTCTCATCGTCCATGTGGTGGACGTGTCCGGCAGCGAGGGGCGGGAGCCGCTTGCGGACTTCGAGGCCATCAACGCGGAACTCGCCGCCTACAGTCCGGAACTGGCATCCCGTCCGCAGATTGTGGTGGCGAATAAGCTGGATATCGTGCAGGATGATACGCTGTTAGAGACTTTTCGTGCGGAAATGGCGGCGCGCGGTCTTCCGTTCTTGGCCCTCTCGGCGGCAACGCATCAGGGCATAGGAGATTTAATCAGCTTGGTTGCCGAAAAGCTCCAAGGCCTGCCGCCCATCAGCGTCTACGAGCCGGAGTTCGTACCCCCGGAGGCAAAACCCGCCACGCCGGAGGAGTTGACCATCCGCGTGGTGGACGGCGACACTTGGGTCGTCGAGGGTGCGTGGCTTGATCAACTCCTGGGCCGGGTGAATTTAGACGACTATGAATCCCGTATGTACTTCGAGCGCAACTTGGAACAGGCCGGGGTATATGCGCGGCTGGAAGAGATGGGTATTGCCGAGGGCGATACGGTTTGTATGGACCGTTTGGAGTTTGAGTATCGGAAATAGGGGAAGGCCGCCTGTGGG